>NZ_CP023691.1:1821645-2428860 GCF_008704855.1 Streptomyces platensis
GCGGTCAGCTCCTCACCGACGGCGAGTTCGCTGAGCACGGACGGCGCCGCCTCGCTCACCACCGCCGCCTTCACGGCCGTGGTGGAGGCGAGTTCCAGGAGCGGTTCGGCCAGGCCGCCGTGCCGGGCGAGCGCCGCGTCCAGCACCTGGCGGGTCCCGGATCCCCGCTCACGCAGGATCAGCGGGGTGGCGGCCAGTTCGGCGGCGGTCAGCTCCGTACGGCGCCGGGTCCAGGGGTGGGAAGGGGCGGCGACCACGATCAGCCGGTCCTGTCCGATGACCGTCCCGTCCAGCCCCGCCGGCACCTCCAGCCCCTCGACGAAACCGAGGTCCGCCGCGCCTCCCAGCAACCGCTCGGCGACCGCACTGGAGTTGCCCGCGAGCAGGGAGACGGCAGTGCCGGGCCGCTGGGCGCGCAGCGCGATCAGCCAGCCCGGCAGCAGATACTCGGCGATCGTCATGCTGGCGGCGACCCGCAACCGGGAATCGCGCCGCCCGCGCAGCGCCTGCGCGCCCGCGTCGAACGCCTCGGCCGCCTCCACCACCCGCCGCGCCCAGTCCGTCACCAGCGCTCCGGCATCGGTCAGCCGGGAGCCGCGCGGCGAGCGCTCCACCAGCGCCACCCCCAACTGCCGCTCCATCGACCGGATACGGCTGCTGGCGGCGGGCTGGCTGATACCCCGCGCGCGGGCGGCCCGCCCCAGACTGCCGAGCCGGGCGACGGCGAGCAGCAGCTCCAACGCGCCGAGATCCGGGACCCGGTGCGCCAGCGATACGGCGACCGACTCGTCCTCAGCACCCATAAATCCCCCTGCACATAACCCCAGCTTATGCCCTCATAGACACGGAGTCCCTGGTGGCGGCCGTCCGGGGCGGCGACGCTGCTCTCATGGCAACCCTCGCGCAAGCACCTTCCCGCACCGACACCTCAGCCCCTGACACCCCCCGCACCCCGGCCCCGGCGTCGGTCCGTCATCTCGGGCCGAACTGGTACGCCACCGTCATGGGCACCGCGATCGTCGCCAACGCCGGTGCGGTGCTGCCGTTCACCGGGCCCGGTGCGCGCACCGCCTACCAGGCGGTCTGGGCGCTGTCCGTGCTGATGCTGCTGACGCTGCTGGCCGCCAGAACCGTGCACTGGGTCCGCCACGGCGACCAGGCGCGCCGCCAGCTGCTGGACCCGGCCGTCGCCCCGTTCTACGGCTGTCTCGCCATGGCCCTGCTCGCGGTCGGCGGCGGCACGCTCGCGGTGGGCCGGGACGTCATCGGCACACCGGCCGCGGTGGCCGCCGACGCCGTGCTGTGGACCGTGGGCACCCTGACCGGACTCGTGGGCGCCGCGGCGATCCCGTATCTGATGGTCACCCGGCACCGGATCGAGCCCGGCAGCGCCTCCCCCGTCTGGCTGCTGCCGCTGGTCGCCCCGATGGTCTCGGCGGCGGTCGGCCCGGCGCTGGTGGCGCAGCTGCCGGCCGGCCAGTGGCAGCGGGCCCTGCTGCTCGGCTGCTACGCCCTGTTCGGCATGTCCCTGCTGGCCACCCTGCTCGTGCTGCCGCTGGTGCTGTCCCGGCTGATCCACCACGGCCCGCTCCCCCTGGCGCTCACCCCCACGCTGTTCCTCGTCCTCGGCCCGCTCGGCCAGTCGACCACCGCCGTGAACAACCTCGCCGACGCCGCACCCGGCGTCGTGGCCCCGGCCACCGCACACGCCATGGGTGCCTTCGCGGTGCTCTACGGCGTCCCGGTGATGGGCTTCGCGCTGCTCTGGCTGCCGCTCGCCACCGCGATGGTGGTCCGCGCCGTCCGCCGCGGCATGGGCTTCTCGATGACCTGGTGGGGCTTCACCTTCCCCCTGGGGACCTGCGTCACGGGCGCGGCGGGCCTGGCCCGGCACACCGGTCTGCACGCCTTCGGCTGGCTCGCCGCGGCGCTGTTCGCTGCCCTCGTGGCGGCGGTCGCGGTGGCCGGCACCCGCACCGCCGTCGGCCTGGCCCGCGGCCGCCTGCTGGCCCCGCCCCGGCCGGTCACGCCGTAGGGGGTGTCCCCCGCGCCCTCACCGGGCCCCGGCCAGCGCCTGTGCCAGCTCGGCCGGGGCCGCCGCCAGCGACGGCCCGTACCAGGTCAGACTGCGGCCGCTGACCAGCGCGGCGGGCAGGCCGGGGAACGCCTCCGGGCCGTCCTCGGCGCTGAAGCGATAGGGCTCGTCGGGCAGCACCACGAGATCGGCGGCCCCGGTGTCGATCTCGTCGAGCGGAATACGGGGGTAGCGCTCGGCGTGGTCCGCGTACAGATTGCGCACGCCCAGACGGGCCAGGACATCGCCGGCGAAGGTGTCCCGGCCCAGCACCATCCACGGCCGGCGCCAGATGGGCACCACCGCTGTCCTTCCCCAAGCTCTCAACTCCGTTCGAGCAGCGGAGACCCCCATCGCCGCCGGGGCCGGCAGGTCGCGCCAGGCGGCCTCGGCGGCGTCCAGCCACTCGGGCCGGGGCAGTCCGCAGCCGGTCACCAGCACCCGCGCCAGTTCGCGCCACGCCTGGTCCAGTGTCCGTACCTCGGTGACCAGGACGGTCAGCCCGGCGGCCCGCAGCGCATCCAGATCCTGCGGACGGTTCTCCTCCTCGTTCGCGATCACCAGCTCCGGCGCCAGTGCCGCGATCCGGCCGATGTCGGGATTCTTGGTGCCGCCGATGCGGGGGACGTCGAGCCCGGCGGGGTGGCTGCACCAGTCGGTGACCCCGACCAGCAGCTCGGGCGCGCTCGCCGCCACCGCCTCGGTGAGGGAGGGCACCAGGGACACCACGCGCCGGGGGGAACGGTGACCGGTCATCCGCTCACGGTACGCGCCCGTCACCACGCGGGCAGCAGGCCGCTGTCACCCCGCGGCCCGGCCCTCAGGAGCGTCCGCCGACCGTGCGCCGCAGCCAGAACGCCGCACCCGCGGCGAGCGCCAGCAGCGCCAGACCGCCCGCGGCCTGGGCGGCGTTCAGCCCCTCGACCCGGGCGTCGCGCACCGTGACGGTCTCGGTGAAGCTCGCCCCGCCCGACGCACAGTGGATGGTCACCGGGTAGCGGCCCGGCGCGGCCCCCTCGGCGACCCGGGCCTGGGCGGCCATCCCGCCCTCCCCCGGCCGCAGCACCACCGGGCCGAACAGCCTCGACGACACCCGCGCGGCACCGTCCTGAGCACACACCCTGCCGTCGCTGATACGCACCCGCTGTCCGGCCACCATCGGATCCGGCTCGACCTGAGCGGCGGCGACGGGCGCGGCGAGCCCCAGGACGGTGAGGCCGAGCAGGACGACGGCGGCGGAAGGTGCGGGCTTCACGGTCATCTCCTTCGCCGGCCGCGACCACGGCGGCCCCTCAGGAAAAACGGGCACACAGCAGAGCGAATCACCTGTCCCACCCCGCCGCGCAGCAAACGCCGCCGGTCGGGTGATCCACCGTTCCCGCGCCGCGCGGCCTCCGCACAGCAACGAGCCCCGCCGCCCGGCAACTGCCGGGGACGGGGCTCGCTGGAGGACAGGGCGGCGCGGACTACGCGCCCGGTCCGCCTACTTCACCGGCGCCATCTTGTCGACGATGCCCGGATGGTCGGCGATCCACTTCTCGACGCCCTTGTTCTCGTTGCCCTTACCGGCGTCCTGGATGTCCTGCTCCAGGCTGCCGAGCTCGTCGGCGCTCATCTTCCAGTTCTTCAGCCAGCCGTGGAACTCCGGGAACTTCTCCGGGAAGCTCTTGTTGCCGAGCGTCTTGATCTGGTTGTTGGCGCCCCAGGTGCCCTTGGGGTCCTTGAGCTTGGTGAGCTTGTACTTGCTGTAGGCCCAGTGCGGCGACCACAGCACCACCGCGACCGGCTCCTTCTTGTGGTACGCCCGGTCCAGCTCCGTCAGCATGGCGCTGGTGCCGGCCGAGGTGACCTCGAAGTCCTGAAGGCCGTACGCGGGAGCGACGGTGTCCTTGAGGCGCTTCATCTCGCCGGTGCCCGGCTCAATGCCGATGATCTTGCCCTGGAACTCGTCCTGGTGCTCGCGCAGATCGTCCAGGGTCTTCACACCCTTGACGTACGAAGGCACCGCGATCTCCAGCGAGGTCTTGTCGTACCAGGGCCCGACGTCGACCAGATCCTTCTTGTACTTGTCCCAGTACTGCTTCTGCGCGACCGGCAGCCAGCCGTCCGTCTCCACATCGATCTGGCCGGTGGACAGTCCCGTCCACATCGGCCCGACATCGAGGTTCCGGATGTTCGGCCGGTAGCCGCGCTTCTCCAGGACGTTCTTCCACAGGTACGTGGTGGCGATGCCCTCGTCCCACGCGGGGTAGCCGATGTTCGGCGCCTTGCCGGCGTCCTTGCCCTTGGCGTAGGCGGCGTCGGCGGACGGCGCGAGCTTGTCGACCAGGCCGGGGTGCTTCTTCAGCCAGGTACGCACACCGTCCTGCTCATGGCCCTGGCCGGCGTCCTTGATGTCGCTCTCCAGGCTGGTGAGCTGCTTCTCGTCCAGGTGGAACTTCTTCATCCACGAGGCGACCTCGGGCTCGTCCTTGGCGAAGCCCTTACGGCCCAGCAGGTGCAGACCGTCCCCGGAACCGAAGGAGCCCTTGGGGTCCTTGAGCTTGGTGAGCTTGTACTTGTCGTACGCCCAGTGCGGGGACCACAGGGTGACCGCGATCGGCTTCTTGGCGTGCAGCGAGCGGTCCAGCTCGGTGAGCATGGACGCGGTGCTGGACTCCTGGACCTTGTACTCGCCGCCCAGGCCGTAGTCCTTGAGGACCTTCTCCTTGAGGATCTTCATCTCGCCGGCGCCCGGCTCGATGCCGGTGATCTTGCCGCCGAACTGGCCGCCCCTGCCCTTGAGGTCGTCGAGGGTCTTGACGCCCTTCAGGTAGGACGGGACCGCGATCTCCAGGGAGGTCTTGTCGTACCAGGTGCCGAGGTCCTCCAGCTTGTCCTGGTACTTCTTCCAGTACGAGGCGTGGGTGGTCGGCAGCCAGGCGTTGGTCTGCACGTCGATGTCACCACGGGCCTGGCCGGCGAACAGCGGGCCGGCCTCCAGGGCCTCGACCTTGGGCTTGTAGCCGCGCTCCTCCAGGATTTCCTTCCAGAGGTACGTGGTGGCCTTGCCCTCGTCCCAGTTGACGTAGCCGAGGCTGATCGGACGGCCGTTGCCGCCGCCGCCCTGGCCGCCGCCCTTGCCCGTCATGCCCATCCCGCCTGCGAGCAGCGCCAGCACGACGATGCCGACCATGGCCACGGAGGTGGCGGGCCGCCAGTGCAGGAACTTCAGGCCGCCGAGCGCCGCCTGCGCCTTGGCCAGCGCCCGCCGGCCGAGCGGGGAGACCCGCTGGTTGAGAGCGCCGGTCATCCGGTCCAGGTACATGGCCAGAATGACGACCGCGATACCGCCCTCGGCGCCCAGCGCCACATCGACCGAGCTGATCGCGTTGTAGACGGACCCGCCGAGACCGCCGCCGCCGACCATGCCGGCGATGACGACCATGGACAGCGCCAGCATGATGACCTGGTTGATACCGGCCATGATCGTCGGCAGCGCCAGCGGCAGCTGGACGCGGAAGAGCGTGCGCCGCGGGTGGGTGCCGAACGCCTCGGCCGCCTCGACCAGTTCCGCGTCGACCTGCCGGATGCCGAGTTCGGTCATCCGGACCGCGGGCGGCATGGCGAAGACGATGGTGGCGACGATGCCGGGGACGACACCGAGGCCGAAGAAGAGGATGCCGGGGATGAGGTAGACCATCGCCGGCATCGTCTGCATCAGGTCCAGGACCGGACGCAGCACACCGCCGACGACCCGGCTGCGGGCCGCCCAGATACCGAGCGGCACCGCGACCACCACGGTGATCAGGCAGGCCACCAGCACCAGGGACAGCGACTCGATGGTCGGGTTCCACTGTTCGACCGAGTCGATCAGGGCGAAGCCGCCGAAGGTGAGCAGGGCGGCCGGCAGACCGCGCAGCCACCAGGCGAGCACCGCGAGGATGCCGGCCAGCAGCAGCGGTTCGGGCCCGGACAGCACCGTGTGAATCGCGTCGTAGAGGCCGTTCAGCACCTTCGTGATGAGGGTGAAGAACCAGTCGAGGTTGTCGCGCAGCCAGTTGACGGCGCCCTCGGCCCAGCTGCCTATCGGGATCCTAGGCACCGGCGATCACCTTGTCCTCGGGCTCGTGGCCGGCCGGCGCGTCCGCCGCGGTCGTCTTGCCGGGCGGCACGGCCGTGCCGTCGCCGCCCTGGGCCGGAACACCGGCCGTGTCCTGCCGGGCGGGTTCGCCGAGGACGGCGAGCAGCCGCTCGGCCGCCACCGCACCGACCAGGTCCCCGTGCTCATCGGTCACGGCGACCGGAACGGTGCTGGTCGAGCAGGGGGTGAACAGCTCGAAGAGCGGGGTGTCCACCCCGACGGTGGCGGGCGCCGCGGCCCGGAACTCCGCCGCGGTGGTGAGCTTGTGGCCCTCGGGGGTGGTCGCACCGAGCACGGTCCCGACCTCGGCCATGATCGCGCCCGCGGTCAGCACCCGCGTCCGGTCCACGTCCTGGGTGAAGGAGGCGACGTAGTCGTTGGCCGGCGTGACGAGGATGTCCTCGGCGCTGCCGGTCTGCACGATCCGCCCGTCCCGCATCACGGCGATCCGGTCACCGAGGCGCATCGCCTCGTTGAGGTCGTGGGTGATGAAGACGATGGTCTTCTTCAGGGTCTTCTGGAGTTCGAGCAGCTGGTCCTGCATATCGCGGCGGATCAGCGGGTCGAGTGCGCTGAAGGACTCGTCCATCAGCAGCAGATCGGCATCGGTGGCCAGCGCCCTGGCCAGGCCCACCCGCTGCTGCATCCCGCCGGACAGCTCGTCGGGCCAGGACTTCTCCCAGCCCTTGAGCCCGGTGAGTTCCAGTGCCTCGGTGGCGCGCCGGGTGCGCTCGGCGCGGGGGACGCCCTGCACCTCCAGGCCGTAGGCGGCGTTCTCCAGCACACTGCGGTGCGGGAAGAGCGCGAAGTGCTGGAAGACCATGGAGATCTTCTCGGAGCGGACCTTGCGCAGTTCCTTGTCGCTGAGCGAGGTGAGGTCCTGGCCGTCGATCCGGACGGTCCCGGCGGTCGGCTCCAGCAGCCCGTTGAGCATCCGCAACAGGGTGGACTTACCGGACCCGGACAGACCCATGACGACGAAGATCTGGCCCTCGTCGACCTCGATCGACGCGTCGATCACCGCCGCGGTGGTGCCTTCGGCCCGCAGCTCGTCCCGGCTCTCGCCGGCTTCGAGCTTGCGGACCGCGTCCTCGGGTCTTCTGCCGAACACCTTGTACAGGTGCTCGGCTTGCAGCCTGGACACATATGCCTCTCTTGTTGTGTGAAGAACGACCTGCCACCCCCGTAGCCAGGTCGTGGAGCGGCACGGGGTCGGCCCGCGTTTACCGGTCGAATAGTTGAATCCCGACCTGGTTCACTCCGGGTGCGCGCCTGCCCCTCTTTATCTGACTCAAACACAACGGTGATCCAGCTCACGCCTGTGTGACGTATGGGGCATACGGCAAGATGCGGGATGTGACTCGACGCCTGATGCTCCTCGACACCGCCTCGCTCTACTTCCGCGCCTATTTCGGGGTACCGGAATCAGTCAAAGCCCCGGACGGCACCCCGGTGAACGCGGTGCGCGGTCTGCTGGACTTCATCGCCCGGCTCGTCCAGGACCACCACCCCGATGACCTGGTCGCCTGTATGGACTTCGACTGGCGCCCCCAGTGGCGGGTCGATCTGATCCCCTCCTACAAGGCACACCGGGTCGCCGAGGAGGCCCCGGCCGGGTCCGCGGAGCCCGACGAGGAGGAGATCCCCGACACCCTCTCGCCGCAGGTCCCGGTCATCGAGGAGGTCCTGGACGCCCTGGGCATCGCCCGCATCGGCGCGGCCGGCTACGAGGCCGACGACGTGATCGGCACCCTGACCGCGCAGGCCACGGGCCCGGTGGACATCGTCACCGGCGACCGCGACCTCTTCCAGCTCGTCGACGACCGTCGCGGTATCCGCATCCTCTATCCGCTCAAGGGCGTCGGCACCCTCCAGGTCACCGACGAGGCCCTGCTGCGGGAGAAGTACGGGGTGGACGGCCCCGGCTACGCCGATCTGGCGCTGCTGCGCGGCGACCCCAGCGACGGCCTGCCCGGCGTTCCGGGCATCGGCGAGAAGACCGCCGCCAAGCTGCTGGCCACCTACGGCGATCTGGCGGGAATCATGGCCGCCGCCGACGACCCCGCCTCGAAGGTGACCCCCGCACAGCGCAAGCGGCTGCTGGAGTCGCGCCCGTACCTGGCGGTCGCCCCGAAGGTCGTGAAGGTGGCCACCGACGTACCGGTGCCCGCCGTCGACCACGCCCTGCCCGTCGAACCGGCCGACCCGGAGCGCCTGGAAGCACTGGCCGACCGGTGGGGCCTCGGCGGCGCCCTCCAGCGGCTGCTCCTCACACTTCGCCGATGAACTGTTAGGTTAGGTATACCTAATAACCTTGGCGTCAGGGGAGATTGCCGTGGCAGTAGAGCGTCCGTCCCGCAAGAAGCCCGCCGTGCACCGCGCCCGGGTGCGGCGCACCGAGCAGCTCACGCCGCACATGGTCCGGGTGGTGCTGGGCGGTGAAGGGCTGGTGGAGTTCGCCGCGGGCGAGTACTCCGACCATTACGTCAAGCTGGTCTTCCCGCGCCCCGGCGTCGTCTACCCCGAGCCGTTCGACATCGCGCAGATCCGGGCCGACTTCCCGCGTGACCAGTGGCCCAGCACCCGTACGTACACCGTCCGCAGCTGGGACGCCGAGACCCGCGAGCTGACCGTGGACTTCGTGGTGCACGGCGACGAGGGCCTGGCCGGTCCCTGGGCGGCCGCGGCACAGCCCGGTGACGAGATCTTCCTGCTCGGCCCCGGCGGCGCCTATGCCCCGGAGGCCGGCGCCGACTGGCATCTGCTGGCGGGCGACGAGAGCGCGCTGCCGGCCATCGCGGCCTCGCTCGCCCGGATGCCCGCGGGGGTGCCGGTGCACGCCTTCATCGAGGTGGCGGGACCGGAGGAGCGCCAGGAGCTGCACATACCGGCCGGCGCCGAGGTCACCTGGCTGTACCGTGGCGGCGCCCCGGTCGGCCGCGAACTGGTCGCCGCCGTCCGGGCGTTGACCTTCCCGTCCGGCCGGGTCCAGGCGTTCGTGCACGGCGAGGCCGGCTTCGTGAAGGAACTGCGGCGGCTGCTCCGCGTCGAGCGCGAGATCCCCCGCGAGGACCTGTCCATCTCCGGCTACTGGCGCACCGGCCACGACGAGGACGGCTGGCAGGCCGCCAAGCGCGACTGGAACCAGCAGGTCGAGGCCGAACAGGAGCCCACCGCGGCGGCGGCTTCCTGACGCGGCGGAGCCATACGGGCCCTTCCCGGCGAGAGTGCCGCGGGGAAGGGCCCGCTGTCGTACGGGAGCCGGGAGGGGAGCGCCCTGCGCCCTACAGGGCCTTGGGAGTTGGCTGCGGCCGCCGCCGGCGGCCGCGCGCCCCCTCCGCAAGACTCTCGAACCTGCGGGCCGACGCCTCCACATGCGCGAGCCGGCGCAGCGCCGAGAGGACCGCGTCCCCCAGGACGGTCCCCACCACGACGCTCTCCACCAGCCCGTCGACCTCGGCATTGCGCCCCGCCCACGCCAGATCGGCGGCGGCGACCCGCTCACAGGCCTCGGCGTAGGCGTCCAGGACCTCCTCGAAATCGCCGTGCCCGATGCCCCGGAAGGTGGCCAGCGCGACGGCCAGTTTCTCGATTGACGGGTTCTGCGGCTCGACCCGCCAGCCGCGGCGGCGGATCAGCTCCGCGACCGTCTGCCGCGCCTCTTCCATCCCCTCCGGTGCGGCGGCCGTCCGCGGGGTGATCGCCTCCTGCGCCGCGCCGAGCACGTGGTGCACCGACTCCTCCGGTGAGTCGACGGCGGCCAGCACGTCCCGCACGGCCGAGACCGAAAGCCCCCCGACGTCGATCATCCCCCGGATCAGGCGCAGCCTGCGGACATGGCCGGCGTCGTAACTGGCCTGGTTCGGGCTGGTCAGCCGGCCCGCGGGCAACAGCCCCTCGCGGACGTAGTACTTGATCGTCGGGATCGCGACTCCCGTCTCGCGACTCAACTCCCCGATGCGCATCTGCCGCCCTTCTCCTCGCCGGGGCCATCTCCCCGGCGTGCCGAATGGCCGGGCGCCCGCACCCGGCCTTGCCATTCCGCCCTCCATCATAGATAGTCCAGCTATCAGATAGCGGAAAGCGCCACTATCCATTCACGGGGGACCCGCATGTCCAGATATCGCTCACTGCTCGCCTTCTCCTGGGCGATGGCCGCACTCGCCGTCGTCGCGGCGGCCGGCCTGATCGTCGACGACCGGGTCCTGGTCGGCGCGCCCATCTGGCTCAAGCCCCTCAAGTTCGCGGTCTCCTTCGCGGCATACGGGCTGACGCTGGCCTGGATGCTGTCCCGCCACACGCCCCCGAGCCGGACCGGGCGGTGGGCCGCACACACCGTCGTGGTGACCGGAACCATCGAGATGGCGATCATCACCGGGCAGACCATCCGCGGCCGGCGCAGCCACTTCAACATCGAAACCCCGCTGGACCGGGGCCTGTTCCTCACCATGGGCGTCACCATCGCCGTCCTGTGGGTGGCCACCCTCGTCATCGCGGTCCTGCTGTTCCGCGCCCGCCTGGGTGACCGTGCCGCGACCTGGGCGATCCGGCTCGGACTGCTGCTCGCCCTGACCGGGCTGCTGCTCGGCGGCCTGATGGCGATGCCCACACCGGAGCAGCAGGCCCAGGGCGCGCTGCGCACCCTCGTCGGCGCGCACAGCGTCGGCATCCCCGACGGCGGCCCGGCCATGCCGCTGACCGGCTGGAACACCACCGGCGGCGATCTGCGCATCCCGCACTTCGTCGGCATGCACGCCCTCCAGGCACTGCCGCTCTTCCTCTACGCGATCGAGGCACTGTCCGGCCGCTGCGCCCGGCTGCGGGACGAGCGGATACGCCTCCGCCTGGTGCTGGTCGCGGCCGGCTTCACCACCGCGCTGCTGGCCCTGGTGACCTGGCAGGCCCTGCGCGGCCAGGCCCTGATCCACCCGGACGGCGCGACACTCGGCGCCCTCGCGGCCCTCACGGCGGCCACCGCGGCCGGCACCTTCGCCGCCCTACGACGCCCCGGCGGCGGGACCGGCCCCGGAACCCCGTCCTCGTCCGCCACCACTGCGGAGATCGCCGAGACCGCCCACCCCCACCACCCCGAGCAGGAGTTGCCGGCATGACCACCCCCACCCTCTTCAACCTGGCCTTCACCCTCGCGGCGCCGTTCTGGGCGCTGCTGATCCTGGCCCCGGGATGGCGCTGGACCGACCGGATCGCCGCCTCCCCACTGCCGATGGTGCCGGTCCT
Organism: Streptomyces platensis; assembly: GCF_008704855.1. Classification (NCBI taxonomy): domain Bacteria; kingdom Bacillati; phylum Actinomycetota; class Actinomycetes; order Kitasatosporales; family Streptomycetaceae; genus Streptomyces; species Streptomyces platensis. The sequence continues at coordinate 1,833,081 of NZ_CP023691.1, forward strand.
CGCGGTCTATGTCGCCCTGGCCGTCCCGGTGTTCCCCCAGCTGTGGGCCGCCGTCAGCCACCCCGATCTGGCGGGGTTCCAGGAGCTGCTGCGGCTCGGCGGCGGAGCGGGCGCGATCTGGGCACAGGTGATCGCCTGGGACCTCTTCCTGGGGCAGTGGATGTACCGCGAGGCCCGGGAGCTGAGCATCCATCCGCTGGTGATGGGACCCCTGCTCCTGTTCACCGTGCTGCTCTCCCCCCTCGGCGTCCTCCTCTTCCTCGCCCTCCGCGCGGGCGCCCGCCGCCGCCTCCGCCGGCCGGGTGCCACACCGCCGCGGCACCCGGCCCCGACCGCTGCGGGTCAATACACCTAGGGCGTATGACAGACCGCTTCGACGTTGTTGCCGTCGAGGTCACGGACGAAGGCCCCGTAGTACGACTCGTGGTACTGAGGCCACAGCCGTGGGGCGTGCAGGGACTCGGCGCCGGCCTCGACGGCGGCGGCATGGAAGGCATCGACGGCCGCCCGGTCGGGCGCGGCGAAGGCGAGGTGCACCTCACGGGCGGGCCCGTCGTCGGTCGCGGGGACCAGCCAGAGCGTGTGCCCGGTGGTGCCGAAGCTGATGAACTCGCCGAATTCCTTGGTCCGTTGGGCCCCGAGCGGGGCGAGGACACGGTCGTAGAAAGCCGCGCTGGCAGGAACGTCCGCCACCTGAATCGCCATGTGATCAATCATGCCGCCAGCGTTTCACCGGAGCGGGAAATCGGCGCGTGCTTTTCCGCGGCAGCCGGCCGGAACACACCGCACCTCAATCGTGGTGGAAGACCTCCCGCATCGGCGTCCACCACTCCCCCCGGTACGGCGCCCTCGGTCTGCTCCTGACACGGGCCGGCGAGCTGCCACCACCGCCGGACCACGGGGTCGGCGGCCATCTTGACGGCACCCTGCCCCCACCACCCCGGTCGGCCCACCCCTCCTCCCCACCGATGTGAACTCCTCGCGCCACAGGAGGAGTTCGTTGACGGCCGCCCCTCGAACGGCCTCCTGCTACCGCCCGGGCAAAGTGCGGCGGCGCCGCGCCCCTTCCGGAGGGGCACGGCGCCGCCGCAGCTGCTAGGGCGTGTCCGCAAAGTCCCGTCGTCCGCCCGGAGGGCGGGGCTCGCGGCGTCTGGTGCGTGCGCTCGCAAGGCGGAGGGTCGTCCTCGTAGTGGGCCTACGTGGACGATCCCGACAACGCAGCGAGCGTGCGTGCCAGGCGTCGCGAGCCAGGCGGGACTTTGCGGACACGCCCTAGAGCCGCGCTCGGCCCGTCGTGCTCAGCCCACCGACGAGTACGCCACCACGCCGCGCAGCACCCCGTCCATGGCCTTGCGGGCCGTGCGGGCGACCGTGCCGCCGGGCGGGGCCGCGGCCGCGATCTGGCCGAGGACGTCGATCAGCTGCTTGCACCAGCGGACGAAGTCACCGGCGGGCATCTCGGCCTCGCGGAGCACCTCGTCGAGGCCGAAGCCGGAGGCCCAGCGGTAGGCGGCCCAGGCGAAGCCGAGGTCCGGCTCCCGCTGGCCGACGCCCTCCGCCTGGTTGATCTTGTGATCCTCCTCCAGCGCGTCCAGCCGGCCCCAGATGCGGACCATCTCGGCCAGTGCGTCCTTGGCCTTGCCGGCCGGCAGCTTGGGCGCCACCGCGTCATCCGCCTGCCGCGCCTCGTACACCAGCGCCGAGGCGCAGGCCGCCAGCTCGGCGGGGCCCAGCCCCTCCCAGACGCCCTCGCGCAGACACTCGCTCGCCAGCAGATCCAGCTCACCGTAGAGCCGGGCCAGCCGGCGGCCCTCGTCGGTGACGGTGTCGCCTTCGAGGTAGTCCAACTCGGTCAGCAGGGCACAGATCCGGTCGAAGGTACGGGCGATGGTGTTCGTCCGGCCTTCGATCCGGCGCTCCAACTGGCGGGTGTCGCGCAGCAGTCGCTGATAGCGCTCCGCCCAGCGGGCGTGGTCCTCCCGCTCGGCGCAGCCATGGCAGGGGTGCGCCCGGATCTCCGTACGCAGCCGGGCGATCTCACGGTCGTCGGCCGCCTCCGAACGGGGCTTGCGATGCCGCGACGGCACCATATGGCCGGCCTTCGTCCGCAACGCGGAGGCCAGATCGCGGCGCGACTGCGGGCTGCGGGCGTTGAACGACTTGGGGATCCGCATCCGGTCCAGCGCCTTGACCGGCACCGGGAAGTCGATCGAGGCCAGCCGCTTGACCTGCCGCTCGGCGGTCAGCACCAGCGGCCGCGGGCCGTCCTGCGCGTCGAAGCCGCGGTGGCCGTTCGTCCGCCCCGAGGGCATCCCGGGGTCGAGGACCAGTGCCAGGCCCGCGTACTTGCCGGTCGGCACATGGATGACATCGCCGGGCTTCAGCTTCTCCAGCGCCGCCGCGGCCGCCACCCGCCGCTGCGCCGCGCCCTGCTTGGCGAGCTCCGTCTCCCGGTCCTTCAACTGCCGCCGCAGCCGGGAGTACTCCTCGAAGTCGCCGAGGTGGCAGGTCATCGAGCCGCGGTAACCCTCCAGCCCCTCCTCGTTCTTCTGCACCTGCCGCGAGATCCCGACCACCGACTTGTCGGCCTGGAACTGCGCGAAGGACATCTCCAGCAGCTCCCGCGAACGGTGCCTGCCGAACTGCGAGACGAGGTTGACCGCCATGTTGTACGACGGCTTGAACGAGGACCGCAGCGGATAGGTACGCGTCCCGGCGAGCCCGGCCAGCGCGCCCGGATCCATCCCCCGCTGCCACAGCACCACCGCGTGGCCCTCGATGTCGATACCGCGGCGCCCGGCGCGGCCGGTCAGCTGGGTGTACTCGCCGGGGGTGATGTCGGCGTGCTGCTCACCGTTCCACTTCACCAGCTTTTCCAACACCACGGAGCGCGCAGGCATGTTGATGCCCAGCGCCAGCGTCTCGGTGGCGAAGACGGCCTTGACCAGACCCTTCAGGAACAGCTCCTCGACGACCTCCTTGAAGGTCGGCAGCATGCCGGCGTGGTGCGCGGCGATGCCCCGCTCCAGGCCCTCCAGCCACTCGAAGTAGCCGAGCACATGAAGATCGTCATCCGGAATCCCGGCCGTCCGCGCCTCCACTATGCGGCGGACCTGCTCGCGGCCCTCCTGGTCGTTGAGCCGCAGGCCCGAGGCCAGGCACTGCTGAACGGACGCCTCGCAGCCGGCCCGGCTGAAGATGAAGGTGATCGCGGGCAGCAGGCCCTCGCTGTCGAGACGGTCGATGACCTCGGGCCGGCTCGGCGTCCAGATACGCGCGCGCTGGCGCCGCTCACGCTCCCGGTCCGCCTCGCGCATATTGCGGCCCCGGCGCTTGTCCCGCCCGAACGTCGGCCGGCTGTTCTCCATCCGCGCCAGCCGCTCCAGATCGGGATTGACCTCACGGCGGCCGCCGCGCTGCCCGTCCCGCTCCTCGAACAGGTCATATATCCGGCGCCCCGCGAGGACGTGCTGCCACAGCGGCACCGGCCGGTGCTCGGAGACGATCACGGCGGTGTCGCCACGCACCGTGTCCAGCCAGTCGCCGAACTCCTCGGCGTTGGAGACCGTCGCCGACAGTGACACCAGCGTCACCGACTCGGGAAGATGGATGATCACCTCTTCCCAGACGGCGCCACGGAAGCGGTCGGAGAGGTAGTGCACCTCGTCCATGACCACATAGCCGAGGCCGACCAGCGACTGCGATCCGGAATAGAGCATGTTCCGCAGCACCTCGGTGGTCATCACGACCACCGGAGCCTCGGAGTTGACGCTGTTGTCGCCGGTCAGCAGTCCGACCTTCTCGGCACCGTAACGCCGGACCAGATCCTGGTACTTCTGGTTGGACAGCGCCTTGATGGGCGTGGTGTAGAAGCATTTTCGGCCCTGCTCCAGGGCCAGGTGGACGGCGAATTCGCCGACGATCGTCTTACCGGATCCAGTAGGAGCCGCGACCAGTACGCCCTGGCCGGCCTCCAGGGCCCGACACGCCTCGATCTGGAACGGATCCAGCCCGAAGTCGTACATTTCACGGAAAGGGGCGAGTGCGGTGGCCTGCTCGGCCGCCCGGAGCTTGGCGGCGGCATAGCGCTCAGCAGGGGACATGTCCTCGGTCATCGTGCTTACGAGCCTACCGGCCACCTCTGACAACGACCCGATCTTTATGGCGGCCTTTGCCGGTGGCTGGTCGCCGGTTCGCCTACGGCGGGTGGGTGGCGGGTCGGAGGGGACGCCCGGTACCCCGTCCTCGGCGCGGGCGGCCCTGGTCCCGGAGGTAAGGCACCCCGGCGTTCGCTCCGGTCCTGCGGGCGGGGCACCGGACATCCCCTCCGACCACCGTCCGTACGCGGCCAACCCGCCGTACGGATCACCGTTACGGCAAGGCAGCGGCACCTCTTGGCAGGCAACTGGTCCCCGCAGCTTGGGCGCGGCCCGAGATGGGGTCTGTGACGGACGGTGCCACCGGGCCGCAGTCGGCAACGGGGGACGGTCGGAGGGCATGTACCGGGGCCCGCCCGCAGGACCGGAGCAAACACCGGGGCAATCAAACGAACGCACCCGCGTCGCCCGCGCCGTGGGGGCACCTCCCGGCCGGAGGCTGGGGGAGGGCCCCGGTGCGTCCCCTCCGACCCCCGCGGCAACCACGCAACCCGCAACGACGCCAGCCCAAACGCACCCGCACCGAAAGCACATGACGGATCGGCCGCGCCACCGAAGGGGCGCGAGGAACTGCGCGCCCAGCCACAACCCACCCGCAGCCGAACTACAAGCGCCGACTACCCCAAGTCACAACCCGTCACGTGAAGTCGTCGTACCCATCACGACGCCCCGCATCCCTCTCGCCCGCCTCACCACTCGCCTGCTCCGGCAGCATCCGCCCGGAGGCAACCGGCTCGATCTCCCCGACCTCGCCGGGCGTCAGATCGAGCTCCGAGGCCTCGTCATCGCTCAGCCCCGCATCCGGGTTGCCGATCTTGCGGCGACGGTCGTTGAAGAGGCAGATGCCGGTGGCACCGAAGTACAGCACCACGATCGGAGCGGCCAGCAGCCCCATGGTCAGCGGGTCACCGGTCGGCGTGGCGAGGGCCGCGAACACCGTGATGCCGAGCACCATGAACCGCCACCAGCTCATGATCCGGCGGCCGGTGAGCACCCCGCCGAAGTTGAGCAGCACCAGGAGGAGCGGCAGCTCGAAGGCGAGGCCGAAGACCAGCACCATGCGCGTGACGATGTCGAAGAACTCGTCGGCGGGGAAGAGGTTGCCCCAGTTCTCGGGGGTCAGTCCGACCAGCGCACCCGCCGTGGTCGGCAGGACCGCGTAGGCGAGGTACGCGCCGCCCAGGAAGAGCGGGACACCGGCACCGACGAAGCCGAGTGCGTACTTCTTCTCGTGACGGTGCAGCCCCGGTGCGAGGAAGGCCCAGAGCTGGTAGAGCCACACCGGGGTGGCGAAGGCGACGCCGGTGGTGAGGGACACCTTCAGCATGATCGTGAACGGTGAGAGCAGACCGTTGGCGACGATCTGGGCACAGGGGTGGTCGCGCGGAACGGACTGGCCCTTGGGACAGCCGACCGATGCGATGACCGGGCCCGTGACGAAGTCGGCGATCGCGTTGTACTGCCACATCGCGACGACAGTGATGACCATGATGGCCAGCACCGATTTCAGCAGCCGGTTACGCAGCTCACGCAGATGCGCCGCGAGCGGCATCCGCCCCTCGGGGTCCTTCTCCTGCTTGCGGGCAGACTTGAGCAACCCACTTCCTCGTCTCGTACATCAGCCGCCGCCGACCGGGCCGGGGCGACTGGATCGGATCGGTCAGCTCTGGTTGGTGCGGTTCGGCTCGGCCACGGGGCGCGAGCTGCTCACATCACCGGGAGCCGCCTGAATCGTACGAGGGGCCTGCTGAGCAGCATCGGCGGATGCCTCGGAGGAGGTGCCGGAGGTGGCGCCGCCGTCCGCGTCGCCCTCCTTCTTCATCGCCTTGGCCTCGCTCTTGAGGATGCGAGCGGACTTCCCGAGCGAACGCGCCATGTCCGGAAGCTTCTTCGCACCGAACAGCAGCACAATGACGACGAGGATCAGAATGATCTCGGGGGCCCTCAAGTTGCTCAACATCTGCGACTACCTTCTCGCCGGGGCGGCGTCTGCTGTGGTGCCTGCCGAATGGGGTCGGACTGGCGTCCTGGTGCTGGCTCGCTCGATCGTAACGTTCGGTGGTGAACGCCGGGCAATGCCCGTGCGTCTTCCGAATTGCCTCGACCTCCGCGGGCTGTGAACCGCAGAGGGAAGCCTACCCTTCTGCTCTCCGGCGGAGCAGGGCACGCATCCGGACGGCGACATCTCAGTCCCGGCCTGCCTCGTGCATCCGGGACGCCAGCGGCACCGCCGCCCGCTCCAGGTCCTCGCTGGCCCGCTGGATCCGCTCCGAGGTGGCCCCGACCTGGCGGGCCAGCCGTCGCACTTCGACGAAGACGCGGACGGCGAGGACGCCGAGCACGGCGAGCCCGGCGAAGCCGAGGGCGATTGCGATCATGGGCCAGAGCATGGGACGAGCCTAACGGTCAGCCCGTGTGCAGCCGCAGCGTGCGGACGCCGCCGCCGGTGAGCAGCTCGATGATCCGCTCGCCGGCCGGTTTGCGCACCGCGCGGCGGCAGTCGGGGCAGGTGAAGGAGTAGAAGGTGGTGCGGCTGCTGGCGCCGATCGCCAGCCGGAACGCGTCCGAGGCCAGTTCGAAGCGGCCCCGGCAGTCCGGGCAGGCTGCCTTGTAGAGCACCGGCGCGGGCCGGCCCGGCAAGGTGGTGGTCACCATCGTCATCCTCCGCTGCCTCGTCCTTCGCCCCGCGCCGCACGGCGTGCCCGGCCCGCCGTCCGGTCCGCCGCGCTCACTCGCCGTACGCCGCGAGGGCCTGCTCGGCGGCCTGCCGCGCGCTGTCGGCCAGGACCTGCGGCGCCACGATCCGGCCGTCCCGGCCCAGCCGCAGGGCCAGCCGCCGCAGCGAGGCCGGGTCGGGGGTGCGCAGGGTGATGCGCAGCCCGCCGTCGGGCAGCTCCTCGGCGCTGTCGTGCGGGTAGTACTCGGCGACCCAGCGGCCGCCGGGCCCGACCTCGATGGAGACCTCGGGGTCCTCGGCCGCGGGCTGCACCAGGCCCTCCGACAGATCACGCAGCTCGACCGGGGGCGGGTCGGCGGGGGCGTCCAGCAGCTTGATCTCGGCGACCCGGTCGAGCCGGAAGGTGCGCCGGGCTTCCGAGAGCCGGCACCAGGCCTCCATATAGGTGTGGCCGACGGCGAAGAGCCGGATCGGGTCCACCTCGCGCTCGGTCAGCTCGTCGCGGGCCGGGGAGTAGTAGCGCAGCCACAGCCGGCGCCGCTCGGCGATGGCACGGTCCACGTCGGCGAACACGCCGCCCTCGGATTCGAAGGTCACCGAGAGCCGGGAGCTGGCGCCGGCCGCCTCACCGGCCGCCGCCTCCAGCTTGGCGGTGGCGCGCAGCAGCGCCTGCCGGTCGCCCTCGCGCAGTCCGGGCAGGGTGGCCACCGCGCGGGCCGCGACCAGCAGCGCGGTCGCCTCGTCGGCGGCCAGCCGCAGCGGCTCGGCGACATCGTCGGGGTTGTGCCACCAGATGCGGTCGCCGTCGGTGTCGATGTCCAGGAGGTCGCCGCCGCGGAAGCTCGTCCCGCACATCGGCAGCACGTCGAGGTCGGCGATCAGCTCGTCCTCGGTGATGCCGAAGGCGCGGGCGACGTCCCCGACGCGGGCGCCGGGACGCTCACGCAGGTAGGTCACCAGGGACAGCATCCGGCGGGTCTGGTCGATGGCGTTCGTCGCCATGGGTCTCGTATCCCTCTCAGCCCTTGGCCACGGCACGCAGCCGGTCGATGACATCGGCGCGCAGCTCCGCGGGTTCCAGGACGACCACGTCGGGGCCGAACTCCACGAGCCAGGCGTCGAGTCCGTGCCCGTTGGGGATCTCCAGCTCGTCCCAGCCGTCGCCCAGCTCGCGGACGGTGAGCGCGCGGGCGCGCAGCGGGTACCCGTGCTCAGCGCGCAGCTTGATCGTGGCGGTGCCGGTGGCGGTCTCGCCGGCCCAGCTCTCGACGGTATTGCGGACGGTGACATGATCGGGCACCGGCGCGGTGAACGCCCCCTGCCGGGAACGGACCTTGCCGGTGATCCGGGAGAGCCGGAAGACCCGCTCGGCCTGGCGCTCACGGTCCCAGCCGGCGACGTACCAGTGGCCCCGCCAGCATTCGAGGATCCAGGGTTCGACCTGCCGCTGCTCGGGGTGGGCGGCATTCGACTTGCGGTAGTCGAAGACGACCGGGCGACGGTCGCGGCAGGCCAGCATCAGTGGCTCGAAGGCGGCCTCATGGGCGGGGATCCGGGGCTCCAGCGCGCTGTGCGGCTGTCCGGCGTCGTAGTCGGCACCGTCCCCGGCCAGCGGCATTCCGGCCGCGCGCAGCTTCTGGAGCGCGCCGCTGGCGGCGCCCGCCAGCCGGGCCTGCTGCCAGATCTTGGCGGCGAGCCCCAGGGCAGCGGCCTCCTCGGCGTCCAGCGTGATCGGGGGCAGACGGTTGCTGTCGCGGCGGGCGAGATAGCCGATGTCGCCCTCGATGCCCTCGACGGTCTCGATGACCAGGCCCAGCTCGCGCAGATCGTCCTTGTCCCGCTCGAACATGCGGTTGAACGAGTCGTCGCTGCTCGCCTCGATATAGGCCTCGATGGAGGACCGCAGTTCACGTTTGGTCAGCGGGCGTCGCGTCCCCAGCAGGCACAGCGCCAGATTCATCAGCCGCTCGGCCTTGGCAATGGCCATCGACGCCCTTTCTCGTTTGAACTTCCGATCGTTGACCGTACCGCTCGCGGTGGTCAGGGCAAAAGCCGGACGGGAAAGCCCCCGCTCCCTTCGTCCGCCCGACGGGCGGGGCCGGCGGCGTCCGGGTGCCAGAGGCCGCCGGCCGGAAGGAAGTGGGGGCTTACTCGTCCGGGGGCCCGTGCCATCACGGCACGGGCCCCCGGTCACGTCAGCAGCGGTCGCGCAGGGCGACCGGCACCTGGTCTCAGACGGACACCAGGTCGCAGACGAAGATCAGCGTCTCGCCGGGGGCGATCAGGCCGCCGCCGGCGCCACGGTCGCCGTACGCGAGGTGGGCGGGGATGGTCAGCCGGCGGCGGCCGCCGACCTTCATGCCCTGCACGCCCTGGTCCCAGCCGGCGATGACCTGGCCGGCGCCCAGCTGGAACTGGAGCGGCTTGCCGCGGTTCCAGCTGGCGTCGAACTCCTCGCCGGTGCTGAAGGACACGCCGACGTAGTGGACGGAGACGGTGTCCCCGGCCTTGGCGACCGGCCCGTCGCCCTCCCTCAGGTCCACGATCTCGAGCTCGGTGGGAGCCGGGCCCTCAGGAAAGTCGATCTCGGGCTTGTCGATGCTCACGGATGTGCTCCTACTTACGAATCTTTACGATTACGGCGCCAGTCTCGCAGATCAACATCAGTTCACGCTGAGGACGTCCACCGAGAACACCACGTCGGAACCGATGGACTTCTGCTGGTCAGGCGTCAGCTTGCTCTTCGGCACCACGACCAGCACCCGGCTGCCGGCCTTCTTGCCCTTGAGGCCTTCCTTCCAGCCCGGCAGCTGCGCGACCGGCACATCCTGCGCCCCGGGCTGCCCCGGCGCCCAGGTGTTGGCGACGACCTTGCCGTCCTTCCAGGTCACCGCCGTGTAGTGGGCCCGCACGGTGCTCTTCGCACCGACCGTCGCGCCCTTGCCCTTGATGATCGTCGCGCTCTCGACGTCCTTCGGCGCGTCCTGGCCCTTGGGGAGGGTGATCTTCGGCGCCTTGCCGTCGATGTTGGTGCCGACCTTGGGGAGATCGCCGTTGTCCTGCGCGACCGGCTTGCCGTCGATCTTGCTCGGCATGATCTTCTTGAGGTCGACGACGAAGACCAGCGTGGAGTTGGCCGGAATGCTCTGCTGGGCCTGCGCGCCGTAGCCCTTGTCCGGCGGGATGACCAACTCGACGCGGCTGCCGAGCTTCTGGCCCACCAGGCCCTCGTCCCAGCCCTTGATGACCTTGCCGCTGCCGATCTCGAAGGTGGCCGGCGCGCCGCGGTCCCAGCTGTTGTCGAAGGCCTTGCCCTCCCAGGTCTGACCGAGGTAGTTGGCGTTGAGGGCCTCGCCCTTCTTCACCGCCGGCCCGTCGCCCTCTTTGAGGACCTTGACCTGAAGCTTCTTGGGCGGAGTGCCCTGGCCCTTGTCGACCTTGGGCTTGGCATCCGCCTGCCCACTCACCTTCGGCGCTGAGCCGCCCTCGGATGAGTCGTCATTGCCGCAGGCCGCTGCGGAAACGAGGAGCAGGGGCACGGCGATCAGGGCTGCGATTCGGCGTCGGCGCACGTATATCCCTCAAAACGGGCTGCGATCAATGAATGGACGGAGCCACTCTAGCCACGCCACGCGAAAGTGGCGGGGCCGTGTCACGCGGACCCCGCCACTTTCCCATCCAGTCGGCACTCTCACCGGCACCACATGCTCGGGACGCCGTCACTCGACCGGGTCGGATCCCCACGGTGCGTTACGCGGGGAATCCGTCCCCGATACAGCGGCGGCATACCTCCCGCAGCGGGTCACATTCCTGCGATCAGCTTCTCCACCCGGTCGTCCACGGAACGGAACGGGTCCTTGCACAGCACCGTGCGCTGCGCCTGGTCATTGAGCTTGAGGTGCACCCAGTCGACCGTGAAATCGCGGCGCTGCTCCTGCGCCCGGCGAATGAAGTCGCCGCGCAGCCTGGCACGGGTGGTCTGCGGCGGCACCGATTTGCCCTCGAAGATCTTCAAGTCATTGCAGATCCGCGCCGCTTGCCCCTTCCGCTCCAGGAGGTAATAGAGCCCCCGGCGGCGGTGGATGTCGTGATACGCGAGGTCTATCTGCGCCACTCGCGGGTGCGACATGGTGATGTTGTTCTTTGTCCGGTACCGCTCGATGAGCTGATGTTTCATCACCCAGTCGATCTCGGTCGAGACCCGGTCGAGCTCCTCGTCCCGGATCGCTTCGAGGGTGCGGCCCCACAGCTCCAGGACCCGCTCGACGAGGCCGGTACGGATTCCGCGGCGGTCGCAGAAATCCACGGCCTTTTCGTAGTACTCCTGCTGCACCTCGAGCGCTGATGCCTCGCGCCCGCTGGCCAGCCGCACCTTGCGCTGACCGGTGATGTCATGGCTGACCTCACGGATGGCCCGGATCGGGTTCTCCAGCGTCAGATCGCGCATGACCGTGCCCGCCTCGATCATGCGCAGCACGAGGTCGGTGGCGCCGACCTTCAGCATCATGGTCGTCTCGGACATGTTGGAGTCACCGACGATGACATGGAGCCGCCGATAGCGCTCGGCGTCCGCATGCGGTTCATCGCGGGTATTGATGATCGGCCGGGAGCGGGTGGTCGCCGAGGAGACGCCCTCCCAGATGTGCTCCGCACGCTGGCTGACGCAGTAGACGGCGCCACGCGGGGTCTGGAGCACCTTGCCCGCGCCGCACAGCAGCTGACGGGTGACGAGGAACGGAATGAGGATGTCCGCGAGCCGGGAGAACTCGCCATGGCGGGCGACGAGATAATTCTCGTGGCAGCCGTAGGAGTTTCCCGCCGAATCGGTGTTGTTCTTGAAGAGATAGACGTCGCCCGCGATTCCCTCCTCATGCAGGCGGCGTTCGGCGTCGACGAGCAGGCCTTCGAGAATGCGCTCACCGGCCTTGTCGTGGGTGACCAGCTCGGTCACGTTGTCGCACTCGGGAGTTGCGTATTCCGGGTGCGAACCCACGTCCAAGTACAGGCGGGCGCCGTTCCGCAGGAAGACATTGCTGCTGCGGCCCCATGACACGACACGGCGGAAGAGGTACCGCGCCACTTCGTCAGGCGACAGTCGGCGCTGTCCCCTGAACGTGCACGTGACGCCGTACTCGTTCTCCAGCCCGAAAATGCGGCGGTCCATGACTGAACATTACGCCTGACGGCCTGCTCTGAAACCGGGTTCGGCCGCACCGTTTCGATCATTTTCCGCCGGGGCGGCCACGAGCGTCCGCCGTACGGGATCCCCAAGAAATCGCTTCGTCGACAAAAGGACGAGCATCGCGGCGACCCCGCCGGCCCCCGCCACCGCGAAGCCCGCGACCGCGCCACCGCTCTCCACCGCCGGGCCCACGACCGCGGCCCCCACCGAGGCTCCGACGCCGAACGTCGTCACCAGCCAGGAAAACGCCTCCGTCACCGTGCCCTTGGGCGCATGCCGGTCCACCACAACGAACGCGCAGGCCAGCGCCGGCGCCAGGAACACACCGGCGACACCGGTCAGCACCGTCATCCCGACCACGTCCGGCACCAGCACCAGCGGCACATAGCCCACCGCCAGCAGACAGACCAGCAGCCGCAGCCGGCTCTCCGGCCGCCCCGGCCACTCCCGGGCGCCGTAGGCGAGGCCGCCGGCCAGCGCGCCGACACCGAGCGCGGACAGCAGCACGCTGGAGACCATTCCGCCACCGTGCTCATCGGCGTACGCCACCGCCGCGACCGCGATCGACCCCATGGCCAGCCCCACGAAGAGGAACGCTCCGATCAGCACCAGCAGCCCGGCCGAGCGCAGCGCCCCCAGCCAGTGCGCCTCCCGGGGCTCGCTGCGCCACTCCCGGGACGGCCTGGACACGACGACGGAGAGCGCGCCGAGCACTCCGAGCAGGTTGATCACCCACAGCGCCGCCCCCTCGGACCAGGCCGCCACGCACAGCGTCACCAGCAAGGGCCCCACCGCGTACATGACTTCCTGGGCCACCGCGTCCAGCGCGTAGGCGGCGTGCACCCGATCCGCGCGCTTGAGGACCCCGGGCCACAGTGCCCGCAGACCGCCCTCCAGGGGCGGGGTGAAGAAACCGGCGATCACCATGGCGACGTAGGCCGGCCACAGCACATCCAGGCCGACGGCCGCCAGCAGCGCCATGCCGAGCGCCGAGAGCACCGAGGCGGGCAGCATCACCCGCGGCTGTCCGTACAGGTCCACGGCCCGGCCGAGCAGCGGCTGCCCGATGGCGTTGCAGACGCCGTAGACCGCGGAGAGCGCCCCGGCCAGGGCGTAGCTGCCGCCCTCGGCGCGTACGAACAGGACCACGGCCAGCGCCGCGGTGGCGTTCGGCAACCTGCCGACCAACGTCCCCGCCAGGAGCCGGGCCGCATGCCGGGTCCTGAGCAGCTCCGCGTATCCCGCGGCCATCCCCGCCCCTTTCCGGTCCGGCCGAACCGGACGTGTTACGTATAACCTTCGCCGTTATACGTACCATGACGCCAACCCGCGGTCCAACCGCCATGGCCGAACGTGAGGAGCGATATACCCGGTGAGCAGTAACGAGGCCACACCGTCCACCGGTGCGAACACCGTTCCCCAAGCTCTCGAATCCGCTCGGACAGGGGAGGCCCCCATCACCGGTGCGGCCGGCGCCGCGCGCCCCGGGGGCCCGGCCGCCGCCCGCGTCACCAGCCGCGACGTGGCCCGCGCCGCCGGTGTCTCGCAGGCCGCCGTTTCGCTCGTCCTGGGCGACAAATGGCGCGGCCGGGTCTCCCCCGGCAAGGCGGAAGCCGTCCGCGCCGCCGCCCGCGAGCTGGGCTACCGGCCCAATCTCGCCGCCCGCAGCCTGCGGATGGGCCGCACCCGTACGGTGCTGCTGGTCGTCCCCGCCCTGACCACCGAGTTCTTCGCCCGCGTCTACACCGGCGCCGCCCGGGTCGCCGCCGACCACGGCTTCGGCGTGGTCCTCTACCCCTCCCCCGAAGGCATCGGCCCCGCCCGCGACCCGTTCGACTCCGCCGCGGCCACCCTGGACGGAGTGATCGCCTCGTCCATGGCCGCCGAGGCGCTCGCCGCGCTCCGGGACGCGGATCTGCCGCTGGTCATGCTGGACAGCGACCCCGACGACGACCGGGCCGGTGCCACCGTCAACCTCGATATCGCCGACGGCGTACGGCAGTTGACCGGCCATCTGACCGCCCTCGGCCACCGCCGCATCACCCACCTCGCGGCCGATGTCCGGTCCTGGACCTTCGAGGTACGCGCCCGCGCCGTCGCCGACAGCCTCCGGAACGTCCCCGGCGCTCTGCTGCGCCGTCAGCCGGCCGCCCTCCGCGTGGACGCCGGGCTGCACGCCGCGCACGCCGCCCTCACCGAGCCCGGCCCCCGCCCCACGGCGCTGCTCTGCGACGACGACATCATCGCCGCGGGCGCCTGCAAGGCCGTCCGCCGCCTGGGCCTGCGCGTCCCCGAAGACGTCTCCGTCACCGGCTTCGACGACCTGGCCCTGGCCGTCGCCGTCGAACCGGAGCTGACGACCGTACGGCTGCCCGCCGAGGAGTTCGGCGAGGCCGGGATGCGGGCCCTGATGACGGTGCTCGACGGACGCCCGGCGGACGCCCCCACCCTGCCCGTGGAACTGGTCACCCGCGGCTCCACCGCCCCGCCCCAGGACACCCCCGGACATGCCGCGCGCCCCGGCGGGCGGTGACCCACCGGGGCGCGTGAACCGGGCCTCGGGCCCGAAATCGGTACCTCGTCAGAGCAGCGGGCCGGACTCCCCGTCGGAGTCGTCCTTGCCCTTGGCGCCCTTGCCGCCGGATCCTTCGTCGGACGCCCCGGCCTCGCCGGCACCGGCGTCCGCGTCAGCCGCCGGCTCCTTGGCGCCCTCGGCGGTCTGCTCGTCCAGGAGCCGCGACAGCTGCCGCCCCAGGATCCGCTTGAACTTGCGCTGCTGCGGCCGCGTGCGGTCCAGGGTGGCGACCTCGAGCTGTTCGGCGGTCAGGGTGCGCTCACCGCCGTTGGTGTCCCGCGACAGCGACTCCACGGCCAGCTTCAGCGCCTCGGCCAGCGTCATGCCGTCGCGGTGCCGCTGGTCGAGATAGCTGCTGATCTGGTCGGCGTTGCCACCGACGGCCACCGACCCGTGCTCGTCCACGATCGAGCCGTCGTGCGGCAGCCGGTAGATCTGGTCGTCCTCCGGCGCGGCGCCGACCTCGGCCACGATCAGCTCGACCTCGTAGGGCTTCTCCGCGGCGCTGGAGAAGATCGTGCCGAGCGTCTGGGCGTAGACATTCGCCAGGCCGCGCGCGGTCACGTCCTCCCGGTCGTAGGTGTAGCCCCGCAGATCGGCATAGCGCACACCGCCGATCCGCAGATTCTCGAACTCGTTGTATTTGCCGACGGCCGCGAAGGCGATCCGGTCATAGATCTCGCTGACCTTGTGCAGAGCCCGGGAGGGATTCTCGGCGACGAAGACCACGCCGTCGGTGTATTGCAGCACCACGACACTGCGGCCGCGCGCGATGCCCTTGCGGGCGTATTCGGCGCGGTCGGCCATGGCCTGCTGGGGTGAGACATAGAACGGCGTCGACACCGGCTATCCGTCCCTTCCTGTCAAGAGCTCTCTCAGTGGCTGGGGGCACACCCAGCGGGAGCTGGGGAGCATTGCGGAACATCCGTTCCGTCAGAGCAGCGCGGCGCGCGGACCGTCGGGCTGCTCCAGGCGGCGCTCATGAATGGCACGGGCGACCTCCGCGACCTCGGATTCGGTCAGCTTCTTGAAGCCGTCCTCGGTGATCACCGTGACGATCGGGTAGATCCGCCGAGCCATGTCCGGTCCGCCGGTCGCCGAATCGTCGTCCGCGGCGTCGTAGAGCGCCTGGACGACGGCCGTGACCGCCTGATCCTCCGTGAAGTCCTCCTGGAAGAGCTTCTTCAGGGCGCTGCGCGCGAAGAGCGAGCCGGAACCCGTCGCCGCGAAACCCTGCTCTTCCGAGCGTCCGCCGGTGACGTCGTACGAGAAGATACGGCCCTTCTCGCGGTCCAGGTCATAGCCGGCGAACAACGGCACCACGGCCAGGCCCTGCATGGCCATCCCGAGATTGCTGCGAATCATCGTCGACAGACGATTCGCCTTGCCCTCCAGGGAGAGTTGGGCACCCTCGACCTTCTCGAAGTGCTCCAGCTCCAGCTGGAAGAGCTTGACCATTTCCACCGCGAGGCCTGCCGTGCCCGCGATGCCGACCGCCGAATACTCGTCGGCCGGGAAAACCTTCTCGATGTCACGCTGCGCGATGACATTGCCCATGGTCGCCCGCCGGTCACCGGCGAGCACCACGCCCCCGGGGAACGCCGCGGCGACGATCGTCGTGCCGTGCGGCGCCTCGATGGCACCCTGCACCGGCGGCAACGGGCGATTGCCCGGCAGCAGATCGGGCGAGTGCGCGCCGAGGAAATCCATGAACGACGAGGATCCAGGCGTCAGGAAGGCAGCTGGTAGACGCCCGGTGCTTCGAGTATTGGCTTCCACACGTTTCCTTCCGGATATGCGATGGCCCTGCGCATGGCGACGGGGTCATCCCTCAACTTGCCGAGTGCCGAGTTGCAGTTGATGCACCGTACGCCTCGGACCTTACCCGTATCGGGGGTGTGATCCACATGCCCGGGGCCCGGCTCGGGACGGATCGGACGGAGACCGGCCGCTCCTTGATCATCGCGCCCGCCCGGCGGCGCCCCGCACCCGCCGGGGCCGGCGGACCGGCTTTCGGTGTACGGCACTCCCAGCGCCGCGCCGGGCGCGTGCCGTGGTGCCTTCCCGGGTGTACGAGGTGCCGCGGCCATGACGGCCGTCGCCTCTCCCCGGATGTCGCCCGAAGGCTGCGCGCGGTCATTCCCTGCACCGCGCGCAACGCTTCGGCCCCCCTGCATCGAACCTGTCCGGTTCGCTCTACTCCCCGCCCTTTTGCACGAAGCTCCGAACGAAATCCTCTGCGTTCTCCTCGAGGACATCGTCGATCTCGTCCAGCACCGAGTCCACGTCGTCCGACAACTTTTCCTGGCGTTCCTTGAGGTCTTCGGAAGCCTCCGCTTCCTGCGTCTGCTCCTCGACCTCTTCGGTGGAACGCGTGGCCTTGGCCTGTCCGCCGCCGCTGTCCTTGGTCGCCATGTCCCTCACCCCGCTCGGTTCGCCCCGCTCGATGTGACCTTCAAGATCCGACCCTACAAGCAGGGTCCGACATCGGCCCTGCACTTGCTGCAACGCCCGGGAGTCACCTCGATGATTCCCGCCCCGCGACGATTTCAGCCGTGGATCGGCCGTGGATCGCCACAAAATCTGTCGTGCACCTGCCGCGACTCAGCGACCGGAGAGCGTCCTGACCAGCTCCTCTGCGGTACGGCAGCGGTCAAGGAGCTCCTTGACGTGCTTACGAGTCCCCCGCAGCGGCTCCAGTGTGGGAACCCGTTGCAGGGAGTCACGACCCGGCAGATCGAAAATGACCGAATCCCAGGAGGCCGCGGCGACATCATCCGCGTACTGCTCCAGGCAGCGGCCGCGGAAGTAGGCCCTGGTGTCCTCTGGGGGCTTCTGCTCCGCCCGGGTGACGTCCGGCTCGTCCAGCAGCCGCTTCATCTTGCCGCGGGCCGCCAGACGGTTGTACAGGCCCTTGTCGGGGCGCACGTCGGCGTACTGGAGGTCGATGAGGTGCAGCCGCGCCGCGTCCCAGTCCAGGCCGTCCCGGCGTCGGTAGCCCTCCATGAGCTCACGCTTGGCGACCCAGTCCAGCTCGCCGGACAGGCTCATCGGATCGTTCTCCAGCCGGCCGAGCACGTCCTCCCACCTGGTCAGGACGTCCTTGGTCTGGTCGTCCGCATCCGCGCCGTAACGGTCCTCGACGTATTTGCGGGCCAGCTCGAAGTACTCCATCTGGAGCTGGACGGCGGTGAGCGTGCGGCCGCTGCGGAGCGTGATCAGATGTTGCAGGGTGGGGTCGTGGGAGACCTGGTGGAGGGTGCGGACGGGCTGGTCGACGGCCAGATCGACGGCGATGAACCCGTCCTCGATCATGGAGAGCACCAGCGCGGTGGTGCCCAGCTTCAGGTAGGTCGAGATCTCGGAGAGGTTGGCGTCGCCGATGATCACGTGGAGCCGGCGGTACTTCTCCGCGTCCGCGTGCGGTTCGTCGCGGGTGTTGATGATCGGCCGCTTGAGCGTCGTCTCCAGGCCGACCTCCACCTCGAAGTAGTCGGCGCGCTGGCTGAGCTGGAAGCCGTGCTCGTGGCCGTCCTGGCCGATACCGACCCGGCCGGCGCCGGTGACCACCTGGCGGGAGACGAAGAACGGCGTCAGGTGCCGCACGATGTCCGAGAACGGGGTCTCCCGCTTCATCAGATAGTTCTCGTGCGTGCCGTAGGAGGCGCCCTTGTTGTCGGTGTTGTTCTTGTAGAGGTGAATGGGCTGGGCGCCGGGGACCTGGGCGGCCCGCTCGGCGGCCTCGGCCATGACCCGCTCGCCGGCCTTGTCCCAGAGGACGGCGTCGCGCGGATTGGTGACCTCGGGGGCGCTGTATTCGGGGTGGGCATGGTCGACGTAGAGCCGGGCGCCATTGGTGAGGATCACATTGGCCAGGCCGATGTCCTCGTCCGTGAGCTGGCTGGCGTCGGCGTTGTCCCGTGCGAGGTCGAAGCCGCGGGCGTCCCGCAGCGGGTTCTCCTCCTCGAAATCCCAGCGGGCACGGCGTGCCCGGTGCATCGCGGCCGCGTAGGCGTTGACGACCTGGGACGAGGTGAGCATGGCATTGGCGTTCGGGTGGCCGGGGACGGAGATCCCGTACTCCGTCTCGATTCCCATTACTCGCCGTACAGTCATGCGGCCCTCCTAGCCCGGCGGCGCCCCCGGATGGGGTCGGCGCTCAAGTACCGCTGTGCTTCCGGTCCGTGTGCGTGCCCCACGCCCGCACAGCGTGACGCAGCGGTACCGAAGAGCCTAGAACGCCTTAGCGGCGCTGGGGAGATCATTACAGTCATTGCTCCAGTCCGGTTTTCCCTGGTTCACCGCGCCCTTATGAGGAGCGGTTCTGGCGCCCCCGGAAAAGCGTCCGGCTGCGGACGCCCCGTGCAGGACATCCGCAGCCGGAGAGCGGTGTTACAGGTATTGGCCGGTATTCGCCACCGTATCGATGGAGCGACCGGTGTCTGCGCCCTGCTTTCCGGTGACCAGCGTACGGATGTATACGATCCGCTCGCCCTTCTTTCCGGAGATCCGGGCCCAGTCGTCCGGGTTGGTGGTGTTGGGCAGGTCCTCGTTCTCCTTGAACTCATCCACGCAGGCCTGGAGGAGGTGGGAAACCCGAAGCCCCTTCTGATTGTGTTCGAGGAAGGCCTTGATGGCCATCTTCTTCGCACGTCCTACGATGTTTTCGATCATCGCACCGGAGTTGAAGTCCTTGAAGTAAAGGACTTCCTTGTCACCATTGGCGTAGGTGACCTCCAGGAAGCGATTTTCCTCGGATTCCGCATACATCTGCTCGACGACCGACTGGATCATTCCGCTCACTGCGGCCTTCCGCGAGTCGCCGTGTTCGGCGAGATCGTCGGAGTGCAGCGGCAGCCGTTCCGTGAGGTACTTCGAGAAGATGTCCTTGGCGGCCTCCGCGTCCGGGCGCTCGATCTTGATCTTCACATCGAGACGGCCGGGGCGCAGGATCGCCGGGTCGATCATGTCCTCGCGGTTCGAGGCGCCGATCACGATCACGTTTTCGAGGCCCTCGACACCGTCGATCTCGGAGAGCAGCTGCGGGACGATGGTGTTCTCCACGTCCGAGCTGACGCCGGAGCCCCGGGTGCGGAAGAGGGAGTCCATCTCGTCGAAGAAGACGATGACGGGGGTCCCCTCGCTCGCCTTCTCCCTGGCGCGCTGGAAGACCAGCCGGATGTGCCGTTCCGTCTCGCCGACGTACTTGTTGAGCAGCTCGGGGCCCTTGATGTTGAGGAAGAAGCTCTTCCCCGCGGGCTGCCCGGTCACCTCGGCGACCTTCTTGGCAAGGGAGTTGGCGACCGCCTTGGCGATGAGCGTCTTGCCGCAGCCGGGCGGGCCGTAGAGCAAGACACCCTTGGGCGGGCGGAGTTCGTGCTCCTTGAAGAGGTCGGGGTAGAGGTACGGAAGCTCGACCGCGTCCCGGATCAGTTCGATCTGGCCGCCCAGACCGCCGATCTTGGTGTAGTCGATGTCCGGGACCTCTTCGAGGACGAGTTCCTCGACCTCGCTCTTCGGGATGACCTCGTAGACGTAGCCGGAGCGGGGCTCGAGGAGCAGGGCGTCGCCGGGGCGGATGGTGATGTCCAGCAGCGGCTCGGCGAGCCTCACCACCCGTTCCTCGTCGGTGTGCCCGATCACCAGGGCGCGCTCGCCGTCCTCAAGGATCTCCTTGAGGGTGACGATGTCGCCGGCGCTCTCGAACTCCATGGCCTCGACCACATTGAGCGCTTCATTGAGCATGACCTCTTGGCCGCGCCTGAGGTCCTCGGTCTCCACACTGGGGCTGACATTCACCCGGAGCTTTCTGCCGCCGGTGAAAATGTCGACCGTGCCGTCATCGTTCGTCTGAAGGAAGACCCCGAAGCCGGCCGGCGGCTGCGCGAGCCGGTCGACTTCCTCCTTCAGGGCCACGATCTGGTCGCGGGCCTCGCGGAGAGTATTGGCGAGACGCTCGTTCTGCGCCGAGACGCCGGCCAGGTTGGTCTGCAGCTCGACGATCCGCTCTTCGAGAATCCTCGTGTGACGCGGAGAGTCGGCGAGCTTGCGTCGCAGGACGGCGATCTCCTGCTCAAGATAGGCAACCTGGCCGGCGGGATCTTCAGACCCTCGCCCCGGCCGGATGCCGCGGTTGATGTCGTCGTCGTGGGCTGCCACGGTCCTCACCTCCTCCAAGGAGCTGGACGCTTCCTGACCCTACCTGGGCCGGTGCAGGTTGAAACCCCTAGATCGAAAAGACTGTCGGGGCGTGTCCGATCTTCACCCTTGCGCACGTCCTCACGCCAAGGGAATACCCACCCAACAACATCGGAAAGCGAGCGGTTGTATCGTCGACTTGGTCAACACCCGTCAGGGCTGGCGCCACTTAGACAAAAACGGTTCACGTACGCAGGAACGGCAGGCGAGATGACCGCGCAGGACGAAGCCCCAGAGCTGGAAGTATGGATCGACCAGGATCTGTGCACCGGGGACGGCATCTGTGCGCAGTACGCGCCGGAGGTCTTCGAGCTCGACATCGACGGTCTGGCCTACGTCAAGAGCACCGATGACGAGCTGCTCCAGGACAAGGGGGCCACAACGCCCGTCCCGCTGAAGCTGCTGGCTGACGTGCGGGATTCCGCGAAGGAGTGCCCCGGGGACTGCATCCACGTCCGCCGCGTCGAGGACCTGGTCGAGGTCTACGGCCCGGACGCGGAGTAGCCCCGCCGGAGCGGAACGCTCCCGGCGCGCACACCGTGTGACCGGTCAGACGCGCCGGGTGCTCACAGCGGCGGGGAGTTCGCTCTGGACGAACTTCCCGCCCTTCCATTGCCACTTGACGCTCTTGCGCACGTCCGGGCAGCAGCGCGGGACGTCGCGCGTGGAGTAGCCCAGGACCGCCGCAGAGATCGCGCCATCCTTGATAGTGAGGGTTTGGACGCTGCGCTGCTGTGCGGGCGCGAGGAGTGTCGCCACGATCCGCGGGGCGGCCCGGCGCCCGCCCGGCTGCGCGAGGACGTAGACGCCGCTGGGCGGGGAGCCCATCCCGCTGTGGCAGCGGACCACCGCGACGGTCTCGGTCGTCCCGTCGCCGTCGAGGTCTCCGGAGGCCTTTTTCACCACGTCGAGGCGATTGGGGCCGCAGTCGACCGGAAAGGTCACCCGGCTCGGGTCGGGGGCCGCTGCGGGGTGCCCGCCGGTGGCGGCGGGGGTGGTCGTGGCGGTGGCGTCGGGGGGCTGGACGAAGGACGCGGCCGCGACGACCGCCGAGATGGCGGTGGCGGTGGCGAGCCAGTGCATGGGGCGCGGCTGGGTGTGCAAGAGGTCCTGGCCTGCCATGGGCTGCACGCGGGGTAACTCCTGTGAAGTGCTGAAGCGGTGGGAGTGCCCAGCATCGTTCCACAGGAGGGGGCGGCAAGGAACCAACAGGACCGGAGTTTTCCGTGTGGATCCGGGGTGGAAACGAAGCGGCGCCGCCGGCGGATTCCCGTGCGGGAACTCGTCGGCGGCGCCTGGTGGTTCGGTGGCCGGTTCTGGACGGTCAGCCGCGGTCGGTGGAGCCGCCACCGGATGCCGCCGCCGCGTCCTTGCCGGGGCCCGTGTAGTCCTCGCCGTACGCGCCCTTGGCGGGGCGGCGGCGGCGCAGCGGGGGCTCGACGCCGTCGGCGAGGCGGCGGGCGGTCAGCAGGAAGCCGGTGTGGCCGATCATGCGGTGGTCCGGACGGACGGCGAGGCCCTCGACGTGCCAGGTGCGGACCATGGTTTCCCAGGCCGACGGCTCGTTGAAGGTGCCGTGCTCGCGGATCGCCTCGACCGTGCGGGCCATCTGCGTCGTCGTCGCGACGTAGGCGCAGAGGATGCCGCCGGGGACCAGGGCCTTGGAGACGGCCTCCAGGCACTCCCAGGGGGCGAGCATGTCGAGGATGACGCGGTCGACCTCGGTGTCGGAGAGGTTGTCCTGGAGGTCACCGACGGTGAGCGTCCATGCGGGGTGCGGACCGCCGAAGTAGCGCTCCACATTCTGCGTGGCGATCTCGGCGAAGTCGGCGCGGCGCTCGTAGGAGTGCAGCATGCCGTCGTCGCCGATGGCGCGCAGCAGGAAGCTGCTGAGCGAGCCGGAGCCCACACCTGCCTCGACGACGCGGGCGCCGGGGAAGATGTCGGCCATCGCCAGGATCTGCCCCGCGTCCTTGGGGTAGACCACGGCGGCACCGCGGGGCATGGACAGGACGTAGTCGGGGAGCAGCGGGCGCAGCGCGAGGTAGGCGACGTTCCCTGTGGTACGGACAACGCTGCCCTCGGGAGCACCGATCAGCTCGTCGTGGGGGAAGGCTCCCTTATGGGTGTGGAAGCTTTTTCCCTCTTCGAGCGTGAAGGTGTAGTGGCGTCCCTTGGGGTCGGTGAGCTGGACCTGGTCCCCGACCTTGAAGGGCCCGCGACGGCGGGCGGCACCGGTCGGTTCGGACATGTGACCAGCCTACCGGCCCGTCGGGGCCGCGCCGACCAGTGGGCGGGCGGTGCGCGGCCGGTGCCCTAGGGGGCCGCCTTTCGGGCCATGGCCGAGACGAAGGCCCGCTCGACGTCGCCGGTGGACAGCACGCCGTAGATCTCGCCGGTCTCCTCGACGACGAGGTATTCGGTGGCGGGGGTGGCCCGCAGGTACTCCAGGAGGTCCTCGCCGGCGAGTTCGGCGGAGACCCGCATGCCGTCCTTGAGGTCCTGGGAAAGGGTGCCCACGGGGACCCAGGGGCGGCGGTGGTCGGGGACACCGACGATGGCGGCCTCGCGGACGAGGGCGGTGGGGGTGCCCTGGCGGTCGACGACGACCAGGGCGCGGGCGCCGGCGTCGTTGGCGCGGCGCAGGGCCTCGGAGAGCGGGGTATCGGTCTCGACGGGGACGGCGCGCCGGGTCAGGGTGCGGGCGGTGAGGTCGGGGAGGCGTTCGCGCAGCCGGGCCATGCGCAGGCTGTTGCCGGCGCCGGTCCAGATGATCGCGGCGAGGATCGCGGCGAGCAGCGCGTCGGTGAGCGAGTCGGCGCCGCCGATCTCGGGGCGGGCGGCTCCGAGGACGCCGGTGTGGGTGAGCAGCGGCAGTCCGATGAGGACCGTGACGGCGAGCGCGCGGCCGACCCAGGCCGCGGCGATGGTGCCGCTCATGGGCCGGCCGGTGATCTTCCAGACCAGGGCGCGCAGCATCCGGCCGCCGTCCAGCGGGAGGCCGGGCAGCAGGTTGAAGACCGCGACGATGAGGTTGGAGATCATCAGGCCCGCGAGCAGGACCCCCGGGACGGTGTCGGGTTCGACCAGCTGCATGCCCGCGTAGAAGACGCCGGCGAGGACGAGGGAGAGCAGCGGGCCGACGAAGGCGAGGACGAACTCCCTGCCGGGGGTCTCGGTCTCCTTCTCGATCTCCGAGACGCCGCCGAAGAACTGGAGCTGGATACGGCGTACGGGGAGCTTGAAGCGGAGCGCGGCGACGGTGTGGGCCAGCTCGTGGACGAGCACCGAGGCGTAGAAGGCGACGGCGAAGAAGAGCGAGACCAGATAGCGCGCGGCGCCGAGCTCGGGCAGCACGCGCTCCAGCTGGCCGCCGAAGACCCAGGTGATCAGGGCGGCGACAAGGAACCAGCTGGGCGCCACGTAGACGGGCACGCCGAAGGGACGGCCCATCAGAATGCCGCCGCCGGTCTTCTTCTTGCCCGGAGTGGGTCCCTTCGGTCCGTTGTTGCGCTCGGGCGGCTCGGGCGGCTGGGGCCGCACGGACTCCTCGGGGTCCTGCGACTTCCCGCTCTCGTCCACGGCGTCCCCTCATTGACTACGGCTTTCGCCCCTGCTCGGCCTGATATCTCGATCATGCAGGGCGAAGGGGTCCGCCGTCGATGGTATGCGGAGCGGCCCGGCCCGGTCCGCCGCGGGGCCCCAGGGGGTGGCCGCAAAGTCCCGTCGTCCGCCCGGGCCGCGAGCCAGGCGGGGCTTTGCGGACACCCCCAGCGCCGGTGACCCGTCCGCGCCTGTCAGTGGCGGGCCGTAGGGTTTTGTGGCATGGGATGGAGCACGGAGCAGGCCGGGGCGGATACGCGGAGTGGGCGGAGCGGCGGTGAGCCGGGCGCGGCGGCGGCCGGGGCGGGGCCCGGCGACGGGGAGCGGGCGCGGCCGCCGGTGGCGCTGTCGCCGTCGCGGGCGAGCGATTTCATGCAGTGCCCGCTGCTGTACCGCTTCCGGGTGATCGACCGACTGCCGGAGAAGCCGAGCGCGGCGGCGACCCGGGGCACGGTCGTCCATGCGGTGCTGGAGCGGCTCTTCGACGCTCCGGCGGCGGAGCGTACGGCGGCCGGGGCGCGGGCGATGGTGCCGGGCGAGTGGGAGAAGCTGCTCGCCAAGCGGCCGGAGCTGGCCGAGCTGTTCGCGGAGGATGCGGAGGGCGAGCGGCTGGCGGGGTGGCTGGCGGAGGCCGAGGCGCTGGTGGAGCGGTGGTTCTCGCTGGAGGATCCGACGCGTCTGGAGCCGGCGGACCGTGAGCTGTATGTGGAGACGGTGCTGGAGTCGGGGCTTCAGCTGCGGGGCTTCATCGACCGGGTGGATGTCGCGCCGACCGGCGAGGTGCGGATCGTCGACTACAAGACCGGTAAGGCGCCGCGGCCGCAGTTCGCCGAGGGCGCGCTGTTCCAGATGAAGTTCTACGCGCTGGTGGTGTGGCGGCTGCGCGGTGTGGTCCCGCGGCGGCTTCAGCTGGTCTACCTGGGCAGTGGCGATGTGGTGACGTACGACCCGGTCGAGGCCGATCTGCGGGGCGTGGAGCGGAAGTTGCTGGCGCTGTGGGAGGCGATCCAGCTGGCGACGGTGAGCGGCGACTGGCGGCCGCGGCCGACGAAGCTGTGCGGCTGGTGCGACCACCAGGCGCACTGTCCGGAATTCGGCGGCACTCCCCCGGTGTATCCGCTCCAGGTGCGCCCGGCGGAGGGCGGTGTGCCGCCGCAAGGCAGAATGGGGGACATCTAACGAAGGAGAGCTCGTGGCCATCCGCGTCCTGCTGGTCGACGACCAGCCCCTGCTGCGTACGGGATTCCGGATGATTCTGGAGGCGGAGCAGGATCTGGCGGTCGTCGGGGAGGCCGGGGACGGCCTCCAGGCGCTGGAGCAGGTGCGGGCGCTTCAGCCCGATGTGGTGCTGATGGACATCCGGATGCCCCGGATGGACGGGGTCGAGGCGACCCGGCAGATCACCGGCCCGGCCAAGGACGGCCCGGCGAAGGTGCTGGTGCTGACGACCTTCGATCTGGACGAGTATGTCGTCGAGGCGCTGCGGGCGGGGGCGAGCGGCTTTCTGCTCAAGGACGCCCCGGCCAATGAGCTGGTGCAGGCGATCCGGGTGGTGGCGGCGGGCGAGGCGATGCTCGCGCCGAGCATCACCCGCCGGCTGCTGGACAAGTACGCGGGCCATCTGCCGTCGGGCGAGGAGCCGGTGCCGGACACCCTGCACACCCTCACCGAGCGCGAGGTGGAGGTGCTGAAGCTGGTGGCCCGCGGGTTGTCGAATGCGGAGATCGCCGCGGATCTGTTCGTCAGCGAGACCACCGTCAAGACGCATGTGGGGCATGTGCTGACGAAGCTGGGGCTGCGCGACCGGGTGCAGGCGGCGGTGTACGCGTACGAGAGCGGTCTGGTGCGCCCCGGCGCACAGTAGGGCGGCGGGCCTGACGGCCCGGCGGACGGACGACGGCGGGGCCGGCCCGGGGAGATTTCCCGGGCCGGCCCCGCCGTGGTGTGCAGGCGTCCGGTCAGGCCTCGGCCGGCTTGCTGATCTCCCAGAAACGGAAGACGGTCGACGGGTCCAGGGTCCATTGCAGACCGGAGACCCCTTCCCGGGCCACCGCGTACTGCTTGCCCTGCCAGAGCGGGAGCATCGGCACGTCCTGCGCGACGATGTCCTGGAGCTCCCGGAACTCGGACTTGGTGGCGCCGCGGTTCGGCTGGTCGGCCGTCTTGGGCAGCAGCCGTCCGGTGATGGCGGGCGAGTCGTAGTGGTTGGCCACCACGCTGTCCTTGCCGAAGAACGGCTGGGTGAAGTTGTCCGGGTCCGGGTAGTCCGGGATCCAGCCCTTGACATAGGCGCCGAACCGGCCGGAGCCCACGCCCTGCTCGTACTCCTTGGTGGGCAGGGAGCGCACCTTGGCCTTGAACAGTCCGCTGGCGTTGAGCTGTTGGGCGATCTCCTCGAAGGCCGGGACGGTGCCGGGGCCGAAGCGGTCGGGGGTGGCCCACAGCGTGAGCGGCACCTTGCCGTTGTAGCCGGCGGAGCGGAGCGCTTCCTTCGCCTTGTCCGGCTTCGGACGGTCGCCGTAGGTGTTGAAGAAGGAGGTGCTGTGGCCCGTGATGCCGGCCGGGACGATCGAGTACAGCGGCACGGCGGTGCGCTGGTAGACGTCCCGTACGAGGGTCGAGCGGTCCAGGAGGTAGGCGATCGCCTTGCGGACGCCGAGCTTGCCGGTGACCGGGTCCTTGAGGTTGAAGACCAGGTGCATGACCTCGGCGCTGGCGCCCTCGACGACCTGGGTGCCGTGCTGCTGCTTCAGCGAGGCGTTGTTCAGCTGCGCGATGTCCTTCATGGCCAGACCGCGGTAGGCGACGTCGACATCGCCGCCCTCGACGGCCTTCTTGAGCGTGCCGGCGGAGTTGAAGAACTTCACGGTCATCCCGGAGTTCTTGACCTTGGCCGGGCCCTCGTAGGAGCCGTTGACGGCGAAGACGGCCTTCTGGGGGCTGTAGGACTTGAGGGTGTAGACGCCGGAGCCGACGGCCTTGCCGTCGGTGCGCAGCCGGTCGGCGGGGTACTCGGCGTGGTCGACGATGGAGCCGGCGCCCGAGGCTATCTTCATGGGGAAGGTCGCGTCGGGCGACTTCAGCCGGAAGACCACGGTCTTGGCGTCCGGGGCCTCGACCTTGTCGAGCGCGGAGAACATCACGGCGGGGCCGTTCTTGTCCTTGATGCGCCGGGTGCGGTCGAAGGAGTACTTGACGTCCTTGGACGTCAGGTGGTGGCCGTTGCTGAAGGTGAGACCGTCCTTCAGGGTGCAGCGGTAGACCTTGCTCTCCCTGTCGGTGAAACCGCAGCGCTCGGCGGCTTCCGGCTCGGGGGTGGTGCCTCCCTTGGGGAAGCTCAGCAGGGACTGGAAGACGTTGTTGAACAACAGCCACGAGCCGGGCTCGTAACCGGCCGCGGGGTCGGTCGACACGACCTTGTCCGTCATTCCCATGACCACGGGCTCGCCGTTGCCGGCCGCTCCCGAGTCGTCCGTGCCGCACCCGGCGACCGCGAGCAGAGCTGTCGCCAGCCCCGCTCCGATCGGGGCGGCCAGCCACTGGTCACGCTTCCTCACTAAACGGTCCTCACGTTCTGGGTCGTGCCTGTTGGGCCGCGGCGAGAGGCCACGGCGGTGGTGTGCTGCATGGGTGGAATCCGCCGGCTCAGTCGGCGACGCCGCGGCTGAGCTCCCAGATCTGGAGCCCCGATGCGGAGTTGAGGGCCCACTCCAGGCCGGTGATGTCATCGCGGGCGGCGACGTACTGCTTGCCCTGCCAGAGCGGGAGCAGCGGTACGTCGTCGGCGATGATGTCCTGCGCCTGCTTGAAGTCGGCCCCCGCGGCGTTGCGGTCGGACTGCTGGCGGCTGGACGGGATCAGCTGCGACTCGATCTTTCCGTTGCGGTAAGGGGAGCCGAGGAAGTTCTGCTTGCCGATGAAGGGCGCGATGTAGTTGTCGGCATCCGGGATGTCCGGGAACCAGCCCATGTTGAAGACGGAGTACTTGCCGTCGAGGGAATCGGTGCGGAACTGCTGCCAGCTGTCGACACCCTTGATGCTGATGTCGAACAGCTTGGTGCGGTTGAGCTGGCTCTGTAGCGCACGGACCTCCTTGACGGTGCTGGATCCGTAGTGGTTCGTGGTGTACGTGAGGGTGAACTTCACCGGAGAGGTGATGTGCGCGTCCCGCAGCGTCTTGCGGGCGGCCCCGACATCGGGGTTCCCGTACTTGTTGAAGAACGAGTTGATGTGCCCGGTGAGGCCGGTGGGCACCATCGAGAACAGCGGGTCGCCGGTGTACGAGTAGACGTTCCGCACCAGATCCGAGCGGTTGATGATCTGCGCCATCGCCTGCCGTACGGCCTTGTTGGAGACGGCCGGGTCCTTGGTGTTGAAGGCCAGGTAGCGGATCTCCTGACCGGGCATCTCCTGGAGCCTGATGCCCTTGTCGCGGGCCTTCTCCAGGCCCTTGACCTGGTCGGGCGCCAGACCGCGGTTCATCACGTCGATGCTGCCCTTGCGCAGCGCCTTCTCCGTGGACACGGAGTCGTCGAAGAAGCGCATCTCGACCTTTTCGTTCTTCGCCTTCACTCCGCCCTTGTAGGTGGGGTTCTTGGTGAAGAAGGCCTTGGTGATGCGGTTGTCGCTGCGCTCGGTCTTGAGGGTGTACGGACCGGAGCCGACGACGTCGAATCCGCTGTAGAGGCGGCCCTTGGGGTACACCTCGGGGTCGACGATGGCCGCGGCGGGCGTGGTGAGCTTCTGCGGGAAGGTGGCGTCCGGCTTCTTGAGGTGGAAGACCACCTCGGAGTCGCTGGGCGTCTCGACCTTGTCGATGCCGTCGAGCAACGACACCGGACCATTGGTGTTGTTGATGGTCTTCATGCGGTCGATGGAGAACTTGACGTCCTGCGCCGTCAGGGCGTGACCGTTCGAAAACTTCAGGCCGTCCCGCAGAGTGCAGCGGTACTGCTCGTTCTGGGTGTCACGGAACCCGCAGGACCGGGCGGCCTCGGGCACCGGGGCGGTCCCGGACCGGGGCAGCCGCATCAGCGTCTGGAGCGTGCTGCGCATGACGTTCCACGCGTCGACGTCGTAGGCCTGCGACGGGTCGAGCGGCGCGGGGGCCGCCTTCGTCGCCTCGATGTGGGTGGCGACACCCACGACGATCGGATCGACGCCCTCACCGGCACCGTCCGAGCTGCCGCAGGCAGCAAGAACAGGGGCGAGGAGACCGGCCAGCGCCGGCAGCACCAGGGTCTTGCGATTCATCGTCGGCAGGTTCCTTATCAGCGCAGAGGTGTTGCTCGCGTCGACATTAGTAGGAACGGCCAGCCGCACTGGGACGCAATGGAGTTGTATCGATATGGCACCTGGATAACGATGGCAACCTGCTCGATATCCGGACGGCGGAACGATTCACACGTTGCCCCATCAATCCGGACAGTTACCCCCGCGGAAAGCACCCCGGAGGCCCCCTGGAACACCTGCGGGGCCCGCTGTCGACGGCCTGGCACGTGAGAAACGTCACGCGTTCAAGGGTCCGTGGCGAAGCAACAATTCAGTCAGTGCATTCGTCACGGAAAATGAGCGGGCCGCTCCACTCGGTTCCCGTCGCCTTTCCCGGAGCACGCTCAGTGCACGGTGCCGCGGCTTTCCGTGATGAGCGTCCGGAGAAATGGCAGATCAACTTCTTCCAGCGAACGGACGACCGTACGCCCCAGGGCCGGCGGGATCGGCGTCACCGAAGGCACCGCGACGACCGGGCAGCCCGCCGCCTCCCCCGCCGTCACCCCGGTCAGGGTGTCCTCGATGACCGCACAGCACGCCGGGTCCGCCCCCAGCCGCGCGGCGGCCGTCAGATACGGGTCGGGGTGCGGCTTGGTGCGCTCCAGGTCATCGCCGGCCAGGGTCAGCCGGAAGTTCTCCGGGCCGAGGGAGTGCAGCATCTGGTCGACGATGGCGCGGTGCGAGGCGGAGACCAGGGCGGTGGGGATCCCGTGCGCGGCCAGCTCGGCCAGCAGCCTGCGGGCGCCCGGCATCAGCGGGACACCGCGCCCGATCCGTGCCAGGAAGGCGGCGTTGAGCAGCACGCTGAGCTCGGTCAGGCTGATGTCGACGCCGGTGACCTGAATCAGATAGCCGGCGCTGCGGGTCATCGGACCGCCCACCACGACCTCGCGGTGCGCGTCGTCGAGGATGTGCCCGAGCTCGGCGAAGACCTCCGCCTCCGCCTCCCACCAGAAGCCCTCGGTGTCGACGAGGGTGCCGTCCAGATCGAGGAATACGGCCTGGAGGGTCGCGGCTTCGACCGTGCGGGTGCCGACTGCGGGGATGCTGCTGGTCATCCATCCACCTCCAACTGCGACGTCCCCCAAGGGACGAAAGGGCCGGTCGTCACCCCCGGCTGGGGATACGACCGGCCGCCACCGGACCGATAAGTGTACGACGGTACGTGCCGGAATGCGTGGTGATACAGGTCAGGGCCGTCCTGGGGAGTGCCCCGGGACGGCCCTGACCTGCTCACGCAGAGTTACCGCATGGTGCTGCCGTGACGGGAGACCATGCCTGGGCTCCGGTCAGGGCGTCCGCCCGTTACCGCGCGTTGAAGTACTTGGCTTCCGGGTGGTGGATGACGATGGCGTCGGTGGACTGCTCCGGGTGGAGCTGGAACTCCTCGGAGAGCTCGACACCGATCCGCGCCGGCTCCAGCAGGTCGGCGATCTTGGCGCGGTCCTCCAGGTCGGGGCAGGCACCGTAGCCCAGCGAGAAGCGCGCGCCCCGGTACTTGAGCGCGAACATGTCCTCGACGTCCTGGGGGTCCTCGCCCGCGAAGCCCAGCTCGGCGCGGACCCGGGCGTGCCAGTACTCGGCCAGCGCCTCGGCCAACTGGACGGACAGACCGTGCAGTTCGAGGTAGTCGCGGTAGGAGTTGGCCTCGAAGAGCTCGGCGGTGGCGGCGCCGATCCTCGAACCGACGGTGACGACCTGGAGGCCGACGACATCGGTCTCGCCGGACTCCTCCGGGCGGAAGTAGTCGGCCAGGCAGAGCCGCCGGCCGCGGCGCTGGCGGGGGAAGGTGAAGCGGGTGCGCTCGGTGCCGTCCTCGTGCAGCAGGATCAGGTCCTCGCCCTTGGACACACAGGGGAAGTAGCCGTGCACGACGGCGGCTTCGAGCAGGTTCTCGGTCTGGAGCTTGTCGAGCCAGCCGCGCAGCCGGGGACGGCCCTCGGTCTCCACCAGCTCCTCGTACGTCGGCCCCTCGCCGGTGCGGGCCTGCTTGAGGCCCCACTGGCCCTTGAACAGCGCGCCCTCGTCCAGCCAGGAGGCGTAGTCGGCCAGCTGGATGCCCTTGACGACCCGGGTGCCCCAGAACGGCGGCGTCGGGACGGGGTTGTCGACGGCCACGTCGGAACGCACCGCGCCCTCGGGCTCCTCGACCTCCAGTGCGGCGGTGTCCCGCTTGGGCACCCGGCGCTGCTTGAGCTCGGGGAGGCTGGCGCCGGGCACCCCGCGCTTGACCGCGATCAGGGCGTCCATGAGGCGCAGGCCCTCGAAGGCGTCCCGGGCGTAGCGGACCTCGCCCTCGTAGATCTCGTGCAGGTCCTGCTCGACGTAGGCGCGGGTGAGGGCGGCGCCGCCCAGGATGACGGGGAAGTCGGCCGCCATCTTGCGCTGGTTGAGCTCCTCCAGGTTCTCCTTCATGATCACCGTGGACTTGACCAGGAGCCCGGACATCCCGATGACATCGGCCTTGTGCTCCTCGGCGGCTTCCAGGATCGCCGAAACCGGCTGCTTGATGCCGAGGTTGACGACGTTGTAGCCGTTGTTGGACAGGATGATGTCGACGAGGTTCTTGCCGATGTCATGGACGTCGCCGCGGACGGTGGCCAGCACGATGGTGCCCTTGCCCTCGTCGTCGGACTTCTCCATGTGCGGCTCCAGGTAGGCCACCGCGGTCTTCATGACCTCGGCGGACTGGAGCACGAACGGCAGCTGCATCTGGCCGGAGCCGAAGAGCTCGCCGACGACCTTCATGCCCGCCAGGAGGGTCTCGTTGACGATGTCGAGCGCGGGCCGCTCCCCCAGCGCCTCATCGAGGTCCGCCTCCAGGCCGTTCTTCTCACCGTCGATGATGCGCCGCTGGAGGCGCTCGTCCAGCGGCAGGGCCAGCAGCTCCTCGGCCTTGCCGGCCTTCAGCGACTTGGCGGTGGCGCCCTCGAACAGCTCCATCAGCTTCTGGAGCGGGTCATAGCCCTCGCTGCGCCGGTCGTAGATCAGGTCGAGGGCGGTCTTGACCTCTTCCTCCTCCAGACGCGCGATCGGGAGGATCTTGCTCGCGTGCACGATCGCCGAGTCCAGACCGGCCTTGACGCACTCGTCGAGGAACACGGAGTTCAGCACGATCCGGGCGGCCGGGTTCAGACCGAAGGAGATGTTCGACAGGCCCAGGGTCGTCTGGACCTCCGGGTGACGCTTCTTCAGCTCCCGGATCGCCTCGATGGTGGCGATGCCGTCCTTGCGGGACTCCTCCTGGCCGGTGCAGATGGTGAAGGTCAGACAGTCGATGAGGATGTCGCACTCATGAATGCCCCAGTTGCCGGTCAGATCGTCGATCAGCCGCTCGGCGATGGCGACCTTGTGCTCGGCGGTGCGGGCCTGGCCCTCCTCGTCGATGGTCAGCGCGATCAGTGCCGCACCGTGCTCCGCCGCCAGCTCCGTGACCTTCGCGAACCGCGACTCGGGCCCGTCCCCGTCCTCATAGTTGACGGAGTTGATCACCGCACGGCCGCCGAGCTTCTCCAGGCCCGCCTGGATGACGTTCAGCTCCGTGGAGTCCAGCACCACGGGCAGGGTGGAGGCGGTGGCGAAACGGCCGGCCAGCTCCTCCATGTCCGCGACGCCGTCCCGGCCGACGTAGTCGACGCACAGGTCGAGCATGTGGGCGCCCTCGCGGATCTGGTCGCGCGCCATCTCCACACAGTCGTCCCAGCGCCCGTCCAGCATCGCCTCGCGGAACTTCTTCGACCCGTTGGCGTTGGTCCGCTCGCCGATCGCGAGGTAGGAGGTGTCCTGGCGGAAGGGCACGGTCTGGTAGAGCGAGGCGGCGCCCGGCTCGGGGCGCGGCTCGCGCGGCGGCGGGGTGATCCCGCGGACCCGCTCGACGACCTGGCGCAGATGCTCGGGGGTGGTGCCGCAGCAGCCGCCGACCAGCGAGAGGCCGTACTCGCCGACGAAGGTCTCCTGGGCGTCGGCCAGCTCGGCGGCGGTCAGCGGGTAGTGCGCGCCGTCCTTGCCCAGTACGGGCAGGCCCGCGTTGGGCATACAGGCGATCGGGACCCGGGAGTGCCGGGCCAGGTAGCGCAGATGCTCGCTCATCTCGGCCGGGCCGGTGGCGCAGTTCAGGCCGATCATGTCGATGCCCAGCGGCTCCAGCGCCGTCAGCGCCGCGCCGATCTCGGAGCCCAGCAGCATGGTGCCGGTCGTCTCGACGGTGACCGAGCAGATCACCGGGAGGTCACTGCCGGTGGCCTTCAGGGCGCGGCGGGCGCCGAGGATGGCGGCCTTGGTCTGCAGCAGGTCCTGGGTGGTCTCCACCAGCAGCGCGTCCGCACCACCGGCGATCATGCCCTCGGCGTTCTGCTGGTAGGCGTCACGCAGGGTGACGTACGGGGCGTGGCCCAGCGTCGGGAGCTTGGTGCCGGGGCCCATCGAGCCGAGCACATAGCGCTGCTGCCCGGTCGAGGCGGTGAACTCGTCGGCGACCTCGCGGGCGATGCGGGCGCCGGACTCCGACAGCTCGAAGACCCGCTCGGGGATGTCGTACTCGGCCAGCGCGGCGAAGTTCGCGCCGAAGGTGTTGGTCTCCACGCAGTCGACACCGACCGCGAAGTACTCCTCGTGCACGGAGCGCACGATGTCGGGACGGGTCACATTGAGGATCTCGTTGCAGCCCTCCAGCTGCTGGAAGTCCTCCATGGACGGGTCCTGCGCCTGAAGCATGGTGCCCATCGCGCCGTCGGCGACCACCACCCGCGAGGCCAGGGCCTCCCGCAGGGTTGTGGCGCGGGACGTGTTGACGGACGTTGGCGTGTTCGAGGCCATGGAGATGCTCCCGTGGTTGCGACGGCTGTCGGCTTTGCACCCTCCTTCAGAGGGCGCACCCGGCCAGCGTAGCTGCCGGTCCGGTACACGTGTTCCCCGTTTCACGCCCTGGACAGCACCACTCCACCCCGCTGCCTGCACCATCCGTGATCGTTGGCAGACTCCGGTGCGTTTATCAAGTATCTGCAGATCGCTGACTTGAGTCGGCATGGACCGATATCGTTCAGCATTGTCGAACCGCATACTTCCGGAGGTTGCCCGATGGCACGCACCATCCAGTCGCTGGAGCGCGCCGCAGCGATGCTGCGGCTGCTCGCGGGAGGGGAACGGCGGCTGGGGCTCTCCGACATCTCCTCCTCCCTGGGACTGGCGAAGGGCACCGCGCACGGCATCCTGCGCACGCTCCAGCAGGAGGGCTTCGTCGAGCAGGACGCCGCCTCCGGCCGCTATCAGCTGGGCGCGGAGCTGCTCCGGCTGGGCAACAGCTATCTGGACGTGCACGAGCTGCGCGCCCGCGCCCTCGTGTGGACCGACGACCTGGCCCGCTCCAGCGGTGAGGCGGTCTACCTGGGCGTGCTGCACCAGCAGGGCGTGCTGATCGTCCACCACGTCTTCCGTCCGGACGACAGCCGGCAGGTGCTGGAGGTGGGCGCGATGCACCCGCTGCACAGCACCTCGCTGGGCAAGGTGCTGTGCGCCTACGACCCGGTCGCGCACAGCGAGGTCGTCGAGGCGGAGCGGGAGGCGATCACCCCGCGCACGGTGACCGGGCTGGGTGACATCGAGGGGCTGCTGGACCTGACCCGGGCCCGCGGCTGGGCCGCGGACGTGGAGGAGACCTGGGAGGGCGTGGCCTCGGTGGCCGCGCCGATCCACGACCGGCGGCGGATGCCGGTGGGCGCGGTGGGCATCACGGGGGCGGTGGAGCGGGTCTGCAACGACGGCGAACTGCGGCCGGAAATCATCGCTGCTGTGAGGGATTGCGCACGCGCCGTATCCCGTGATCTTGGCGCAGGGCGATTCTGACCTGATTCACCCCATAAGTTCACCTAAGTTTTTCGCCACGGAACCCTTGACGGGGTTCTACCGGTGAACAAAACTGCCGTTCGTCGGTCGGCATTGTCGAACACCTAACGGCAATATTCGCTATGGTGGGGCATTGCCGCGGGCCGACCACCGCCCTCTAGGAGGGCGCGGACCACCGGACGGGACCCGGGGTTCGCCTTCCCCTGGACGAAGGACAAAGGAGTCGCGGGTGTCCAGCTCCGACATCTTCATCAGCGAGACCATCGGTACCGCTGTTCTGATCTTGCTCGGCGGTGGCGTCTGCGCCGCCGTCACATTCAAGCGCTCCAAGGCGCACAACGCCGGATGGGTCGCCATCGCCTTCGGGTGGGGCTTCGCCGTCCTCACGGGTGCCTACATCGCCGCGAAGTCCGGCGCCAACCTCAACCCTGCGGTCACCATCGGCCTCGCCATCAAGGGCGGCATCGAGTGGAGCCAGGTGCCGGTCTACTTCGCCGGCGAGATGCTCGGCGCCATGATCGGCGCGGTGCTGGTGTGGGTCACCTACCTCGGGCAGTTCCAGGCCCATCTGAGTGACCCCGAGGTCCTGGCCGACCACACCACCGAGGAGGGCCTGGTCGACCCGACCGCCGCTCCCAAGGCCGGACCGGTGCTCGGCATCTTCTCCACCGGGCCGGAGATCCGGAACGCGGCGCAGAACCTGCTCACCGAGATCATCGCCACCACCGTGCTCGTGCTGTCGATCCTCACGCTCGGTCTGAGCGACAACGGCAAGGGCGTCGGCGTCATCGGCACGCTCCTGGTCGCGCTGGTCGTCACCGGTATCGGTCTGTCGCTGGGCGGTCCGACCGGGTACGCCATCAACCCGGTCCGTGACCTCGGCCCGCGCATCGTGCACGCACTTCTGCCGCTGCGGAACAAGGGCGGTTCAGACTGGGGCTACGCCTGGATCCCGGTCGTCGGCCCGCTGATCGGCGGAGCCATCGCCGGTGGTATCTACCAGGTGGCATTCGCCTGAGCCGCCTGACCGCCCCGACTCCGCCCGCACAGACTTCTTGGAGCACACCATGAGCGACACCCCCAGCACCGCCTCCCACGGGCACGGCCCGTTCATCGCGGCCATCGACCAGGGCACCACGTCCAGCCGCTGCATCGTCTTCGACAAGGACGGCCGGATCGTCTCGGTCGACCAGAAGGAGCACGAGCAGATCTTCCCGAAGCCGGGCTGGGTGGAGCACGACGCCACCGAGATCTGGACCAACGTCCAGCAGGTCGTCGACAGCGCCGTCCACAAGGCCGGGCTGACCGCCGCCGACGTCAAGGCGATCGGTATCACCAACCAGCGCGAGACCACCGTGATGTGGGACCGCACCACCGGTGAGCCGGTCCACAACGCGATCGTCTGGCAGGACACCCGCACCGACGCGCTCTGCAAGGAGCTCGGCCGCAATGTCGGCCAGGACCGCTTCCGCCGGGAGACCGGTCTGCCGCTGGCCTCGTACTTCGCGGGCCCGAAGATCCGCTGGCTGCTCGACAACGTCGAGGGCCTGCGCGAGCGCGCCGAGCGCGGCGACATCCTCTTCGGCACCATGGACTCCTGGGTCATCTGGAACCTGACCGGCGGCGTCGACGGCGGCGTGCACGTCACCGACGTCACCAACGCCTCGCGCACCATGCTGATGAACCTCCACCGCCTGGAGTGGGACCCGAAGATCCTCGCGTCGATGGAGATCCCGGCGGCCGTGCTGCCGGAGATCAAGTCGTCCGCCGAGGTCTACGGCCGCACCACCGGCGGTGTGCTGGCCGGTGTGCCGGTCGCCTCGGCGCTCGGTGACCAGCAGGCCGCGCTGTTCGGCCAGACCTGCTTCGAGCAGGGCGAGGCCAAGTCCACGTACGGCACCGGCACCTTCATGCTGATGAACACCGGCCACGAGCCGGTCAATTCGTACAACGGACTGCTGACCACGGTCGGTTACCGCATCGGCGACCAGCAGCCGGTCTACGCCCTGGAAGGCTCCATCGCCGTCACCGGCTCGCTCGTCCAGTGGATGCGCGACCAGATGGGGCTCATCAACAGCGCGGCCGAGATCGAGACCCTGGCCAGCACGGTCGAGGACAACGGCGGCGCGTACTTCGTACCGGCCTTCTCCGGCCTGTTCGCCCCCTACTGGCGCTCGGACGCGCGCGGCGTCATCGCGGGCCTGACCCGCTATGTCACCAAGGCGCACATCGCACGCGCCGTACTCGAGGCCACCGCCTGGCAGACCCGCGAGATCACCGACGCCATGACCAAGGACTCCGGCGTCGAGCTGACCGCGCTCAAGGTCGACGGCGGGATGACCTCCAACAACCTGCTGATGCAGACCATCTCGGACTTCCTGGACGCCCCTGTGGTGCGCCCGATGGTCGCCGAGACCACCTGCCTCGGCGCTGCCTACGCGGCCGGACTGGCCGTCGGCTTCTGGTCCAGCACCGACGAACTGCGCGCCAACTGGCGCCGGGCCGCCGAGTGGACCCCCCGGATGGATGCGGCCACCCGTGACCGCGAGTACAAGAGCTGGCTCAAGGCCGTCGAGCGGACCATGGGCTGGATCGAGGACGAGGAGTAAACATGAGCACCCTGCAGAGCGTCCCGGCACTCGGGACGCACCCGGCCAGTGGTTCGCACGCGAGCCGTGCCGAGACCCGGGAGCAGCTTTCCCGGGCGACGTACGACCTCCTGGTGATCGGCGGCGGCATCCTGGGCATCTCCACCGCCTGGCACGCCGCACAGGCCGGACTGCGGGTGGCCCTGGTGGACGCCGGTGACTTCGCCGGCGCCACCTCCTCCGCCTCCTCCAAGCTGCTGCACGGCGGTCTGCGTTACCTGCAGACCGGCGCGGTCAAGCTGGTGGCGGAGAACCACTTCGAGCGGCGTGCGGTGTCCCGCCAGGTGGCACCGCACCTCGCCAACCCCCTGACCTTCTACCTGCCCGTCTACAAGGGCGGCCCGCACGGCGCCGCCAAGCTGGGCGCGGGCGTCTTCGCCTACTCCGCGCTGTCCGCGTTCGGCGACGGCGTCGGCCATGTCATATCCCCGGCCAAGGCGGCGCGCGACGTGCCGGAGCTGCGGACGGACAACCTCAAGGCCGTGGCCGTGTACGGCGACGACCAGATGAACGACTCCCGGATGGCCCTGATGACCGTCCGCGCGGCCGCCGCGGCCGGCGCCACGGTCCTCAACCACGCCGAGGTCACCGGACTGCGCTTCACCCAGGGCCGGGTCACCGGTGCGGAGCTCAAGGACCGTACGGACGGCCAGGAGTTCGGCGTCAACGCCCGCCTGGTGCTGAACGCCACCGGCCCGTGGGTGGACCACCTGCGCAAGATGGAGGACCCCAACTCGGCCCCCTCCATCCGGCTGTCGAAGGGCGCGCACCTGGTCCTCAAGCGCACCGCCCCCTGGAAGGCGGCGCTGGCCACCCCGATCGACAAGTACCGCATCACCTTCGCCCTCCCCTGGGAGGACATGCTGCTGCTGGGCACCACGGATGAGGAGTTCGAGGGCGACCCGGCGGACGTCTCGGTCACCGAGAAGGACACCGCCCAGATCCTGGACGAGGCGGCCTTCTCCGTCCGTGACCAGCAGCTGTCGCGCGATCTGATCACGTACTCCTTCGCGGGTCTGCGGGTGCTGCCCGGTGGCCCCGGCGACACCTCCAAGGCCAAGCGCGAGACGGTCGTCACCGAGGGCAGCGGCGGCATGCTGTCGGTGGCCGGCGGCAAGTGGACGACCTTCCGGCACATCGGCCGTACGGTCATGAACAAGCTCGCCGCGCTGCCCGGCCACCCGCTGGCCGAGGACATGGAGCCGATCGCGCATCTGCCGAAGAAGCTCCCGCTGCCCGGTATCGCCAACCCGAACGCGGTCGCGCACCGGCTGCTGGTCGACGGCGGCACCCCCGGACCGCGGATGGCCCCGGAGACGGCGCGGCACCTCGCCACCCACTACGGCTCGCTGTCCTTCGACATCGCCCGGCTGGCGAACGACAACCCGGCGCTGGCCGAGCGCATCCACCCCGACGCCCCGGAGATCTGGGCGCAGGTCGCCTACGCCCGCGACCACGAGTGGGCCGAGACGGTCGACGATGTGCTGCGCCGCCGTACGACCCTGATGATCCGCGGCCTCGACACGGAGGACGTCCGGGCCAAGGTGAAGGACATGCTGGCGGGCTGACGCCGGTACAGCACGGCTGAGAGCGGCTGACGGCACGCCATGGCGTGTGCAGCGCGTGACGATGGGGCGGGCCACGGGGCCGCCCCATCGTCATGTCCGCCTGCGGAGCGGGGGCGGGACGGCCGTCGGCGGTGACTGTCAGTGGCGGCTGCGATGATGTGCGCAGGAATCAACGCAGGTTCCGGAACGGGGGAAGTCCGGTATGCAGCGGCGGGGGACGCAGGCCCGGCCACGGTGGCGGCGGGCGGTGACGTGGGCGGCCTGGACGGTCGCGCTGCTGATCGTGCTGCCGCTGACGCTGGCGGGGACCGCGCTGCGCGCCCAGTACGCGGGCGAGGCCGCTCCGGAGGCCAGGACCCGTGGGCGCGACGCGCTCTGGCTCGGTCATGCCTGGGTGGACGGCCGGCGGGACGCCTCCGACGTGGCGGCGCTGCGCCGCCGTATCCAGGACACCGGCATCCGTGATCTGTACGTCCACGCCGGGCCGTTGGAGCACGACGGCACCCTGCCGCCCGCCCGTAAGGCCTATCCGCGGGCCGGCCGGCTGATCTCCGCGCTGCACCGCGCGCTGCCGTCCGTGCGGGTGCACGCCTGGCTGGGCGACCGGCTGGTCTACGAGCCGGGCGAGCGCGGCGGGCTCCGGCTGTCGGACGCCACGGCCCGTGCGGCGATCGTGGCGAGCGCCCGTCAGGTGCTGGCGGCCGGGTTCGCCGGGGTCCATCTCGACCTGGAGCCGCTGCACTCCGGCAATGCCGACTATCTGCGGCTGCTGGACCGGCTCGGGCCCGTGGTCCGGGGCCGGGGAGCGGTGCTCTCCGTCGCCGTCCACCAGATCGATCCGCTGCCCGGACTGCACACCGTCAGCGGGGCGCTGACGGGCCACCGCAAGTGGATATCCCAGCGGTTCTTCGGTCAGGTGGCGCGCCGGGTCGACCAGATCGCCCTGATGTCGTACGACACCGGGCTGCTGGCCGAGAGCCTCTACGGCGGTTATGTGGCGCAGCAGACCCGGCTGGCGCTGGCGGCGACGGGGCCGCACACCGATCTGCTGATGGGGCTGCCGTTCTTCCACACCGAGAGCGTCGGCCATCACGCCTCCGCGGAGACGGTACGGGCCGCGGTGCGGGGCATACGGCTGGGGCTGACCCGCGAGGAGCCTGTCCGCCGGCGGTTCGGTATGGCGCTGTATGTCGACTTCGCCGCCACGGACGAGGACTGGGCCGCGTACGGGAAGGGCTGGGGCCGGCGGCACCGGTCATAATGGGCGCCCAGACATCGGATGTCTGGGCGGTATCCGGGCGGGTCCAGCGGGGAGGTCGGCATGGCGGTCACCGACGAGGCCATCGAGAAGATCAAGGGCATGATCGTCTCCGGGGCGCTGCGGCCGGGCGACCGGCTGCCGAAGGAGAGCGAGCTGGCGGCCGAGCTCGGACTGTCCCGCAACTCCCTGCGCGAGGCGGTGCGCGCGCTCTCCCTCATCCGCATCCTGGACGTGCGCCAGGGCGACGGCACCTACGTCACCAGCCTCGATCCGCAACTCCTGCTGGAGGCCATGAGTTTCGTGGTGGACTTCCACCGCGACGACACGGTGCTGGAGTTCCTCGCCGTCCGCCGCATCCTGGAGCCGGCCGCCACGGCGATGGCGGCCGGCCGGATCGGGACGGCGGAACTGGACGCCCTGGAGGCCCAGTTGGACGCGCTGGGGCCGAGCCCCTCGGTCGAGGATCTGGTCGCCTGCGATCTGGAGTTCCACCGGGGGATCGTCGCGGCGTCCGGCAACTCCGTGCTCTGCTCCCTGCTGGAGGGACTGTCCGGGCCGACCACCCGGGCCCGGGTCTGGCGGGGGCTGACGCAGAAGGACGCGGTGGCCCGCACCCTGACCGAGCACCGGGCGATCCTCGGCGCACTGCGCGACCGGGACGCGGAGGCCGCGCGGGCCTGGGCGACCGTGCACATCGCGAGCGTGGAGCAGTGGCTGCGCGCCTCGCTGTGAGACCGGCCGGTATACGGGGCCGGGCCCGCG
Source organism: Streptomyces platensis (assembly GCF_008704855.1). Classification (NCBI taxonomy): domain Bacteria; kingdom Bacillati; phylum Actinomycetota; class Actinomycetes; order Kitasatosporales; family Streptomycetaceae; genus Streptomyces; species Streptomyces platensis. Next base: position 1,874,824 of record NZ_CP023691.1, read on the forward strand.
TCCGGCCGCGCCCCGGGTCAGGCCGCGCCCCGGGGTCAGGCCGCGAAGCCGCCGTCCACCGCGATCGAGGCGCCCGTGATGTACCGTCCTCCGTCGCCCGCCAGATGGGCCACGGTCGCCGCGACATCCGAGCCCCGGCCGTAGACCCCCAGCGCGGTGAGCCCGGCCTGCATCGCCGCGCTCTCGCCGTCGGCGGGGTTCATATCGGTGTCGATCGGGCCCGGGTGCACGAGGTTGGCGGTGATGCCGCGCGGCCCCAGCTCCTTGGCCAGGGTCTTGGTCAGGCCGGTGAGCGCGGCCTTGCTGGTGGCGTAGAGGGTGCCGCCGGGGAAGGCGACCCGCTCGGCCATACAGCTGCCGATGGAGATGATCCGCCCGCCCTCGGTCAGATGCGCCGCCGCGGCCTGCGCCGCCAGGAACGGCGCCCGGACATTGGTCCACAGCACCCGGTCGACATCGTCGAGGGAGATGCCCTCGAACGGTCCGAGCACGCCGATGCCCGCGTTGTTCACCAGGATGTCCAGCCGCCCGAACCGGTCGACGGCACCGGCCACCGAGGCCCGGATCTCCTCCGCGTCAGCGCTGTCGGCCCGCACCGCCCAGCCCTGCCCGCCGGCCCGCTCGATCTCCTTGACCACCTGGTCGGCCTGGTCCTGGCCGCTCCGGAAGGTCAGAGCCACCGCGGCTCCGTCGGCGGCCAGCCGCAGCGCGATCGCCCGGCCGATCCCCCGGCTGCCGCCGGTCACCAGGGCCGCCTTGCCGACGAGCGGCCGGGGGCCGTGCGCCGCCGCCGTCGTCTCCGTCAGCACCGTCGCCGTCATCGTCATCACCTTCGTATCGAGTCGTCGTGGCCGGGCGCGGCCGTGCGGAATGCCGTGGCTTCCGTACGGGGCGCACCGGGTCGCGGGGGTTTCTCCGCGGTACGACTCGATCTTCCGGCGCGGCGGGAGCCGGAGCTGGCGGAATCCGGACGCCACGTCAGCGGCCGGGCGGCTCCGGCTCCGGCTCCGGCTCAGGTTCCGACGGCACCCTCACCCCGTAGACCCGCCCGGCCGTCCCCCCGAAGACGTCCGACCGTTCCGCCGCCGAGAGCTGCCCGGTGGCCGCCTCGGCGAGCGCCACCACGTCCTCGTAGCCGGCGGCCAGGGTGCACACCGGCCAGTCGGAGCCGAACATCATCCGGCCGGGGCCGAAGGCGTCCAGGACGTGCCGGGCGTAGGGCAGGATCTGCTGCGGCCGCCAGGCGTCCCAGTCGGCCTCGGTGACCAGCCCGGACAGTTTGCAGCTGACGTTGGGCAGCGCCGCGAGGGCGGTGACGGCGTCCGCCCACGGCTGCCACTCCCCCGTGACGACCGGCGGTTTGGCGGCATGGTCCAGTACGAAGGCCAGCTGGGGCAGGGCACGTACCGCGGTGTGTGCGGCGGGCAGTTCGCGCGGGGTGACCAGCAGGTCGTAGACCAGCCCGGCGTCGGCCAGGACGGCCAGGCCGCGCAGCACGTCCGGGCGGGTGAGCCAGTCGGGGTCCGGCTCGTCCTGCACCTGGTGCCGGATGCCGACCAGACCGGCGGGCAGCGCCGCGAGGACCTCGGCGAGCGCCGGGGCGCGCAGGTCGGCCCAGCCGACGACGCCAGTGACCGGGCCCTCCCCCGCAGCCAGGGTGAGCAGTTCGGCGGTCTCCTCGTACGAGGACGACGACTGGACGAGGAGGGTGCCGTCGACGCCGTGCCCGGTCAGATGCGGGACGAGGTCGGACAGGCCGTAGCTGCGGCGGATCGGGTCGGCCCAGGGTCCGTCCATCCAGGGCTGTTCGCGCCGGCTGAGGTCCCACAGGTGGTGATGGGCGTCGATACGCATCAGGGGCGCGCTCCGGGCTCGCTCAGTCGTTCAGGGGCAGCGGCAGATCGGGGTCGAGCAGGCCGCGGGCGACGAGCGTATGCCACAGCGCGTCGGGGAGATGATGGGTGAACAGCCGTGCGTTCTCGGCCATTTCGTCCGGTGTGGCGGCTCCGACCACGGCCGCGGCGACGGCACGGTGCCCGAACGGGAAGCGGAGCGCCGCCGCTTTGAGCGGAACATCGAACTCCGCGCACACGGACGCAAGTTGACGCGCCCGGTCGAGCACCGGGCCGGGCGCCGGTGCGTAGTTGTAGGGCGCGCCGGGTGACGGGTCCGCCAGCAGACCGGAGTTGTAGACGCCGCCGACGACCACCGAGGTGCCGCGGCGTGCGCAGACCGGCAGCAGGTCATCGAGGGCGGTGCGCTCCAGCAGGGTCCAGCGGCCGGCGCACAGCACCACATCGACATCGAGGTCGGCGACCAGGCGGGCCAGCACCTCGCTGTGGTTCATGCCGAACCCGATGGCCCGGACCATCCCTTGTGCGCGCAGCTCGGCAAGGGCGGGGAAGCCCGTCTCGTACACCTCGCGCAGCCGGTCCTCGACATCGTGCAGATAGACGATGTCGACGGTGTCCACCCCGAGCCGGGTCAGGGACGCGTCGAGCGTGGCCCGGATGCCGTCGCGGGAGAGGTCCCATACACGGGCCCGCGCGGGGGTGTCCACGAAGCCCTCGCCCGCGGCCCGCTCCCCCGGGGCGAGCGGGCGCAGTCGGCGGCCGACCTTGGTGGAGAGGGTGTAGGTGGTGCGGTCCTGGTCGCGCAGTGCCCGGCCGAGGCGCTCCTCGGACAGGCCCACGCCGTAGTGGGGGGCGGTGTCGAAGTAGCCGGCGCCGGTGGCGAGGGCGGCGCGGACGACCTCGCCGGCCTGTGCCTCCGGGACGGCGCGGTAGAGGTTGCCGAGCGGCGCACAGCCCAGCCCCAGCGGCGGCACGGTGACGCCGGTGTGCCCCAACTCCCTTGGCCCGTACGGCGGACAGCGCATGGCGGTGGCCGCTCAGTCCTGCTTCTCGCCGCTGGTGAAGCGGGAGATGACCAGCGCGACGATGATGATCGTGCCGTTGAGGAACTGGGTCCACAGCGGCGGCACCCCGCCCAGCGTCATCACATTGATCACCAGCTGGAGCGTCAGGACGCCGGTGAGCGCGCCGAAGAGGGTGCCCCGGCCGCCCTTGAGGCCGATCCCGCCGATCACCGCGGCGGCGAAGACCTGGAAGATCCAGCCGTTGCCCTGGCTCGCGGAGACCGCGCCGTAGTGGCCGGTGTAGAGAATCCCGGCGAAGGCGGCGAGCACCCCGCCGAGGGCCAGCACGATCCAGGTGAGGCGGTCCACCCGTATGCCGGCCGCGCGGGCCGCCTCCGGATTGCCGCCGATGGCGTACAGCGCCCGCCCGTGCCGGAGGTAGCCCAGGGCCGCGCCGCCCAGCGCGAAGAGGGCGAGGCAGATCCAGACGGCGGCCGGGACGCCCAGCCAGTCGGCCTTGCCCAGATAGGCGAAGGACTCCGGAACGTCGCCGATGGACCGGCCCTCGGAGATCCCCACGTGCAGACCGCGGAGCATGGTGAGCATCCCGAGGGTGGCGATGAAGCCGTTGACCCGCAGGGTGAGCATGAGGAAGCCGTTGGCGGCGCCGACCGCCGCACCCACGGCAAGACAGAGCGGGATCGCCGTCCAGGCGGGGAAGAGCTCCAGCCCGGCGAAGCGGGTGCCGTGGGCGGGCATCACCAGCCACAGGCCGAGCACCGGCGCCAGGCCGATGGTCGACTCCAGCGAGAGATCCATCCGCCCGGTGATGAGGATCAGCGCCTCGCCGAGCACCAGCAGGCCCAGTTCCGTGGACTGCTGGATGACGCCGATGAGGTTGTCCTGGGTGAGGAACGCGGGCGACACGATGAAGCCGATGACGCCCAGCACGAAGATCACCGGCACCAGGGAGAAGTCCCGCCAGCGGGCCGGCTCGGTCCAGGGCCGGCGGCGCGGCGGCGGCCGGTCCACCACGTCGGCGGCCGGCGGCGTTGCGGTCTCGGTCATGGCGCGGTCCCTTCCGTTCCTTCCGTGTGCGGTGGGCCCGTTGGGGCGTCCCGGCCGCCGCCCGCCCCGGGCGGATCACCCGGACCGGGGCCGCCGGCGGCCACCCCCTCCATCGCGGCGACCAGTTCGTGGTCGCGCCAGCCGGCCGGGAATTCGGCGGTCACCCGGCCGTGGAAGACGGCCAGTACCCGGTCGCAGACTCGTAGATCGTCCAGCTCGTCGGAGACGATCACGGCGCCGCTGCCGCCGTCCGCGACCTCCCGTACGACCCCCAGCAGCGCGTCCTTGGACTTGACGTCGACGCCGTTGGTGGGCCGGATGGCGACCAGCACCGCGGGCTCACGGGCCAGGGCGCGGGCGATCACCACCTTCTGCTGGTTGCCGCCGGAGAGCCCGGACACCGGCTGGCCGGGCCCGGTCGTCCTGATGTCGAGTGCCGCGATCATCCGCCGGGCGAACGCCCGGGTCCGGGAGGGCAGTACGGTGCCCATCGGCCCCAGCCGGCCGGTGACGGTGAGGGTGGCGTTCTCGGCGACGCTGCGGCCCGGGATCAGCCCCTCGCGGTGCCGGTCCTCGGGGACATAGCCGATGCCCGCGTCGAGGGCGTGCGGGACGCTGCCCGTCCGGACCGGGCGGCCGCGCACCGCGATCCGCCCCGCGTCCGGCGTCCGCAGCCCCACCAGGGTCTCGCCGATCGCGGTGCCCCCGCCGGCCGTGGCGCCCGCGAGCCCCACCACTTCCCCGGCCCGTACGGTCAGGTCGAGCGGCGCGAAATGCCCGTCGACGGCCAGGGCTTCGGTCCGCAGCACCGGCTCGCCCGTCGGACGCGCGCCCGTCCGGGGCTTCCGTACGGCGGCCGTCTCCTCCCCCGTCATGGCCGCCACCAGTGCCTCCTTGGCCAGCCCGGGGACGGGCGCGGTCAGCACCTGCCGGGCGTCGCGGAAGACGGTGACGGTGTCACAGAGCTCGTGGACCTCCTGGAGGTGGTGCGAGATGAACAGAAGGGCCACGCCCTGGGCGCGCAGCCCGCGCAGTTTGGCGAAGAGCCGGTCGATGCCGGCCGCGTCGAGCCGGGCGGTGGGCTCGTCGAGGATGATCAGCCGGGCGCCGCCGGACAGCGCGCGGGCGATCTCCACGAACTGCCGCTGCTCGACGCCGAGGTCCCGGATCCGGGCGGCGGTGTCGACCTCGACGCCGTATTCGGCGAGCAGCTCACGGGCGCGGGTGTGCAGCGCCCGCCAGCGGATGGTCCGCGTGCCCTGGTAGCGGCCCAGGTAGAGGTTCTCCGCGACGGTGAGCTCCGGCACCGTCATCGACTTCTGGTGGACACAGGCGACCTTGCGCTGCCAGGCGGCGGTGTCGCCCCAGCCGGGCGCCGGTGCGCCGCCGAAGGTGACCCGGCCGGCGTCCGGGCGTGCCATGCCGGTCAGCACGGACACCAGGGTGGATTTCCCGGCGCCGTTGCGGCCGACGAGGGCGTGCGCCTCGCCGGGCCGTACGGTCAAGCGGGCGCCGTCCAGGGCGACGGTGGGCCCGTAGCGTTTGACGATCCCCTCGGCGTGCACCGCCGCCGCCCGGTCGTGGGTCTCCACGGCGCTACTTCTTCTTCTCCGGCTGATTGGCCCACAGCTTCTTGTCATCGACGGTGTCCTTGGTGACCAGGGGCGCCGGCAGCTGGTCCTCCAGACCGTTCCTGATCTTCACGATGGTGGAGCCGTGATCGGTCGGCCCCGGCCGGAAGGTCTTGCCGGCCAGTCCGGCCCTGGCGTAGTAGAGCGCGTACTTGGCGTAGAGGTCGGCGGGCTGGGAGAGGGTGGCGTCGATCGTGCCGGCCCGGATCGCGTCCAGTTCGTCCGGGATGCCGTCGTTGGAGATGATGGTGATGTGCCCGTCGGAGCCGGCCGGTTCGAGCCGCTTCTTCTGCTCCAGGAGGGCGAGCGTGGGCCGGAGGAAGGCGCCGCCGGCCTGCATATAGATGCCGTCGAGGTCCGGGTGCTGGGCGAGCAGGCTCTGGAGCTTGCCGGAGGCGACCTCGCCCTTCCAGTCCGTGGCCAGCTCATGCACGGTGATCTTCGGGAACTTCTTCTTCATACAGGCGGCGAACGCCTCGGAACGGTCCCGCCCGTTGATCGAGCTGAGGTCGCCCTGGAGTTCGGCGACCCGGCCCTTGCCGCCGAGCTGCCTGCCGAGGTAGTCGCAGGACTTCTCGCCGTAGGCGCGGTTGTCGGCGCGTACGACCATGTAGACCTTGCCCTCGTCGGGGCGGGTGTCCACGCTCACCACCGGGATCTTCTTCTCCGCCAGCCGTTGCAGCTCGGCGGTGATGGCGCCGGTGTCCTGCGGTGCCATCACGATCGCTTTGGCGCCCTGGTCGGTCAGTGCCTGCACATTGGAGACGACCTTGGCGATGTCGTTCTGCGAGTTGGACAGCGGCAGCGCGGCCGGGCCGCCGTGGTCCAGGTCCTTTTCCAGGTACTGCTGGTAGGAGTTCCAGAAGTCGGTGTCCGTACGGGGCAGATCGATGCCGATCCTGCCGCCCGCGGTGTCGCTGCCGCGGTTGCAGCCGGCGAGTGCGGCGATGGCGAGCACCGCGGCACAGGCCGCCGCGCCGGTCGTACGCAATCTCATGGTTGATCCCTCGGTCGTGGTGTGCGGCTCCTACGGCTCTCCCCGACAGCCCCGTTCACGTACCACCCCGCAATCGCACCCCCTGCATCCCCCCGTCCACCGCCAGTGCCGTTCCCGTGATGCCGGAGGCGGACGGGGACGCCAACGAGGCGATGGCGGCGGCCACTTCCGCTGCGGTGACCATCCGGCCCATCGGCTGGCGGGCGTTGAGGGCGACGCGTTCGGCGGCCGGGTCGTCGGCGTGGTCCAGCAGGCGGCCGACCCACGGGGTGTCGGCGGTGCCCGGGTTGACGCAGTTGACGCGGATGCCCTCGCGGAGGTGGTCGGCGGCCATCGCGAGGGTCAGGGAGAGCACCGCGCCCTTGCTCGCGGCGTACAGCGCGCGCTGCGGCAGGCCCGCGGTGGCGGCGATGGAGCAGGTGTGGGTGATGGAGACCCGGCCCGGGGCGCCGGCCGCGGTGCGGCGCAGGGCCGGCAGCGCGGCGCGGGCGGTGCGGACCAGGCCCAGCACATTGACGTCCAGGACCCGGCCCCACTCCGCGTCGTCGTTGTCCACGACGGTGCCGATGGCGCCGGTCCCGGCGTTGCCGACGAGGGTGTGCAGGGCGCCCAGCTCCCCCACCGCCTCGGCGACGGCGGCCCGTACGGCGGCGTCGGAGGTCACATCGGCCGTGACCGGGATCGCCCCGGCGGGCGCACCGGCCGGGTCCCGGTCCAGGACGGCGACCCGCGCGCCGCGCGCCAGTAGCAGCGCGGCGGTGGCCGCCCCGATGCCGGAGCCGCCGCCGGTGACGAGGGCGGCCATCCCCTCGAAGTCGGCCGGGTGGTGGCCGGTCCGCGGTCGGTCGCTCATACGGGGACCTCCTGTTCGCCGTGGGGGTGCCGCGGCCGCTGACGGGCGCGCCAGACGGGCCCGTCGGGGAAACGGTGGGCGGCGAGGGACCCGGGTTTCATCCGGGCCGAGAAGCCGGGCGCGGTCGGGGCGCGGTAGCGGCCGCGGTCGATGACGACGGGGTCGCTGAAGTGGTCGTGCAGATGGTCGACGTACTCGATCACCCGGTCCTCCCAACTCCCGGACACCGCCACGTAGTCGAACATCGCCAGATGCTGCACCAGCTCGCACAGCCCCACCCCGCCCGCGTGCGGGCACACCGGCACCCCGTACTTCGCGGCCATCAGCAGGATCGCGAGGTTCTCGTTGACCCCGGCGACCCGGGCCGCGTCGATCTGTACGAAGTCCACGGCGCCGGCCTGGAGCAGCTGTTTGAAGACCACCCGGTTGGCGACGTGCTCACCGGTGGCGACCTTCACGGGCTGCCCGGAGCGCACCGCGGCATGCCCGAGGACGTCGTCGGGGCTGGTCGGCTCCTCGATCCAGTGCGGGGTCCAGGGCGCGAGCGCGGTCATCCAGCGGACCGCCTCGGCCACGTCCCAGCGCTGGTTGGCGTCGACGGCGATCCGTACGCCGGGGCCGACCGCGTCCCTGGCCAGCCGCAGCCGCCGCTTGTCGTCGTCGAGGTCGGCGCCCACTTTCAGCTTGATCTGGCCGAAACCGTCGGCCACCGCTTTTCTGGCCAGCCGTACCAGCTTGCCGTCGTCGTAGCCGAGCCAGCCGGGCGAGGTGGTGTACGCGGGGTAGCCCTCGGCCTTGAGGCGGGCGGTGCGGGCGGCGCGGCCGGGTTCGGCGGCGCGCAGGAGGGCCAGCGCCTCGTCGGGGGTCAGCGCGTCGGAGAGGTAGCGGAAGTCGACGAGCGAGACCAGTTCCTCGGGAGTCAGCGCGGCGAGGAACTCCCACACCGGCAGCCCGGCCCGGCGCGCGGCCAGGTCCCAGGCGGCGTTGACCAGCGCCCCGGCCGCCATCTGCATCACGCCCTTCTCGGGCCCGAGCCAGCGCAGCTGGGAGTCGTGGGTGAGGTCGTGGTGCAGGGCGGCGAGATCGGCGGCGCCGGCGGGGGCGGGGCGGCCGACGACGTAGGGCGCGAGGGACCGGATCGCGGCGGCCATGACCTCGTTGCCGCGTCCGATGGTGAAGCAGAGGCCGTGGCCCGGCGGTCCGCCGTCGGTGTGCAGGACGACGTAGGCGGCGGAGTAGTCGGGGTCCGGATTCATGGCGTCCGAGCCGTCGAGCTGCTCCGAGGTGGGGAAGCGGACGTCGTGGACCTCCAGCTCGGTGACGGTGCCGGTCCCTGCCATGCGCATGCCCCCTGGGATGTTGCGGAAGAACATCGGACCTTTGCCGGACATCCGATGTATAGACCCGCGCGTGAGGCCTCGTCCAGACCCCGTACGGAAGTTGAGCCAACAGCCCTCGGGACAGGTCGGATGAATCGCCAGCCCTTCCCGCAAAGGGGCTACGGACCGGCGCCGCGGACGCCGTAGTCTTGGGACCGCACGTAATGGAACTGCTGCCGGCGGCCGCCCCAGGCGGCCGGACCGGTCGGAAGGAGGCGCTGGGTGATCGAGCTCGAGGGGGTACCCGAGCTGATCGACCCGGTCATGGTGGCCGCGTTCGAAGGCTGGAACGACGCCGGCGACGCCGCCTCCGCCGCGGTCGCCCATCTCGACCGGGAATGGAAGGGCGAGGTCTTCGCCGCGCTGGACGCGGAGGACTACTACGACTTCCAGGTGAACCGCCCCACCGTCTTCCTGGACGGCGGGGTACGCAAGATCACCTGGCCGACGACCCGGCTCTCCGTGGTGCGTGTCGGTGACACGAACGGCAAGGGGCGCACGCGCGACCTCGTCCTGGTCCGCGGCATCGAGCCCAGCATGCGCTGGCGCTCGTTCTGCAACGAAATCCTCGGCTTCGCCCATGAGTTGGGTGTGGAGATGCTGGTGGTGCTGGGCTCACTGCTCGGCGACACCCCGCACACCCGCCCGGTGCCGGTCAGCGGGGTCACCTCCGACGCGGACCTGGCTGCCCGGCTCGATCTGGAGGAGTCCCGCTACGAGGGCCCCACGGGCATCGTCGGCATCCTCCAGGAGGCGTGCACCCATGCCGGTGTCCCCGCGGTGAGCCTGTGGGCCGCGGTGCCGCACTATGTCTCCCAGCCGCCCAACCCGAAGGCCAGCCTCGCCCTGCTCAACCGCCTGGAGGACCTCCTCGACGTCCGTATCCCGCTGGGCGAGCTGACCGAGGACGCCCGCGCCTGGCAGCTGGGTGTGGACCAACTGGCCGCCGAGGACAGCGAGGTCGCCGAGTACGTGCAGTCGCTGGAGGAGGCGCGGGACACCGCGGATCTGCCGGAGGCGTCCGGCGAGGCCATCGCCCGCGAGTTCGAGCGCTATCTGCGCCGCCGCGACCCGCAGTCCGGTCCGGGCGTCGCGACCGAGGGCGGCCTGGCCGACGGCCGCGACAGCTCCTTCCTCCGCGACACCACCAGCGGCCGCACCCGTCCGCCCCGCCCGGTCTCCAAGGAGCCCCGCGAGCCGAAGACCGGCGACGAGACGGCGACGGGACCGAAGGACACGGCCAAGGGCAACGGCACGTCGGAGAGCCCGGATGCCTCGGGCGGCACGGACCCGGCCGACTCCCCGGGGCCGGAGGACGGTTCGGAGAGCAGCGGAAGCTGAGCGCCGGGGACCCGCTCCCCGGTATGCCAGGGGCGCCGGACGGCCTGCGGGCCGGTACGGCGCCCCTGGCATTTCCCCTCCCGGACCTCCCGAGCCGCAAGTCCCCGGCCCCGCAAGGAGAAAGGGGCGCTTCCACCGGCCGGCGGAAGCGCCCCTGAGGGTCGGATTGACGGGTCGTTACAGGGCCACGCCGAGCAGTGCGTCGACCGCGCGGGAGACGAGACCGGGGGCGCCCTCGTCGGTGCCGCCCCCGTCCTGCTGCGCGGCGGCCCAGCGGTCCACGGCCGCGAGGGCGGCCGGGGAGTCCAGGTCGTCGGCGAGCGCCGTACGGATCTCCGCCAGGAGGGCGTCGGCGGACGGGCCGTCAGGACGGGAGACGGCGGCCCGCCAGCGCACCAGCCGCTCCTCGGCCTCCGCCAGCACCGCGTCGGTCCACTCCCAGTCGGCCCGGTAGTGGTGCGCGAGCAGCGCCAGCCGGATCGCCGCCGGGTCGGTGCCGGCGCGCCGCACCGTGGAGACGAAGACGAGATTGCCCTTGGACTTGGACATCTTCTGGCCGTTCAGGGCCACCATCCCGGCGTGCACATACGCCTTGGCGAACGGGTGCTCACCGGTGAGCGCCTGGGCGTGCGAGGCGCCCATCTCGTGGTGCGGGAAGGCGAGGTCGGAGCCGCCGCCCTGGACGTCGAAGCCCATGCCGAGGTGGTCCAGGGCGATGGCGACACACTCGATGTGCCAGCCGGGCCGGCCGCGGCCCAGCGAGCCGCCGTCCCAGCTCGGCTCGCCGTCGCGGGCCGCCATCCACAGCATCGGGTCGAGCGGGCTCTTCTTGCCCTCGCGCTCCGGGTCGCCGCCGCGCTCGGCGGACAGCAGCCGCATCGCCTCGGCGTCCAGCCCGGAGACCTCGCCGAAGTGCGGGTCGGAGGCGACCGAGAAGTAGATGTCACCGTCCAGCTCGTAGGCGGCGCCGGCGTCGCGCAGCCGCTCCACCAGCGGGACGATGCCGGGTATCGACTCGACGGCGCCTATGTAGTGGCGGGGCGGCAGCATCCGCAGGGCCGTCATGTCCTCGCGGAAGAGGGCGGTCTCGCGCTCGGCGAGCGCCGTCCAGTCGTCGCCGGTGGCCACGGCCCGCTCCAGCAGCGGATCGTCGACATCGGTGACGTTCTGTACGTAGTGCACCTGACGCTTCGTGTCGAGCCACACGCGCTGAACCAGGTCGAACGCGTTGTAGGTCGCCGCGTGCCCCATGTGGGTGGCGTCGTAGGGCGTGATGCCGCAGACGTAGATACGGGCGACGGGACCGGGGTCGAGGGTTACCCGTCCGCCGGTCGCGGTGTCGTGGATCCTCAGGTCGCGGCCCTGGCCAGGCAGGGCGGGGACCTCAGAAGCGGGCCATGCATGCATGCCTTGAGCGTAACCGGACGGATGTTCCGCATACGAACCGGACCGGAGGTCTGGCCGGAAAGGCGGTCTTGTGTTCGACGGTCGTACGTGCAATCACCCCGCGGTCGCACGTAGAAGCGCGCCGTCGCCACGGCACGGATTCCCGGTGGATCAGACGCGCATCAGACGGCCATCAGACGGGCGGCCAGGGGATCGCGGGCCATTCGCCGCTCGGCTCCGGGTGCCGGCCGCTGTGCAGCAGCCCCGCCACCCGCGCCCGCAGCGCCTCGGTCTCGGCGTCCGTGATCAGTTCGGCCAGTCGGGCGGCGAGCGGCCGGCCGTCCGCCAGCTCCCGCTCCAGACCCCGCAGCACCTCCAGCGCCTCGTCGGTCAGCGGCTCCCCCGCCCACCCCCACAGCAGGGTGCGCAGCTTGTCCTCGGCGTTGAACGTCACGCCGTGATCGATGGCGAAGAACTGCCCATCGGCGCCGGGCAGCAGATGGCCGCCCTTGCGGTCCCCGTTGTTGATCACCGCGTCGAGCACCGCGAGCTGCCGCAGCCGCGGATGGTCGGCGTGCACCAGCAGCGCGGTGCGGCCCGCACCGATCTGAGCGAGCCCGACGGCCTTCCAGCCGGGCCCCGGCTCCTCGTCCTCCACCAGTGCCAGCAGCTCGGGCACCTCGTCGCTGCTCTCCGGCGGATCGATCCACTCCTGGACCATGCCGGTGCCGTACGGGCCGTCCCGCAGCACCGTCGGGGGGATCAGGTCCCAGCCGCAGGCCCGGGAGATCTCGTACGCGGCGACCTCGCGCTGGGCGAGTGTGCCGTCGGGGAAGTCCCACAGCGGGCGCTCACCGGCGACCGGCTTGTAGACACAGGCGGTGCTGTGGCCGTCGTACGCGACCGTGCAGTAGAGCACCGCGTTGGAGGCTTCCTCGATGCGGCCGCGGACGGTCAGCTCCCCTTCGGCGAGCAGCGCGTCCGACGGGGTTCCGGCGGGCTCCGGCGCGGCCGCCGGCGGGTCCTGCGGCCGGGCGGGACCGGGCAGCGGCGCGGCGGGCTCTGCGGCGGACTCCATGGCGCTCAGGCGTCCCGCCGGTATCCGTTCTGGCGCGGGCATACGTGTCCCTCCGGGTCGAGCGGCAGGCTGCACAGCGGGCACGGCGGGCGGCCGGCGTTGACGACCTCCAGCGCCCGCTTGGCGAACGCCCTGGCCATGGTTCCGGTGAGGCGCACCCGCAGCATCGGGGGGCCGTTCTCGTCGTCCTGGAGCAACCGCTCCTCGGCGTCGGCGAGGTCCTCGTCGCTGTCCGCGTCCAGCTCGACCAGGGCCTGGGCCTCGACGATCATCCGCTCGTCCTCGCCGTCCCACGCGAGCGCCATCGTGCCGACCCGGAACTCCTCCTCGACCGGCGATTCCAACGGCGCGGTGTCGGACAGCTCGGTGGGCGAGACGGCGGGCACCGGGGCGTTGCCGCCGCTGCGCCGGACGACCTCGTCCAGCAGTTCGTCGATCCGCTCGGCGAGGGCGGCGACCTGGGTCTTCTCCAGGGCGACGCTGGTGGTGCGGCCGGCCGCGGTGGCCTGGAGGTAGAAGCTACGGCGGCCAGGCAGCCCGACCGTACCGGCCACGAAGCGGTCCGGCGCGTCGTAGAAGAACACCTGACGGGACAACGTCCTGCTCCGATTGCTCGACTGCGGGGTCACTGCGGTCGCTGCACGTCCTGCGGTCACTGCGCGGATCGCAGGGGCGTGGCGGGCAGCGCCGTCGCACCACCCTACTGCGCCGACTGATCACGCTGCTCCCGCACCACCGCCGACTGCCGCGTCCCGCTCGGCCGCCGCGGCGCCGCCTTCGTCCCGGGGCGCGAGCGAGCCGAAGTCACCGGTGTCCCCGAGCCGGACGAGGTAGGGGCGCAGCCGGGTGTAGCGGATCGCGGTGACCGAACAGGGCTCGACGGAAATCCGCTGAAAGAGGTCGAGGTGCATGCCCAGGGCGTCGGCGACCAGGGACTTGATGATGTCGCCGTGCGAGCACATGGCGTAGGTCGCCTCGGGGCCGTGCGCCTCCTCGATCCGGGCGTTCCAGTCCCGTACCGCGTCCACCGCGCGGGCCTGCATCGCGCGCATCGACTCTCCGCCGGGGAAGGCGGCCGCGGACGGATGCTGCTGGACGATCTCCATCAGCGGCTCGTCGCTCAGTTCGGCGAGTTTCCGGCCGGACCACTCGCCGTAGTCGCATTCGCTGATCCGGTCGTCGACGTGCAGCGTGAGCCAGGGCCGGGCTTCCAGCAGCGGCGCCAGGGTCTCCCGGCAGCGCTGGAGCGGGCTGGAGACGACGGCGGTCAGCGGCACCTGCGCCAGCCGTGCGGGCAGCTCGGCGGACTGGGCCGCGCCGCGCTCGTCGAGTGCGACTCCGGGCGCCCGCCCGGCGAGCACCCCGGCGGTATTGGCGGTGGAGCGGCCGTGCCGCACCAGGATCAGCGTGGGCATGACCGCCACCCTACGTTCCCGGTACGCCTTCCCGGCAGGTGGCCGGGCGCCTTCCTGGCAGGCGGCCGGGCAACGCGCGAGAATGCCGGTGTGATCGTCGACAGCGCCATCTACCGGGAGGGCCGTCGCACCGAGTGCACGACCGACTTCTCGCACGCCCTGGAAGAGGCGCGGGCCGAGGGGCACTCCTTCCTGTGGCTGGGGATGTACGAGCCGACCGAGGAGGAGTTCGCGCGCGTCCGGTCGGAATTCGCGCTGCACCCCCTGGCCGTCGAGGACGCGCTCAAGGCGCATCAGCGGCCCAAGCTGGAGGTCTACGACGACTCGCTGTTCATGGTGCTGAAACCGGTCACCTACGACGACCGGGCGGACACGGTGACCGCGTCCGAGCTGATGGTGTTCGTGGGCGACGCGTTCGTCGTCACCGTCCGGCACGGCGAGGCCAGTCCGCTGGCGGCGGTGCGGCACCGGCTGGAGGAGCACCCGGAGATCCTGCGGCACGGCCCGGGGGCGGTGCTGTACGCGATCAGTGACGCGGTGGTGGACCACTACATCGAAGTGGCCGCCGAACTCCAGCTGGACCTGGAGGAGTTGGAGGCGGAGGTTTTCGCTCCGGTACGCGGCCGGGACACCCGGAACACCGCCGCCGAGATCTATGCGTTCAAGCGCGAAGTGCTCGAATTCCGCCGGGCGACCGGCCCGTTGGCGGAGCCGATGGCCCGGCTCCAGAACCCCGGCGTGCCGTTCGTGCACGCGCACGCCCGGCCGTTCTTCCGCGACGTCGACGACCACCTCACCCGCGCCAACGAGTCGGTGGAGGGCCTGGACCGGCTGTTGTCGGACATTCTCTCCGCCCACCTCGCGCAGATGGGCGTGCGGCAGAACGACGACATGCGCAAGATCTCGGCCTGGGCGGCGCTGGCGGCCGTCCCCACTCTGATCGCCGGCGTCTACGGCATGAACTTCGAGCACATGCCGGAGCTGAAGTGGGACCTGGGGTACCCGGTGATCCTGGCAGTGATGGTCATCATCGAGGTGTCGCTGTACCGGCTGTTCAAACGCCGCGGCTGGCTCTGACGCCGTGCCGCGGACCGTGGGGCCGGTCCGCTCAGGCGAATTCCGGTGCGGTGGTGGCCGGTCCGCCCAGCGCGTTCCGCCGCTCGGGCATCCGGAGGCTGACCATCCGCCGCCAGCCGGCCAGCCGCTCATAGCCGTACACCGCCCGGATCCCGGCGGCGAGCGCGGCGGACTTGGCCGCCGGCCACTCCAGGATGCGGCCCATGTGGGCCATCACCGCCAGGCTGACCTCCCGGTAGACGACGATCTCGGCATGGGCGCACTCCCGCAGGGTCCGCTGGATGACGCGGCCGTGCCCGGCGCGGGCCAGCCGCAGCAGCTCCTCGTGGCAGTACGCGAGGTGGTTGTCCTCGTCATGCGAGATCATCCGGACCGCTTTGCCCAGCTCGGGGTGGTCGCCGAAGTGCTTGGTGAGCATCAGCATCTGGTCGGAGGCCCGCTGTTCGGTGACCCGGCTGTGGGAGAGGTAGACGACGATGTCGCGCTCGGTGAGCGGCTGGTCGCGGCGCAGCTTGTCGTGGGTCAGGCCGATGCCCCGCCGCTCCAGCAGCGCGGTGTAGTCGGTCGCCACCGGGACGTCGGTCGGCGTCAGTCCGCGCTTGCGCATCAGCGCCTGGAAGATCCGGCCGTGCTTGTCCTCGTCGGCGCCGTGCCGGGCGACCTTGGGCGCCAGCTCCCGCATGGACGCGGGGAGCAGCGCGGCGATCCGGCCGTTCTCCCAGCCGCCCTGCGCCTCTCCGCTGGCCGCGATGGAACAGAACAGCCGGAAGGAGTCGTCGTTGTCGACGATCTCCTGGAACAGGCTTCGGGCCGAGAGCATCTTTGCCACCTCCGAACGGACACACCCGTAAAGGAAGAGTCAATTGGGGTGGTGCATGGGCGGCAACCGGAGCGGCGGCCCGTTCGGCCGTTCGGGCGAGGGATGCCCCCGTACGCGGGCGTAACCAGCGTGCCCGTGGCCGCGTTGTGCTGCTGACGGCCGTGGTGGGGAAGACCCCCGAGCCCCCACCACGGCCGCGGGGCCTCGCCGGCCCGGCACTTCGGGCGCCGGGCCGGGTGCGGGGCCGAGGGACCCGGCACCCCGGTGGGGTTACGCCAGCCCGGCGCGCTCCAGGGCCTCGGTACCGGCCCGCAGCGACGCCAGCCGGTCCTCCAGGGAGAAGCCCGCCGGGGCGAGCGTCAGCGTGGTCACGCCGGCTGCCGCGTAGGCCTGCATCCGGTCGGCGATCCGCTCGACGGAGCCGAGCAGCGTGGTCTGGTCGATCAGCCGCTCCGGGATCGCTGCCGCGGCGCCTTCCTTGTCGCCGGACAGGTACTTCTCCTGGATCTCGGCGGCTTCCTTGCCGTACCCCATGCGCTGCGCGAGCTGGTTGTAGAAGTTCTGCTTGGGGCTGCCCATGCCGCCGACGTAGAGCGCGGTGTACGGGCGGAACATGTCGGCCAGCGCGCTGACGTCCTTGTCCGCGCCGACGGCCAGCGGCAGCGTCGGACAGACGTCGAAGCCGTCCAGCGTCTTGCCCACCTTCTCGCGGCCGGCCCGGAGGTGCGCGATCGCGGTCTCCTCCAGGTGGTCGGCCGAGGGGAAGATCAGCAGCGCGCCGTCGGCGATCTCACCGGTCTGCTGGAGGTTCTTGGGGCCGATCGCGGCGATGTAGAGCGGGATGTACTCGCGCTCCGGGTGCACCGTGAGCTTCAGCGGCTTGCCCGGACCGCCCGGCAGCGGCAGCGTCCAGTGCTCGCCCTCGTAGGACAGCCGCTCGCGCGACATCGCCTTACGGACGATGTCCACATACTCGCGGGTGCGGGCCAGCGGCTTGTCGAACTTGACGCCGTACCAGCCCTCGGAGACCTGCGGCCCCGAGACGCCGAGGCCCAGGCGGAACCGGCCCCCGGAGAGAGAGTCCAGAGTCGCGGCCGTCATCGCGGTCATCGCGGGCGTACGCGCCGGGATCTGGAAGATCGCCGAACCGATGTCGATCCGCTCGGTCTGGGCCGCGACCCAGGAGAGCACGGTGGCGGCGTCGGAGCCATAGGCCTCCGCCGCCCAGCAGACGGAGTAGCCGAGGCGATCGGCCTCCTGTGCCACCGCGAGATTGTCGGAGTCCATCCCGGCGCCCCAGTAGCCGAGGTTGATGCCAAGCCTCATGCCGCTCCCCTTACCCATCAGTAACGTCGCTGTTCCGGGGACTGTATCCGCCGGTCGCGCCGGCTGTCATCGGCCGGTTGTCCACAGGTCCCCTGATGCCGGCTGCCGCCCAGTAATCTCAAGGCCCATGGAGCAAAGGCACCTCGGCCGAACGGGCCTGCGCGTGACCCGCCTCGGGCTCGGCACCCTGAACTGGGCGCGTGACACGGACGAGCAGGAAGCCGCCGACCAGCTCAAGGCGTTCTGGGAGGCCGGCGGCAGCCTCGTGGACACCGCCGACATCTACGCCGACGGCGGCGCCGAATACCTCCTCGGCCGGCTGACGGATGAACTCGTTCCACGCGAGGATCTGGTGATCTCCACCAAAGCGGGCAGCGTCCTGGAGGCGGACCGCCGGGTCGACGGCTCCCGGCGCCATCTCCTCGCCGCCCTGGACTCCTCCCTGGAGCGGCTGGGCACCGACTACGTCGACCTGTGGCAGCTGCACGCCTTCGATCCGCACACCCCGCTGGAGGAAACCCTTCAGGCCCTCGACCTCGCCGTCACCAGCGGCCGGGCGCGCTATGTGGGGCTGGCGCACTTCTCCGGCTGGCAGCTCGCCCGGGCCGGCACCTGGCAGCTCGCGGCGCCCGGTGTCCGCAATCGTCTCGCGAGCGCACAGATGGAGTACTCCCTCCTTCAGCGCGGCATCGAGCGGGAGGTGCTGCCCGCGGCGCTCGATCTCGGGATCGGCCTGCTGCCGTCGTCGCCGCTCGGCCGGGGGGTGCTGACGGGCAAGTACCGCCATGGGACACCGGCCGACTCCCGTGGTGCCTCGGAGCATCTGGCGGCGTTCGTCGCGCCCTATCTCGACGAGACCGCGAGCCGGGTCGTCGAAGCCGTCACCACCGCTGCCGACGGACTGGCCGTCACGCCGCTCCAGGTCGCGCTCTCCTGGGTCCGCGACCGCCCCGGCGTGACCGCGCCGATCCTGGGCGCTCGCACAGCGCAGCAGCTCAGAGCCGCATTGTCAGTGGAGACCCTTAGTCTTCCTGACGAGATCCGCCAGGCGCTGGACGATGTTTCGGCGCCGGTGCACCACTACCCCGATCACGACTGGAGCACGCTGTGAGCACCGACCGCCTCGCCGGCGAAACCCCGCCCGGGCAGGAGGCCGCACCCGCCACCGCGGAGGCCCGGACGCCGGATGACGCGGCGGGGCCGGGAGGCGCGGAGGCGCCGTACAGTGCGGCAGGGCCGGAGAGCGCGGCGGCGCCGGAAGGTGCGGCAGCGCCCGGCGAGGGTGCGACGGGGCCCGAGGAGGGCGCCGGGACGGCCGGAGCGGAGGCCGAGACGGCGGGAGCGGAGGCTGCGGCTTCGGCTTCCGGGGCCGAGGCCGACGCTGTGGGATCCGGGGAGGAGACCGGTACGCCGTCTTCTGGGGCGGAGTCCGCCACTCCCGCCTCCGGAGCCGACGCCGCGAACGCCGGTGCGGCAAACGGGAGCCCGGCGTCCGGCCCGGAAACCGGCACGCCGTCTCCTGGCGCGGAGACCGCCGCCCCGGCGTCCGGGGCCGCGGCTGCGAACCCCGGTGCGGCAAAGGCGAACCCGCCGTCCGGCTCGGCCAAGGCGACCGCCGATGCGCTGGCCGCGGCCGTGCGAGCCGTGGAGAGCGGCGAGCGCTCGGCCGCTTCGTTCTTCAATGACGCACCCCGTCCCGCCAGGCCGGCCGCACCCGCCGCCCAGCCTGCCAAGGGCGCGCCGCAGGGCGGGCCGCAGGCCGGACCCACGGGCCCGGGCCCGGAGGTGGCCCGGCAGCGCACCGTGCAGGACACCGGCGGACCGGCTCGTCCGGGCGGCCCAGAGGGCGGTGCCACGGGCCCGGCCGCCACCGCACCGGCCGCCACCGGCCCCGCCCCCGCTCCCCGACCCGCGGTGCGGGCCCTCCCCGGGGTCGAGGGCGTACGGCAGGTGCTCGCGGCGGGCGGTGCCCCCGAGACGCTGGCCGAGCAGACCGCGGAGATCCTGGGCGAGCGGGCCGCCGAGGCGCTGGGCGAGGACCCCTGGCTGCTGCTCGGGGTGCCCGGGGTCCGTCCCGAGCAGGCCGATGGTTTCGCGCGGGCGCTGCTCGGGCCCGCCTGTGGGCCGGGCGACGAGCGGCGCGCACTGGCGATGGTCGGCTGGCTGCTGGAACAGGCCGCGCTCGCGGGCCACTCCGCCCTGGAGGCCGCCGCCCTGCGTGCGGCCCTCGCCCAGCGCTCGGTGCCCGACCCTGATGACGCCCTTCAGGCGGCCATCGCCGACGGCGCGGTGCTGGTCTTCCAGGACGCCATCGACGAGCCGGGCGGCCGGGCACGTCCGGCCACAGGTGACGACGAGGAGGAACAGCCCGTCCGGGTCCTGCTCGGCCTGGACCGGTTCGCGATGGCGGAGGAGAGCGTCGCCGACGGGCTGGCACGGCTGCTCAACACCTTCGAAGCCGTGGCGGAATCGACCCAGGACACGGCACCGGCGGAGGACGGCGAGGCCGAGGCCGACGGGCCCGCGTCCGGCGAGAGCACGGCCGGCGGGGAGGCGGCCGACGAGTCCACCGCCGCCGGAGACGCGCGGGTCGCCGACGGGGACACCTCCGGGGAGAGCCCCGCCACCACGGCCCCCGCCGCCGACACCCCCACCACCGGCATCCCCACCGACCACGACACGGCCCCGCACCCCGCCCGGCCCTCCGCCACCGCATGGGAGGCCGTGGCCGCCGCCGCGCCCTCGCCGTCGGCCGCCGAGCTCATCCGGGCCGCCGCGCACAGCGGCCTGGTGGCCCACACGGGCGCGGAGGCGGCCCGTGCCGAGCCGGCCGCGCTGATCGCCGCGGCCCGCTCGCTCGGGCTGCGGGCCTTCGGCGCCACCCACACCGAGAACGGCCGCCGCCGCCTGGCCGCTCACCTCACCGACAGCGCGGCCGACGACGCCACGGCCACCGGCTCCGCGGACCCCGCCACGGCAGCGGTGACCGTCTCCGGTCTGCTGTCCGGACGGGAGGGGCCGGGACGGGACGCGGACGGCGCCCTCGCGCTCGATCTGCTGGTCGTGCTGGACGCCCCGCAGCTGGATCTGGAGACCGCCGCACTGCTCGTCGAGTCGCTGACCGACGGGACCCGGCTGGTGCTCAGCGGTGATCCGGGCGTGCTGTGGTCCGCCGGTCCCGGCCGGCTGTTCGCCGATCTGCTCGCGGCCCGTTTCTGTCCGCAGGTCGCCTCCCGTACCCCGGACTTCGGCCCGATCGGCGAGCTGGTGTCGGGCATCGGTATCGGGGAGCTGAGCCAGGTCGAGGCGCCCGGCAAGGAGGTGGTGATCGTGCCGGTGCGGGATGCCGGCGAGGCGGTGCACCGCACGGTCCAGCTGGTCGCCGACTCCGTGCCCCGGGCGTTCGGTGTCCCCGCGGACCACACCCAGGTCATCACGGTCGGCCACGGCGGCGCGGCCGGCACCCGCGCGCTCAACGCCGCCCTCAAGGAGCGGCTCAACCCCGGCCCCGGCCGGTTCGGCGGCTTCGACCCCGGCGACCGCGTGGCCTACACCCCGGCCCCCGGCCGCACGGTGCCCGGCACGGTCACCGGCGCGGACGCGGCCGGGCTGCATCTCGACTGCGACGGTTCCGCGCTCGTGGTGCCGCGCGAGCAGGTCGGCACGGGAGCCGTACGGCACGGCTGGGCACTCACCGCCCACCAGGCGGCCGGCACGCGCTGGCCCGCCGCGGTGGTCGTACTCCCCGGCGACGCCACCGGCGGACTGACCCGCGCCTGGGTCTACACCGCCTTCAGCCGCGGTGAGCGGCATCTGTCGGTCGTCCAGGGCGCCGACCAGGCGCTGGCCCGCGCGGTCGCCGAGGTGCCCGTGAAGGAGCGCACGACCCGGCTGCGCAGCCTGCTCCAGCAGAGCGTGCAGAGCGGCGGGGAGCCGACGGCAGCCGACTGAGCCCGGGGGCTTCGGCGCCCTTCACCCCTGGACACCGCTGCCCCGTCCCGTCGCAGAACTGGCGAACGGGCCGGGGCAGCGGCGTCTACGGATCAGCAGGCGGCGCCGGTGCGGCGCACGGCCGCCCGGCGCCTCCCTCACCGTTCGTTGTCGAGCGGCTCCATCAGGTCGTCTTCGCCCAGTTCCTCGTCGAAGACGGCGCTGACGTCGAAGCGGCACACCACCCGCTGGGGGTCCGCCTGGTCGAACGGGGCGGACAGCCACTCCCCCGGTTCGGCCGGGTCGTCGGCGGCCGCCACCCACAGCGTGGAGTCGCCCTCCTCCAGGCCGAACTCCTTGTGCCGGGTGGCGATCTCGTCCGGTTCGAACTCCCCGAAGAGGACACCGAGCGCCGCATGCACGCTGGTGCCGACGACCGCGGCGGCATCGGCGGCGCTGCCGGCCGCGTCGTCGGCGGCGTCCGGATCAAGATCGGCGATGCGCTGTGCCTGATGCAGCAGTCGCTGCGGTGCGGCGACGGTGTAGTCCCGGCGGATCAGCACGCTCAGCGCGCTCGGCTCTTCCGGGCCCGCGTATGCGGGCAGCGCCTCGTTTCCGGGGATCTCGAAGGGGGTGACCTCGTCGTAGGTGTCGTAGAGCAGCTCGTCATAGACCTCAGCCGCCGCGGCGAGCTCGTCGAACGCGGCGTACACGGCCGGATCGTCCTGCCCCGAGCGGCGTTCGACCGCGTCGAGGTGACGGTCCAGTGCGGCTTTGACCGCCTCGGCGGCGGCACGTACCTCGGCGGCGGAAGGCTGCGCAGCATCAGACATAGTGCAGACGCTATCCGTACCGGGGCCGGTCCCGCACAATAGATGCGATGCCGGAATACGAATTCTGCGATGTGTATGTGCCCCGGGGAGTCTCCCGGAACGCCGCCACACGCCTGCTGACGGACCATGCCGAGTACGGACACTGGGAGTTGGACCGACTGCGTCTGAACCCCGACGGGAGCCGTAAGGTACGGCTGCGTCGCCGGATCATCCGCCAGCTCCGCGCGACGTGGTGAGCGCCACCGGGGGCTGAACACAGCGGAGCGGGCCCCGTCGAGACGGGGCCCG
This sequence comes from Streptomyces platensis, assembly GCF_008704855.1. NCBI lineage: Bacteria > Bacillati > Actinomycetota > Actinomycetes > Kitasatosporales > Streptomycetaceae > Streptomyces > Streptomyces platensis. Next base: position 1,897,103 of record NZ_CP023691.1, read on the forward strand.
CTCGCTGAGCTGCCGGTGAGCTATCTGCTGCTGATCACCGGCGGGCGGCGCGCGCCTTGCGGTAGAGCAGGGCGCCACCGAGCAGCATCCCGGCACTGGCCGGAACCGCGTAGCCGATCGAGCCCGCACCGGTGTGCGCGAGGTTCCCGACGGGCTTGGCCGGCGTCACCTGCTGGCTGGGCGCCTGCGGCTTGGCCGGCTTGTGCGGGGTCTGCTGGCTCGGGTTACCCGGCTGGTGAGGCTTGCCGGGGTGGTGCGGCGTGCTCGGGTGGTGCGGCTTACCCGGCTCGTGCGGCTTACCCGGCTCATGCGGCTTGCCCGGCTCATGCGGCTTGCCCGGGTGATGGGGCTTGCCGGGGTGGTGCGGGTTGCTCGGGTGGTGCGGCCTGCCCGGGGTCGCCGAGGACCCGTTGGCGCAGTGGTTGCCGAAGGTGGGGTTCAGGAGCCCGCCTCCCGAGACATTGTTGCCGCAGGCGTTGACCGGTACGTCGACCGGAGCCTGGACATTGTTGCCCGACACGACACCCGGCGAGTTCGCGGTGGTACCGGCGGCGCCGGCCCCCGTGTGCCCGCCCTGATGGTGATTCCCACCGTGGTGCCTGCCACCGACGTCGTTGGCGCAGCGGTTGCCGAACGCGGGGTTCAGCAGCCCGACCACATTGACGGTGTTACCGCAGGCGTTCACCGGCACATGCACCGGTACCTGAACGTTGTTGCCGGATCCCACGCCCGGCGAATTCGCCGCCCCTCCGGCGGCTCCCGCGTCGGCCTGTGCGTAGCCGGCGGCCATGGCGAGTACGCCACTGGCGGCGGCCGCGGTGATCAGGCCCTTTCGTGCGACCTGTCTCATAGGTTGTTCCCCTGCCTAGTGCCTTCAGGAATACGGACGAGTGGCGGTCTTCGGGAAGATCCACCCGCCCGCCGAAATACCCAGCGGCTCCGGATTGCGTGGCACGCCCCCGGAGCCGAGCCGGGTCAGACCCTTTTTACGGGTGTAAATACAACGCCAAAGGACGTCAGAAGGTCACTTGTTGACGCAGCCGGCGCCGAAGGTGGGGTTCAGCAGCCCGATCACGGAGATCGTGTTACCGCAGACGTTCACCGGGACCTGGACCGGCACCTGAATGGTGTTGCCGGACACCGCACCCGGAGAGTTCAGGGCCGCACCCTGGGCACCCGAGTCGGCAACGGCCAGGCCGGCACCGGCGAGTACGACACCACCAGCGACTGCCGCAGCTGCGACGACCTTCTTGATCATTAGTCCTCCTTGTAGGCAATACGATCCCAGCCGCGGACCGCACTGACTGCAACGAGGAAAATGCCGTTCAAGCTACGAACACATCGGCGCGTTCACTCTTTTCAGCGAAGCCGGCGCGAAAGGCAGGAAAATCGCGCCGAATTCAGCTCTGTTCGATGAACCGGTCGAGCACCCGCACCCCGAACTTCAGCCCGTCCACCGGCACTCGCTCATCCACACCGTGGAACATCCCCGCGAAGTCCAGCTCCGGCGGCAGCTTCAGCGGAGCGAAGCCGAATCCGCGGATCCCGAGATCGTCGAAGGACTTGGCGTCCGTTCCCGCGGAGAGCATGTACGGCACCGCCCGCGCGATCGGGTCCTCGGCCTGGAGCGCCGACTGCATCGCCTGCACCAGCGCACCGTCGAAGGTGGTCTCCAGCGCCTTGTCCGCGTGCACGTCCTCACGCCGGACGCGCGGGCCCAGGAGGCGGTCCACGTCGGCCAGGAACTCCTCCTCGTAGCCCGGCAGGAACCGGCCGTCGACATGCGCGGTGGCCTGCCCCGGGATGACGTTGACCTTGTAACCGGCGCCCAGCTGTGTGGGGTTGGCGGTGTTCTTGAGGGAGGCGCCGATCAGCTTGGCGATGCCGCCGAGCTTGGCCAGCGTGGCGTCCATGTCCTCCGGGTCGAGCTCGGTGCCCAGCGCGTCGCCGAGCTGGTCGAGGAAGGACCGCAGGGTCTTCGTCACCCGCACCGGGAACTCGTGCCGGCCCAACCGCCCGACGGCCTCGGACAGTTCGGTGATGGCGTTGTCCTTGTGGATCATCGAACCGTGTCCGGCGCTGCCGTCCACGGTCAGCTTCATCCAGTGCATGCCCTTCTGGGCCGTCTCGATGAGGTACAGCCGCACCTGCTCGTTGACGGTGAAGGAGAAGCCGCCGACCTCGCTGATCGCCTCCGTGACACCCTCGAAAAGGTGCGGGTGGTGGTCGACGAGGTAGCGCGCGCCGTAGGTGCCGCCCGCCTCCTCGTCCGCGAGGAACGCCAGCACGATGTCGCGCGGCGGCTTGCGGCCGGTGCGCAGCCGGTCGCGGACGACGGCCAGCGTCATCGCGTCCATGTCCTTCATGTCGACCGCGCCGCGGCCCCAGACGCACCCGTCGGCGATCTCGCCGGAGAAGGGGTGATGGGTCCAGTCGTCGGCATTGGCCGGGACGACGTCGGTGTGGCCGTGGATCAGCAGTCCGGGCCGCGAGCGGTCCTCGCCCTCGATGCGGGCGACGGTCGAGGCGCGGCCCTTGTGGGACTCGAAGATCTGCGGCTCCAGGCCGACCTCGGCGAGCTTCTCCGCGACGTACTCGGCGGCGGCCCGCTCACCCGGGCCCGAGTGATCGCCGTAGTTGCTGGTGTCCATCCTGATCAGATCCCGGCACAGGTCGACGACCTCGTCCTCACCGGTGACCCCACGGGCCGGCTGCGACGCGCTCATGCCGAAACCTCGCTTCGCCCGGGCCCGCATTCGCGCGGCGCGCACCTCTCCACGGTGTGCTCGCGCAGCTCGCTGAGCTCCCTCACAGTGCCTCCTCTGGGTTCACGGCCGCATCGCGCGCCCGGAGGAGCGCGGCCCGCGGCGGGTCCACTGCCATCCTCCACCCGTCGCCCGCTGGGCCCAAGGCCGCAATACTCCCGACATGCCCTGGTCACAGGCCCACATCCGGCCACCTGTGCGGGTGATCGACCACCCTCGAAGGTTTGCTATTGTTTTCCACGTCGGAACGGCCCAGGGCCGAAACGGCAGACACCTTGTCCGGGTGGCGGAATGGCAGACGCGCTAGCTTGAGGTGCTAGTGCCCTTTATCGGGCGTGGGGGTTCAAGTCCCCCCTCGGACACTCGCAGTATCAACGCCCGCACCGGCCGCTCGGCCGGGGCGGGCGTTGGTCGTTTCCGCCTGGGCGCGCGGGCGCCGGGTGCCGCTCACACCAGGTCCGTGGCCGATCGCCGCCCGTACCGACTTGAGACCCCGGCCGACCTGGGGTTCTCTTGCCGGGTGAGACGCAGATCGCCGGTTCCGCCGGCCCCTCTCCCGCAGCGTGACGGGATCGACGCCGTGCGGGTGCGGCTGCCCGCCGATCCGGGCGGGGTGTGGGGCACCGTCCGGGATCATCTGGTCGACCGGTTCCAGGGGGCGATCGGGGCCGGGCGGGTGGACGCCATGCTGGGGGCGGGGCGGTTCGTCGGGGTGGACGGGGTGCTGAGCGGGGGCGAGGCGTATGCGGCCGGACGGTATGTGTGGTTCCACCGGGACTTCGCGCCGGAGGTGCCGGTGCCGTTCGAGGTGGGGATCATCCACCGGGACGAGCGGATCGTGATCGCCGACAAACCGCACTTTCTGGCCACGACTCCGCGCGGGCGGCACATCACCGAGACCGCGCTGGCGCGGCTGCGGCGGGACCTCGGGCTGCCCGCGCTGCAGCCCGCGCACCGGCTGGACCGGCTGACGGCGGGGCTGGCGCTGTTCGTCGTACGGCCCGAGGACCGGGGCGCGTACCAGAATCTGTTCGGCGAGCGGCGGGTGCGCAAGGAGTACGAGGCGGTGGCTCCTTACGACGGGGCGGTGGCGCTGCCGGTGACCGTGCGCAGCCGGATCGTGAAGGAGCGCGGGGTGATGGCCGCGCGCGAGGAGGCCGGGGCGCCGAACGCGGAGAGCCGGATCGAGCTGGTGGAGCGGCGGGGCGGGCTCGGGCGGTACCGGCTGCTGCCCGCGACCGGCCGTACCCATCAGCTGCGGGTCCATATGAACGGCCTCGGGCTGCCGATCCGCCATGACCCGGTCTATCCGGTCGTCACCGACCCGGCCCCGGACGACTTCCGTGCGCCGCTCCAACTGCTCGCCAGGATCCTGGAGTTCACCGATCCGGTGGACGGCCGGGTACGGCGGTTCGAGAGCCGGCTGCGGCTGGCCGACTGGGCGGACGGCCCGATCGGCTGATCCTGAGACCTGGGTGCGGGACGCCGCTTATGCTGACCGCTCTGACGGGGTTCACGGACGGCGGCGGGGGCGGCGGTGCGCGTACGGATCAAGGGCGGGCGGGGCTCGGAGGCCGGGGGCTGCGGGGGGCGCGCGGCACCGGTGGACCGGCCCGGGCGGCGGGAGTAGTGCGGTGGCGTCGGCGCTGTCCGATCCGTCCCGCTCGTGCGCCGTCCTGATCGGCACCCATGCGTACACGGAGCTGGATGACCTTCCGCCGGTGGCGCGCAACGTCAGCCGGCTGCGGGAGCTGTGCTGTGATCCGGCGGTCTGGGGGCTGGCCGACGAGCGGTGCCGGGTGCTGCGGCAGGCGTCGCGGGAGGTGATCCTGAAGGCGGTGGAGGACGCCACCGTTGAGGCGACCGACACCGTGGTCGTGTATTACGCCGGGCACGGTCTGGTCGATCCGCGTTCGGGCGAACTCCATCTCGCGCTGCCCTGTTCGCAGGCGGGTCCGTCGTACACGGCGCTGCGTTACGAGGAGCTGCGGTCGGTCCTGCTCCACCCGTCGGGCGGGCGGCCCACCGCCCCGCGGACCGTGGTGATTCTGGACTGCTGCTGGAGCGGGCTGGCGCTGGACGGCCTGATGCAGGCCCCGGATGTCGCGCCCGCGGTGGCCGTCGAGGGGGCGTGTGTGCTGACCGCCACGGCCGGGACACGGCAGGCGCTGGCCCCGCCGGGCGAGACGTACACCGCGTTCACCGGGGAGCTGATCCGGATCGTGGAAGACGGGGTACCGGGGCGGCCCGCTCTGCTGAGCATGGCGGCGCTGTTCGCGGAGCTGACGGCGGCGCTCACCGCGAAGTCCCGGCCGCTGCCCCAGCTGAGCACCCGCCAGACCGCCGGGGAGATCTGCCTGTTCCGTAACCGAGCCGGGGCGACGGACGCGCGTCCCGTGGTCGAGGCGGCGCCGTCGCGGGTTTTGGTGGGCCCGACGGCCGGGGGGACCGTCCCGTCGGACGGCGGGATGGCGTCCCCGGCGCGGGTGCGGGTGCCGTTCGGCGAGCCGGAGCCCGGTCTGCCGCAGCTGGTACCGGTGGCGGTCACGGAGACGCGGACTGTCGGGCTGGGCCGGTACCCGGTGACCCATGCGCAGTTCGGTGCCTTCCTCCGGGATCCGGCGAACGCGCGCTGGCACCCGGCGGCCGCGCGGGCGGCGGGCACGGACGTGGACGACAACTACCTGGCGGGCTGGAGCGGTGCGGACTTCCCGGCGGGGCGTGCGGAGCACCCGGTGGTCGCGGTGAGCTTTCCCGCGGCCCGCGCGTATCTGGCCTGGGCGGGCCGCCGGCTGGGCGTTCCGCTGCGGCTGCCGACCGCGGCGGAGTGGGAGCTGGCGGCGCGGGCCGGGCGGAGCGGTGAGTGGTGGCGTGCGGAGATCGCGGCGGGCCGGGTGAACTTCCTCGGCAGTCATGCCGCGTTGACCCCGGTCGGGGAATTCCCACCGAACCCGTACAACATCGGCGATTTGCTCGGTAACGTCTGGGACATCTGCGTGGACGACAGGGGGGCGCCGGTGTTGCGCGGCGGGGCCTATGACACCCCCGCGGCTCGGCTGCGGGAGGAACTGTCGCCACGGTCACCGGTCGAGTGCCGCGGGAACGTCGGGTTCCGGTGCGCCGGCGACCTGTGACGACGAGAGGAGATCCATGCGGGGGGATGCCGTCGACGAGGTGCTGAGCCGGTTGCCGCACACCTGGACAGCCGACGAGGCCGAGCGGATCGCGCAGCGCTTCCGGGACAGCCGGCCGGCCGTGCCGAAGCGCCTGGTGAGCCGGTTGTGGCAGTACTGGCTCCAGCAGTGCCCGGACGCGCCGCTGTTCGGTGACACCGAGGACGATCTCGCGCTGGTGCTGCATGCCAGGGCGCTGGGGCTGCGGGTGCCCGCCGGTGATCCCGGGACCGACGACGGGCCGGTCGCCCGGTGGGCCCGGCGGGCCCGGGAGGCCGCGGAGTGCGGGCCGCTGTTTCCCGCACCGCTCGCGTGGGGGCCGAAGGCCGCGCTCGCGCCGCAGGTGCGGGCCGCGCTCCCGTCGTCGCTGGTGCGGGCGTGGGTGGCGGGGGACGAACAGGGCCCGGTGGAAGTGCTGGTGGCCGGCGAGGGTCTACCCGAGATCCGCCAGCAGGTGGTGCAGGCGGCGCTGACCACCTGTCTGCGGGTCAACGGCCTGGGCGACCCGGAGGGCGGCGACTTCGTCGGCGACCACATCGGCGTCGGGCTGATCCGTGTCACCGCCGGGCTGTCCGGGGCCCAGGCTTCCCTCGACATCCCGTCGGTGTTCCGCGCCCGGTCGGTGACGGTGGCGGATGCGGTGTCGTCGACGGCCCGGGGTGCGCTGCGTGACTTCGTCGGCCTGCTGCGGTCGCTGGCCCACGAGACCGGCCTGGTGGAGGTCGCGGACCTCGCGTACGCGGACCTGGTGACGTACACCCAGGGGTTGCGGGCGCTCGCGGACCGGGCGGCGGGTGAGACGGACCGGGCGTTCCTGCGTGCCCCCCGCGCCGCGGAGGGCGACGGCCTGGTGTCCCTTCAGCCGTATCTCCGGACGGTCAGGGGGCAGGGGGCGTCCGTGGGGCTGGAGTTCAGCCCGGATCTGTTCACCACGGACGCCTATATGAGCGTCGAGCAGGCGCATCAGCGGGTGCTGTCGCAGCGGCTGACGATGGACGCCCGGCTGCGCCTGGACCAGCTGGAGACGGAGATCGACCAGCTGACGGCCGATATGCGGGCCTATGGGCAGGCGAGCGAGGAGGAGCGGCGGACGCTGTGGCCGGCGACGGTGCTGCTGACCGTGCGGTTCGACGAGGCGACCGGGCGGACCATCCGGCTCACCGAGCCGGAGGAGGTGCCCACCGAGAAGTACTACGAGGTCAATGTTCCGCATCTGATCGAGATGCGGCAGGGCTGGGCCCGGCGTATGCGGGAGCTGGTCGAGCAGCTGGAGACGGCGGTGCACCGGCCGCACGCCCCGGCACAGCAGGTGGCCGCGGGGCGGTTCCTCGATGCCGCGTTACGGGGCGTCGTCCCGGACGAGAGTCCCGCCACCGAACGGGCCTTTCGCGCCTGGTGCACCGAGGCCGCGCCGATGCTCTGGTTCGAGTGGCGGTGTTCGCTGCGCCGGTACGGCATCGCACCGGAGGATGTGTTCACCCCGCACACGGTGCTGATCAGCCGCTATCTGCCGCCGACCGCCGAGGACCCGGCGGTGCTCTTCAGCCACCCGTACACGCTGGTGGACACCACCCGGTCCGCCGTCCTCGCCGATGCCGGGCGCGCCGTGCTGGTGGTGCGGGACGCCACGGACCACGCCGAGCCGGCCCCGGCCGACGCCACCGGCCCGTCCGCGCAGCAGCTCTGGGACGACCTCGCCGCGCTGGCCGAACAGCCACAGGTCGAGGAGGAGTTCAGCCGCCGGTTCCTCGAAGCGCTGCGGGCGCGGCCGGACGGGATCGCCCGGCGGATGATCGAGGCGCTCCAGCCGGCCGGGCCCACCGCCGCCGAGGAGGACCGGATCGAGGCGGCGCTGCGGACCGCGGAACGGCACATCTCGCTCGGTGAGGGGATGGACCGGGCGCTGATGGCGATGCGCAACGAGGCGTTCCTCACCGCACGGGAGTGCCTGGACGACATCCGTACCGAGACGCAGTGGCAGGCCCGGGTCTGGCTGCTGCGGGCGATCGTGGAGTGCCGGGCCGCCCGGCTGGAGTCCCGTGAGATCCCCGGGCTGCTCGGGCATCAGATGCCCGGACTCCCCGATGTCGCGCTGCGGGCGCTGGACGAAGCGGGCAGCGCGGACGAGGAGTTCACCCGGGACTGGCTGGAGGGCCTGCCGGAGGCCGGGCTGGACAAGGGCATCCGGCGGCTGTTCCAGGGGCTGCCGCGGGCGCGGGCGAGCTGCAAGGGCGATCCGCTGAACAAGGTGAGCCCCGAGCGAGAGTACGCGGTGTGGCTCTTCAGGAACGCGGTGGAGTACGCCCGGCTGGCCCGGCAGCTGGACGAGGCCGGTGAGGAGCTCGCCGAGCATCAGGAGGCCGTCGACGCGGCACTGGCGAAGCTCGGCCGGGCCCTGGAGGAGATTCTGCTGGGGCCGTATGCCGGGGGGTCGCGTGGTGCGGCAGAGGAGCTCTTCGAGGTCCTCACCGGGCAGGAACCCCCGCGCTACGGCCGGGTGGCGGGGAGGTAGGCCATGGACAACGAGCTGTATGTCGTATGGATGGTGCGGAGTTCGGACCGTGCCAGGGCGGCGGCCGAGGAGGCGCTGGGCAACTTCGCCGCGCACGATCTGCTGCACCGGATCGGCCGGTTCAGCGAGGCCGAGAGCAAGCTGGCGGAGCTGGCGGCCCGGGTCCGGGCCGCCTTCACCCCGCCCGAGCTGCCGGCCGTGTTCACCGGGCGGCATCTGCATCTGCTGGTCGGCCCGACCGCGCAGCCGCTGCTGGCGGGGCTCCTGGGGTGCCCGGAGTCCGAGGTGTTCGCCACCCTCTTCGACGGGCATCAGCTGGCCCAGGCGCTGCGGGAGACGGGGCACCACCAGGACGGCATCGATGACGCCGAATTGCTGCTGCTGGCGCTGCTGGCCCGGTTGCCGCGGCTCGCCGCCCGGCACGGTCTGGAGTCCCGTGACTGGGGCGGCTTCGTCGAGGGCCGGGGCTGGCTGACCCCGTACGCACAGGACCGGCTCACCGAGCTGGCCCGGCGGCGCGGGTGGCCCGCCGAGGCGGCCCCGACCCAGATCCTGGCGGGGGTGCTCGAAGGCGTCGGCGGGCAGCGGACCGGTGACGAGTCGGCGCAGTTCGACGCGCTGGCGCTGATCGAGCTGCGCCGCCGGATCGGTCTGCTCACCGAGCAGATGCGCGACGACGCGCTGGAGCACGCCGAGACCGCGCGGCTGCTGGCACCCGATCTCAGCAGCGTCAGCCGGCTGCCCGCCTGGCTGGAGCTGTACGAGCGCAATGCGGTGGCCGTGGGGCTGCGGCGGCTGTTCACCGGCTCGGTGACGGTAGGCGAACAGCTCCACGGGCTGTACAGCCAGCCGCCCCCGGAGACCGGCCGGCCGGCGCCCGACGCGAATCTTCAGGTGATCAACGAGGTCCGTTACGGCTTCCTGAAGCGGCGGATGTCGTTCGACATCGCCTGTGAGGTGGAGGCCGAGGGAAAGGCGCACACCGTGGTCGTGCTGCGCTGCCGCGGGGTGCTGCCGGAGCAGTACCCGGCCATCCGCGACACCGTCCATCAGCTGCACGGCGCCGAGCTCGCCGGGCAGGGCGAGAGCGTGGGCGAGCGGCTGCTCAACACCGCGGTGCCGCAACGCCTGGGGCTGCCGGGCCGGTTGCGGACCGCGCTGCGTGACCACAGCGCCGAGGCGGTCCAGTGCGTGGTGCTGACCGGTGTCCGGCAGCCGATCGCGGTGCCCGCGCCCTGGCGCGATCATCTGGGTACGGCGCTGCCGTATGCCGCCCCGTCCGGCGCGGACACCGTGTTTCCCGCGGTGGCGGAGGTGACGCGGGCGTTGCGGGCGAGCGTGCCGGGGCCGCGGCAGGTCGTCGAGGTGGACTGAGGCATTCCCCGTTTCGCCAACTATGCTGTGACAACACGGAGTTGTTCACTTCGCTCGATCCTCCGGGAGGGCCGGTGCCCACGACGAGCAACCCTGCGATCCGTAATCTGCTGACGCTGGACGGTGCGGTGTCACCGGCCGGTCCGGTCAGGCCGGGCGAGGCGTCCCCGGCGGCCGTCGCGGACCGTCCGATCACGCTCGACGACATCGTCGTCAAAACCCTGGTGGTGTTCGCCGTCCTGGTGGCGAGCGCCTTCCTCACCGTCTTCCTGGACGTCGGGTACCTCGCCCTGCCCGCCCTGTTCGCCGCGCTGGGCCTCGGGATCTTCCTCGCCCTCCGGCCCCGGCCCGGTGCCGCACTTGCCCTGCTGTACGCGGCGGTCGAGGGGATCGTGCTCGGTGAGGCGACACAGCTCTTCGACGCGCTGCATCCGGGGATCGGGACCCAGGCCGTCCTCGGCACCGGGTGCGTCTTCGCCGGCATGCTGGCGGCGTATCGCACACGGAAGGTGCGGATCAGTGCGAAGGTGACGCGCTGGGCGGTCGGGGCGGCGCTCGGGCTGCTGGTGCTGCTCGTGGCGGAGCTGGTCGCATGGTGGGGGTTCGGCGCGGACCTGGGGCTGCGGGACGGCGGTGTCCTGGCCTTCGGGGTGAGTGTGCTGATGGTCGCCGCCGCGTCCTTCTTCCTTCTGCTGGACTTCGAGGCCGCCAACCGCCTGCTGCGGTCCGGCGCCTCCCACCGGTGGGCCTGGTATGTCGCGTTCGGGCTGACGATGACCCTGGTCTGGCTCTACTTGGAGCTGCTGCGGCTGCTGTCGTACCTCCGGTGGTGGTGAGACCCCGGGCCGGGACCTCCCTCCGCACCGAATATCCGGTGCGGCCGGCCGCCCGGCCTGCGTAGGGTGCGCAGGCCGGTGAAGTGGGAGAAGGGCTGACGGACGAATGCTGATCTTCGATGCGGATGACACGTTGTGGGAGAACAACGTGATCTTCGAGCGGGTGATCGACGAGTTCCTGGAGTGGATGACCCACCCCGAGCTCGACCGGGCAGGGGTGCGGGCCGTGCTCGACGGGATCGAGGCGGCGAACGCGCTGACGCTCGGATACGGCAGCAAGGTCTTTCTGCACAGCCTCGGGGAGTGTGTGGCGCGGCTGCGCGGACGGGCCGCGACGGCCGAGGAGTCGGCGCGGATCGCCGGGTGGGCCGCGGCCTTCGCCGGGGACCGGGTGGAGCTGATCCCCGGGGTGGCCGAGACCCTGGCCGAGCTGGCGCGGCGGCACGAGTTGCTGCTGCTGACCAAGGGCGACACCGAGGAGCAGCAGCGGAAGGTGACGGCCTCCGGGCTGACCCGGCACTTCCGGGAGGTGCACATCGTGGCGGAGAAGAATGCCGCCACCTATGAGGAGCTGGTGCGCGCCTACGACCTGGTGCCCGGCTCGACCTGGATGATCGGGAACTCCCCGAAGTCGGACATCCTGCCGGCCCGTTCGGCGGGCCTGAACGCGGTGTTCATCCCCCATGACCACACCTGGGTCCTGGAGCACGATGAGCTCGACCCGGCCGACGAGAAGGTGCTGCGGCTGCCGGCGTTCGGCGAGCTGCTGCACCACTTCTGAGCGGACCGAGGGGAGTTGGAAGGGGAGATGACAGCGGTGGAACCCAAGGTGTCCTGTGTCTTCGTGTGCCATGACGGCGCCGGGCGGGTGCTGCTGGCGCGGCGCGGCGCCGGGGCCCGGGACGAGCCGGGGACCTGGGACTGCGGCGCCGGGGCGCTGGAGTTCGGGGAGTCCTTCGAGACGGCCGTGGCCCGGGAGGTGCAGGAGGAGTACGGGGTGCGGCCGCTCGGCATCGAGCAGATCGGGGTGCGCAATGTGCTGCGCGGCGATCCGGTCGACTCGCACTGGGTCGCGGTGGTCTTCGCCGTACGGGTGGCCCCGGACGGGGTGACGATCGGTGAGCCGCACAAGTTCGACGCGCTCGACTGGTTCGCCCCGGACGCGCTGCCGGAGCCGCTGCATTCGCAGTGCGGGGAGACGCTGGGGCTGTTCACGGCGGGCGCCCGGGGGCACGGGGGGCGGTGAGCCCGTCGTGGTGACGAGGGGCTGTCCGGCGGATCGTGGCCGGTCCGCCGGACAGCACACCTAGGGGGCGACGGCGCTCACCGTCCGCCGGGCGGCTTCGAGGAGTTGTTCGTCGGCGTTCATATCGGCGTCCTCGGAGCCCGCGTGGAGCGGAAGCCGGGTGCGTCGGCCGATGAGGGCGCGCAGGTGCGGCAGGGCCGGGCGGGCGTGCTCCCCCATGGCCTCCAGGGTGGCCATGGCGGCGGGGCCGAAGAGATCGTCGTCGAGGTACTGCGGGAGGACGGCGAGCAGGTCGGCGGCGGCCGCCGGGCCCTCGTGGCGCCACAGGGCCCGCGATCCGAAGACCTGCATACCGCCGGGCCGGCTGAGGACGAGGTCGCGCAGCTGACGGGACTGGTCCGGGGTCAGGCCGCCGTGGTCGAGCAGCCACTCGAAGAGCCCGGAGCGGTCGGAGACATACCGCCGCAGCCGGGACGGGGCGCACAGTGCGGCCTCGGCATAGCGGCGCTCGCCGGTGATCCGGGCGAGGGCGAGCTCCCGGTAGCCCGCCCGCTGCCGGGAGGCGCGGCTGAGCCCTTCGAGCAGCGGCACCGCGGAAGCGGCGGCGGGTCCGATCCGGCCGAGCGCGGTGACCAGGCGCAGTTCGCGCCGGCCGGCCCACTCGGCGCCCTGGGCATCGCGCAGGGCGCACTCGGCGCGGAGCGCCTCGATGAGGTCGGGGACACCGGCCGCCGCCGCGGGGCCGAGATCGTCGCTCAGCGCGATCGCGGTCGACACCACGTGCGGATCGTCGGAGCGGAGCAACCTCCTTATGACGGGGACGAGATGCTCCGGGTCGGCGGTCCCGGAGCGCAGCAGACCGCGGACGGCGGCGACCGCACCGGCGGGCGGTGTCCCCGATGCCAGACGGGTGTGGACGTACGGGGCGGCGCGCGGGTCGTCGACCGTGGCGAGGGCGTAGGTGAGCGTCCAGGCCGTGGCGGAGCGGGTGTTGCGGGTGGCGGGCAGCAGGGCCGCAAGGTCGTCGGCGGCCAGGCGGGTGGCGGTGCGGGAGGCGCAGAGCGCGTCCACGGCGAGGTCGCGCAGGGCGGCCGGTGCGGTGCGGACCAGGGCGGTGAGGTGCGGGGTCAGGACGGCGGGGGCCGCCCGCCACGACTGGAGGGCCCGCCGGGCGAGGTGCACCCCGACCCGCTGGCCGTAGGGGCCCGCGTCGCCGGTCAGCAGCCGGGCGGCGGCGGTGTAGCAGTGCTGCTCCCGGTCCTGCCGGAACAGGGCGTCGCCCCAGCGGTGGCCGAGGGGCCAACCGCGGTCCGCGTCATGCCCGGACAGTGCGCCGACCTCCGCCACCGTCTGCGCGTCCAGGGCGGGCCACTCCTCCGCCGGCGCCGTTCGCAGCTCCTCGATACAGGCGAGCAGGCGGATTTCGGGGAGCGGGTCGGTGCGCAGCGGCCCGGGCGGGCACGGGGAGTGGCGTGCGTACAGCAGCAGTGCGTCGGCCAGGGCGATACGGGTGGCGGGGTCGGGGTGGCTGTCGAGGGCCGTGCGGGCGCGGTCGGTGCCGCCGGCGCGCACGAGGAGGCGGGCGGCGGTCCGGCGGGCGTCCGGGTCGGGGTCGTGGAGCCGGGCCGCTGCCGCCTCGATCGGGCCCGGCCAGGGCTGGGGACCGCTGTAGGTCAGCTCGGTGAGCAGGGTGAGCGCGGTGCGGCGCACGGCGGGGCGCCGGTGGTGGGTGAGTCCGGTCAGCTCGTGGGTGACCGGGCCGTCCGGGTCGGCGCGTACCGCGTCGAATACGGCGGTACGGACGGTGGCGCCGGGGGCGAGGGCGGATCCGTCGAGGACTGCCGCGGTCACGTCGGCCGGGCGGTCGGGGTCGGTGGCTGACGGGGCGGGGACCGGGTCGTGGCCCGGGGTCCGCGCGGTCATCGGGTGGGGCGGTGGCCGCCCTTCCTGTAGGTCATGGGGAGGATCGTGGCCCACGGGAAGGGGTGCGGCAACCGGTTTTTTTGGGGGCGGGCCGAGCAGTGGGCCCGCCCCTTCCCTCTACAGCGGTGCGATGTCGGTGAGTTCACCGTCTTCCGTCGACAGCCAGCGGGTGATGCCGAGGTCCCGGAGGAACGTCAGATCGTGGCTGACGACGAGGAGCGCGCCCTCGTAGGACTCCAGGGCGGTGACCAGCCGGCGGACCGAGGCGAGGTCGAGGTTGTTCGTCGGCTCGTCGAGCAGCAGCAGCTGCGGGGCCGGCTCGGCCAGCATCAGCGCGGCGAGCGAGGCGCGGAAGCGTTCCCCGCCGGAGAGCGTGCCCGCTAGCTGGTCGGCGCGGGCGCCCTTGAACAGGAAGCGGGCGAGCCGGGCCCGGATACGGTTGTTGGTGGCGTCCGGAGCGAAGCGGGCGACGTTCTCGGCGACGGTCAGCGCGGGGTCGAGCACCTCCAGCCGCTGGGGCAGGAAGCGGTAGGGGACATGGGTCTCGGCCGTACCGGACTCCGGCGGGATCGCACCGGCGACGGTCCGCAGCAGGGTGGTCTTGCCGGAGCCGTTGTGGCCGGTCAGTGCGATCCGTTCGGGGCCGCGCACCTCCAGGTCGGCATGGACGCCGTAACGGGCTTGCAGGTCGTGCAGGGTGAGCACGGTCCGGCCCGGCGGCACGGCGGTGTGCGGCAGATCGATGCGGATCTCGTCGTCGTCCCGGACCGCCTCGGTGGCCTCGTCGAGCCGGTCCCTGGCCTCCTTGAGGCGTTCGGTGTGCATGATGCGGTGCTTGCCCGCGGATACCTGGGCCTCCCGCTTGCGTTCGTTCATGACGATCTTCGGCTCGCGCTTCTGGGCGTTCATCTTGTTGCCGTAGCGGACCCGGCGCGCCAACTTGACCTGGGCGTCGGCCAGTTCGCGCTTCTGGCGCTGGACGTCGGCCTCGGCGACCCGCAGCATCCGCTCGGCCGCCTCCTGTTCGACGGCCAGGGCCCGTTCGTACGCGCTGAAGTTGCCGCCGTACCAGTGGACCTCGCCGTCGCGGAGGTCGGCGATCCGGTCGACGCGTTCGAGGAGTTCGCGGTCGTGACTGACCACGACGAGCACACCGGACCAGCCGGACACCGCGGTGTACAGCCGCTCCCGGGCCGCCACGTCGAGGTTGTTGGTGGGCTCGTCGAGCAGCAGGACGTCCGGCCGGCGCAGCAGCAGGGCCGCCAGCCGCAGCAGGACGGACTCGCCGCCGGAGACCTCGCCGATGGTGCGGTCGAGGTCGATACCGGGCAGTCCGAGCTGGTCGAGGGTGGCGCGGGCGCGCTCCTCGACGTCCCAGTCGTCACCGATCGCGGTGAAGTGCTCCTCGCTCGCGTCGCCGCCTTCGATGGCGTGCAGCGCGGCGCGCGCGGTGGCGATTCCGAGCGCCTGATCGACCCGCAGGGCGGTGTCGAGCGGGGCGTGCTGCGGGAGGTAGCCGACCTCGCCGGCGACCTTGATGCTGCCGGCTGTGGGGGTGAGTTCGCCCGCGATCAGCTTCAACAGGGTGGACTTTCCGGCCCCGTTGAGGCCGATCAGGCCGGTGCGGCCGGGGCCGACGGCCAGCGGGAAGTCCTCCAGGACGGGACTGCCGTCGGGCCAGGTGAAGCCGAGGCCGGTACAGACGATGGAGGCGGCGGACGAGGCGGAGGACATGGACATACGGGTCTCCTGGGCGCGGGGGAAGTGCATGCGGACTGCGCTGGGAGACACCGCGTCGGAACGCCGTGTTGCGCCGGGGTACACCGTGCGGGTACGCCGAGGTCGCGGACGGGCCGCGTGAGGCATGATCCGCCGCTCCGGATACCGGAAGCGCAGGGCGGATCACCGCTCACGGGCGCGGTGTCTCATGACCTCAGACGAGCAACGGCCTTCTCCGATCGGCGGCAACAGGAACGATGTTGACGGTACGGGGGACGCCACCGAAAAGCAAACGCATTTTTCGTTGCGTTTATTTCTCCAGGGCGGCGTCCCCTGGCCGCTACTCCCCCGCCCCGGCGCGCGGCCGCAGACGCACCCGCGCCGGACCGGTCGCCTGGAGGGTGATTCCGGCCGAGACCGGCACCTCCTCGTCCACGGCGTCGAGTTCGTACCCGCGCAGCAGCACGGCCAGCGCCAGCACGGACTCCAGCATCGAGAAGTGCTGTCCGATGCAGGCGCGCGGCCCGCCGCCGAACGGGAACCAGGCGTAGCGGTGCCGCGCCGCCTCCGGCTCCGGGTCGAAGCGCCGCGGGTCAAAGCGCTCCGGGTCCGGCCACAGCTCCGGGTCGCGGTGGGTGACCCAGGGCGCGACGACCACATCGGCACCGGCCGGGATGCGGCATCCGCCGATCTCGGCGGCCGCCACGGCCCGGCGGCTGATCACCGGCGCCGCCGGATACAGCCGCATCGATTCCTTGAGCGCCTGTGTCAGATACGGCAGTCGGTCCAGGTCGGCGGCCGTGGGGGTGCGGTCGCCCAGGACGCGGTCGAGCTCGTCGCGGACCCGGGTCTGTTCCTCCGGGTGCCGGGCGAGGAGGTGGAGGGTGAAGGCGAGGGAGGTCGCGGTGGTCTCGTGCCCGGCCAGCAGGAAGATCAGGACCTGTTCGCGGACCTCGGTCGTGTCCAGCGAGCCGTCCTCGTCATTGCCCGCAGCGGCGAGCAGGGACAGCAGATCCTCGCCCGCGCCGTCCGCGCCCCCGGTGGTGGCGCGCGAGGCCCGCCGGTCCGCCACGATGCGGTCGCACAGCGCGTTCAGCTCATCGGTGGCGGCCCGCGCCCGCTGGTTCCCGGGGGTGGGCCACTCGCGGGGGATCTTCACGGGGACGTAGGCGCGCCGGACGACATACGCGTTGATGACCGGGGCGCAGCGGTGGATGGCGTCCACCGCCGCCTCCGCGTCCAGACCGAACAGGATCCGGGAGACGGTGCGCAGCGCCAGCCGGTTCATCTCGGGGACCAGATCAACGGTGCCGCTGCCCGCGGTCCGCCAGCGGTCGGCCAGCGTGGCGGCCTCGGTGGTCACCGCCGAGGCGTAGCCGTCGACCCGGCGCTTGGTGAACAGCGGCTGCACCAGCCGGCGCTGTCTGAGGTAGTCGGCGTCCTGGCTGGTCAGCAGGCCGTTGCCGAAGGCCTGCCGGACCTCCTCGTAAAGCGGGTGATCCTTGCGGAAGTTGGCGGCCCGGGAGGCGAGGATCTGCTGGACGCCCTCGGGCGCGAAGACCGCGTGGAAGACGCTGCGCAGGCCCGGCGGCCCGGCCTCCAGGCGGACCACATCGCCGTGCTCCCGCTGGGCCCGTAAGAACGTGCTGAGCGAGTCGCGCCGGAGGTCGAGCATCGAGCCGAGCACGGGAAGGCCGGCCGGGCCCGGAATCGCGCGCTCCGGGGCGGAACCGGGCTGAGGGGGAAGGGATTCGGTCAGGGACATGCCGGATGTCTATCCCGGCGAGCCCGCTGTCTATCCCGGCGGGCCGGGTTTCTCGCCTGGTGGGCAGGGTTTCCTTCTCGGCGGGCCGGGTTTCTCTCCGGCAGGCCGGGTTTCTCTCCCGGCGTCGGGCGCCGTCAACGGCCCGCGTAGCATGACTCGGTGATCAACAAGCCTGCCGGACGGACCGCCACCGCAGCCCCGTGCCGGGTCACCGTATGCCGCGGCTGCTGCTGCGGCGACGCGGCCAAGATCCCGGGCGTCGACCACACCGGGCAGATACCCCGCCTGCGCGCGGCGCTCGACGGCGCGGCTCCGGTGCGCGCCTCGGAGTGCCTGGACGTCTGCGACCAGGCCAATGTGGTCGTGGTCCAGCCGTCGGCCGCGGGCCGGGCGGCCGGCGGCCGGCCCGTCTGGCTGGGACTGGTCAACGACGACGAGGCGCTGGCCGACATCGCCGCCTGGATCCGCGCCGGCGGCCCCGGTCTCGCCGAACCGCCGGGTGTGCTCGACCTGTACGCGATCACGGTGTCGCGGCGGGTGCGGGAGGGCCTGGAGGGCTGAGGCACCGGGCCGCCGCCGCGCCCCCGCACTCACCCGCCCCCGGCACCGCCCTCGGTTACCGGAGTCTTACGAAGCCGGACCGGGCCACCCGCGTCCGCCCCCGGTGGTGTTGGCTGGGGCCATGACGCACCTCCCGGGAAGGGCACGCTGACCTGTGCACCCCGCCACCCCGCCGCCCACACCCCCGCCCGTCCCCGCCGCCGGGCCGCCGCGCCGTGTCCTGGTGGTCGAGGACGATCCGACCGTCGCCGAGGTCGTCACCGGCTATCTCTCCCGCGCCGGCTACACCACGGCCCATGCCGCCGACGGTTTCGCCGCCCTCGACCGGGCCGCGGACTTCCGTCCGCATCTCGTCGTGCTCGATCTGATGCTGCCGGGCATCGACGGCCTGGAGGTGTGCCGCCGGCTGCGGCGCGGCGACGGCCCCGCGGTGCCGGTGGTGATGCTGACCGCGCGCGGCGAGGAGGCGGACCGCATCCTCGGTCTGGAGCTGGGCGCGGACGACTATGTGACCAAACCGTTCAGCCCGCGGGAGCTAGTGCTGCGGATCGGCTCGGTGCTGCGCCGTGCGGAGGCCGCGCCGCCGGCCACGGCGCCCGCCGCCGTCCTGCGGGCCGGGGATCTGTCCGCCGACCCCGGCGGCCGGCGGGCCGACCGGGCCGGGCGGGCGCTCTCGCTCACCACCCGCGAGTTCGATCTGCTGGTCTTCCTGATGCGCCACCCCGGGCGGGTCTTCTCCCGGGAGGAGCTGCTGCACCGGGTCTGGGGCTGGGAGTTCGGCGATCTGTCGACGGTGACCGTCCACGTACGGCGGCTGCGCGAGAAGATCGAGGCCGATCCGGCGGCGCCGCGGCTGGTGACGACGGTCTGGGGCGCCGGCTACCGCTTCGACCCCGTGGAGGACGAGCCGCCGCCGGAGGACGGCCCGCTGCCGGGAGGGGAACTGCACCCATGACGGACTTCCTGGTCATCGTGGCGCTGGCGGCGCTCGGCGCGGCACTGGCCGGGCTGCTCGCCGCGCCCGCGGTACGGGTGTTGCGGCGGCGCTCGGTCGCGCTGTCGCTGTTCGCGGTGGCGGCGCTGGCGGTGGCCGCGATGGCGGCGGGCACGGTGGCGGTCGCCCAGGCGATGTTCCTGTCGGGGCACGACCTGGGCGTGGTGATGGCCGTGGTGGCCGTCTCCGGGGTGGTGTCGCTGGCGGCGGCGCTGCTCTTCGGGCGGCGGATCGCGGCGGGCAGCCGGGAGCTGGCGCGCTCAGCCCGTACGGTCGGCAGCGAGGGCGGCTTCGTGGCGCCCGCCGAACCGCCGACGGCCGAACTGGCCGCGCTGTCACGGGCGTTGGAGGAGACCAGCGGGCAGCTGGCCGAGGCGCGGGAGCGGGAACGGGCGCTGGATGCCTCCCGGCGCGAGCTGATCGCCGGGATCTCGCACGATCTGCGCACTCCGCTCGCCGGGCTGCGGGCGATGGCCGAGGCGCTGGAGGACGGGGTCGCCGAGGACACCGCGCGCTATCACGCACGGATGCGGATCGAGGTGGACCGGCTGGCCGCGATGGTCGATGACCTCTTCGAACTGTCCCGTATCCAGGCCGGGGCGCTGGCCCTGACGCTGTCGCGGGTGTCGGTCTACGACCTGGTCGGCGAGGCGCTGGCCGGGGCCGGGCCGCTGGCGCGGGCGAGCGGGGTGCGGCTGGTGGACGGCGGGGTGGTCCCGCTGCCGGTGCGGGTGGACGCCCAGCAGATCACCCGGGTCCTGGGCAATCTGCTGGTCAACGCGATCCGCGCGACGCCCGCCGACGGCACCGTCGCGGTCAGCGCCCGGCACGAGGAGGGCCGGGTGGTGCTCGCGGTCGAGGACGGCTGCGGCGGCATCCCGCCGGAGGATCTGCCGCGGGTCTTCGACACCGGCTGGCGCGGCGGTGCGGCCCGCACCCCGCGGGCGGACGGTATGGGCGGCGCCGGGCTGGGCCTGGCGATCGTCCGCGGGATCGTGGCGGCCCATGAGGGCCGGGCGACGGTACGGAACACCGGGGCGGGCTGCCGCTTCGAGGTCGAACTGCCGGCGGCGGAGGCACCGGCGGCGCCGCCCGCGGCATGAGCGTACGGGCGGCCCGGCGCCGCCTCAGCGGTGCGCCGGCGCCCCGTTCCGCTCCGCCGCCCCGGGGCCGGGCCCGCCGGACTCCTGCTCGGCCGGGCGCACCGGCAGGTCGCGGACCGTCCGGACCGGCGAGAAGAAGAGGATCAGGGCGGCCAGCGGCACCCCGGCCGTCATGATCCACATCGCGGTGCGGACGCCGAGGGCGGAGCCGAGCGCGCCGCCGAGCAGCGCGCCCAGCGGCAGGGTGCCGTAGTTGAGGAACGCGCTGCTGGCGACCAGCCGGCCGAGCAGCGGCGGCGGGCAGTAGCTCTGCTGGAAGCTCACCTTGAGGATGGTTCCGGCCACCACTCCCGCGCTGACGCCGAAACTGCCCGCCACGTAGAGCAGCGCCCCGGCGCCCGGGGCGGTGAGCGGGATGAGCAGCGCCGCGCTGGGGACACCGAGTTCAAACAGCAGTATGGCGCGGGCGGTGCCGAGCCGGCCGGCGGTGCGGCGCACCACGAAGGCGCCCGCGATACCGCCCGTGCTCGCCATCGCCAGCAGCCCGCCGACCGCGCCGGGCGGCAGCCCGACCTCGCGGACCAGGAAGACCGCTGTGAGGGACTGGTATCCCATCAGCGCGAGGTTGGAGGCGGCGCCGAAGAGCGTGAGCGTACGGAACCACGGGTCACCGGCGACCAGCCGCAGCCCCTCGGCGACCTCCCCGGTCAGCGACCTCGGTGCGCCCTCCCGGCCCGCCGGGCGGGGTTCGCGGTACCGGATGCCGAGCAGGCACAGCAGCGCGACGAGGAAGGTGGCGGCATGGGCGAACAACCCGTTGACGGCGCCCGCGAGTTGGGCGATGAGGCCGCCCGCCCCCTGCCCGGCGATCTGGGCCGCGGAGGCGCTGCCGTGCAGCTTGGCGTTGCCCTCGGCCTGGTCCGCCCGGGCGAGCAGGGTGGGGAGGTAGGCGCTGTACGCGGTCTGGAACAGCACCGCCGAGCCACCGGTCAGCAGGGCCACGGCGATCAGCAGACCGAGCGTGAGCCCGCCGGCCCGGGCCAGGACCGGTACGGCGGCGAAGAGCACCATCGAGGTCCCCGCGGCGGCCAGCATCAGCGGGCGGCGGCACAGACGGTCCACCCAGACCCCGACCGGGAGGCCGATCAGCAGCCAGGGCAGCCAGCCGCAGGCGCTGATCAGGGCGACCTCGAAGGTGGTGGCGTGCAGGGTGGAGACGGCCACCAGCGGCATCGCCACCGTGCTGACCGCCGCTCCGAATTTGCCCGCCGTCTCCCCGCACCACAGCAGCCGGAAGTCACGGTGGCGGCGCAGCAGTTGGCTCATCGCTCGTCCCGTTCCTTGCGGGGGAAGGACTGGAGCTGGACGATCACGGGCCGGGCCTCCTCGGCACCCGGCGCCGCCCCGTCCCCCGCCGCCGCCTCGCGCGCCGCCGCCTCCCGGTGCCGGACGACCACGGCCTCCAACTCCGCGTTCAGTGCGGCCAGTTGGTCCGGAGTCAGGCGCAGGTCCTGCCAGCGCGAGAGCGTCCCGGCGTCACGCCACTCCGCGGCCCACTCCTCGGCGAGGTAGGTGGTCACCTGGCCGAAGTCCCGGTGGACGGTTTCGTGCAGATAGACCGCCAGCGCGCCCCGGCTGTCGGGGTCGTCGCGGAAGTCGTTGGTGTCGAGGCGGCGGGCCACCCGCACCGCCCGCCACCAGCGCTCGCGGCGGGTGCCTCGGCCGGTCTCCTCCTCGATGAAGCCGTGGTCGGCGAGGTGGCGCAGATGCCAGCTGACCGTGCCGGTGTTCTCATCGAGGCGGCGGCCGAGTCCGGTGGCGGTGTCCGGGCCGTCGAGGGCCAGCAGGTCCAGGATGCGCATCCGCAGGGGATGCGCCAGGCCGCGCAGACTGCGGGCGTCCATCCGGCGCACGGGAGGGGCGGCGGGAGGGGCTGCGGACGGCGGTTGAGGCCGCTCCGGCTCAGGGGCATCGCTCATGAGACGACAGCCTAGAGTTGCAGAGACTCCTCTGCACAGGGTTCTCTGCAAAGAGTTCTCTGCAACTTGCCGCCCGCTACCGCGTGTTGTCCTCGTGCTCCCACAACGGGTGCTCGCGGCGGGCCCATTGGGCATCGACCGACCCGGTGCGCAGCCCGCGGCGGGACTCGGGGTCGCCGAAGGCCTTCCAGACATGGCCAGCGATCACCAGGACCACGGCGAGCGCGAGCCAGTCGTGGACGAAGGTGGCGCCGGTCCGCCAGACCAGGGGCGCGAGATCCGTGAACCACATCAACAGGCCGGTGCCCAGCATCACGAGAACCGCGCCGGCGATCCAGGCGGCGTAGAGCTTCTGGCCGGCGTTGAATTTCCCGGCCGGCCGGCCGCCCCGGCGGCGGAGTGCGGCGCGCAGCCACTGGCGGTCGTGCGGGCCGTAGCGGTTGAGGCGGGTGAGGTCGGTGCGCAGCGCGCGGGAGCCGAGGCCCAGCAGCAGGGGGACGGGCAGCAGGATGCCGGACCACTCGTGGACGGTGACCATCAGGGCGCGGCGGCCGACGAGTTCGGCGAGGAAGGGGAGGTAGAGACAGCCCGCCGTGAGGACGCAGACGGCCATCAGGGTGGCGGTGGCGCGGTGCACCCGGTGTTCCGCGCGGGTGAAGCGGGGGACGCGGGGGCGCTCGGCGACGGGTGCCGAGGGGGCGTCAGGTCGTGGGGGCATCGTCGCGTCCGTTCGACCGGCCGACCCAGGCGTCGACGTCATATCCACGGTCCTCCCAGTATCCGGGCTCGACCTGTTCGGTGACGGTGATCCCGGAGAGCCACTTCGCCGACTTGTAGAAGTACATGGGCGCGACATAGAGCCGCACCGGGCCGCCGTGCGCATGCGCGAGCGGTCTGTCCTGCATCCGCAGGGCGACCAGGACGTCGTCGCGGCGGGCCTGTTCGAGGGTGAGCGACTCGCTGTAGGCGCCGTCGAAGCAGGTGAAGCGGACGGCCCGGGCCTCGGGGCGGACCCCCGCGGCATCGAGCAGGGCCGAGAGGCGGACCCCCTCGAAGGGGGTGCCGGGCACCCGCCAGCCGGTGACGCACTGGACATCGCGCACGAGCCGGGTCTGCGGCATCCGGCGCAGGTCGGCGAGGCTGTAGCCGGCGCGGTGACGCACCAGGCCGTCGACCGTCAGCCGGTAGTGGTGGGCGTCCTTCTCCGGTACGGATCCGGTCACCGAGTAGTAGCGGAAGCCGCCGCCGCCCGGGAGCAGCCCTGACAGGCCGGTGGGGTCCTTCTGCGCGGCGGCGCCGAGGGCACTGTCGTAGGCACGCTGGAGGAGAGGTGCCGTGGCCACTCCGGCGGCACCGGCCGCGAGCATGCCGAGCACCACCCGACGGCCCACGGGGGTGCCCTGCCCGTCCCTGCCGCCGCCCGCCGCGCGGTCCGGCCTGTCGTCCCTGGTCATGCCTCGATTCGAACACCGGACGGGCGCCGGGGCCAGTGTCCGGGCCCCGGCGTCAGACTTTCGTCATCGTCGTCCCCGGGGGCACGGTGCGGTGATGTCCCCGGCGCGGCGCAGGGCGGTGTCCCGGGCGGCCCGGAACGCGCCGTCGGCGTCGCGGCCCGCGTACGACCACGGGGTCCGGGTGGGGTGCGGGCCGATGCGCTGGAAGAGCGCGGCGGCCTCGGCCATCCACCCCTCATGGAAGGTGGCGTGGGCGAGGAAGTTGAGATCGACCTTGGCGCGGGGGTGGTCCTCACCGCCCCATTCCAGCCACCAGTCGAAGGCGTCCCGCAGGATCTGGTGGGCGCGCCGGGTGGACCAGTGGCCCCGGTCCGGACGGGGTGCCGGGCCCGCGGTGGCCAGGACGCGGTAGCGCTCCGTGTGGGCCACGAGGGGCAGGAGGGCGAGCGGCGAGTCGGCGGGGGCGCGGGCCGCGGCGCGGGCGGCGAAGGCATGGGCCGGGTGCCGGGGGTCCTCGCGGGCGCCGGGATGCTCCTCGGCCAGGGCGGCCGTCATCAGGTGATGTGCGTGATGGTGGTCGCGGTGCCGGGCACGGATCTGCTGGAAGGCGTGCGCCCGGGCCTCCGGGGTGCCGGTGCGGCGGGCGAGGATCAGCGCGCCGAGCCAGGGCGTCGGGTCCTCGGGCAGCAGCCGGGCGGCGGTGGCACAGGCGTCGGCGGCGGCCTCGGCGCTGCTCTCGCCGTGCAGCGCGAGCCGGACGGTGGCGAGCGCCAGGAGGGTGGCGGCGTCACCGCTGTCCGGTTCGGCGAGCCGCCAGTCGCCGGCCCAGGCCGCGCTGCCGGGCGAGGTGGCCAGGACCGTTAATCGGTGGCCGCGCAGATCCCAGTCCTGGCCGGTCTCGGCGAGCAGGCCGCGCACCCGGGCCCACTGGCCGAGCGCCAAGGCGTCGGCGGCGAGGGACAGTTGAGCGTCGTCCAGGGCCGGGGCGAGGACCGGGGCGAGGGCCGGGCCGGCCGGGCAGCGGGCGGGTGCGAGCTGCGGCGGTGGGGATGGGGAAATCGAAATCACGGGTCAGGGGCTCCATGACGCGCCGCACCGGCCCCGAACAACCCCCTGAGTCGCCCTCAGTGGGGAGGGACCGGATCCGTACGCGCCTCTACAGAGGGTGATGGCTTGGTCCGCACCAGTCATCACGCACAGCAAAGCGGTACGCAGAGCTCCGCGTCAAGGCGGGAAGGGGAATGGCTGGATCCGCCCCAACCCCCCTTCCGTATCACGGTATTGAACGGACGGCCAACGGAAGGGGGAGACGGATGGCGGCCGGAACGCGCACCGCCCGCGTCCCCGCCGCCCGTCTCCCCTCCCCCGCCCCGGTCCCCCGTCCCCGCTGCCCGTCCCCGCCTCCGTCCCCGTCAGGACACCGCCCGCGCCGCCGCCCGCCCCGCCGTACGCCCGGAGAAGAGGCAGCCGCCGAGGAAGGTGCCCTCCAGCGAGCGGTAGCCGTGCACCCCGCCGCCGCCGAACCCGGCCGCCTCGCCCGCCGCGTACACACCGGGCAGAGGCGCGCCGCCGTCGGCCAGCACCCGCGAGGAGAGGTCGGTCTCCAGGCCGCCGAGCGTCTTGCGGGTGAGGATGTTCAGCCGTACGGCGATCAGCGGGCCCGCCTTGGGGTCGAGCAGCCGGTGCGGGGCGGCGGTGCGGATCAGCCGGTCGCCGAGGTACTTCCGGGCCCCGCGTATCGCCGTCACCTGGAGGTCCTTGGTGAAGGAGTGGGCGATCTCGCGGTCGCGCGCGACGATCTCGCCGCGCAGCGCGTCCTCCGCGATCAGCGGCTTTCCGGTCAGCTCGTTCATCCGCCGCACCAGGTCCGTCAGCGACCGCTCGACGATGAAGTCCGCGCCGTGGTCCATGAAGGCCCGCACCGGGCCCGGCGCACCGGCCCTGGCCCGGCCCAGCACGTCCCGGATGCTCTTTCCGGTCAGATCCGGGTTCTGCTCGGAGCCGGAGAGGGTGAACTCCTTCTCGATGATCTTCTGGGTGAGCACGAACCAGGTGTGATCATGGCCGGTCCGCATGATGTGCTCCAGCGTCCCGAGGGTGTCGAAGCCCGGGAACAGCGGCACCGGCAGCCGTTTGCCGCGGGCGTCCAGCCACAGCGGGGACGGGCCGGACAGGATCCGGATGCCGTGCAGCGGCCAGATGGGGTTCCAGTTGTCGATGCCTTCGGTGTAGTGCCACATCCGGTCACGGTTGATGAGCCGGCCGCCGGCCGCCTCGGCGATGCCCAGCATCTTGCCGTCCACATGCGCCGGGACCCCGGACAGCATCCGCTTCGGGGGCCTGCCGAGCCGCTTCGGCCAGTTGGCGCGCACCAGCTCGTGATTGCCGCCGATACCGCCCGAGGTGACGATCACGGCCTGCGCCCGCAGCTCGAAGGCGCCGGCCACCTCGCGGCTGCTGGGCCGGCCGCGTTCCACGTCCGACGGCTCCAGGATCTCGCCGCTGACGGTGTCCACGGTCCCCGCGCTGCGCGACAGCCCGGTCACCCGGTGGCGGAAGCGCAGCTCCACCAGGCCACGGGCCGCTCCGGCCCGTACCCGGCGCTCGAACGGGGCGACCAGACCGGGCCCGGTGCCCCAGGTGATGTGGAAGCGGGGGACGGAGTTGCCGTGCCCGGTCGCGTCATAGCCGCCGCGTTCGGCCCAGCCGACGACGGGGAACAGCCGTACGCCCTGCCGGTGCAGCCAGGCGCGTTTCTCGCCGGCCGCGAAGTCGACATAGGCCTCGGCCCATTTGCGCGGCCAGTGATCCTCCGGCCGGTCAAAACCGGCCGTGCCCAGCCAGTCCTGCCAGGCCAGCGCGTGGCTGTCGCGGACCCGGAGCCGGCGCTGCTCGGGCGAGTCGACCAGGAAGAGACCGCCGAAGGACCAGTGGGCCTGTCCGCCGAGGGACTGTTCGGGCTCCTGGTCGAGGAGGATCACCTTGCGTCCCGCGTCCACCAGCTCGGCGGTGGCCGCCAGGCCCGCGAGCCCCGCTCCGATCACGATCACATCAGCGTCGTACGCCATCTCTGCTCTCCTCAACGGGGCACGCCGGGCGCCCCGGCCGCAACGGTGGAACGATCCTCAGCGCACCCGTCTGCCGCGTCAACCATGGAGTTACCGGGTGGTACACCGGGGCGCGCGGGAGAATGGGGGTGACGAGGGCCACCCCACGCCCGACGCCGGATGACTATCCTCAGGCGCATCCCCCCACCCCGCGCGATACGAGGTGCGACGTGACGGTGATATTGCTCGCCCTTGGCGCGGCCTGCTGCCTGGGACTCGGTTTCGTGTTTCAGCAGGCCGCGGCGCAACACGCCCCGATGAAGGACTTCCTCTCCTTCCGTCTGCTGCTCGACTTGGTGCGGATGCCCCTGTGGGTGGCCGGTATCGGTCTGATGGTGGTCGGGATGGCGCTCGGCGCGGTGGCGCTGGGGATGGGCGACATCACCCTCGTGGAGCCCCTGCTCGCGACCAATCTGCTGTTCGCGATGGCGCTGTCACGACGGCTGACCCGCCAGCGGCTCGGCCGCAGCGGCTGGGCCGGGCTGTGGCTGCTGGCGGGCGGGGTGACGGCCTTCATCGTGGCCGGGCGCCCCCAGGGCGGGCGCAGCAACGCCGACCCGATGTGGCAGTGGCTGATCATGGGCTTGGTGCTGGGCGCCGCCCTGCTGCTGGCGGCGGTCGCCAAGCGGGAGCGGGTGCATGTGAGCCTGGAGGCCGCCCTCCTGGGCATCGCCGCCGGGCTGCTCTACGGGCTCCAGGACGCGCTGACCCGGATCAGCGGTGAGCGCTTCGGCTCCGGCGGCTGGTCGGGGCTGCTCACCAGCTGGCAGCCGTACGCCATCGTCGTGCTCGGGGTGCTGGCCCTGGTGTTCGTGCAGAGCGCCTTCGAGTCGGCGCCGCTGCGGCTGTCGCTGCCGGCGCTGACCGCCGCCCAGCCGCTGGCCGGAATCCTCTGCGGGGTGGGGTTCCTCGGCGACCAGCTGCGGGTGACGCCCGGGGCGCTGGCCGCGGAGGTGATCGGGATCATGGCCGTCGTCGCGGGCATCGTGCTGATCGGCAGCCATCCGGCGATGCCGCCGGGCGCCGGGCAGCGGGAGAACGCCCGGGAGCTCCAGCCGCGCTGACGGGCCCGTCCGGGGCGGTGCGCCGCCCGGCGCCGTCGCCTCGCGCCTCCCCGCCGCCACTCCCCCGTCCGGCCCTGTGCGACTCCCTCGTACGGGCCTTCCTCGCGTCCCGCTCCCCCGGCCGGAACCCGCCCATCGCGCCCCGCCCCGGCGGGTGCGGCCCCCGCCCGTGGTGATTGCATGGCTCCATGGCTGATCAGCAACCGCTCAACGCGGACGAGATCCTCGACGTCGTCGATGAGAACGATCAGGTCGTGGGACAGGCTCCACGCGGTGAGACCTACGCCCGCAGGATGCGCACCCGCTCCGCCTTCGTCCTGGTCAGGGACGCCGAGGACCGGATCTTCGTGCACCGCCGCACACCGCGGAAGCTCGTCTTCCCGGCGCACTACGACATGTTCGTGGGCGGGGTGGTCGGCGCCGGCGAGACCTATGACCAGGCGGCGCTGCGGGAGGCCGAGGAGGAACTGGGCGTGCAGGGGCTGGCGCAGCCCGAGCCGCTGTTCAAGTTCCTCTACGAGACGGACGAGCACTCCTGGTGGTCCGCGGTCTACCAGGTGCGCTGCACCCTGCCGGTCGCCCCGCAGGAGTCGGAGATCGACTGGTCCGCGTTCCTGACCGAGGAGGAGCTGGGGCGGCGGCTCGACGAGTGGCCGTGGACGCCGGACGGGATGGCCGCCTACCGGCAGGTGCTCGCCCGGCGGGAGGCGGGGGAGTTCTGATGCCACCGGTGTACGGGACGGGACGCGGGCCAGGGTTCCGGCCATGATCCGCACCGACGGACTGCGGTCGCTCCGCGCGGCCGTACGGCTGTGGGTCTCGCCCGCGCGGGTCCACGAGGAGGGGGCGACCCCCGACTACCGCTTCTCGCTCGCCAATGAGCGCACCTTTCTCGCCTGGCTGCGGACCGGGCTGGCGCTGGTCGGCGGCGGGTTCGCGGTGGACCAGTTCCTGCCCCGGCTGCACGAGGGGCTGCGGCTGATCTTCACCGTCGTGCTGCTGGTGGGCGGCGCGCTGT
The DNA here is from genome assembly GCF_008704855.1 of Streptomyces platensis. Lineage (NCBI taxonomy): Bacteria > Bacillati > Actinomycetota > Actinomycetes > Kitasatosporales > Streptomycetaceae > Streptomyces > Streptomyces platensis. Next base: position 1,925,696 of record NZ_CP023691.1, read on the forward strand.
GTGCGCTGCGGGCGGTCAACCACTGGGTGCGCTGTGAGCGCGCGATGCGGCGCGGGGAGGACCTGCCGGTCACCCGTTTCCCCAGCGCGCTGGCCCTGGGCGTCGGCGTGCTGGCGGTGGCGATGGTCGTGCTGGTGCTGCTGGGCCGGACCGACTAGCCGATGGCGGGCGGACAGCCGCCGGGCGCGGGAACGCCGCGTCCGGCTCCCGACCGGGACCCCGGGCTCCAGCCGGAGCGGACCCGGCTGGCGTGGCGGCGCACCACGCTGTCGGCCACCGCGATGGCGGTACTGGCCGGCCGTCAGCTGCTGCGCAGCGATGCCCCGGGAGCGGTCGAGGTGACGCTGGCGGTGCTGATGGGGCTGCTGTGGGCGGCCTTCGTGGCCCTCGCCCACCGCCGGATGCGGGCGATGGCCGGCGGCCGCCCGCCGGCCCTGCCCCCGCGGACCGCGCTGCTGCTGGTCGGCTGCACCCTGGCGCTGGCGCTGGGCGGCGCGGTGATCCTGGTGCGGCCGGGGCACTGACGCCGGGGTGCGGCACGCCCGCCGGCCGGGGCGGCGGTACCGTGACACGACCTCGCGCGCACCGGGCGGGCCCCTGCTCGGCAGCGTGGAGTGACGGGCTATCAGACGAAGGGCACACCCGCATGGACGACGCGACGGCACGGCACACGGCGGCACAGAACCCGGGGGCACCGGCCACGACACCGGCCACCGGCCCCGGCGCGACCGGACCGGACGCCACGGAGCCGCCCGGCGCCGGGACCCCCGCGGGCCCGCCGCCCGCCGACGGGTCCCCCGTCCCCGAGCCCTACCTCACCGAACTGGCCGCCGGGGTCCATGCGTTCATCCAGCCGGACGGCGGCTGGTGCCTGAACAACGCGGGCTTCGTCACCGACGGGGACGCCACCCTGGTCGTGGACACCGCCGCCACCGAGCGCCGGGCGCGCCTGCTGCGCCGACGGATCGCCGAGAGCGGCGCACCGGCTCCCCGCACCGTGGTCAACACCCACCACCACGGCGACCACACCTACGGCAACGGCGTCTTCGCGCCCGAGGCGACGATCGTCGGCCATGCCTCCTGCCGCCGCGAACTGCTGGCCGCCGGACATCAACTGCACGCCGTCTGGCCGGAGGTGGGGTACGGCGACATCCGCCTCACCCCGCCCGAGGTCACCTACACCGACGAGCTGACCCTGCACGTCGGCGACACCGAGGTGCGGCTGATCCACCCGGGCGTCGCGCACACCACCGGCGACACCATCGTCTGGCTGCCCCGGGAGCGCATCGTCTTCGCCGGCGATCTGGTCTTCCACGGCGGCACCCCGTTCGTCTTCATGGGGTCGCTGGCCGGCTCACTGCGCGCGCTGCAAACGCTGCGGGCCCTGGACGCGGTCACCGTCGTCCCCGGGCACGGTCCGGTGACCGGCCCCGAGGTCTACGACGGGATCGAGCGCTATCTGCGGTTCGTCGGCCGGCTCGCGGAGGAGGGCCGGGCGGCCGGGCGTACCCCGCTGGAGGCCGCCCAGGAGGCGGATCTCGGCCCCTTCGCCGAGCTGGCCGAGAGCGAGCGGCTGGTGGCGAATCTGCACCGCGCCTACACGGAACTGGGCGGCGCCGCCCCGGGCGTCCCGCTCGACCCGATCGCCGGATTCGGCGATATGACGGTGCTGAACGGCGGGGTCCCGATGTCCTGTCACGCCTGAACCGCCCCGTGGGCCGCGGGAGCCGGCGGGCCCGCGGCCATGAGGGGCAGGGGCGGACGGGGCGGCGGGTGCGGCGGAAAAACCTCGCGTGACGGACGCCCCACGCTCCGGCACTGGACTCCATACCGACTAGTCGGCATGATCGTGCCAGCGACCGATGGACCGTCCACTCCGTACGGAGGAGCACGATGAGCAAGGGCACCCCTCCCCCGCAGGACCGGGACCGGGAGGACCCTCCCGGCCTCGACCTGACACGATTGCGTGCGCATCTGGACCAGGAACGGCCGGGGCTGGCCGGCGGCCCGCTGCGGGCGCAGCTGATCGAGGGCGGGCGGTCCAATCTCACCTACCGCGTCACCGACGGCGCCGCCTCCTGGGTCGTCCGCCGGCCGCCGCTCGGCCATGTGCTGGCCACCGCCCACGACATGCAGCGCGAGCACCGGGTGATCAGCGCACTGCACCGGACGCCGGTGCCGGTACCCGAGACGCTGCTGCTGTGCACGGACGAGTCGGTCATCGGGGCGCCCTTCTACGTGATGGAGCTGGTCGAGGGGACCCCGTACCGCACCGCCGCGCAGCTCGCCCCGCTCGGCCCGGAGCGCACCCGCGCCGTGGTGCTGTCCCTCGTCGACACGCTCGTGGAGCTGCACGCGGTGGACCCGGAGGCGGTCGGGCTCGGCGACTTCGGCCGCCCCGACGGCTTCCTGGAGCGCCAACTGCGGCGCTGGGGCAAGCAGTTGACCGCGTCGAAGAACCGTGAGCTGCCGGGCATCGACGAGCTGCACGAGGCGCTCGGCCGGGCGCTGCCCGCCTCGCCCGCCCCGGCCATCGTGCACGGCGACTACCGCCTCGACAATGTCCTGGTGGGCCCGGCGAGCGCCCCGGAGGTGAACGAACCCACAAGGGGCGCCGACACCCTCAAGGCCGTACTGGACTGGGAGATGTCCACGCTCGGCGACCCGCTGACCGACCTCGGGCTGCTGGTGATGTACAGCTCGGACCTGGGGCTGCCGGAGTCGCCGGTGAGCACCACCAGCGGCGCTCCGGGGCACCCGTCCCCGGCCGAGCTGATCGAGCGCTACGCCGCCCGGTCCGGCCGGGACACCTCCGCCATCGCCTGGTACACGGCGTTCGCCTGGTTCAAGCTCGCCGTGATCCTCGAAGGCATCCACTACCGCTTCACGCTCGGCCAGACCGTCGGCGCCGGGTTCGACCGGATCGGCGAGCTCGTCCCCGTCTTCATCGACCGCGGACTCACCACCCTCAAGGAAGGCTGAGGCAGCCATGGACTTCGCATTCGACGCCCGGACGGAGGAGCTCCGCGAGAGGCTCCTGACCTTCATGGACGAGCATGTCCACCCGGCCGAGCAGACCGCCCATGAGCAGCGGGCCGCACTGGCCTCCCCGTGGGAGACCCCGGCGATCGTCGACGAGCTCAAGGCCGAGGCCCGCAAGCAGGGACTGTGGAACCTCTTCCTGCCCGACGAGGAGCACGGCGCCGGGCTGACCAACCTCCAGTACGCGCCGCTGGCCGAAATCACCGGCCGCAGCCCCCAGTTGGCGCCCACCGCGCTGAACTGCGCGGCGCCGGACACCGGCAACATGGAGGTACTGGCGCAGTTCGGCTCCGCGGCGCAGCAGAAGCAGTGGCTGGAGCCGCTGCTGGCGGGCGAGATCCGGTCGGCGTTCGCGATGACCGAACCGGAGGTGGCCTCGTCGGACGCCACCAACATCGAGACCCATATCGCGCGGGACGGTGACAGCTACGTCATCAACGGGCGCAAGTGGTACATCTCCGGGGCGATGAACCCGCAGTGCCAGATCTTCATCGTGATGGGCAAGACCGACCCGGACGGCCCGGACCCGCGCCGCCAGCAGTCGATGGTCCTGGTGCCGCGCGACACCCCCGGTGTCGAGGTCAAGCGGGCGATGCAGGTCTACGGCTTCGAGGACCACTGGCACGGCGGCCATGCCGAGGTGCTCTTCCATGACGTACGGGTGCCGGCCGGCAATCTGATCGGTGAGGAGGGCGGCGGCTTCGGCATCGCCCAGGCCCGGCTCGGCCCCGGCCGGATCCACCACTGCATGCGGCTGATCGGGATGGCCGAGCGCGCCATCGAGCTGATGTGCCGCCGCGCGGTGAGCCGTACGGCCTTCGGCAAGCCGCTGGCCCAGCAGGGCGTGGTCCAGGAGTGGATCGCGGACGCCCGGGTGGCGGTGGAGCAGCTGCGGCTGCTGGTACTGAAGACCGCCTGGCTGATGGACACGGTCGGCAACAAGGGCGCGCACACCGAGATCCAGGCCATCAAGATCGCCACCCCGCGCACGGTCGTGGACATCCTCGACAAGGCGGTGCAGCTGCACGGCGCGGGCGGTGTCAGCCAGGACTTCCCGCTGGCCGAGCTGTGGGCCGGGGCCCGTACGCTCCAGTTGGCGGACGGTCCGGACGAGGTGCACCAACGGTCGCTGGCGCGCCGGGAGTTGAAGCGCTACCTGTAGCGCGGGTCCGGCGGCCGGCCCCGGGCGGGACCCGGCCGGCCGCCGTCGACGGACCCCGGGCACCGGCACCCGGATCAGGGGTGCCGGCGTCCGGGGCCGTCCGGGCGATGCCGTGATGCCTGTCCGGCATCGCCCGGGGGAACGTCTGCGGGTGGGTGGGCGCGCGCCGTCACACCGGGTGAACGGGGGCGCTGACCGGTGCCAGGTGGTGCACCCGGGCCGGCGGCAGATTGCCCAGCACCAGTTCCGTACGGAAGGTGTGCCGCTCCAGTATGCGGCGCAGGGTGTTCTGCCCGTCCAGGACGTGTTCGCGTCCCGCCCGCTTGGTGAAGGTGCGGCGCATCCGCGCCCCTCCCACATAGCCGAAGAAGGACAGCGTGCCGCCGGGCCGCAGGGCGCCCAGCAGCCGGTCGAAGATGTCCGCGGTCGTCGGGGCGTCGAAGTTCGCGAACGGCAGACCGCAGACGATGGTGTCGTAGCTGCCCAGGTCGTGGTCCTGCACGAGGCCGGTGCGGAACTGGAGCCGCGGATCGCTGCCGTAGGCGCCTTGCAGCAGGTCGACGAAGCGCGGGTTGGCCTCGACCAGGTCGAGGGTGTCGTGCCGGCCGAGCGCGCCGGCGATATGGCGGGTCACCGCCCCGGTGCCGGGCCCCACCTCAAGGACTGCGCGGGCACTGCCGGGGCTGGGGATCACATAGCGGGTGAGGGCCCTGCCGAGCCGGGGGCCGCTGGGAGCGATCGCCCCCACCTCCCGGCTCGTCCGTGCGTACTCCCGGAGAAAAAGTGTCACTTCAGGCAAAGGGCACCCACTCGATAGATAGCAGTACTATCCATACCTTAGGTTACGGGTGCGGGATGAGGACAGCCCCTGCCCGTGACCGCCCCCTGAGTCTCATGGCCCCGGAGCGCATGCCCACTGCTCTTGCGCGCAATCCAACAAATTCCAGGGGATGCGGTCAAGGCCCGCTGCGCGATCAGGTGCAGCTGTGTGAGCAGCGCCGCACCCCGGCATCGTGGCTCACGGCCGCAGGGCCCGCAGCAGCAGATCGGCGAGCTGGTCGGCGACCTGCTGCGGGCTGAGCGGCCCGTTCTCGCGGTACCAGGTCCCCAGGTGGTGCACCGAGCCGAAGTGGTAGTCCACGACGAGGTCGGCGGGGATGTCGGCGGCGAACACGCCGGTGCGCTGCCCCTCCTCGATCAGGGCCCGGAACCGCTCGTGGTAGCGCCGCCGCTCGGCGCGCACCTGCTTGTCCTTCTCCGGACTCAGCTGGTGCATCGAGCGGAAGAAGATCTTGGTGTCGTCGAGGTTCTCGATGGTGGTGACGACCACATCGGCGGCGGCGTCCCGCAGCCGCTGCTCCACCGGCGCGTCGGCGTCCGCGAAGTGGTCCAGCCGTTCCTGCTGAAGCCGCAGCACCCGGCCGTAGACCTCGTGCAGCAGATCGTCCTTGGAGCCGAAATAGTGGTAGAGGGCGCCCTTGGTCACGCCCGCCGCATCGACGATCTCCTGGACGGAGGTGCGGTCGTAGCCCTGCTCAGCGAAGAGCCTGGTGGCGGTGGCCAGCAGCCGCTGGGCCACCGGCTTCGCAGCGCCGTTGCCGTTACCGTCCTTCGTGCCGGCCATCGCCCTCACCTGTCCTTCGTGCTCAGTCATGCGCGGTGGCGCAGCTCCCGTCGGAGGATCTTGCCACTCGTGGTCTTCGGAAGCTCGGCCAGGATCTCCACCGCACGGGGATATTTGTACGCGGCCAGCCGTTCCTTGCAGTAGGCGGCCAGCTCGGCGGGTTCCGGGGAGGTGCCGGGGCGCAGGCTGACGTACGCCTTCACCGACTCGCCGCGGTAGGCGTCGGGCACCCCGACCACCGCCGCCTCGCGCACCGCGGGATGGCTGTAGAGCACGTCCTCGACCTCGCGCGGCCACACCTTGAAACCGGAGGCGTTGATCATGTCCTTCTTGCGGTCGACGACATAGAGCCAGCCGTCGCGGTCCATGAAGCCGATGTCGCCGGTTCGCAGCTCGCCGTCCGGGAGGGCCTCGGCGGTGGCGTCGGGGCGGCGCCAGTAGCCGGGGACGACCTGCGGGCCGCGCACCGCGATCTCGCCCGGCTCGCCGAACGGCAGGTCCCGGCCGTCCTCACCGATGATCCGGACGACGGTGTCGGCGCCGGGCACCCCGACGGCGAGCGTGCCGGAGACCTTGTCGACCGGCGCCTCCCGGCCCGGCGGGACGCTGGCGCAGGGCGCGGTGCACTCGGTCAGGCCGTAGCCGTTGTGGACGTACGGCCCGAAGCCGGTACGGAACTTCTCGACGAGGGCGGGCGGCAGCGGCGCGCCGCCGGAGGACATGGTCCGGAAGGACGCGAAGTGGTCGCGGGTGACCTCGGGGTGGGCCATCAGCGCCATATAGGCGGTGGAGGGGCCGACCGTATAGGCGGGGCGGTGCTCCAGGAAGGCGTCCAGGACGACGCCCGCCTCGAAGCGGTAGGCGAGCACCAGGGTGCCCTGGTTGGCGATACAGGCCGCCAGTTCGCAGACCATGCCGGTGATGTGGAAGAGCGGGGCGAGCGCGAAGTAGGTGGCGCCCTCGGGGAGACCCAGGCCGGTGCGCTGGCGTTCGGCGTTGTAGGTGATGTTGCCGTGGGTGTTGGTGGCGCCCTTGGGGGTGCCGCTGGTGCCCGAGGTGTAGCTGATCAGCGCGAGGTCGCCGGCGGTGAGCTCCGGGTCGGCAGGCGCCACCCGTATCCGGCCGGCGGTACGCGCCACGGTCAGCAGATCGTCGGCGTCCTGCTGCGGCCCGAGCCGCTCACCGTGCAGCACCCGCAGGTCGTCGCGGGTCTGGAGATCCCGTTCGTGGGCGGTGAGCACGATCCGTACGGACGGGGACCCGGCGGCGGTGTCCCGCAGAAAGCCGTCCCAGGTGCGGTCGGCGCAGAGGACGGCGGTGACCTCGGCGTCGTCCAGGATGTGCCGCATCTCGGTGGACTTGTACATGGGGTTGACGGGCACCGCCACCCCGCCCGCCTTCCACACGCCGAGCAGCGCGAGCACGAAGTGCGGGGTGTTCTGAAGCATGACCGCCGCCCGGTCGCCGCGCCGGAAGCCGCGCTCGGCGAGGTGGACGGCGAGGCCGTCGGAGAGCGCGTCGGTCTCGGCGTAGGACAGCCGGCCGTCGAAGTAGGCGAGCGCCGTACGGTCGGGGACGCTGCCCACCGCGGCCCGGAAGGCGTGCAGCGTCGAGGGAGGCGGCTGCACGGGGGCGCGCTGGGCGTCGGTGAGCTGTGCCAGCCACGGCTTGTCCTGGTAGGAGGTCATCGAGGTGCGGCCCTTTCTTCCTGATCGCCCGATCATCCCTGCGGGGAAACGGCTGAGGTGAGGTGGGGTGGCGGACCCGGCCCGCCACCCCTCGCCCCTAGGAGCGGCCCTCGGCCTGCTCCAGCTTCCGCTGGAGGTGGTTCATCCCGCCGAGCCAGCGGTCGGGCTCGGCGGCGCGCGCGGTGTAGTAGTCCGCGACCTCCGGATGCGGCAGGACCAGGAAGCGGCCCTCCGCCATGGCCGCGAAGAGCGCCTCGGCGACGTCCTCCGGCTCCACGGCGGTCGGGGTGAGCACGAGGTCCCCGGCGGTCCCGGTGGCGGCCAGCATGTCGGTGCGGACGCCCTGGGGGCAGATGGCGTGGACGTCGATACCGCGGTGCCGGTAGGTCAGCGACAGCCACTCGGCGAAGGCGTAGGCACCGTGCTTGGTGACGCTGTACGGGGCGGCGGCGACCATGGTGAGCAGACCGGCGGCGGACACCGTGGAGATGAAGCGGCCACTGCCGCGCTCCAGCCACTCCGGCACCAGCTCACGGGCGGCCCGGACATGCGCCATGACATTGACGTCCCAGGCCAGCGCCCAGTCCTCCTCGGGCGCGTCGGGCCCGCCGCCGGTGCCGACCCCGGCGTTGGCGCAGAAGATGTCGATTCCGCCGCCGAGCGCCTCGCGGGCGGCCGGGACGACGGCGGAGGCGTCACCGGCGACCGCGAGCGCCCCGATCTCGTCGGCGGTCCGCTGCGCCTTGGCCTCGTCCAGATCGTTGACCACGACCCGGGCGCCCTCGGCGGCGAATCGGCGGGCCAGCGCGGCGCCGATCCCCCCGCCCGCCCCGGTCACGACCACGGTCTTGTCCCGTACGGCTGCCACGCTGGATCTCCCTCGGTCACGTCGGTTCGACTGACGGCAGACTAACCAGTCGGTATGTCCGGACGGAAGAGTCCTTCGCGCCCCGGCCCGCCCTGTTCCGGGATGCCCCCGGCCCGGCTAGCGTGCGCACGGGCACGACACGGACCCGGTGGATTTCTGATCACGGAGGTGTGCGGATGGCTCTGTCGAGACGACTGTTGCTCGGGCGGCTGGCGGCGACCGGTGCGGCCGGGGCGGCCCTGGCCGTGGGGGCCGGGCCGGCCCGTGCCGCGCAGCCGGCGCACGGCGGCGGGCGGCGGGTGCACACCGGCTTCGACCGGCTGGCCGCCGACGGCTACCGCCTGCTGGACGGCCAAAAGGTCGGCATCGTCACCAACCCCACCGGCGTCACACCGGATCTGCGGCACATCGTGGATGTGATGCACGCCGACGACCGGGTGCGGCTGACCGCCGTCTTCGGCCCCGAGCACGGCTTCCGGGGCACCGCCCAGGCCGGCGGCTCCGAGGGCCGTTACGACGACCCGGCCACCGGGCTGCCGGTCTACGACACCTACAACAAGAGCGGCCAGGCCCTCGCCGACATCTTCACCGCCTCCGGCGTGGACACCGTCGTCTTCGACATCCAGGACGTCGGAGCCCGCTTCTACACCTACATCTGGACGCTGTACGACTGCATGGTGGCGGCGGTCCTGGCCGGCAAGCGTTTCCTGGTCCTCGACCGCCCGAACCCGGTCACCGGCCGCGCGGCCACCGGCCCGGTGCTCGACAAGGCGTATGCCTCGTTCATCGGCCGGGAGCCGATCTCCCAGGCGCACGGGATGACCGTGGCGGAGCTGGCGCTGCTGTTCAACGGCGAGTTCGTGCCGCAGGCCGCCGGGCGCCCGGTGGAGCTGGAGACGGTCCGGATGACGGGCTGGCGGCGCAGCGACTTCTACGACACCACCCGGCTGCCCTGGGTCCCCCCGAGCCCCAACATGCCCACCCCCGACACCGCCCTCGTCTACGCGGGCACCTGCCTCTTCGAGGGCACCAACCTCTCCGAGGGACGCGGCACCACCCGTCCCTTCGAACTGCTGGGCGCCGATGGCATCGACCGGCACTGGGCCGCGGCCGCCAACGAACTGGCCCTGCCCGGCGTCCACTTCAGGGAGGCCTACTTCGCCCCCACCTTCTCCAAGTTCCAGGGCAAGACGATCGGCGGCGTCCAGCTGCACGTCCACGACCGCCCGGCCTTCGACCCGGTGCGTACCGGCATCGGTCTGCTGGTGACCGCGAAACGGGTCTGGTCCGGCTTCGCCTGGCGCCCGGACCACGGCATCGACCGGCTGACCGGCTCCGCGACCGTCCGGACGATGATCGACGCGGGCGCCGGACCGGACGAGATCGTGGCCGCCTGGCAGCAGGATCTGAAGCGCTTCCGTACGGTGCGGCGGCGGTATCTGCGCTATCCGTAAGGGCGTTGGACCGGTGGCCGTAAGGGGCCTGTCCCGGTCTCAGGAACCGGGACAGGCCCTTTCGCCTCTTGACCGGCTCTGCCACCGGGCCGGAAAGTGCGCTGGTGAGCAAAGACGCGACAGCAGCACAGACACCGGACGACGCTCCGGCGGAGACGAACGGGGCGGCCGCCGGCGGCGAGAGCCTGCGCCGGGTGGCGGTGGCCTCGTTCATCGGGACCGCCATCGAGTTCTACGACTTCTACATCTACGGGACGGCCGCCGCGCTCGTCCTCAACCAGGCGTTCTTCCCGACCCTCGATCCGGTCAACGCCACCCTCGCCTCGTTCTCCACCTATGCGGTGGCGTTCGCCGCGCGGCCGCTCGGCTCGGTGGTCTTCGGCCACTTCGGCGACCGGGTGGGCCGAAAATCCGTCCTGGTCGCGTCGCTGCTGCTGATGGGGCTGTCGACGGCGTGCGTCGGACTGCTCCCGGGGTACGGCACCTGGGGCATCTGGGCGCCGCTGCTGCTGATCGCGCTGCGCTTCCTCCAGGGCATCGGACTGGGCGGGGAGTGGGGCGGGGCCGCGCTGCTCGCGGTCGAGCACGCACCGCGCACCCGCCGGGGACTGTATGCGGCGTTCCCGCAACTCGGCCCGTCCGTCGGGTTCTTCGCGGCGACCGGCGTGTTCTGGCTGCTGTCGTCCGCGCTCGACGACGCGGCGTTTCGCTCATGGGGCTGGCGGGTGCCGTTCCTGCTGTCGTTCCTGCTCGTCGGCGTCGGGCTGTTCGTACGGCTGAAGATCAGTGAAACACCGGTCTTCACCAAGGTGTTGGATGCCCAAGAGGCGAGCAAGGCCCCCGCCGTCGAGGTGCTGCGCCGTCATCCGCGCGAACTGCTGCTGGGCGCAGGCGGGATGATCGTCGCCTACGGCCTCTTCTACACCGCGACGACCTACTGCCTCGCCTACGCCACCGGCACCCTGGGCATCTCCCGCAACACCATGCTCGGGCTCTCCCTCGTCGCCTGCCTCTTCCTGGCGGCCGGCACCTGGCTCGCCGCCACCCGCTCCGACGCCGCCGGCCGCCGCAGGCTGATCCTGGCCGGCAGCGTCCTCGCGGCACTGTGGGGCCTGGTGCTCTTCCCGCTGCTGGACACCGGCCGGCCGGCGCTGATCGCCCTGGGGATCGGTGGCGCGCTGTTCTGCATGGGCGTGGTGTACGGCCCGATGGGCGCCTATCTCCCGGAGCTGTTCAGCGCGCGGGTCCGGTACTCGGGCGCCTCACTCGCCTACAACCTCGGCGGCGTCCTGGGCGGCGCGGTGGCCCCGCTGGTCGCCACCCGCCTCCAGTCCGCGTACGGCTCGTCATCGGTGGGCTGGTACGTCAGCGCGATGGCGGCCGTCTCACTGCTGTGCGTCCTGGCCCTGCCGGAGACCCGGGAGCGGGAACTGGTCTGAGCCGCCGGCGCCCCCGCGCGCTCACGAGCTCAGCCACCACCGGCCGCTCTCCCGGGAGAGGGCGTCCCACAGGAGGTTGAGGGGGTGGCCGGGGGCGTAGGAGTCGCGTTCGCCGTGGCGGGTGAAGACGCCGACCAGTACTTCCGTTTTGGGGCCCACCTCTCCCACGAGTTCCAGGGTGCGCAGTCCGCCGGCCTCCGGGAGGCGGCCGTCCGCCGCCGCCTCCCCGATGCCCCGGGTGACCAGCATCGCGCCGCTCACCACCCCGGACCGCAGCAGCTCGAAGCCGTAGTGCGCGGCCTCGATCTCGGCCGCGATGGAGAGGCGCTGGCGGTAGTCGGGGCCGTACCAGGCGGTCAGGAAGCGGCCGATCAGCCCGCGTGCGGAGACGACCAGCGGCAGCCGGGGCAGGTCCTGGGCCGCGAAGGAGGTGCCGGGGAGCCGCTCCGGCGGCAGGTTCGTCAGCAGCGACAGCCCGCTGCGCCGCCACTCCATCACCTCGTACGGAGCCAGCAGTTCCGCTTCATCCCGCTCGGTGACCACGACGCTGCCGCAGACCAGATCGAGTTCCTTGGAGCGCAGTTTGGTGAAGAGGTCGCCGGTGCGGACATGGGTGACCTTGAGATCGACATCGTCGCGTTCGTAGTCCTCGGTGACCCGTTCCACCGCGTCCAGCAGAAAGCCGAGTGTGTAGCGGGTGGTGCCGACGGAGAGCGTCCGGCCGAGCCGGCGGCGGGCGTCGTGCACCCCGTCCGTCCACTCCCCCAGCGTGCGGCGCGCCAGCACGACCAGCGCCTCCCCGGTCGCGGTGAACAGGGCGTCCCGGCCCCGCCCCTGCTTACGGACCAGTTCCTCGCCGCACAGCGCGGAGAAGGTGCGGTTCATGGTGTCCAGCTGCTTCTGCACGCTGGACTGTTCGCGGCCCAGCCGGCGGGCGGCGCCCAGCGCGGTACCCGCCTCGTGGACGACGATCAGCGTGCGCAGCTGGTCCATGGTGGTATCCAGCAGCTCCGTCGGGTACTGCTGCGGACCTGACAAGGCCATGCCTCGCTTTCCCCTCCCCTGGAGTTCAGAACCCTGAAGCATAACCCCAAGGGAAATCCGCCCCGAGGGCAGTCGGGGTGCCCCGCATGGGAGTTGGGCCCGCCGAGGCACCCGTCGGGCGCGCACGAAGGCCCCGGGGTCACGCGCCCCGGGGCCTCGGTGGTGCCGCCTTCCGTCTACCGGTGGGTGGGGAACTCCACCACCTGCTGATAGGTCGGCCGGTTCTGCCAGCTGATGGTGGCGTGGGTCAGGCCGCCCACCGTGCGGTGGATGATGGCGTCCGCGCACCACTGGTCGCCGGCCTTGCAGCTGTCATCGCCGGGGTAGACCTGCTCGGCCGTCTTCCCGCCGGCCTGCTGGAGCGTGGTGAGCAGGGTGTCGCGGCAGGCGGACAGCTCACCGTTGCCGCAGAACTGCCGGCCGAGCGGCCCCGCCACCTTGTCGCCGAGCACCTCCCGCAGATCCTTGTCCGCGTAGCTCCACCAGCCGTACTGGAAGGCCGATCCGGCGTGCGCCCCGGTGGGGCCGTGGCCGGCCGACGGTGATTCGTCGATGCCGAGGTTGGCGCGCAGCGCGTCGTAGAGGTCGCCGCCGAGGCCCGGCTTGAAGACGGCCTCCGTCATCAGCGGCCACCAGGCGTCCATCAGGCGGACCGCGTCGGGGTGGGTGTAGGTGTGCGAGCCCGCGGCGGTCTCCCGGCGCTGGGCACCGTCCTTGCGCCAGGCCGCCAGCTGCTGGACCGCGGTCTTCAGCTTCGGGTCGGTGACGGGCTTGCTGTTGAGGACCCGCAGGAGTTCGGGCAGCACGTCCTCACCGCGCAGATCGGTGACGGCGGCCTCCCCCATGGCACGGGTCAGCGACGCCCGGGTCACCCCGCCGTCCTTCGTCAGCGCGCGCACCCGGTCGTCCAGCAGATTGCCGCGGTGCACCGAACCGTTGCCGTAGCCCGCCGAGTCGTAGTCCTTGGCCTGCTTGTTGTTCCAGGAGATGTAGTAGTCCTGGTTGACGGACTGCGGGTGCTGGGCGGCCGGGGTGTAGTCGGTGGTGTTGGTCGCGGGGTCGTAGCCCTTCCACTCGTAGGCGTCGTCCGCCTTGACGGGCAGGGCCGGATCGACGTCGGGGTTGCGGACCGGGTTGAGGCCGCTGTTGTAGTACGCGATGTCGCGGGAGTCGGCGTAGAACCAGTTGAAGGCGTAGCCGATGTGCCCGGCGGCCTTCTGGAACGTCTTGGCGTCCCGCACGTAGGACGGGTCGTTGAACATCTGGAAGCCGATGATCGAGTCGGCCTCGTGACGGTAGGTGGAGCGCTGCGCGGTGTAGGCGACGGGCTTGCCGTCGACGGTGGCGCGGTGGGTGACGGTCCCGTACTTGGTCCGGAAGACCTGCATCCGGTAGGAGCCGGCCGCCGTGGGGTCGGCGATGGTGGGCTTCCAGGAGTTGGTGCGCTCCAGCTTCTCCATGGGGACGCACGCACCGCGGTAGCGGTAGGAGGTGGAGTCCTTGGTGGGCGCGGAGCCGTCCGCGTTGCACAGCTCGACCGCGAAGGTGTCGGTGATGTCCTGGCCGGCGGAGGTGGCGCTCCAGGAGTAGTCCTGGCCGCGGCCGAGCTGGACGTACATCCCGACGCCCGCGAAGGAGGCGCCCCGGGCACTGATGCCGGGCCCCTGGATCTCCTGGAGCATCAGCAGCTGGGGCGCGAAGTAGCCGGTCTGCGGGCCGAAGACGGCGACCGGGTGGCCGCTCGCGGAGTGTTTGCCGGACACCAGCAGGGCGTTGGACATCCCGCGGTGCTGGGTGGGATCGAAGCTCCCGTCGGGCAGCACCCCGTCCTTGAAGAGGCCCTCCAGCTTCTTGTACTTCTTGGGCGCCTTGACGGGGTCCCGGGGCGGCGTCCCGCTCTTGGTGGTGGCCGCGCCGGTGCGGTCGAAGACCAGGGGTTCGGGGGTGACCGAGCCGCGGTCCGGCAGCGCCGTGCCCTTGGCCTTGGCGGGCTTCACGGCGTACGGGAAGCTGCTGCCGTCGTGCAGGGTCTTGGCGGCCTCGGGGTCGTTGCGCTCCCGGAAGGACTCCCAGACCTCGGTGCCCTTCTCGACGCCGTACTTCTGCTGGGCGGAGAGCAGCGCCAGGGCCGAGGGGACCTCGCCGCCACCGCCGTTGCCGAAGAGACCTCCGACGACGGAGGCCAGGGCTATCAGATCGGTCAGCTTGAAGGGCTGGATCTCACCGGCGTTGGTAATGGCGTCGACATGACCGGTGAGCACGTACTCGCCCGGGAAGTAGCGGCCGTTCTTGGACTGTTCGCGGTAGGCGTTGATCCCGTCGACATAGGCCTGGGCGTCCTGCATGGCCAGCTTGCCGCGCTCGCCGTTGGTGTCCCGGATGCGCTCGACCTGGGCCTGGAGATCGTCCTCGGTGTACGGCGCCTGCGGCCAGAACTGCTGCTCCAGGCCCTGGTTGGCGAGCGCGCCACCCGCGAACGAGGTCAGTTCACCACGGCCGATGTGGCGGAAGAGGTCCATCAGCCAGAGCCGGTCCTGGCCCGCGGCGTAGCCGGCGCCGAATTCGGTGCCGTAGCGGGTGGTGCCCTTGATGTGCGGGACGCCGGTCTTCTTGTCACGGGTGATGGTCACGTCGTCGCGGGGCGTACTGACCTTGCCGACCTGGTCCGCGGGGACGCCGAACGAGGCGTCGTTGAAGAAGTTGCCGAGGGTGTCGTCGGTGAGCGACTGATAGCCGCTCGACAGCGCGCCGTACGGGGCGAGTTGGTCGGTGGTGTGCTCGGGGTGGGTACCGAACAGCTTGTTGCCGAGGATCTCCACCAGGGTGGCGTTGCCGGTGGCGCCGGGCGGCAGGATGTCGCCGCACTGGCCCTGGCAGTAGTCCTGGGCGTCCGGCGGCGCGGCGGCCGCGGTGGGGGGCGGTGCCAAGAGCGTGGCACCCAAGGCGAACAGGGCTGCCGCGGCGGCAGTCCTGAACCTTCCGGTACGTCGTCGCATTGCAGCTCCTCGATGGGGGTCCCCTTGGGGAGGGCTGGCGGGACGTTACCGGCGGTTATCCCCGGCCGGAAGATGAACAACAGTCAACTTTTGCTCTTCCGCCGCAAGATCGGACCCGTGCCGCGGCGATACTTCGGAACATCGCCGACAAGGCCACAAAAAAGTTCGATGGATCCAAGTGGGGGCAGGCTACGTCTCAACCCCGTCCAGTCGGATCCTCCCCACGGAGGTGGGAAGAAATGGCCGGTTTCAGAGCCCTCGCAGAGCAGGTCCGCAATCCACGTCTCGTCGCGACCCAGCGTCGCACCGCGCTGCGCAAGTGCCTAGAACGCTTCGCCCCTTACGGGCACCGGGCGACCTGGCACCATCTGTGCACCCGGGCCGGTATCGCGACCCAGGACCGCGATCCCGATCCGGAGCGGCTGATGGCCGCGCTCGCCGAGCTGGAGGAGGCCCGTACGCTCTGGCTCGCGTACGAGGAGGAGTGCGCCGCCCGGCGCCGCAAGGAGAAATACCACGGCATCCGCCAGCCCGGCGCCCTCGACGAGTGGCACCGGCGGACCTGGGGCGGCTGCGACATCGTGCCGTGCGAGTCGCCGCAACGGCACCCCGCGGCCCGTCTCGCGGTGGTGCTGCGCCGCATGATCGCCGCGATGGAGGCCGGCCGGCCCCGCCGCGACTGCCCGGTGTGCGGCAGCACCCACTTCGCCTGGCTCCCGGAGTCCCCGGACTCCCCTGCCTCCGGCCCGGCCTGCCGCCAGTGCGGTGTGCTTGCGCCGGTGTCCGTGCTCACGCCCGAGGTGCTGAGGGCCGCGGACCGGGTCCACCGCGTGGGGGCGTTCGCGGCGGCCTGAGCAAGCCGGGGAAGCGGCACCGGGCACAGCGGGAAAGGCCGGGTCCGGGCGTTGTCAGACCCGGCTGCCATCATGAGGGCATGCTTCAGGTCTGTCTCAACGGCCCCCGGACCGCGGCCGATTCCGGCGCCGTACCGATGTCACCGGCCGCCCTGGCCGCTGCCGCACAGCAGGCGGTGGCGGCCGGTGCCGAGGATGTCCATGTCCATCCCAAGACCCCGTGCGGCCAGGATTCGCTCGCACCACGGGTGGTGGCCGCGGCCCTGGAAGCGATCCGGGCAGTGGTGGACGTCCCGGTCGGGGTGACGACCGGTGCCTGGGCCGAGCCGGACCCCGAGCGCCGGCTGGCGCGGATCAGATCCTGGACGGTGCTGCCCGATCACGCGTCGGTGAACTGGCACGAGCCGGGCGCCGACGCGCTCGCCGCGGCCCTGCTGGAGCGCGGCGTCGGCATCGAGGCCGGCATCTGGGCGGGCACCGCCGGCGCCGGGCTGTTCGCCCGCTCCCCGCTCGCCCCCAGGGTGCTGCGGGTGCTGGCCGAAGTGATCAGCACCGAGGCCGGGACCGATGTGGGCACCGACGCCGCTTGCGCGACCGCCACCGCGCGCGAGCTGCTGGCCGCGCTGGCCGGTGCCGCGCCCGGCCGCCCGGTGCTGCTCCACGGAATGGACGGCGGAGCCTGGCCGGTGCTGCGGCTGGCCGGCGCACTGGGTCTGGACACCCGGATCGGCCTGGAGGACACCCTCCTGCTGCCCGACGGCCGGCCGGCCCGCGACAACGCCGAGCTGATACGCGCCGCAGCGGCCGCGATGAGCAGCCCTCCCGGCGGCGCATGAACCGCCCGTTCATATGCGGCCTTTACGCCCCGGCCCGGAAACTGAAACAACTGTGCACGGGCTGACCACCCGCACCGGCATCGCGCCCGGCGGGCACCGGCCCCGCCCGTACGGCACCAGGCCGCACGAGCGCCCTCCCCTCATGCCGTGAGGGCAGGGGAGGTACTCCCAGGAGAAGGTGGACGTCCATGGCCGAACTGCACGATCTGACCGCGCTCGAGCAGGCCCGGGGAATCCGGTCCGGGGAACTCTCCCCCGTGGAACTCACCGAGCACTACCTCGCGCGGATCGAGCGGCTCGACGACACACTCGGCGCCTTCCTCACCCGTACCCCCGACATCGCCCGCAAACAGGCCGCGGACGCGGAGAGCGAGGCCGCCGCGGCCCGCCGCGAGGGCCGTGAACTGCCGCCGCTGCACGGCGTTCCCGTGCCGGTGAAGGACCTCAACCAGGTCGCGGGGGTGCGCTGCACGATGGGCTCCCGGGCGCTGGCCGAGCATGTGCCCACCGTCGACGACCATCTGGTCGGCAAACTGCGGGCGGGCGGCACGATTCTGCTCGGCAAGACCAACACCCCCGAATTCGGGCTGCCCTGCTACACCGAGAACGGCCTCGCCCCACCCGCCCGCACCCCGTGGGACCTGGCGCGCTCGGCGGGCGGTTCCAGCGGTGGGGCCGCCGCGGCCGTGGCGGGGGGCCTGGCGCCGGTCGCGCACGCCAGTGACGGCGGCGGCTCGGTCCGGATACCGGCCTCGGTCTGCGGGCTCTTCGGCATCAAGCCCAGCCGCGGCCGGATCAGCAGCGGCCCGATGCTGCACGACATCTCCGGCCTGGCCACCTCGGGCCCGCTGGCCCGTACGGTCGCCGACGCGGCCACCCTGCTGGACGTCCTGGCGGGGCCGATGCCCGGCGACCCGTTCGCGGCGCCGTCGCTGCCGCCCGGGGAGACCTTCGCCGACCACGCCCTCCGCGACCCGGGACGGCTGCGGATCGCCTGCCTCACCGAGGCGCCCGTCCCCGGCATCGAGGTGCACCCCGACTGCCGCACCGCCACCACCGACACCGCCGCCCTGCTGACCGGACTCGGCCATGAGGTCGAGGAGTTGACGCTGCCCGCCGACGACAGCATCCTGCTCGCCTTCACCCGCGTCTGGTCGGTGCTGGCCGCGAGCCGCCCCGTGCCGCCGGGGGGCGAGGAGCTGCTGATGCCGCTCACCCGCTATCTGCGCGAGCGCGGCGCCGAGGTCTCGGGCACGGACTTCACCCGCTCGCTGTACGCCTTCCGGATGCTCGCCCAGTCCCTGGCCGACGGTCTGATGCCGCCGGGCGGCTATGACGTGATCCTCTCGCCGACCCTGGCCGCGCCACCGGCCGAGGTCGGCGCGCTGCGCAACGACGCCGATCCGCAGGCCGAGTTCGACGCCCTCGGGGCGTTCACCCCGTTCACCGCGCTCTACAACGCCACCGGCCAGCCCGCCGTGAACGTCCCGTTGCAGTGGAACGCCGCAGGGCTGCCGATCGGGGTGATGCTGGCCGGCCGGTACGGCGACGAGGCCACCCTGATCGCGCTGTCGGCGCAGCTGGAGCAGGCCCGCCCGTGGGCGGGACGCACCCCGTCCGTGTGGTGACGAACGCCCGACTGCGCGCGCCCGTCCCGCCCCGGGACGGGCGCGTCCGCGCTCAGCTCTCGCCCGTGCAGCACTCCTGCCCGGCCGCCTGCGCCGGGCCGCTCCCCGGCTCGCCGCCGGCGCGCCGCCGGGTCCCCTCCGGGTCCTTGGCGCTCCGGTCGACCCGCAGCCGCCGTGCGCCGGGCCCCTGCTCGCCGAGGTTGTCGTACGGATTGGACAGCGCGCACTTCTCCAGCGAGAGGCAGCCGCAGCCGATGCAGTCGGTCAACCGGTCGCGCAGCTCGACGAGTTGACTGATCCGCTCGTCCAGTTCGGAGCGCCAGACCTCGGAGAGCCGGGCCCAGTCGGCGCGGTTGGGGGTGCGCTCGTCGGGCAGCTCCGCCAGCGCGTCGCGGATCACCGCGAGCGGGATGCCGACCCGCTGTGCCGCCCGTACGAAGGCGACCCGGCGCAGTGCGTCCCGGCTGTAGCGGCGCTGGTTGCCCGCCGTCCGGGTGCTGCTGATCAGACCCTTGGACTCGTAGAAGTGCAGCGCGGACACCGCGGCGCCACTGCGCGCGGAGAGCTGGCCGACGGAGAGTTCATGAACCTTGTACGGAAGCTGGGGCACGGTTCAACCCTAGGGTGTGTCCGCCCCTGGACCCATCGGGCCGGCGCTGGTCGTCCCGCCATTGACAGCGGGGGCTCGCACTACGCATTCTGAGCAAGCGCTTAGTAAGCGTCGGCCGATGCGCGCCAACGGCGGACGGACCCCGAGGAGGCAGACGAGAGATGGCAGAGCCCCGAGTGTTTGGATCGCTCGACGAACTGCGAGCCGCGGTCGGTGAGGAGCTGGGCACCAGCGACTGGCTGGAGATCGACCAGAAGCGGATCGATCTGTTCGCGGAGGCCACCGGTGATCACCAGTGGATCCATGTGGACCCGGAGAAGGCCGCGGCCGGCCCGTTCGGCACCACCATCGCGCACGGCTATCTCACGCTGTCGCTGCTGCCCGCCCTCGTCCCGCAGCTGATGCGCGTCGACAACGTGAAGATGGGCATCAACTACGGCACCAACAAGGTCCGCTTCCCCGCCACCGTGCCGGTCGGCTCGCGGTTGCGCGCCACGGCCAGGATCGCGGAGGTGACCGAGGTGTCCGGCGGCGTCCAGCTCACCACTGTCGTGACCGTCGAGCGCGAGGGCGGCGACAAGCCCGTGTGCGTCGCGGAGACGGTCAGCCGCTTCTACCTCTAGACCGGCGATCACGGCCTGGCCTCAGGCGCTTGTCGTAGGTCAGGATGGCCGGGTGAACGACGACACCACACAGCCCGCTCTGCATCCGGTCAGGGGCGCGGCCCGTTCCGCGATCGCCGGCTTCATCCTCGCCGGCGCCGCCTGGGTGGCCCGGGCCGCGTGGCAGATCCGGCTTGCCACGGCGGGGCTGCCGTCCTCCGGTCCCCCGGACCAGGGCGACGGCCGACACCGCACGCTGACCGGGCTGGAGGACACGTACCACCTCGTGAGCACCTTGGGGGATGCGGCCACAGTGCTGTGCGCGGCCGCCTTCCTCGTGTGGCTGATGCGCGTGCGGGACAACGCGCTCGTCCTTTCGGGACAAGCGCCGCGCTACGCCTGGCCGTGGGTCTACGCGGGCTGGATCGTACCGATCATGAACCTGTGGGTGCCCCGCGGAATCGTCGCGGACGTCCACCACAAGAGCGCCCCGGGCCAGCCGCTGCCGCGCGCCGTGAACTGGTGGTGGGGGCTGTGGCTGGCCGGGATGCTGAGCGGGGTGGGACTCATGTACACCGGCTCCACGGACGACATGATCGCGCGTGCCTACACGGACGTGCAGTTCCTGGTGATGGCCGACGCAGCCATCGTGGGCGCGGCCGTGGCCGGCATCTTCGTCGTCCGCGCGCTCACCGCGGCGCAGCAGCAACGCATGGGTGCAGCGGGAAAGTAACGAGGAAGCCCACGGCCTAGTCCGGCGCGCCCACCATCCGCAGGACGAGATCGGCGTAGAGGGTGCCCACCTCGTCGGGCGTGCGCGGGCCGTCGGCCGTGAACCAGCGGGCGACGTCCACACACAGCGACAGCACCGCGAGAGTGGTGCCCGGGACGTCGTCGGCCCGGAACTCTCCACTGTCCGCGCCGTCCTGGATGATCTGCCGCAGCAACCGGTCGGTCCGGCGGCGCAGTCCGGCGATCTCGGTGTAGTGGTCGGGGCTCAGCGCCTGGAGTTCGTACTGGATGACCCGGGCGGTGGTGTGGTGCTCCGCGTGCCAGCGGGCGAAGGTGCGGACGCCGTCGCGCAGCCGCTCGGTGGCGCTGCCCCCGGCCCCGGCGGCGGCGCCCATGATGCGCAGCGCCTTTTCGTGGCCGATGCCGCTGATGCGGTAGAGCAGCTCTTCCTTGGTCTTGTAGTGGATGTAGAGGGCGGCCGGGCTCATCCCGGCCCGGCCGGCGATGTCACGGGTGGTCGTCGCGTGGTAGCCGCGCTCCGCGAAGGCCTCGACGGCGGCACCGACCAGCCGTCGCGCGGCGTCCGGGGTCACCCCGGCCCACTCCTCGTTCTCCTCTTCGGCCCGTTCCGCCGCCGCACCCATCGCGCTCCCCGCTCCTCGATCCACCAGGGACCCTCCACTGACGGATCGAACACCATATCGCGCCGCTGAGCAAGCGCTTAGGGTCCGGCGAGCGCGGGCGGGCCGGCCGGAGCAGTTAATGAGCACTGCTAGTTTTCCTCGGAGGGCCCCTACTATGTGCGACATGGCCCGACCCCGTAAGCCCCTGCTGAGCCGCGAACGCATCGTCTCCACGGCGCTGGCGCTCATCGACTCCGAGGGGCTGCCGGCGCTCTCCACCCGGCGGCTGGCGGCGGAGCTGGGGGTGAGCGGGCCCTCCCTCTACAACCACTTCACGACCAAGGACGAGATCCTCGACGCGGTGGCCGACACGGTCATCGCCCAGGTCGATGTGTCGGCGCTGGAGACGGGCGGGGACTGGCGCGCCGGGCTGCTCGGCTGGGCCCGCTCGTATCGCGCGGCGCTCGCCGCCCATCCGCACATCGTGCCGTTCCTCGCCCAGGGGCCCGGTCGCCGCCCCGCCGGACTGAAGATGGCCGACGCGGCGTTCGGCGGCATGGTCGAGGCGGGCTGGCCGCCCGCCCAGGCCACCCGGGTCTGTGCGATGGTCCGCTACTTCGTCGCCGGCTCCGCACTGGGCTCGTTCGCCCGCGGTTTCGTCGACGACCCGAGCGCCTACGACCCCGCCGACTATCCGCATCTGGGCCAGGCGCATCTGCTGGCGGAGCATCAACGTCAGGTGGACGAGGGCGCGTTCGAGACGGGGTTGCGCGCGCTGGTGGACGGCCTGGCCCTGCAATTCCCTGCGCGGCCAACCAAGGGCTGACTACCGTAAGTGTTCTGGCCACTACGGGAATTGGCCGGTTACGGAGGAGGTCCCATGCCGCCGAGAAGGGTCGTCACCGGACGGAGCAAGGAGCCGCGCAAGCGGTTCGCGGAGGAACTGCGCTTACTGCGTGCACAGAAGGGCGACAGCCTGCGCAAGGTCGGTGAGGTGCTCGGCTGGGACGCGTCGCTGTTCGGGAAGATGGAGAGCGGGAAGACCATCGGCAGCCCGGAGGTGGTGGAGGCGCTGGCCCAGCACTACGGGGCGGAGGAATGGCTGCTGACGCTGTGGGAGTTGGCGGTGGGGGATCCGTCGCAGTTCCTGGAGCAGTACCGGAGGTACATGGCGCTGGAACAGGAGGCGATGAGCCTCTGGCAATACTCCGTGAGTGCGCCGCCGGGGCTGCTCCAGACTCCCGGCTATGCGCGTGAAGCGCTCACGACGGGCGTCAAGGGCGAGAAATTGGACCAACAGGTCGAGGCGCGCGTAGGGCGTCGGACGTTGCTGGAGGGGGACGACGCACCGCCGTTTCGCGTCATCCTCTCCGAGGCGGTGCTGCGCACGCGGCTGCGCGACCCTCAGGAGTGGCGGAAGCAGCTGGAGTACCTGATGGAAGCGGCAGAGCGCCCGAACATCACGCTCCACGTCTTGCCGTTCAGCGCCGGTCCTCATGGCCTGATGAACACGGACACGATGTTCCTGCGGCTGCTGGACGGTCATACCGTGGCGTACACGGAGAACGACGATCGCGGTGAACTGGTCGAAGAAAATGGCAGGGTTGAGGGTTTGCAGCGCCGATACGATGCGATGCGTGACCTGGCGCTGTCCCCGGCCGAGTCGCGGAAGTTCATCACGCGATTGTTGGAGGAAATGCCGTGCGAGCCATCGACCTGAGCAAGGCGACGTGGCGCAAGAGCAGCTACAGCAATACGAGCGGCGGCAACTGCATCGAGGTCTCCGACGACTTCCTGGCCGCCGCCAACTGGCGCAAGAGCAGCTACAGCAACACGACCGGCGGCGAGTGCATCGAGATAGCCGACAACCTCCCCGCCCTCGTCCCCGTACGTGACAGCAAGAACCCCCAAGGGCCCGCGCTCGTCTTCAGCGCCGCCGCCTGGGGGTCCTTCGTTGCCGCCGTGAAGAACAGCGCCGTCTAGAAGACGACCAGCGCCCGCCCGCCCTTGCCCGCCAGCATCGCGTCGAACGCGGCCGGGATGCCGTCGAGGCCGATCCGCTCGGTGACCAGCGCGGAGAGATCGAGCGCGCCGGAGCGGACGTGGCCGGCGATGACGGGGAGATCGCGGGCGGGGTCGCTGTTGCCGTAGACGCAGCCGGAGAGCGTCCGGCCGAAGTAGAAGAGTTCCAGGGCGGAGAAGGTCACCTGCTGCTCCTGGCCGCCGATGCCGACGACCGTCGTACGGCCGCCGCGGCGGGTCGCCGACCAGGCCGTACGGATGGTGTCGGCGCGGCCCACGCACTCGATGGCGACATCGGCGCCGACGCCCCCGGTGAGCTTGCGGATCCGCTTGGCGCCCTCCTTCTCGAAGAACGCGGGCCCGTCGGCGACCACGAATTCGGTGGCGCCCGCCGCACGGGCCAGCTCCTCCTTCGCCGGGGAGACGTCCACCGCGACGATCGGGCCCGCACCGGCGATCCGGGCCGCCTGCAGCGTGGCCAGGCCCACCCCGCCGACGCCGAAGACCACGACGGACTCCCCCGCCCGCACCCGGGCGCTGTGGTGGACCGCGCCCCAGCCGGTGAGCACCGCGCAGCCGAGCAGTGCGGCGTCCGCGAGCGGCACCCCGTCCGGCAGCGGCAGCGCGGCCCGCGCGGGCACCACGGTCTCCTCGGCGAACGCGGCGGTGCCCAGGCCGGGGTAGAGCTCGGTGGCGTCATCGGCGCGCCGGGCGTACGGGGCGTTCGCGGCGAGGCCGGAGTGGGCACACAGCCAGGGCTCGGACAACCCGCAGAAGTGGCAGTCGCCGCAGGACGGCGCCCAGTTGAGGACGACCCGGTCGCCGGGGGCCACCGTGGTCACGTCCGGGCCGACCGCGGTGACGGTGCCCGCGCCCTCGTGCCCGAGGACGGCCGGGGCGGGCTGGCGCAGGGTGCCGTTGGACAGCGACAGATCGGAGTGGCAGACCCCGGCCGCGGCCAGCCGGATACGGACCTGGCCGGGGCCGGGCTCGGGCAGCTCGATCTCGGTGATCTGGAGGGGGGCGTTGACGGCGGGCAGTACGGCGGCGCGGACCACTGAGGACTCCTCGTGCGCGGGGCGGCGGGCGGCGTGTGGGGGCGGCGGCCGCCCCCACCGGCCGGACGGATCAGAACTGGAGGGACTTGGTCTGGAGATATTCGGTCAGGCCGTGCGGGCCCAGTTCCCGGCCTATGCCGGACTGCTTGTAACCGCCGAACGGGGCGAGGGGGTTGAAGCGGCCGCCGTTGATGTCGACCTGCCCGGTGTGCAGACGGCGGGCGAACGCGATCGCCTCGGCGTCGTCGGCCGCCCAGACCGCGCCGGCCAGGCCGTAGACGGTGTCGTTGGCGATCCGGGCGGCGTCGTCCTCGTCCTCGTATTCCAGGATCGACAGGACCGGGCCGAAGATCTCCTCCTGGGCGATGGTCATCTCCGGGGTGACGTCCGCGAAGACGGTCGGCGCGACGTAGTAGCCGGGGCCGGCGTCAGGTGCCTCCGGGCCGCCCGCCACCACCCGCGCCCCCTGGGCGATGCCCTGCTCGATATAGCCGCGCACCCTGTCCCGCTGGGCGGCGTTGACCAGCGGGCCGATCTTCTCGCCGGGGACGTACTTCGCGGCGGCCGCCGTCGCCAGCTCCACCGCCTCGGCGTAGTGGTCCCGGTGGACCAGCATCCGGGTCCAGGCGCTGCATGTCTGGCCGGAGTTGGCCATGACGTTGGCGACGCCGACCGCGACCGCCTTCGGCAGATCGGCGCCGGGCAGGATGACATTGGCGGACTTGCCGCCCAGCTCCAGCGCCACCCGCTTGACCGCGGCGCCCGCCAGGGCACCGATCCGCTTGCCGACGGCCGTCGAGCCGGTGAAGGAGACCAGATCGACCCCGTCGTGCTCGGCGAGCGCCTGCCCGGCGACCGGTCCGAGGCCGGTGACGAGGTTGAAGACCCCGGCGGGTATCCCGGCCGCGTCGACGCACTCCGCGAAGAGCTGGGCGACCAGCGGGGTGTCCTCGGCGGGCTTGAGCACCACCGTGCAGCCGGCCGCGAGCGCCGGGGCGACCTTGGCGACGATCTGGTGGAGCGGGTAGTTCCACGGCGTGATCGCGCCGACCACGCCGACCGGTTCGTGCAGCACGGTGGAGTTGCCGATCGTCTCCTCGAAGGAGTACGTACGGGCCAGTTCGGCGTAGGAACCGCAGACCGCGACCGGCACCCCGGCGTGCACCGCCGTGCTGAAGGCGAGCGGTGAGCCGAGCTCGGCGGTGACCGTATCGGCGATCTCCCCGGTACGGGCGACGAGTTGATCGCGCAGCGCCGCCAGCCGGTCCGCCCGCTCCTCGGGCGGGGTCGCGGCCCAGCCCGGCAGAGCGGCGCGGGCGGCCCGCACAGCAGCATCCACATCCTGCGCGGACCCGGCCGGGACGGTGCCGATGACCCGCCCGTCGGCCGGGTTGACGACCTCGATCACCCCGCCGCCCTCCGCGGGCCGCCAGCTTCCGTCGATGTACATCGCGTCGTGCTGCTTCACGTCGTGGTCCTCCCGCGCCGGCTAATGGTCCTCGTCCCTAAACTAGCGCCGGTAGTTTTCTGCCGCCAGGGACCCGCCACCTGCTGAGGGGTGACGGTGGCCACGAGAGACCGCCTCGGGCGGTCGTGACTCGCCAGCATGCTCGCGGCCCGGGAGCCCAGTCCAGCACACCGGCCCCACCGGCCGGCCCCCCGTCCGCATCGCCCCTCCCCCGCCAGTCCGAAAACGAGCATTCCACATTGCGGAACTGTGCCGGTGGGGTCACTATCGGGCGTCTCGCGCCGAGGGCGGGAGCCTCGTTCAGGGCTCCGGACCTCGGCGAAAACGGATACCTGAGGTTCCCATGCGTCTGCACCGTCCGCGCCACCTCGTCCCGCTCGGCGCCGCCATGGCCTTTCTCCTTTCCGGCTGCGCCGGCGAGGCGGAAAAAGCGACCCCGGGTCAGGTCACGGCTTCGGCAAAGGCTCCGAAGACACCTGAAGCACCGAAGACCTCGGCACCGGACCGCGGCAGGCCATGGGAGCCCGACGACGCCATGCAACGCGCGGAGCGGGCTTTGGACGCCTACGACGAGGACGGCAGCACAGTACAACGCGCCGACTCCGGGTCCGCGTTCCTCGCCGACGGAGTGCGCAGGACCTTCCGGGCCCCCGGGAAGCGGTGGTACCGCCTCGACCTCACCTGCGACACGAGCGGCGTGCAGGAAGTCACCCTCACACTGACTCGCGGCAGCACGGAACAGGCCTACGGAATCGGCTGCGGGGACCCTGAGGCCGATCAGTTCAACATCCCCCCGGGCGCCCCCTTCACGGCCCGCGTCGACGCGGTGCGGACCGGCACCGGCCTCGTGCTGTGGCGGCTCAACACCGTCGCCCGGGAGGACGTGGACGGCTGTGACGACGACATCGACGGCTGCGGCGGCTGAACGCGGGAGGCCTCGTGCTCCGGTGCCGGTCGAACCCGGTCGCGGCACAGGGCGAAGGCCGAAGAGGCGCCCCGCCCTCACCCCTTGGCGGACGGCTTGCGGATTTCCTCGATGATGCTGACGAAGCCCGCCTTGCCGTGGCCCGCGGCGATGGTGCGGTCGGCGAGGCCCTTGACGGCGTCGAGCACCTCGGTGTTGAGGCCGCGGTCCGTGGACGCCTCGATGATGTGGGCGATGCCCGCGGCCTCCATCACGATGTTGTCCTGGTCGCCGGGGAAGACGCCGCGCTCCAGATCCCGCGCCATGCCCGCGGCGAGCGGCGGCAGGATGCCGGCGATCGCCGCCGTGAACGGCGCGAACTCCGTGGCCGGTACGCCCTCGGCGCCTGCCAGCGCGAAGCCGTGCACCAGGCCGGCCATCGCGGGAAAGAAGAAGCCGAGCAGGGCGAGGTCGTACACCGCGGCCATGGCATGGTCGTCGCCGAGGTACGTCGCCTGGCCGCCGAGCACCTTCAGCGTCTCCTCGTACGTCTCGAACGCCTGCCGTGAGCCGCTGTAGAGGAGCGTCGCGCCGGGCTCGCCGATGTCCGGCGTCGGGACCATGACCGAGCCGTCGAGGTAGTCGATGCCGTGCCCGGCGGCCCAGGCGGCGGCGGACCGTGCGCGCTCCGGGGTGTCGGAGGTCAGGTTGACCAGGACCCGTCCGGAGAGCCCGGGGCCGGCCGGGTCCAGGATCTCCCGGGCCGCTGCGTAGTCCACTACACACACGATCACCAGCGAGCTGGCGGCCACCGCCTCGGCCACCGAGTCCGCGCGGACCGCACCGCGCGCCACCAGGGGATCGGCCTTGCCCGGCGTACGGTTCCAGACCGTCGTGGGGTGCCCGGCCCGGACGAAGGCGCCGGCCAGCGCGCTGCCCATGGCGCCGAGGCCGAGCACGGTCACCGGGGTGCGGGGGTCGTTCGGGGTGCTGCTCATGGTGTGCTCCTCATCCGCTGCGCGGGCCCGGCCCACTGCCCGGCCCGCTGTGCACACCACCCTGCCGAGCTGCGCTTATGGTTCCCTTCGGGTCTGCTTACGGTCCTTTGGGGAGGGCTTACGGTCCCGTTCGAGCAGGGGAGACCCCAATCGCCCAGGGCGAGGGCCCGGTAGGAGACGGCCGGCCTGGCCATGCTCACCGCTCCTTGCGCGAAGGAGAAGGTGAGGACCAGGCGCAGCAGCCAACTCCTGCCGGGCCCCGCGGTGTGGGTGGCGGTCATCTAGAGGATGCCGAAGAGCACACCGGCGCACAGGACCACCAGGGAGGTCAGCGCGGCCCATTTGACGGTGAACTTGGTGTGGTCGCCGAACTCGACCTTGGCCATCCCGACGAGGACGTAGACGGCGGGGACGAGCGGGCTGGACATGTGCAGGGCCTGGCCGACGAGGGAGGCGCGGGCGATCTCGATGGGCGCGACCCCGTGGGCGGCGCCGGCCTCGGCGAGGATCGGCACGATGCCGAAGTAGAAGCCGTCGTTGGACATGAAGTAGGTCAGCGGGATGCTGAGGATGCCGGTGACGATGCCCATGTGCGGGCCGAGCGCGTCGGGGATGCCGCTGACCAGCCAGCGGGCCATGTGCTCGACCATGCCGGTGCCGGTGAGCACACCGGTGAAGACGGCGGCGGCGAAGACCATGCCGGAGACGTTGAGCACGTTCTCGGCGTGCGCGGCGACCCGGGCCTTCTGGTCCTTCATGTGCGGGAAGTTGACGGTGAGCGCGAGGGCGGCGCCGAGCAGGAAGAGCACCGGGATCGGCAGCGTCTGAAGGATCAGCAGGGTGAGCAGCGCGAGGGTGAGCGCGGCGTTGAACCAGTAGAGCTTGGGCCGCAGGGTGGCGCGCTGCGGGTCCAGGACCTGGAGGCCGTCGTCGTCGGCCGGCTCTCCGGAGCCGGCGGCCGGCTCGTCGTCGGAGCCGGTGCCCGCGCCGCCGGTGGTGCGCCGCGCCTCGGCCGGGGCACCGCCGGTGCCGCCGGAACCCGCGCCGACCAGGACCTGCTCGGTCTCCCTCTCGGGCACGGTCTCGGTCACCTGCCCGGTGTCGCCGAGGGTCAGCACGCCGAGCCGCTTGCGCTCGCGCCGGCCGAGGACGTACGCGAGGGCGAAGACCGCGACCAGGCCGACGGCCAGGGCGGGGATCATCGGGACGAAGATGTCACCGGCGTCGAGCTTGAGCGCGGTGGCGGCGCGGGCGGTCGGGCCGCCCCACGGGAGGGTGTTCATCACGCCGTTGGCGGTGGCGGCGACACCGGTCATCACCACGAGGCTCATCTTCAGCCGCTTGTAGAGCGGGTAGAGCGCCGAGACGGTGATCATGAAGGTGGTGGAGCCGTCGCCGTCGAGCGAGACGATCGCGGCGAGCAGGGCCGTACCGACCACCACCCGCACCGGATCGGCCTTGCAGAACTTCAGGATGCCGCGGACGATCGGGTCGAAGAGCCCGACGTCGATCATCACCCCGAAGTAGATGATGGCGAACATCAGCATCGCGGCAGTGGGGGCCAGGTCGCCGATGCCCTTGAGGACGTAGTCGCCCAAGTGCGCGCCCTGTCCGACCAGGACGCAGAACAGCGCGGGAATCAGCACCAGCGCTGCCATCGGTGACATCTTCTTCATCATGATCAGCACCAGGAAGGCGGCGATCATGACAAATCCGAGGATTGTCAGCATTAGGGGTTACCTCACGTTCGCCCTTGAACATCTGCCGGGGGTGGCGGTTCAGGCGACGTTAGGTCCCGCAAAGTTTTGTTAACAAGGTCTTGACGCGCGAGCAATACGAGCAAAACCCCAGGTCAATAGGGATCTCACCGGACGGTCATGCGCACAACCGGCACACCGGGCCCGCGCCGCCCCTCCGTCGGCACTCACTCCTCCCCCGCGCCCGCCGTGTCGAGATACCGCGCCAGATAGGCCCGCAGCAGCAGCTTGGTCTCGGCCACGAGGGCCGGGTCGCCCGCCGGATCCGTACGGAAGGCGAGCTGAAGCAGCGCATCGGCGGTCTCTACGCCGACCAGGAAGGCGGTGCGCAGCCGTTCGTCGGCGGCGTCCAGACCGAGCGGGCCGGCGAAGAGCGCCAGCAGCCGGTCGGCGACCTCGTAGTTGGCCTGCCGGGAGGCGCTCGGTGCGGGGACGGTGAACTCCACCAGGGCGAAGCCCGGCACCGTCCGCTTCATGGCGAGGTACTCGTCGACCACCACATCCATCGCATGGCGCCACCGGAGCGGGGTGTGCGCCGGGGCGGTCAGCCGGGCGGTGATGCGGTCCGCGTAGGCGTCGAGATTGCGCCGGGCGAGGGCCTCGGCCATGGCGCGCTTGTTGGGGAAGAAGCGGTAGACGGAGCCGATCGGAACGCCGGCGCGGCCGGCCACGGCCCGGGTGCTCAGGTCCTCGTAGCCGCTCTCCTCCAGCACTTCGGCACAGGCGTCGAGGATTCTGGCCAGCCGCTGGGCACTGCGCCGCTGGACGGGGGCGCGGCGCAGGGCGGCGGGCGGCGGGTCGGGGTGGGGGGTCGGCTGCGGCACCCGACCATCCTGCCCGCCTCACGGGCGGCGGTACATGAGCGCCGCGATCCGGCCGACGCGGCCGGGATCCTCCGTTGACGGCCCCCGACCGCAATCCTAAGGTCATGCATAGGATTCCTTGAGCGGCGGGAGCACGCGATGGCAGGCACGGGCAACGAGCAGGCGAGGAAGACGGCCGAGGGGCTGGCGTACCAGACCGGCTTCGGCAACGAGCACAGCTCGGAGGCCGTCCCGGGCGCGCTGCCGGTGGGCCGCAACTCCCCGCAGCGCGCACCGCTCGGCCTGTACGCCGAGCAGCTCAGCGGGTCGGCGTTCACCGAACCGCGCGGCCACAACCTCCGCTCCTGGCTCTACCGCATCCGCCCGTCGGCCGCGCATCCGCCGTTCGTCCGGGCCGAGCGGCACGCGCTCCGCTCGGCACCGTTCACCGACTGCACCCCCGACCCCAACCGGCTGCGCTGGAACCCGCTGCCCGAACCCACCGGGCCCACCGACTTCCTGGACGGCCTGTGGACCCTGGGCGGCAACGGCGACGCCACCCAGCGCACCGGTATGGCCGTCCACCTCTACTACGCCAACACCTCCATGGAACGGCGGGTGTTCGGCAACGCGGACGGCGAGCTGCTGATCGTGCCGGAACGGGGCGGACTGCTGCTGCGCACCGAACTCGGCCTGCTGCACGCCGCACCGGGCGAGGTGGCGCTGATCCCGCGCGGCGTCCGCTTCCGCGTCGAGCTGCTGGACGCTGCCTCCGACGGGCAGAGCCCGACAGCTCGCGGCTATGTCTGCGAGAACTACGGCCGGCCCTTCCAGCTCCCCGACCTCGGCCCGATCGGTGCCAACGGCCTGGCCAACGCCCGGGACTTCCGCGCCCCGGTCGCCGCCTACGAGGACGTCGAGGGCCCCGTCGAGGTCGTCAACAAGTTCTGCGGCCACCTCTGGACGGCCACCTACGACCACTCCCCCCTGGACGTCGTCGCCTGGCACGGCAACCACGTCCCGTACGTCTACGACCTGCGCCGCTTCAATGTCATCGGCTCGATCAGCTACGACCACCCCGACCCGTCCATCTTCACCGTGCTCACCTCCCCCTCCGACACCCCGGGGCTGGCGGGCGTGGACTTCGTGGCCTTCGCGCCGCGCTGGCTGGTCGGCGAGGACACCTTCCGGCCGCCCTACTTCCACCGCAATGTGATGACCGAGTACATGGGCCTGATCGAGGGCGCCTACGACGCCAAGGCGGAGGGCTTCGTCCCGGGCGGCGGCTCGCTGCACAACATGATGTCGGCGCACGGGCCCGACCGGGAGACCTTCGACCGGGCGAGCGCCGCCGAACTGCGGCCGCAGAAGATCGACGACGGTCTGGCCTTCATGTTCGAGACCCGCTGGCCGCTGACGCTCACCGAACAGGCCCGGGACGCCGGCCATCTTCAGCGCGGCTACGACGACGTATGGCAGGGTCTCCAGCGCCACTTCCGCCTGTGACACCGGGGAACGCCTCGTGACCACCTTCGCTCCCGACTCGCTCGCCCTGAACCGCAAGCTGCCGCTCTGGTATCAGGTCTCGCAGTCGCTGCGCGCCTCCATACTGGGCCGCTCCCCGGAGGCGCCGCTTCGGCTGCCCACCGAGGACGCGCTCGCCGCGCACTACGGCGTCAGCGTGCTGACCATGCGCCAGGCCCTCAAGGAGCTGGAGACGGAGGGCCTGATCAGCCGGCACCGGCGCCGCGGCACCTTCATCGAACCGAGCGCCCAGCGCGGTGCGCCGGTGCGGCTGCTGGGCTCCGTGGACGCCATCGTGGCCCAGCAGTCCGGGATGCGCACCGAACTGCTGGAACACGGCCCCACCCCGGTGCCGTCCGAACTGGCCGAGTTCTTCCCGGACCTGGCGGAGGTGGCCGGCTTCCGCCGGCTGCGCAGCGACGAGAAGACCGGCGAGCCGACCAACCACGCATGCAACTACGTCCACCCCGAGGTCGCCGCGGCCATCGACCCGGCGGATCTGCTCCGCTGGCCGATGACGAAGGTGCTGCGGGACGCGGCGGGCGTACGGATCAGCCGGATCACCGACACGGTTGAGGCGCGCCTGGCCGACCCGGAAACCGCCCGGCTCCTCGAAGTCCCGCTGCTCAGCCCGATCCTCCACTACACGGGCGTCAGCTACGACGAGGACGGCCGCGCGGTCGATGTCGCCCGCATCCACTATCGGGGGGACCGCTTCTCCTTCACGGTGACGCTGGACGCGTAGCGTCCTACGTTTTTGGCTTTCCCGCCGTGGTGGTTGCTCGCCGTTGCGCCTGCGGCGGGCCAGGTGGTTGTCGGGTGCGGTGACGGACCTCCGGGACTGGTGTGTGGGACTGCTTCGCTTTACGTCCCACACACCAGCCCCTCCGGCCCGTCCCCTCCCGTTGGGAGAAGTGTGACGGTGGGTGGGGGCTGGCCGCCGTAACCAGATTCACTGCGACCAACAAGGCGCACCGGACCACCAACATGCGCCCCCACCGACCGTCTTTCCCACCCCTCAACGGGAGGGGACGGGTCTGCGCGGGTGGGGGTTTCCGGACGTAAAGCGAAGCAGTCCGGAAACCCCCACCCGCGCAGACCCGTCACCGCACCCCAACAGCCCCGCGCAGCGGCAACGCCCGCCGCAGGCGCAACGGCGAGCAAGCCGAAAACATCGGCCAGGGCAAAGCGCAGCGGAACGGCGAGGTCCCACACGACGGGACAGCCGAAAACGTGGGAAGCCCTCAAATCCTCTCAAGGCTCCGCCCCGTGCTCCGGGGCCCCAGCAGCGCTACGTCCACGCACAGGAGCAGCATCAGCGCCGCCGAGCCGGTGAATACCGCGGCCGGGCCCAGGGCGGTCAGGACGCTCAGGGCGATGAACGGCAGCACGACCGAGGTGAGGCGGGACAGCGAGTAGGCGATGCCGATCGCGCTGCTGCGCAGACCGGTCGGGAAGAGCTCGGTCTGGTAGACGTGGAAGGCGTTGGAGAAGACGTTGCTGCACACCGTCAGCAGGAAGCCGAAGGTGACGATGGCCCAGGTGGCGGTGGCGAAGCCGAAGGCCAGTCCGCAGCCGGCGATACCGAGCGCGGCGGCGATGATCAGTGTTCGGCGCTCGATCCGGTCGATGAGCGGGATGGACAGCGCGGAGCCGAGCGGATAGCCGCAGAAGCTGAGCGCCGCGTACAGCAGCGACTCGGTGACGGTGTGGCCCTTCGCGGTGAGCACCACCGGCGCCAGTGAGCCGAAGCCGTAGTAGCCGACGGTCTGCAGCACCTGGAAGATCCACCACATGACGGTGCGCCGCCGCTGCTCGCCCCGGAACATCTCGGCCAGCGGCACCTTCCGCTCCGGCACGGTCTCCGCCTCCGGTACGGACGGCAGGCTGCCACCGGTCTCCCGGGCCACCCGTTCCTCCAGCCCGGCCACGATCCGTTCGGCCTCCGCACCGCGCCCCTGCACCACGAGCCACCGTGGCGACTCCGGGAGCCGGCGCCGCATCAGCTGGAGGAACGCGGCCCCCAGCGCACCGGCGACCAGCAGCCAGCGCCAGCCCTCGATCCCGAACAGCCGGTGCGCGGCCACCAGCCGGGCACCCAGCAGCGCCGCGACCGGGACCCCGACGAAGCCGAGGGTGTACGCATAGGCGATATAGCGGCCCCGTACCGCCCTGGGCAGGAACTCCGCGAGATAGGTGTCCACCAGCACGAGTTCGCCGCCGAGCCCGAGACCGGCCAGAAAGCGCAGCACCAGCAGCCAGGACAGGTCCGGGGCGGCCGCGCACAGCAGTGAGAAGAGGGCGTACCCGGCGAGGTTGACCAGGAACATCCGGCGCCGCCCGAAGCGGTCGGCGAGTACCGACAGCACATTCGCGCCGACGAACATCCCGAGGAAACCGGCGGCGATCACCCAGGCCTTCGCGGTGTGCCCGAGGTGCCACTGGTCGGCGAGGACCGCGGCCAGCACCCCGCCGAGGAAGATCTCGTAGAGGTCGAAGAAGGCGCCGATGCCGACGATGAGGGTGAGGCGGCGGTGCCACCGGGACGGCGGCAGCCGGTCCAGCCGGGCCGCGGCCCGGGCGCCGATGGGGGTCCCCCCGCGCCGTTCAGGCGTGGAGGAGGTGGTGTCCGTCATGACGGTCCTCCCCTGAGCAGGTCCCGGCGCGCGCGGGACGGAGCCGGGTCCGCACCGCGTGGTCGGGCGTACGGCGAGGACCGTACTCCGTCAAGATCAGCAAGCGGAAGACCGCCTGTGCCGTCCCGGAAGGGTGGTACGGCCTGCGGATTCGGTGCGGCCGCGGGGCCGCTGGATACCATGCCCGGGTCAACCGAACGGTCCGGGAGGGGCTCCGCGTGACGGCGAAGCAGGACGCGCCACGGCTGTCCGATCTCATGCCGTGGTCCGTGGCGCCACTGCGGCTCGGCCGCTCCTGGGTGCGGGCGCCGGATCCGGCCACCCTGCGGGCCCGTTGGGCGGCGCTGGTGGCCGCCGAGGACGCGGCGGAACGCGAGCGGCTGTTCCGGCCGTCCCGGGCCCGGACCCTGCACTCCGCCGTCGGCCAGCTGCCGGGCCAGCCCACCCCGACCGGGCGGCTGTACCGGGCGAGCGGACCGTGCCCCGAACCGGTGCGGATCCTGCACGGCCCGTTCGACCAGCAGTGGCTGCTGCCCGACCACCGGCTGCTCGACGGCGCGCGCCCGGAGCTGTGGCGGGTCGCGGACGCCCGGCAGCTGTTCGCGGTCGAGTGGCCGCAGGTGCCGCAACTGCCCGGCCCGGCCGTACTGTGCTCGGCGCTGCTGCCGGACGGACGGTCCCCGGCCGGCCGGCCCGGACGGATCCGCCCCCTCTACCGGCGGCCCGGCGGGCAGGAACCGAACATGGCCCCGGGCCTGCTCGCCCTGCTCGGGCGGCGCCTGGACCGCCCGGCGGGCCCGACGGACCTGCTCGCCTGGCTCGCCGCGAGCGCCCACCACTCCCCCGACGGCTGCACGGTCCCGCTCACCACCGACCCGGAGCTCTGGGGCCGCGGCGTCGCACTCGGCGCCCGGCTGCTGTGGCTCGGTACCCGGGGCGCCCATGGGCACGGAGCCGACGGCGGGCGTACGGGCGAGCGGCCCCGGATGCCGGGCGGCCGGCGCCCGTATGTGCGCTCCGCGCTGCCCGACCGCGGACTGCCCGAGGCCCTCGGCTACGACCCGGAGGAGCAGGCGCTGCTCCTCGGCAGCGGCCGGATCTCGCCGGTGCCGCCGGGCGCCTGGGACTTCCATGCGGGCGGTGTCCGGGTCCTGGAGGCGTGGTACGCCGAGCGCACCGGCGCGGGCACGGAACCGCCCGAGCCCGGTTCGCTGGCCGCGCTGCGCCCCGCCGGCTGGCCCCAGGAGTGGACCTCGGAGCTGCTGGAGCTGATCACCGTACTGGCCCTGCTGTCCGAACTCGCCCCGGAGTGCGTGGAGTTGCGGCGGAAGACGGCGGCGGCCGCACAACTGACGGCGGGGGAACTACGGGCGGCCGGTATCCTCCCGGCGCCGGTCTCCGCACACCGCCCGGCCTCCGTGCTCGACCACCACGAGGAGGGCCCGGAGGGGCAGTTCGCGCTGCTGTGAGCGCCGGACATCCGACCGCGGGGTGCTGGGACGGCTGGGGCTGGGGCCGCTGGGGCCGCTGGGGCCGCTGGGGCCGCGCACAGCAAACCACCCGTCGCGGTAGGAGCGACGGGTGGTGGGGAGTGCTGCAACCGGCCGGGCGGGGACGGGGCCGGGCGAAGAAGTGAGCGGCTCACTGCACCTCCGGGGCGAGGGATTCCACCCCGGCGAACACACCGACGTACTGGTGGCGCTGCCGGCCTGATGAGCGATCGGACCGCAGTGCCGCGCCGGGACGGTGTGATCGCCCGAGATGCCGCTTCAGAAACGGGTCAGCCGTGCCCGCCGAACAGCGAGCGCCGCAGCCTGCGCAGCGGTGCGAACAGCGACACCCTGGCGCCGCGGCCGTTCCTCGTGCGCGAGTGATCGCGCGCGGTGAGCTCCTGCATCAGCGACGTCGCGCCCTCCACCTCACGCTGCGGGATGGCAGGGCCACCCAACACCGCGAGATGGCGGTCGAGACGCGCACTGGTGGCGACGCTCCCGCATGTGATGGCAGGGACTCGCGCCCTGCTACGCACTGTTATCTGTTCCATGACTCTCCCCACCCTATGAGGGCACCCCGGCCCGGGCAGGGTAACCCTATCTCTCTTGGAGGACACGCGTGCAGACCGGTCATCGGATTCACCTGCCTCGCTCTGACGTTGACGAACACCATACGGAATGTCACGTACAAGGCTTGGAACAGGGCGAGTTGAGCAACCGTCGGACTTCGGCGCGGGTGGTGCGGGGGTCCTGACGGACCGCCGGAACGCACAAGGAGAGACCGGGATCACGGCCTCTCCCCGGCGCCCGGCGTACGGGGCGTCACGCAGCGGAGGCGAAGACCGGCAGATAACCGCCGGACTGGCCGGTGGCGGTGGGGTGGTAGGACTCCAGGACGGGGAAGGTCACGCTGTGCAGCCAGGCGCTGCCGGAGCACAGCTCATGGCCGGAGAAGGTGGCGTTGACATCGGCGAAGGTGAAGCCGTGGTCGGCGGCCCGCTTGGCGGTGACACCGTTGATGTGGTCGGCGGCGGCGTTGATGGCGGCGCGGGACTTCTCGGAGAGACCGGCGATACAGGTTCCTTGGAGCTTGTAGAAGCGCGGGTAGCCCAGGACCACCACGTGCGCGGCCGGGGCCTTCTGGGAGATGGCGTCGTACACCTGGTCGAGCCGGCCGGGCAGGGTGGTGTCGATGTAGGTCCTGGCCTGGGCGACGCGGGCCAGACAGGCGCTCTCGCCCTGGAGCGCACAGGTCGTCATGGTGTCGGCGAATCCCGCGTCATTGCCGCCGATGGAGATGCTCACCAGGCCGGTGGAGCCGCTGAGCGGCGCGAGTTGCCCGCTGAGAACATCACCCGTTCGGGCGCCCGAACAGGCGGTGAACTGAAAGGAAGAGGGGGAGTGTGCGGCGGCCCATAGGGCCGGGTAGGCCTTGGTGCTGCGCTTGCAGGAGCCGCTGGCACTGTCGTAGCTGCCGGCGCCGACGCCGGAGGAGTAGGAGTCGCCGAGGGCCACATAGCCCGTGGCGGCGGGGAGTTGGGCGGACGCGGCGGCGCTCGCGCCGGTGAGCGCGAGCGCCGTGGTGACGAAGAAGGCGGACGTCAAGGCCGCGAATCGGGACAGTTTCATGGAACCTCCCTTAGCAGGAGCTCTGCCCTATCTGTCGTAGCAAGACTCACGGGTAGTCGGAAGTGTCCATGCCAAAAGTTGTCTGCGGTTCACGGCAAATCTGGCGATGTGTGGGGATGTTCACCGCCATGTCATCGCCGCGGCGCCACGTGCCGATGAGCTCCGGGAGAGGCCCCGAGGCGTCCGTTCGGCCCGCCCTCCCTGCCCGCACCGCCTCATGACGGTCCCTCCACAGCAGCCCCCGCCCGTGCCACGCCTCATTCCGCACTTCACTCCTCACTCCTCACTGCTGCGGCGACGGCGGGCGAGGCCGGGCACGAGAAAGGCGGTGGCCGCGACGAAGACGGCCACCAGCAGGAGCACCAGCGTCGGACGGGTCCCCAGACCGAGCAGCCCGGCCCCGAGGAGACCGCCGGCGAACATCGAGCCGACCGAGAGCAGCCGGCGGCCCGCGCTGTGCCCGCCGTACCCCAGCCGCGTGTCCCGCCCCAGCGGCGACGCGCTGACCAGCGCCGTCATCGCCCGGGTCTCCACGGTCGTGGTGAGATCGGGCGGCGCGGCCCGTATGGCGGTGACATTGCGCATGCCCATCGCCACCGCCATCAGACCGATGACGACATCGCGCCGGCCCTGCGGCAGCCCCGGGACCGACCCCGACTCCCAGGCCGCCGCCGCGGCCGCGAGCAGCAGCGCCGCCTCCACGGCCAGCGCCACCGGAAACCACTGGGAGGCCCGTGCGGCCAGAAGGGACTCCATCCGCGCCCCGAGGACCGCGCCCAGCGCGAAGGCGCCGAGCGAAATCGCCGTCGCCACCACCGGGAGCCCGCCCTGCCCGGCGATACCGAAGCCGAGGAAGAGCAGATTGCCGGTCTGGGTGGCGGTGAAGACCTGACCGAGCGCCAGAAAGCTGACGGCATCGAGCATCCCGGTGGCCACGGTCAGACAGACCATGACCACCGTCAGCGGGGTTCCGCTCGGCGGCTCCACGGACGCGACCTCCTTCCCGCGGTCACCTCACCTCGCGGCACGTCCTCCCAGTCTCCGGACGCCCCGCCCGACGGACCGTCATTGCGCCGTCTGTGGGCGGCCCGCCACCACCGGCCCCGGACCTCGGCCGCCACGCCCGGCTCCGGGGAAACGCCGGGATAATCCGTGTACGTCGTGGCCCGCCGTGACGGATCATGGCCGCATGTGTGCCGATCACGTCCAGCCGTCCGCCGCCGAGGAGTCCCTTCCGCTCCGGCTGACCATGGACGACAGCGATTCGCCCGCCGATGTCGTCGACGCGCTCTTCCTGGGCCGGTTCGCCACAGGGGAGCAGCCGTACGCCCGCAGCCGGTCCATGGACCGGGTCCGCTCGGGCCTGACCCTGCTGCCCCCGGGCGCCCGGGTCCTGCGCTCGGCCAAGGACGAGGACCGCAGCGCCGTCCTCGCCGAGGGCGACGGTTTCACCCTGCTGGTCTCCCGCTGGAACCGCGGCGCCGATGTCACGGTCACCGCCGTCACCGACGAGCTGGCCGAGAAGGTGCTGGGACAGGCCACGGACGGAGCGGAGGACGAACCGGAGCCACAGCCGGAGAACGTCCCCATGGGCTTCTGGTACTTCTCCCCCCGCCGCGGGCCGCACCGTACTTCCCGGCAGATCTCGGCGGGCACCTGGGAGGAGATCCGCCCCAACTACACCGCGCCGGTGGCCGACGCCATGGACCGGCTGATGAAGGTGGCACCCGAGGAGATCTCCGGCCGGCTGCTGTTGCTGCACGGCCCGCCCGGTACGGGCAAGACCTCCGCACTGCGCACCCTGGCCCGCTCCTGGCGGGACTGGTGCCAGGTGGACTGCGTCCTGGACCCGGAACGGCTGTTCAACGACGTCGGCTATCTGATGGACATCGCGATCGGCGAGGACGACAGCACCGGCAAGGGCCGCTGGCGGCTGCTGCTCCTGGAGGACTGCGACGAACTGATCCGCGGCGAGGCCAAGCACGCCGCGGGCCAGGCCCTGTCACGGCTGCTCAACCTGACGGACGGCCTGCTGGGCCAGGGCCGGAACGTCCTGGTCGGAGTGACCACCAACGAGGACCTGGAACGCATGCACCCGGCCGTGGTCCGCCCCGGCCGCTGCCTGGCCCGTATCGAGGTCGGCCCGCTGACCCGCCCCGAAGCCACCCACTGGCTCGGCACGGACCAGGGCATCGGCCGCGAGGGCGCCACCCTCGCCGAGCTCTACGCCCTACGCCGCGGCACCCGCCCCGCCTCGGTCCCACCCCAGGACTCGGGCGCGGACGCGGGGTTGTATCTGTGAGCTACGGCTGACGGGTACGCAGCACCCGGCGGCCCTGTGCGCGGACGCAGAAGGGAGTCCCAGCTTTGGGGCGCGGGGGCCGGGCATGCCAGGCGCCGCTGCCCACCTGCCCGCTCGTACGAGCCGGTCCCCGACAGCGCGGGGCGGTGCCGGTTTCCGTATGGAACCGATGCTCACGCGGCGATAGCGTTTCTCCATGACCGCAAACGGCGAAGAGGAATTCCGCCCGCATGCCCGTTCGAACGGAAGCGGCTCCGAACCGAGCGTGCATCAACTTCGCCTGTTCATGATATTGGCCGAGGAGTTACATTTTGGGCGGTCCGCTTCCCGGCTTTTCATGTCGCAGCCGGCATTCAGCAAGCAGATCCGCGTTCTGGAGCGGCGATTAGGTCTCCAGCTGGTCGAGCGCACCAGTCGTATCGTAGAGCTCACCCCGTCCGGGCTTGCTCTGCTGCCACATGCCCGTGCCGTCACGGAAGCCATGGCCAACTTGCGCCAAGTCGCCGAGGTGCGATCACGAGAGAATTCCGGCCGCATCGTCGTCGGCACCCTCGCTGCCGAGCCGGCGATGCCCCACACCCGCCTCATCCTCGACGAACTGCACCGGCTTCAGCCGCATTTGGCGATCGAGATGCGCAGCCTCAACTTCATCAATCAGTACGAGGCTCTCGCCTGCGGCGAGGTGGACGTGGCCTTTCTTCGCCCGCCGACACCTTCCGGTATCCAGGCTCACCAGCTGGCCGAAGAACCTCGCCTGGTCTGCCTGCCGGACGGTGATCCACTGGCCGTCCAGGAACGCCTCACCCTTGCCGAGCTCTCCGATCGCACCATGGTCACCATGCCGCCGGAGTCACCCCAGATATGGCGGGACTTCTGGGCCATCAATCCTCGCCCCAACGGAATTCCCATCCGCTTCGGCCCGTTGGCCGTGGACGTCGAGGGTGTTCTTCAGGCGATCGCCCGAAAGCAGGCCATCGGGTTCCTCCCCGCCTCAGCTCGCGACTTCTACCCACGCCCGGGAATCGTCTATCGAGAGCTGGTGGATGCACCACCATGCACGATGGCCCTCACCTGGTTCGCCAGAAATCGCGATCGCCCTCATGTCGCCCTGATGCGAAAGATCGCTAGGACCGCCCCTCCCTGACCAGCCGCCCGGCCAATCGCGCCTTCCGGATTACCCGGGTACGTCACCACAGCCACGCCAGGTGCTCACGCAGGCATTCCCCATGAACTCTCCATAACCAATGGTGCATCAATCACGACAGCTATGGCATTGCAGAATTCTTGTGGCCTACAGGAATCGACCGACACACTCTGAAGTGTCATCAGCTCCGCACACACCAAGGGGAATAACATGAGCCGCCACCGCCTTACAGTCGGCCTTCTCGCGGCCCTCGCACTCACCGGAACCCTCGGCATGGGCACCGCTCAGGCTTCTGCCCCACCCACCCGGACGCCGCACCAGGCCACCCGGCCCGACACCGCCTACGCGCCCCCGGGCTGGGTACTGCGCGGCAAGTACTGGACCCGCGGGGGCTGCACGGAGGCCGGGCAGGAAGGCGTCCAGCGCCACCACTGGGACGAATTCCAGTGCGCGAACGGCCCCGTGCGGTGGATCCTGTGGACCAACCGCTGAGCCCCCTATCCGATCCGGAATCCGATACCGGACCACCGGACGAGGGATGACCTCGGGCGGCCCCGGAGCACCAGCTCCGGGGCCGCTCTGTTTCCAGATAGCACGTCACAGCAGGAGGTGGTCGGGGCCGGGGCCGCCGTGACATGTTTGCGGCATTGCCCGGATGGTGAGTGTCGATAACCCGCCTCCGCCGCAACTGCGCGAGCAGATTCCGGAAGCCCAGGAAGTCGCCGCCGCACGAGATGTATTCGGCTGATCAGAGACCGGTGAGGACAGAAGTGACGTCAGCAGTGCACTACAAGACGGCCTGGGAGGACCCGGCCACCCGCCAGGCGTGGCGTCGCACCGCGATGTTCCGGTGCGCTGCCCTGCTGGGGTGGCTGCTGGGCTTCCCCACATGGCTTTTCGCCGTCGTCATGACGCCGACCTGGCTGCTGGTGCTGTGGCTGCCGGTGCTGTGGGTCGGTATCTGGTACACCCTGCTCGCGATGGTCGCGGTCACCACTCTGCGGGGAATCCGGCGGGTACTGCGCGTCTACCCCTGGCAGGTGGACATTGCCGAGGTGAGAGCGAAGAAGAAGGGAAGTACGCAGTTCGTCGTGCCGGTCCCGGAGCGGCCGGAGAAATCCGTGAGCCTCGGTTACGGCGGTCTGCTCGGGACCGGGCAGCACTTCTGGGTGCGCGCCATGAAGTCCGGTGAGGTCACGTCAGCGTGGTTCGCCGGTGACCCCCGGTACGTGGGCGTCGTAGCGACCCCTGGGCCGCGGAACCTCCTGTGGGTCGCCCAGCGGGAAGCGACAGACTCACGGATGTCCCCCCGCAAGCGCGGCGTCAGCCCCGAGGCGCGGGCGCTGGCACGCGCCGCCGGAGCGCGGGTCGGGGAAGGGTGACAGGGGTGCGCTTGCCCTCGATCGGGCCTGGCTTTCCCGGTCCGGTCGAGGGCGAGGGCACCCCTCACCACAACCCGCCCCTCAGTCATACCCGCAGCTCACCGCACCCTCCCCCGGGGCTTCAGTGCCACCGGCGGTAGTTCGGGCGCGGCCAGTCGGTCGCCCCTCGTAGCCGTGGACGGTGCCGAAGCGGGAGCCGGTGGTCCAGTCCGCCCGCCTCGCCACCGCCCCCTGTAAAAGGTCCTCATCTACGGCCAGTTGGGGTGCAGGAAGTAGCCTCGCGCTTGATCATGTCCGGTTGACGGACACCACAGTGCTGGTCGGAGTCCGCCGTAGCGGTGGAGCGGCGCTGCCGGGTGCACATCTGTCGGACGGGGACCGGCGTGCACGGCGACGTGCCACGGCCCGGCGGGTACCGGCCAGCGGACGAGGGGAAGACGCAAGGTGCAGCAGACGGATGACATACGGCGGATACCGCTCGCGG
Organism: Streptomyces platensis; assembly: GCF_008704855.1. NCBI lineage: Bacteria > Bacillati > Actinomycetota > Actinomycetes > Kitasatosporales > Streptomycetaceae > Streptomyces > Streptomyces platensis. The sequence goes on from NZ_CP023691.1 coordinate 1,968,502, forward strand.
ACAGCGGGCGCATGCGGGAGACGGAACTGGACGAGGTCTTCGACACCGACTACGAGTACTTCATGAGTTCCGGTCATGATCCGCAGTTCAACGGGAAGGAAGCGGACCTCGCGATACGCGCCGGGAGGCTGGAACCCGGCATGCGGGTGCTGGACGCGGCGTGCGGCTACGGACGCATCGGCCTGGAGCTGGCCCGTCGCGGTATCGACGTGCACGGCGTCGACCGCAATCCCGCGCTGGTGGCCTCCGCCCGTACCCGAGCCGGCCGGGAGAGCCTGCCGGCCGACTTCGACACCGCGGACCTGCGTGAGCTGACGGCCGCGGGTGCTTATGACGCCGCGCTGGTGTGGTTCACCTCCTTCGGCTACGGCAGCGATGCCGACAGCCGGGTGATTCTGGCCAATCTGTGTACCGCCCTGCGCCCGGGAGGCCGGCTGCTCCTCGACATTCTCAATCCGGCCCAGCAGCGGGCCCTGAGCGCCGGCCGGCCCCAGCTGGGGTTGCAGCGGGTGGGCTCCGACTTCATGCTCGACGAGGTCACCTACGACGTGACCCGGAGCCGGCTCGAATCCCGGCGCACCGTGGTACGCGACCATGCCCTGCGCGAATGCCGCTGGTCGCTGCGGATGCTCGAACCGAGCGAACTCGAACAGTGGCTGGGCGAAGCGGGTTTCGTCGATGTGCAGTTCCTGGGTGACGACGGCCACCCCTTCGCGCCCACCCACCGCCGGCTGCTGGCCGTCGCCCGGACGCCCGGCCCACGCACCGCACCCGACGACCGACGACGCTGAGCTGCGACGGCGTCCGCTGAGCCGGCCCCATCGCCCTGTCCCGTGACGGTGGAGGGCGAGGTGCCGGTACGCCCTGCACTTCGCCAGGCAGGATTCCCACGGCAAAAAGGTGCCGTGGGGCAGCGGGAGTGGAGACACAGCGGTGATTCGGTCGTCGGGCGGTCCGTGGTGGCGCCGGGTGAGCCTGCGTATGGCGGCTGTGCTGATCTCGGTCGCCGTCATGCTCGCCGTGGCACCTCTTGGCGTGACAGCTCCGGCATGGACAACCTCAACGGCGGGCGACACGGCAGCATCCGGCTCCACTTCACCAGTACCGGCCGGCACTCGTTCTTCTGCGCTTACCACGCCGGGACCGGAATGAGGGGGAGGTTCTTGTCCGGTGAGTGTGCCGCGGCCCCGGAATCTCCCGCGGAATGAGTTCTCCGGCTTTCACCCGCCGCCGGTAGGCGAGATGCGCCACCAGGACGGTCGCGCCCCGTCCGGCTCGAGTTCTTTCAGACCCAGGAAGCCGGATTCGCCACCCAGGACAAGGTCATCACCCGGCTCACGGAGACCTATGACGGGAGAGGGCGCTCAGCGCAGCGGTGGACGGCCTGTCCCTTCCCCATGGAGGTCGAGCTCAGGAGCGGGCGGTAACGGTGAAGCGCATGAGGTCGGCGCCGACGGTGACGGGGCCGTCGTAGGTTTGCTTGACGGTGCGGGTCCACTGGGGGGAGTCGATCGGCTGGGAAGTGCCGCTGCCGATGTGCGAGAGGACCAGGCGGCGGGCGCCGCAGCGCTGGGCGATACCGCCCACCTGGGAGAGTGCGGTGTGCGAGGCGCGACTGTGGCTGCCCGTGAGGCCGGGTGCCTGCATGGCGGCGTCCGGCACCGCCTCGTGCACCAGCAGGTCGGTGTCGTGGGCGAGTTGGACCAGGTTGGGGGTGGGGCGGGTGTCGCCGGAGAAGGTGACCGAGCCGTGGTCGGTGTCGAAGCGGAAGGCGAAGGAGGGGAAGACCGGGCCGTGCGGGACGAGGGTGGCAGTGACCTTGACCCGCTTGTCCTCCATGACCGGAAACGGCCGCATCCGCGGGGCGGTGTCGCCGAGCGCCGACGCGCCCACGGCCGGCAGCGCGATGTCGTGCACGTCCACGAGGTCGCGTGGGTCCGCCGAGCCGACACTGCGCATGAGGATGTTGCTGCTGTAGGCGAAGGCGGCGTGGCAGTCCTCGGTGTGGTCCTTCAGCCCGGGGGTCGGGTCGCGCGGGTCGACCGTGCCCGGCGTGGAGCCCTGTTCCTTAGGGGGGAGCGCTCCCGCCGGGCCGGGGCCGTGCGCGGTGACCGGGGCCGGGCGGCCCGGCGCGGTGAGGAAGAAGTCGTAGTACGACATCAGGTGGTCGGCGTGCAGGTGAGTGATGAACATGTTGCGCAGTGCCGAGCGATCCAGCCCGGCCGCGGCGAACTGGCGGGGGGCGCCGAGCCCGGCATCCACCAGGTAGACCGCTCCGTCGACGATCAGTGCCGAGGAAATGCCGGCGCGCTTCGGGTCGGGTACGGGGCCGGCCGCGGTGCCCAAGAGCACCAATTCCAGGCCGCGTTGCCGCTGCGCGTGCTTGGCGGACGGCACGGTGGCGGAGTGCGCTGCCGGTGCGGACTGCGCCGCGCCGAGCAGGACGCCGCCGCCGATCAAGGCGCCGCCGCCGAGCAGGGCGCCGCCGCCGACGGCCGAGGCGCGCAGCAGGTCGCGGCGCCGCCAGCGGCCCCCGGCCGGGGAGTTGCCGGAGTGTTCGCCCTCCGGCTCCATGGACTTTCCGTGGTCGCACATGCGCTGCTCCTTCGTGCGGTGTCGAGGGTGTGGGAGATATCGGGGAGACAGTGCCGGATCTGGACCGTCCGCGGGACCGGCGAGGTGCGGGGTGACGAGGCAGCCAGTGGGCCCCAGGAAGCCGCTCCTGACGCGGATGAAGTCGGCGGAGTACTCCCGGCCGGCCGTATCCGGGACGGCAGTGGCCTGCACGGCGCCGAGGCTCTGGAACGCCCCCCGGCCGTACGTCGGGAAAGACCGCCGACCAGATCCTCGAATCACTCGCGGCATGCTGCCGGCGGAGCAAGGGCTCAGGCCCCTGGACCGAGGACGGACCTGCCCGGTCCGCCCCCGGTTCGCACGGTCAGTCGACGAAGGCGACGACCCGGGCGGGTGCGGCGCTGGCCTTCCATATCTTCAGCGGGAAGAACCCGACCATGAATCCCGTCGGCGGCAGGGCGCCCAGGTTCGTGAGCTGTTGGACGATGAACGCTTCCTTGTCCTTGATCGCGTAGTGCCCGTCCCAGATCTCCTGCGGGTTCCCGGTCTCCTCGAACGCCTTGCGCATCACGGGAAACGGCCGGTCCCAGCCCGCGTCGGTGCCCAGGATCGTCGCGCCCTGGTCGGTGAGGAAGCGCGTCCCGTCCCCGGACATGCCGGCATGGTTGAAGTAGTCGCTGTCCTCCAGCGTGTAGTCCTCCTGGCCGGTGCGCAGCAGCACGGCGTCTCCTTCGGCGATGTTCCGGCCCACGGCGGCAATGGCTGCCTTGAGCTCGTCGACGGAGAACGCCTGGCCGCGCTTCGCCCACGGCCGCATGTCGAGCACCATGCCCGGCCGGAACAGCTCGTCGAGACCGATGTCGGTGATGGTGCGCGCCGGCGCGCCGGCGATGATTCGGCCGCTGTGCAGTGGGGCGTCGACGTGCGTGCCGCAGTGCGTCGAGATGTCGTTCATGTTCTCCCCGGCCCACCCCTCGCCGTCGGGAAGGGTGTCGGCGTCGACGCCGAACATGCGCATCATCGAGTCGCGCCCGCCGGCGTCAGGGGTTTCGTAGCTGATCTCGGGGGCGATCACCGAGGCCATCGGGGCGAGAAAATCCGGGATCCTGGCACGGTCGGCGGCGTCCAGCGTCTTGGTGAGATCGACGAGATGGGTCATGGCTCGGGCTCCTCTTTCGTGTTCTGGCGGTGTCGTGCTGCGTCAGCGGCCAGGGATCTGGACCCGGTTGCGCAGCACCCCGATTCCCTCGACCTCCAGCTCGACGACGTCGCCGTCGGCAAGCTGCCAGCCGTTCTCAAAGGAGGTACCGCTGCGGACGGTTCCGGAGCCGAGTACCTCGCCCGCATACACTGTCTTACCGGTGCTCAGCTGGACGACGGCGGACTCGAAGCTGTGGTGCATGCGCCGGGTGGTGCCACGGGACCGCTCGACGCCGTTGACCCAGGCACTCATCTCCAGCGCGTACGGGTCGGCGATCTCGTCCGCTGTGACGATGCACGGCCCCAGGGTCGTGGAGCCGTCGAAGTCCTTGCTGTCGCCGCCGACCCCGAACCCGGCCTGCGCGATCAGTGCCTGTGTGTCACGGGCCGTCCAGTCGTTGAAGATCGTGTAGCCGAAGATGTAGGAGTGCGCGTCGTCCGGGGTGATGTCCCGGCCGGTCCGCCCGACGACGGCGGCCCATTCGAGCTCGTAGTCCAGGTGTGCCGAGTAGGAGGGACAGTTGATCACCTCGTCCGGTCCGCTGACGGAGAGGTGATCGGCGCCGTAGTACAAGACGCGCTCGGTCACGAGCTTCGGCACGTCGTAGCGTCCGCTCGCGAGCAGGCGGGCCAGCTCCGCCTCCGGGTCGTCGGCCGAGGCCGCCTGCCGCTTCGCCATCGACTTGCCCGTCGGGGCGAGGTGCTCGATGAACAGCCCGCAGTCGCGCAGCCGTACCGGCCGAGGCAGGGGCGAGCGCCAGGTCACCGAGCCGGCGGGGCGGCGCGTGTGCTCCGGGTGGTCGGCGACGAGCTTGCGGGCCTCGGCGAGGCCGCGCTCGCCCGCATCGATCAGCGCCTGCATGGACGCGAACGCCGGCCGGTTCGGGTCGGCGGCGGCGGCGAGGTCGACGACGACGGTATCGCCGTCGACCAGGGCGCCGAGCCGGTCGCCCCCGCTGTCCTGAAACGTCATCAGTCGCATGAGGAATTGCCTTTTCGGTAGACAGGAATGGCGCCGGTCGTCCGCGAGCTCGGTGGCGACGCGGTGCTCGGGGCCGTATGGATCCGCGAAGGCCGGGACACGCGAAACGCGCTCACTCCTCGGCGGATGCTTGAACGCTAACGTCGTCTGCCCTACGCGTCAATGACCAAATGACGAATCTGGTCAGTTCGGCTAACCTGAGTGCATGGACAGTGAAAGCACCGCGATCGACAGCGGCCGACGGGCTCTGGCGGTCGGGCCTGGCATCAACGGGATCGCGGCATCCATGCGGCTACCGCACAGCGCGTGGAGGCCGGTCGTCATCGAGAAGGCCGCGACACGGGTACGTCGGCGCCGGCAGGGCGGGCGCCGAACGCCTGGGCATCCTGGATGGTCTGCGCGACCACATGGGGAGGGCGGGTTCGCCAAGCAGCCGGCCGAGCGGTTGCGCGCGATGCTCGACCCCGGCCGACCGGACGCACGCCCGGCAAACGACGCACGTTCTTCACCCCGGCCAACTGCTTCCAGATCGCGAATCGCAGGGCGATGGCGCGCGGAATGCGGATGCCGGTGACCTCGTACCCGCTGCGGCGACTGCCCAGGAAGAACACGGTAGGCGGACCGCAGGAAAGGGACATCGCCCAGGTACGCTACCTGGCCCCGCGGCCGCGGGTGTCCAGCTCACACAAACGGAAGGGGAGACGATTATGGCTGTACTGGCTGAACAGGATTCTGAAAAGGCCGCCCGGATTCTTACCGTCGCCAGGGACTTGGTGCTCAAGCGCGGGGTCAAGGGCGTGACCGTCGCCGAGATCGCGGACAAAGCGCACGTCGGCAAGGGCACCGTGTACCTGTACTGGGCCACCAAGGAAGACCTGCTGGTCGGGCTGTTCGCCAGGGACTTCCTCCACGCCGTGGACGGCAACCTCGACGCGCTGACCACCGACCCTGACCTCAGCCGCCCGCACCGGCTGTGCCCCCGGCTCATCCACACCGCGCTGGATCACCCGTTCGTCCGCGGGCTCATGACCGGCGACGCTGACCTGCTGGGCGTCCTCACCCAACACCCGCGCAGCATGAAACTGCTCAACAGCCTGGGCCCTGCCGCACTGATGTACTCGGTACTGCCGGTATGGCGCCAGCATCGGCTCGCCCGAACCGACTGGCCCCTGGACGAACAAGCCTACGCATTGCAGGCACTCATGGACGGGTTCACTGAAGCGGCCATCCGCACACACGCTCTGCCCGGCACCGTCGTCGACGAGCCCGACAAGGTCATCGCCGCAGCGGTGACCGCACTGCTGGGCCCTGAACAGGCGAGCCCGGACGACATCCACGCAACCGCTGACGAGGGCCTGCGAGAGCTGCGTAGACGACGGGAGCTCCTGCTGGCCTCGATCACCACGCATGAGGAATAAGACGAAGCCGCACAAGCCGTATCCAGGATTCGGGGGCAAACCCCGAAAAGCTCAACCACAATGAACGGCTGCTCGACGAGCAGTCGGGAAGGGACCACCCATGAGTTCCACCACCCCCGTTGCCGAGACCCGCCAGGACCGCTTCGAGCGGGGCATGGAGGTGCTCACCCGCATTGACGAGGAGGCCGGGCAGAAGCTCACCGACGCTCTCGCCGACGTCGCTCCCGAACTCGGCCACCAGATCGCCGCCTGGGCTTTCGGCGAAATCTACGACCGCCCGGGGCTCGCCCCGCGCGACCGACAGCTCGTCACGCTCGGCATGCTCACCGCCCACGGAGGCTGTGAACATGAGCTCGATGTGCACATCAACATTTCCCTCAACCTCGGCCTGACCCCCAAGGAGATCATCGAGGCCCTGCTGCACTCAGCGGTCTACTGCGGCATACCCAAGGCCCTCAATGCCACCCTCGTCGCCAAAAAGGTCTTCGGCGAACGCGGACTGCTCCCCATGACAACGCAGTAATCGAAGTGGCTTTCCCTCGTAGCGTGGAGGCCGTGATGGCAGAGGAAGTCAAGAGTCACGGCGGAGAAGCAACGCACGTTCGATGCGAAGCTCCGTGAGGGGGCTTTCCTGATCGTCACCGCGGCCGGGAAAGCGATCGCCCAGATGGGGTCTCGGGATCAACAAGACGACGGTGGCGAATCGGGCCTCCCGGGCCCACCCGAAGCGGACGGACCGCCTCGGGGAGAACGCACTGCGTGGGGCCGGCCGCCGGGTTGGCCATGAGGCACACCATCGCAGTGCGCATGAGCTGCTCCTTGCGGTCGTGCGGCGTGCAGATTCGGCGCATGAGCAGCGCACGGTCCTGCCGGGCCGAAGGCTGCCCGGATCGACTTGACCGCGGGGCGCTTGAACTCGGCGTCGATGTCGTCGGTGCGGTAGGAGAACATCAGGCTCGGCCCGCGGTCGACGAAGGGGAAGAGCCACGCCGAGCGGCCCGGCTCGGCCAGTCCGGCCACCGGTGCGTCCCGGAGCCTGCACTGTGAAGCGCAGCCAGTCACTCAGGTCCGCAAAGCCCGGCCGGCAGTGGACGCACTCGCCGTTGATCCACTCAAGTCGCACAGCACCAGGTCAGCGCACTCGCCCCCGCGGCTTCAAGGGGCCGGGCGGAAGCTCGGGAGCAGCCAACCGGTCGCCGTCGTAGCCGTGGACGGTGCCGAAGCGGGAGCCGGTGGTCCAGTCCGTGCGGGCGTCCTCGATGTCCTGCTGGGAGCGGCCGATGAAGTTCCACCACATCACGATCTGTTCCTCGAACGGTTCGCCGCCGAGGAGGAGCAGGCTGCTGTCGGAGTCGGCGCGCAGGGGCAGCTCACTGCGGCCGCAGCCGAGGTAGAGGAGGGAGCCGGGGGCCAGCCGGACGCCGTCCACCTCGCTCTCGCCGGAGATGGTGAGTGCCGCGTACTCGAAGTCGGTGTCGAGCGGCAGACGGGTGTCCGTGCCGGCGGTGAGGGTGAGGTCGGCGCCGACCAGGGGGGAGTAGGTGGTGCCGGGCGAGGTGGCGCCGGCCAGTTCGCCGAGGATGACGGTGGCGGAGAGGCCGCCGCCGTTGATCACCGGCAGGTCGGTGTGGTGCTCGAAGGACGGTGCGGTGTCGCGGTGTGCGCCGGGGAGTGCCACCCAGAGCTGGGCGCCGTGCAGGAACGGGCCATGGCCGTGCGGCGATTCCTCGGAGTGGGCGATGGCCCGGCCGGACGTCATCAGGCCCAGTTCCCGCGGCCGTACGGTCTGGAGGCTGCCGAGGCTGTCGCGGTGCAGTACCTCGCCCTCACGCAGCCAGCTGACGGTCTGGAGCCCCATGTGCGGATGCGGCGGCACCTGCATCCCGGGCTCGTCGACGATGTCGTCCGGGCCGTAGTGGTCGACGAAGCACCAGGCGCCGACCATCCGCCGGCCGAGGTTCGGCAGCAGCCGGCGGACGACGGTGCTCTCGCCGAGGGGTACCTGCTTGCCGGGCTGGACGTCGCGGACCGGGCCCGTGCGGCCGGTGCCGCCGCACAGGCTGGGCGCGGGTCTGACTTCAAGGTTGCTCATGGCGCCACGATAGGCACGGTCAGCGGTGCGGTCCGGGCAGGCACACGAAGCGCCGGGGATGATGCCCCGTCATGCATACAGCTCGCGGAGCCGCACGGACAGGCAGGTCACACAGCCCTCCAGCTTCTCAAACTCGCTGATGTCCACGACGACCGGCTGATAGCCCAGGTCCGCGAAGAGCTCCGCGCTGCGGGGCGCGCCGGCGGCCATCAGCAGCTTGCCGCCGCCGAGCAGCACGACATGGGCGCCGGACTCCTCGGGGACGGGCAGGAAGAGGGGAAAGGCGGCGGGGTCGTCGACCAGCGGCGGATGGCCGATGACGGTGCCGTCCGGGAGCGCGGTCACGGCGGATTTGAGATGCAGTACGCGGCTCACCGGCACCGCGACCACACGGGCGCCCAACGGCTCGAAGGCGGCCCGGAGTTGGCGGACGCCCTCGGCGTTGGTGCGGCCGCCGCGGCCCACGTAGACGGTGTCGCCGACCTTGAGGATGTCGCCGCCGTCCAGGGTGCCGGGCGCCCGGATCTCGTTGACGGAGCAGCCGAGCGCCTCGACGGCCGCGCGGGCGTCCGGCACTTCGGGCCGGCGCTCTCCGGCTCCGGGGCGGGCGAGCAGCGCGACATTGCGGAACATGACCACGGTGTCCTCGACGAAGACCGCGTCGGGGCAGTCGTCGGCGGGGGCGACCTCGGTGAGGTGCCAGCCGTGGTCGCGCAGCACCTGGACGTAGGACTCCCACTGGCGCAGGGCGAGGGCGGGGTCGACCGGGCGCCGGTCTATATGAGTGACCAGCCCCTCGGCGAGACGGGGACCGGGGCGGCGGACGAGCGCCTGCTTGCTGGGCATGGGGATCCTCTTCGGGGGCCGTAGTGGTGGGTGTCGGCGGGGTCCGGTGGCCGCTCGGGCCGTGCGGTCAGTCGTCAGTCCCGTACGTGGCGCGCAGGGCCTCCTCCACCGCCGCGCGGGCGGCGTGGTGGTCCAGGCCGAGGCGCTGGGCGCGGCGGGCGTAGTTCTCGGCGGCCGCGGCGGCTTCCTTGTCCGCGGCCTCGCCGGCCGCCGCGATGAAGCTGCCGTTGCGGCCGCGGGTCTCGATCACGCCGTCGGTCTCCAGGGCGCGGTAGGCCTTGGCCACGGTGTTGGCGGCCAGGCCGAGCTCTTCGGCGAGGCCGCGGACGGTGGGGAGTTTGTAGCCGACCGGCAGACCGCCGTCCCTGGCCTGATCCGCGATCTGGGTGCGTACCTGCTCGAACGGCGCGGCGGCCGCGGCCGGATCGATGGTGAGGGTCAAGGTCTGCGGGGACACGGTGGCGCTCCTGGTGCTGGTGGTGGGGCGGGCGGATGCGCGACGGCGCGTACCCCTGGGGTGTGTCCCCGGGATGCGTGCGCGTACGCGTACCCGTCGGTGCGCGTGTTTGTCGCATCCATTGTGCGTCAGGAGCGCCCGCTGTGACGGGAAGTCCCACCTCTCGGGAGGTGTCAGCCCCAGGGCACGCCACGTAGGCGGTGCACGTCACGTAGGCGGTGTCCCCCAGGGAGGGGTCACAGCTCCAAGGTGGTGCCCGTCGTCCGCAGCCAGGCGTTCATGCCGAGGACCAGCTCGGCGCCGGGGCGGATGCCGGGCGTCGCGCCGTCGGCGGTGGCCTGTGCGAGGGCGCCGGAGTCCAGCAGCGGCCGGACGGGGGCGGCGCGGTCGGCGGCCAGCTCTTGCAGTTCGTCGTGCAACGCCTCGATATAGCGCGGGTCCTGGGTGCTGGGGTAGGGGCTCTTGACCCGGTCGGCCACCGCGTCGGGCAGCACATCGCGGGTGGCGGCGCGCAGCAGCGACTTCTCCCGGCCGTCGAAGGTCTTCATCGACCAGGGGGTGTTGAAGACATAGTCGACGAGGCGGTGGTCGCAGAACGGGACGCGGACCTCCAGGCCGACGGCCATACTGGCGCGGTCCTTGCGGTCGAGCAGGATCTGTACGAAGCGGGTCAGATGCAGATAGCTGATCTCGCGCATCCGCCGCTGGAGGCCGGTGTCGCTGTCGAGGCAGGGCACTTCGGCGAGCGCCTCGCGATAGCGGCGGGCGGTGTATCCGGGCAGGTCGAGCTTGGCCAGCAGGCCGCGGTCCAGCAGCGCCTCGCGGGTGCCGTCACCCCCGGCGAACCTGCCGGAGAGGCCGGCCGCGATCCAGGGGAAGGTGTCGGCGTGCACGGCCTCGGGGTCGTGGAACCAGCGGTAGCCGCCGAAGACCTCGTCCGCGGACTCGCCGGACAGCGCGACCGTGGACTGTTCGCGGATGGCCTTGAACAGCAGGTAGAGGGAGGTGTCGCCGTCGCCGAAGCCGTTGGGCAGATCGCGGGCGGCGAGGACGGCGGCGCGGTGGCCGGGGTCCATCAGGGCGGCGGTGTCCAGGACGATGTCCTGGTGCTCGGTGCGGACGTGCTCGGCCAGGGCGTGCGCGTACGGCCCGTCGGGGGTGCTTCGCAGATCGTCGGGCCGGAAGTTCTCGGTGTAGCCGGTGAAGTCGACGGCGAACGAGCGGACCGGGCCGCGCCCCTGGGCGGCCAGCGCGCCGGCGGCGAGTGCGGTGATGGCGGAGGAGTCCAGGCCGCCGGAGAGCAGGGTGCACAGCGGCACATCGGCGATCAGCTGGCGGTCCACGATGTCGTCGAGCAGCGTGCGGATGTGCGCGACGGTGGTGCCGAGGTCATCGGTGTGCTCGCGGGCGGTGAGGGCCCAGTAGCGCTTGACGGTCACCCCGCCGCGGCCGACCCGGACGAGATGGCCGGGGCGTACCTCGTGCATGCCCTGGTAGACGGCGTGGCCCGGGGTCTTGGTGAAGGTGATGAGCTCGGCCAGGCCCTCGGCGTCGACGGTGGGGCGTAGGGAGGGGTGGGCGAGGATCGCCTTGGGCTCGGAGCCGAACAGCACCCCGTCGGGGGTGGGGTGGTAGTAGAGCGGCTTGATGCCCATCCGGTCGCGTACCAGCAGGAGTTGCCGGCTTCGTGGGTCCCAGAGCGCCAGGGCGTACATACCGTTGAGGCGCTCGGCGAACGCCTCGCCCCATTGGAGGTAGGCGTGCAGCACCACTTCGGTGTCGCTGCGGGTACGGAAGGTGTGGCCCAGCTGCTCCAGTTCGGCGCGCAGCTCGCGGTAGTTGTACACCTCGCCGCTGTAGGTGGTGACGACCAGGGTGCGGCCGTCGTGGGTGACGGTCATGGGCTGTTTGCCGCCGTCGGGGTCGATGACGGCGAGCCGGCGGTGGCCGAACGCGGCGTGGGTGTCGAGCCAGCGGCCGGCCGCGTCCGGGCCGCGGCAGGCCATGGTTTCGGTCATCGCCTCAAGGGTGGCGCGCTGTCTGGTGAGGTCGTGCTCGTAGGAGATCCATCCGGTGATTCCGCACATGCTGGCGGCTCCTCCTTCGGGGCCGCCGCATCCGGGCGGCGGCCTGCGGCAGGCACCGTACGCGCGGGTAGGTGTATTGGCCACAGAAGCCGTCCCGGAGCGCCCGGAACGGGCCACGCGCTCACCGCGTTACGGAAAAGCGGCGGCAAAGCGGGGCCCGTACACCGGAAAAGAAGCGGCAATCGCGTCGCGTGCCGGGCCTCGGCCGCTCCCCCAGGAGCCGTGTCACATGAGCGAGTTGAGGGGTGGCCGAGGCGTAGCGCGTGCTCGCCGGTTCACCCCGTCGGGCCCGGTCCGTCCAGCACGACCGCGCGGCCGGGGCCCGACGGGTCGTGGGCCACGGCGTCGCCGGGCCGGTGCCAGTGGAGCAGGAAGCGGTGGCCCGCGCGCAGTCCGTCCAGTCCGGCGCGGGAGTAGGCGACCATGTCGTCCGGCAGCGCCGCCAGCGGGAACCACGCCAACTCCGCGCACTTGTCCGGCTCGCGGTTCCACGGCTCGCCGCCCACGCCGTATTCCGCCTCGAAGAACCAGCCGATCCGGGGCCGTGCCGGAGGCGGGGCGCAGTGCTGCATCACGAGCGCGACCCGCAGGTCCTCGGGCGCCAGCCGCAGCCCGATCTCCTCCGCGGCCTCCCGGATCACCGCCTCCCGGACGTCCTCCCCGTCCTCCGCATGACCCGAGGGGACGTTCAGCAGACCGTCCGCATAACCGGTGCCGGCCCGGCGGGCGAGCAGCACCTCGTCGCCGCGGCGCACCACAAGATGGACGTCGACCACTTCGGTGTGCCGACGGGGGAGGTCGGCGATCAGCACATACCGCTCATCGGCCACTTCCCTGCCCCACAGCGCCGGATCGTGCGCGAGGCTCTCCACTCGCGTACGCACCGCCAACGGCTCGACGAGGGCGGTGAGTTCGTCGGCCGGAAGACCTATCGGGTCCGCCTCGCCCCAGCGGCCCTCCACCAGCACCAGCCGGCCACCGGGGGTGAGCAGACCGGCCCAGTGCCGCAGCGCGGCCGCGGGGTCGGGCAGGGCCCACAGGACATGGCGCACCAGGACGACATCGAACCGCCGCTCCCCCACGGGTGGTTCGGCGGCGTCACCTACACGGAACGCGGCATCGCGGCCCGCGAGCTTGGTGCGCGCCCGCTCGATCATGCGCGCGGAGCGGTCGATGCCCGTGACGCGGTGGCCCTGCTCGGCGGCCAGCAGGGAGAGGCTTCCGGTGCCGCAGCCCAGGTCGAGGACGGCGGCGGGCGCGGACGGCAGCCAGGAGCGCAGCCGGGCGGCCCAGGCGGCGCGGACGGCGGGGTCGCGCAGACCGTGGTCGGGCTCCTCGTCGAAGGAGGCGGCGGCCGCTTCCCAATAGGCGGCGTCGGCGGTCGGCAGCGGTGGGTTGAGGGGGTCGGTCACGGGCTGACGGGACGGATCGGCGGGCGCTTCGGGACTCATGTGCCGATGGTGGCAGCACCCACTGACAAGCCTGCGGAGACGGCTTCCCGGCGTGCTGCGCGGGCCGGTGGCGGGCGCCGGGGAGAGCGCCCGGACAGGGTGAGGGGGTACCGTGGAAAAGGCCGGTCGAGTGCGGCGGCGCCACCCTGAGAGAGCGCCTGTCGCACGGTGGGGACCGGCATTGGACCGGTCATATGTGCGCCTCCCAGAGCAGCCGTCTCTCCGGAGACGGCGTCTTCGACCTCACGCGGACGGCCGTGGTGATGGCCGATCGCGCGGGGGTGGCGCAGGGCTGGACGAAGGGCGCCGAGCGGCTGCTGGGCTATGCGGTGTCCGAGGCCGTCGGCAGGCCCCTGGGGGAGCTGTTCGCGGGCGTGGCCACCGGGGCGCCGCAGGACAGCAGGTGGGAGTCCCGGCTGGCGGCGGCGGACGGCTGGAGCGGGCTGGAAGCCGTACGGCACAAGGACGGCCACCGGCTCGACCTGGAGTTCCGCGTGCTGCCGCTGATGGATGCGCAGGAGCACTCGACACGTCTCGTCCTCGCCGCCGAGATGACCCGGACGCCCTGGTCGGGAGCGAGCCGGTCGTTCCTGGAGGGCATCCTCGGTATGTCGCCGATCGGCGTGGCCATGGTGAACGCCGACCTCCAGTTCGTGTGGCTGAACGACGCCTTGGAGCAGATGGGCGGCACCCGCCGCGAGCAGCGCCTCGGGAAGCGGCTGGGGGAGATCCAGCCGGGCCTCGCCGTGGAGGCCATCGAGGCGGAGATGCGCAAGGTGCTGGCCACCGGTACCCCGTCGGTCGGCTACGAGTATCTGGGGCACCCGGAGTCCGATCCGCAGCGGGAGCACGCCTACTCCACCTCGTTCTTCCGGATCGAGGACGAAGCCGGTCAGGTGCTGGGCGTCTGCTACATGGTCCTCGACGTCACGGAGAGCTACCGGGCACGTCAGCGGATGGCCCTGCTGAACCGGGCCGCCGAGCGCATCGGCAGCTCCCTGGACGTCTGGCAGACCGCGCAGGAACTCGCCGACGCGGCGGTTCCGGAGCTCGCCGACTTCGTCACCGTCGATCTGCTCGACGCGCTGCTCTCCGGGGAGGAGCCGCTGCCCGAGCCGGTCGACGCCACGGATCTGTTCACCATGCGCCGGGCGGGGCAGCAGTCGGTACGCGAGGGCTGTCCCGAGGCGGTGGTGGCGATCGGGGACGCGGCCGCCTACCCGCCGTCGGCGCCCGTCGTGCTGAGTCTCATCGAGGGCGATTCGGCGCTGTTCCAGACGCTGGATCTCGCCGACGCCGAATGGGCGGCCGAGGACCCGGTCCGCGCGGCGCACCTGCGGGAACTGGGCTTCCACTCGCTGATGGTGGTGCCGCTCCGGGCGCGGGGCGCCTTCCTGGGGACGGCCGCGTTCGCCCGCTGGCAGCACACCGGGCCGTTCCAGCCCGACGACCTGGTGCTCGCCGAGGAATTCGTCGCCCGCGCCGCGATCTCCATCGACAACGCCCGCAGATACACCCGCGAGCACAATGCGGCCCTCACCCTCCAGCACAGCCTGCTGCCGCACGATCTGCCCGAGCAGTGCGCGGTGGAGGCCGCCTACCGCTATCTGCCGGCCGACTCGCTCAGCGGCGTCGGCGGCGACTGGTTCGATGTGATCCCGCTGTCCGGCGCCCGGGTGGCGCTGGTGGTCGGCGATGTCGTCGGCCACGGGGTGCACGCCGCGGCCACCATGGGGCGGCTGCGGGCCGCGGTGCAGGCGCTCGCCGACCTTGACCTGTCCCCGGAAGAGGTGCTGGCGCACCTGGACGACATGGTCAACCGGGTCGGCCACGACACCAACGCCGACGACGGGGTCATCGGAGCCACCTGCCTGTACGCGGTCTACGACCCGGTCGGCTGCCGCTGCACGCTGGCCCGCGCCGGACACCCCGCACCGCTGCTCATCAGCCCCGCGGGCGAAGGTCAGCTGCTGGAGCTGCCGACCGGACCGCCGCTGGGGCTGGGCGGGATGCCCTTCGAATCCGTCGAACTCCCGTTGGGGGAAGGCAGCCTGCTGGCCCTCTACACCAACGGCCTGCTGCTGGGGAAGGCGCTCGATCTCGACGGCGGGATCACCAGGCTGCGTACCGCCCTGGCCGATCCGCAGGCCCCGCTGGAGGATCTCTGCGACACGGTGATCGGCGCTCTGCCGGGCGGACGGCCGGTCGATGACGTGGCGTTGCTGCTGGCCCGCACCCGCGCCCTGGCGCCGTCCCAGCTGGCGACCTGGGAGATCCCCGCCGATCCGTCCGCGGTCGGCCAGGCCCGCAGGTCCGCCGCCGGCCGGCTGGCGGAGTGGGGCCTGGAGGACCTCGTCTTCTCCACCGAGCTGATCGTCAGCGAACTGGTCACCAACGCCATCCGGCACGCCTCCGGGCCGATCAGCCTGCGGATGATCCGGGCGCGGACGCTGATCTGCGAGGTGTCGGACAGCAGCAGCACCTCGCCGCACCTCCGCCATGCGCGCACCACCGACGAGGGCGGCCGGGGGCTGTTCCTCATCGCCCGGTACGCCGAGCGCTGGGGCACCCGCTACACCGCCCAGGGGAAGATCATCTGGGCCGAACAGTCGCTCCGTTCGGCCGACGGCCCCGTATCGGCGAACGCCGTGGACGCGCTCCTCGAAGGCCTCGACGACATCGGCGACCCGTCCCCCGACGGCGGCACCGAAGGCCGCTGACAACCACTCCCGCGCGGACGGCTCCCACCGCGCACGGCTCCCCCCGCGGACGACTCCCGCCGATGCCAATTCCCGCTGCGGGTACGGCCCGAGAGCGGCGCAAGGTGGCCGCGGCAGCTGCGGTTCGAGGCGACCGGGACACCCGTACGGGCGGCGCTCCCCGCCCGTACGGGTGCCCGTTTCCTCCCCATCTGCATGAGCCCCCGCTTAGCCGTCCCTTAAGGCCACCATAACGATCACCAGGATCGCCCTTTCACCGGCAAAAGCGCTGTTCAGCGCGGCTAGCGTGCTGTTCGCAAGGCGGGTCGCGGACCGTCGGCGCCGGTCACCGGGGGCGGCGTCGCCGGACGCGACCCGACCCCCACCGCTCCCCCGCCACTCCCGCTCCCCGCACCTGAAGGAGACCCCCACGATGACCGTTCGTCGCAAGGCCACCGGGATCGCACTCATCGGCATCGCCCCGCTCGCGCTCACCGCGCTCACCGCGAGCCCGGCCGCCGCACACGGCTCGATGACGGACCCGGTCAGCCGGGTCTCGGCCTGCTACGCCGAGGGCCCCGAGAGCCCGCGGTCCGCGGCGTGCAAGGCCGCCGTCCAGGCCGGCGGGGCCCAGGCCCTCTACGACTGGAACGGCGTACGGGACGGCGAAGCGGGCGGCCGGTCCCGGACCCGTATCCCGGACGGCAAGCTGTGCAGCGCCAACAGCGCCGAGTACAAGGGCCTGGACCTGGCCCGTGCCGACTGGCCGTCGTCCCCGATGCGGGCGGGCGGCCACACCTTCCACTACAAGGCCACCGCGCCCCACCGGGGTTCGTTCGAGCTGTACCTCACCAAGGCCGGCTATGACCCGAAGAAGCCGCTGAAGTGGTCCGACCTGG
Organism: Streptomyces platensis; assembly: GCF_008704855.1. Classification (NCBI taxonomy): domain Bacteria; kingdom Bacillati; phylum Actinomycetota; class Actinomycetes; order Kitasatosporales; family Streptomycetaceae; genus Streptomyces; species Streptomyces platensis. The sequence goes on from NZ_CP023691.1 coordinate 1,985,207, forward strand.
AGTCGAAGCCGTTCGCGAAGGTCGTCGACCCCAAGCTCGTCAACGGCGAGTACGTCTTCGACGCGAAGGTGCCGGCGCGGTCCGGACGCCATCTGATCTACAGCATCTGGCAGCGGTCGGACAGCCCCGAGGCGTTCTACACCTGCTCGGACGTGGTCTTCGGCAAGAAGGCGGCCGGCACCGGCAGCGCGGCGGCGCCCGCGCCGTCCGCCTCCGCGCCGACCGACGCCCAGATCGCGGCGGGCGCCCCCAAGTCGTCGGTGGGCACGGGTCACCACCATCACGGCGGCGAGGCCGGCCACACGGGCACGGTCCGGTCGGCGGCCGCCGACGCCCCGGCGCCCGCCGATCACGCGGAGGCCAACGGCGCGCACCCCCACGGCGGTTCCCGGCCGGTCGGCGGGCAGCGGCTGGCGGAGACCGGCGGGGACAGCTCCACCGCCTCGCTCGCCGTGAGCGGCGCCGCCGTGGTCGCCCTCGGCGCCGGGGTCCTGTTCCTCACCACCCGCCGCAAGGCCGCCCGGCACCGCGACTGAGCCCGCAGCCCGGCGGGTCCGGTAAGCGGCGCCGCCCCTGCTTCACCGCGGGGGCGGCGTCGTCGACGTATCAGGAGCCGGCCGGCGGCAGCGCCTCGATGATGTCGTTGGCGACATGCTGGTAGATGACCGAGCTCCGGCAGTCGACGACCTCACGGCGCTTGAAGACCTGGTCCATCAGGAGCGCGTGCAGCCGGTCGACGTCGGGGACGGCCACATGGACGAGGAAGTCGTCGCCGCCCGCGACGACATAGACGCTGAGCACCTCGGGCAGCGAGGTCAGAAAGGCCTTGAAGCGCTCGATGACCTCGCGGTTCATCGGGCGGATACGGACCGTGAGCAGCGCCTGTACGGGCCGGTTGAGGGCGCGCAGGTCCACGGTCGCGCGATAGCCGGTGATCACTCCCCGGGCGCGCAGGGCCCGGACCCGCTCCAGGCAGGTGGAGGGCGCGATGTTCAGCCGGCGGGCCAGGTCACGGTTGGTCTGCCGTGCATCGCGCTGTAGTTCACGCACAATCGCCGAATCAATGTCGTCCATGAGCCCCATGGTGCCGCAGCCGCCGAATTATGTTCGGCGAGAGGCCAGATTGATCAATCCAGCGGTTACGTTCTGCGGCTGTGACCGTACAACAAACATCCCTCCCGGCATCCGCACTACCGGATGTACGGCGGCTGGGCGTCGGCAGCGGTACCGCGCTGTGCGCCGGGGCCGTCCTCGGGCCCGGCGTGCTGACGCTGCCGTCCCTGGCCGCCGCCGCGGCCGGCCCCGCCTCGATCCTGGCCTGGGTGGTCCTGCTCGCCCTGTGCGTGCCGGTGGCCGCCTCCTTCGCGGCGCTCGGCGCGCGGTTCCCCGACGGCGGGGGCGTGGCCACCTACGTACACCGGGCGATCGGGCCGCGGGCGGCGGCCGTGGTGGGGTGGTGGTTCTACGGGGCGGTGCCGATCGGCGTGGTCTCGGCGTCGTGGATCGGCGGGAAGTACGTGGCCGACGCGGCCGGCTGGGGCGGCACGGGCGCGGCCGTGGTGGCCGCGGCGGTGGTCGCGGTGGCGCTGGTCTCCAACGCGGTGGGGCTGCGGCTGTCGGGCCGGGTGCAGCTGCTGCTCGGCGGGCTGCTGGCGGTGGTGCTGCTGGGCACCGTGCTGGCCGCCGCGCCGCAGGTGTCCGCCGCCCACTTCACCCCGTTCATGCCGGGCGGCTGGTCCTCGGTCGGGTCGGCGGCCGTGGTGCTGTTCTTCGCGTTCGCCGGGTGGGAGGCGGCCAGCCATCTGTCGGGCGAGTTCGCCGATCCCGCGCGGGATCTGCCGCGGGTCACGCGCCGTACGCTCGCCGTCATCACCGTGCTCTACCTGGGGCTCGCGGTGGCCACGATCGGTGCGCTGGGTCCGGCCGCGGCCGGGACCGAGACCCCGCTGACCGAGTTGCTCGCCCGGAGCGTGGGCGGCGCCGCCCGCCCCGTGGCCGCCGTGGCGGCGCTCTTTCTGACCTTCGGCGCGGTCAACTCGTATCTGGCCGGGGCCTCCCGGCTCGGTGCGGCGCTCGCCCGGGACGGGGCGGCGCCGCGCGCGCTGGCCAAGGGCGGCGCGCCGGGTGAGGTGCCGCGGCGGTCACTGACGGTGCTCGGCGGGGCGGCCGTGCTCGTGGGGGCAGCGGCGGGCTTCGGCGGCGCCGACCTGGATCTCCTGATGAGGGCCACCGCCACCTGTCTGGCGGCGGTGACCCTCGCCGGCCTGGCCGCCGCGCTGGTGCTGCTGCCCCGCCGCGCTCCCCTGTGGTGCGGCGGATGCGCGAGCGCCCTGCTGACGGCGGCCGTGCTGGTCTTCTCAGGATGGCTGCTGCTGATCCCGGCGGGACTCGCCTGCGCGGCCGTCGGCTTTCTGACGCTGCGCCGGATCACCCGATGAGGCGGCGCAGCAGCCGTACATAGCGGCTCCAGCGGGCGGGCCGGGCGACGGTGCCCGTACAGGCCCGTTCGGCGCGGTCCAGGGGGCGCGGCCAGAGCGGGCCGGTGCCGCCGGACAGGCCGTCGATCAGCAGACCCGCCTCGGCGCCGGACACCGGCAGCTCCCGCTCGTGCACGTTGCAGACACCCATCGCGCCCTTCCTCACCTGGTCCGCACCCGTTCTAGAGGCGCCTCTCCAATATAGTGGAGAGTACCCTCTAGAACATGGCCAGGCCACCCCGGTTCGACACCGCACAGCTCCTCGACGCCGCCGTACAGCTGGCGGCCGAGTCCGGGCCCTCGGGCGTCACCATGTCCGCGGTCGCGGCCGCCGCCGGCGCCCCCAGCGGCTCGCTCTACCACCGTTTCGCCGGCCGCTCGGCGCTGCTGGCCGAGGTGTGGCTGCGTACCGTCGAGGGCTTCCAGGCGGGCTACTTCGAGGCCCTCGAATCCTCGGACGACCCGCGCGCCGGGGGCCGGGCGGCCGCCCGGCACATCGTGGCGTGGAGCCGCACCCACCCGGCGGAGGCCGCGCTGCTCCTGTACGGGGCCCAGGAATTCGGGCGGGACGACTGGTCCGACGAGCATCTGCTGCGCGCGGAAGAGGGGAACATGCAGGTACGGGCCGCCCTGGCGGCGCTCGCGGGGGCCCTGGGGCTGCACGGCAGAGAGGGCTTCGACCGGGTGACGCTCGCCGCCGTCGACCTCCCGCTGTCGCTGGTCCGCCGCCATCTGCGCGGCGGCACCCCGCTGCCCCCGCACGCCGAGGACCTGGCGGAGCGGTGCACCGACGCCCTGTTGGCCGCCGACTGACCCTCACGCCTGATACGGAGCGCGGCCCGGCCCCGCCGCGGCGGCGGACCGGGCCGGCTCCCGGTCAGCCCGGCAGACAGGTCGTCCGGGTGGCGTGCGCCGGGTCGAGGGCGTTGGCCGTCTCGTGGAAGGCGACGCGGTCGACGAGCCCGATGGCCACATGCTCGGAGAGGTCGAGCCCGCACAGATCCTGGACCACCACATTGCGTACATCGGGGCCGTCGAGGAAGGCACTCCGGTAGGGGGTGACGACCTCGTCGTACTTGGTCGCGATCACGGTGTAGTGCACCCCGGGGAGCGTGTCACCGCCCTCGTTGAGGCGGTTGAGGATGTCGGAGCCGGCGATCTGGTCGGCCAGCCCGGGAGTCAGCTTGTCGATGTAGTCCTTGGCACCGGGAAAGTGGTCGAGCAGACGGGTCAGGCCGTTCAGATCGGTGCCGTGGTTGTCGGGTGCCAGCCCGACCAGCGTGTTCACCTTGTCCGCACCGCCATGGAACTTCAGGTACACCCGCGACATCATGCCGCCCTGCGAGTGGCCGACGAGATCGACCTTCTCGGTGCCGGTGGCGGCCAGCACCCGGTCGACATAGGCGGCGAGCTGCTGGGCGGACGCGTCGACCGGGCCCAGCCCGTGGAAGAACGGGACGCCGGGCAGCTGACCGTAGTCCAGGGAGAAGACGCAGTAGCCGCGGGCCACCAAGTAGGGCGCCAGGCCGAGCCAGTTGTCGATGGAGTTGCCGAGCGTGCCGTGCACCAGGACCACCGGCCGCGGGTGGGCGGCGGAGGGCTTGCAGGAGTAGTTGTTCCAGCCGCTGCCGGCGGCGGTGCGCGTGGGGTGCTGGGCGGCGCCTCCGGCCGGGGTGGTGGCGGGCGACGGGTCGGCGGCCGCGGCGGGGACGGTGGCGGCACCGAGGGCCAGGGCGAGGGCGGGGAGAAGGGTGAGCGTTCTTGACCAGCGCAGCTTCATACGATGCTCCTTGCGGGGTGAGGGGACTCCGAAGTGCTCCGTGAGCCGTTCACCTGCGATCCGGATCGCAAGGGCCAACGCAGTTGACTGGCAAGTAAGTTACGGCTGGGTAAGCGCGGTGTGCCAGCGGTGTGACGGTGAAGGAAGCCGCACACAACCCTCACCGGACGTCCGGGGTTCAACGAACGGTTTCCGTGCCGGTGCGCCCCGTCCGTCGCGACCGGACCGGATGTCAGACCCGTCGCGTAGAGTCGGCAACGGCTTGACCAGCTACGGGACTTGGCCAGGTAAGAGACTTGGCCGGGGACGAGACATGAGGGGGCGACCAATGGAAACGGCCGGGACGGCGGATCTGACCGGGCTTGTGGAGATCGACTCGAAGGCGGAGCTGCGCGAGCTGATGGGTGAGCCCAGCTCCCATGCGGCGCACAAGACCCGGTACCGGCTGCACGACCTCGACCGGCAGTGGCTGGCCCGCTCGCCGTTCTGCGTGATAGCCACCGCGGACGCGCAGGGCCGCTGCGACGTCTCACCCAAGGGCGACCCCGCGGGCTTCACCCATGTCCTGGACGACACCACCCTGGTGATCCCGGACCGCCCCGGCAACAAGCGCGTGGACGGCTGGATGAACGTCCTCGACAATCCGCATGTCGGGCTGAACTACCTCCTCCCGGGCCGCGGTGACACCCTGCGCATCAACGGCCGCGCCCGGCTGCTGCGCGACGCCCCGTTCTTCGACGCCCTGACCGTCAAGGGCCACCGCCCCCGGCTGGCGCTCCTGGTGGAGGTCGAGGAGATCTTCTACCACTGCTCCAAGGCGTTCCTCCGCTCGGACCTGTGGAAGCCGGAGACCTGGCACCCCGACGCGCTGCCCTCCCGGGCCCGCATCGTCAAGGGCCTCGAAGCCCCGGACCACTCCCTGGAGGAACTGGAGCAGCACTACGGCCCCCAGTACGCGGAACGGCTCTACGGCTGAGGCAGGGGGAGCCGGGGACCGGCCGGACCGGACCGGTCCAAAGGGCAGGTCCGATCCGGCCGTTCGGCCTCCGGCCGGTGCCGTGATCGCCGTAATCGAGGTGACGCGGCTGGGGAGTCCGGCCAGGCTGGTTCCATGCAGCATCCGGAAGAGCAGCCGTTGGCCGGTGGAAACGTCAGCGCCGGTGTCGTCCGTGTCGGGGACACCGTCCGCCGCCCCGCCGGTCCGTGGACCCCTGCGGTGCACGCCCTCCTCACGCATCTGCACGAAGTGGGGTTCCGGGCCGCCCCGCGCCCCCTCGGCATCGACGAACAGGGCCGGGAGGTGCTGACCTTCATGCCGGGCCAGGTGGTCTGGCCCGACCGGTTCTCCCTGCTGGAGCCCGCTCGGCGGCTGGCCCGGGTGGCGCGTCTCATCAGGGACTTCCACGACGCCGTGCAGAGCTTCACGCCACCGCCCGACCCGCACTGGCAGGTGCTCCTCCCCGCCGGGGGAAGCGAGATCATCGCCCATCAGGACCTGGCTCCCTGGAACCTCGTGGTCGGCGCGGAGGACGAGTGGGCCTTCATCGACTGGGACGCGGCCGCCCCGGGGACCCGGCTCGGCGATCTCGCGTATGCGGCGCACGGCTTCCTCCCGCTGTCGGCGCAACCCGGCCGGCAGCGCGCCGATGCCGGGGGCCGGCTGCGGATTTTCGCCGATGCCTACGGTCTCGACGAGGCCGAGCGGCGCCGGCTGGTCCCGCTGCTGGGGCGCCGTACGCGGGCCATGCATGACTTCCTGCGGGAGCAGGCCGCCCTGGGCACACAGCCCTGGGCAACCCTGTGGGCGGAAGGCCACGGCGACGTCTGGCGCAGTGATGCCGCCTATATCGAGCAGCGGGCGGACCAGTGGGAGAAGGCCCTGCTCGCCGGCTGACCGGCTGACCGGCGGCAAGCTACGGCCGGTTGACCCCGCGTCCGAGGGGCTTGGTGCCCGGAGGCGGTGGGGTCCGGCCCGCCTGGCCGAGGGTTGCGGCGGGGCGTACGCTCGCGGTCCCGAAGCGTGCCCTGGCGCGGTCGACGGCGGCCTCGATGCGGTGCGCCTTGTCGTCGGACGGGTCGAAGGTCAGCTGGCGTGCGGCGCGTTCGGCGCGGCAGAGGTCCTCCGCGCGCAGTGCCACGGAGCGTACTCGCGCCCGCTGAAGTCCGAGCGCGGCGTGCAGCGCATAGGCCGCATCGGTCAGTGCGGGACCGTGCGCGGTCGGTCCGTCCAGCCGCCGGGTGCGGGTCGTGGTGGAGCGGTCGGCATAGCGGACGGTGAGGGTGAGCGCGCGGGCCACCTGCCCGCTCGCACGCATCCGGGCACCGAGGCCGTCGGCGAGCGAGAGCAGCGCCCGGCGGCGCCTGGCCGGGTCCAACTCGTCGTGGACGAAGCGGTGTTCGGCACCCATCGAGCGGGCCGCGGCGTTGGGCGTCACCGGCGTCGGATCGATACCGCGGGCCCGTTCGTACACGATCCGCCCCGTCCTGGCGCCGAGGATCCGCTGGAGGGTCGCGGGCGGGGCGGCGGCGACCCGGCCGACGCTGTCGAGCCCGTACGCACACAGGGCGCGCGCGGTCGCCGGGCCGACACCGTGCAGTGCCGAGACCGGACGGCGGTCGAGGAACGCGGCGACGGCCGGGGCGCCTTCGGGGACGGCCCGGATCTCCCCGGGCGCCGCCCCCTGGGCCGCCATCCGGGCGAGCAGCGGGTTGGCGCCGATCCCGATCGTGCACCGTACGCCGTGCCAGGCCAGGGCGCGCAGCCGCACCAGTTCGGCGAGGCCCGTCGCGTCCCGGTCGAAATAGCGCAGCGCACCACGCACATCCGCCAGCGCGGCGTCCGGCGGCAGCGCCTCGATCACCGGGGTGAACTGCGCCAGCAGCACCAGCAGTTGTTCGAAGCATCCGGCGCTCACGGGGGTGCCGTCGACGGTCCGGAACCGGATATGGAGCATGCCCGGCTGCCGCGGGGCGCCGGGCGGATCCGGCGGTGCGGCGGGTGGCCTCGGCGCGGGGGTCATCCCGCGCTCCCCGGGCTGGAGTGCCACAGCTTGCGTCCGGTGGCGGCGCGTTCGCCGGGGGGCTGGAGGTCGGCCCACGGGTGCAGCTCGTAGCCGGTCGTCAGCCGGATGGTGCGGCCCGGGACGGCGGCCGCCTCGGACTCCCGGTCCGTCCCGGGCTCCGCGCCCGGACGCTGGCCCGGCTCCGCCGCCGGCGCGTCCGGCTCCGCCGCCGGGGTGTCCGCCTCGGCCGTCCCCGCACCTGCCTCGGCCGACCCCGCGTCCGGCACCTCCGCGAGCCGGGCGGCGACCGCCTCCAGCCCGCCCTCGCGGCGCAGTTCGGCCAGCTCGGCGAGGTTCCAGGCGGCGGCGCCGACCACGCTGAGGCTGCGCGGACCGCGCCGCTGGACCGTGCCGCGCACCAGCAGCAGCCAGGAGTGGAAGATCGTGTGCGCACAGGCCGCATGGCTGTCGTCGAAGAAGGCGCAGTCGACCAGTCCGGTGCTGTCGTCCAGGGTGGTGAAGATGACCCGGCGGCCGGAGCGGATCGGCGGCGTCTGGGTGGCCGCCTTGGCCCCGGCGACCAGCACTGTCTCACCGTGCCGGGCATCGCGCAGCAGCCGGGCCGGCAGCGCGCCCAGCTCCGCGAGGAACTCCCGGTGGTCGGCCATCAGATGACGGGAGGCGTCCATGCCGAGGACGCCCAGCTCGGCGCTGAGCCGTTCGACCTCGCTGAGGTCGGGCAGCCCGGCCGGCTCGACCGGATCGACCGGTTCCGCGTCCGCGCCGTCGAGGGCCCGGCCGGGCAGCGTCAGCTGGCCGCCGGGCGCCTGCCGGCCGCGGTGGTGCAGCTCGGCGAGGTACAGCAGCAGGTCCCGCCGGTTCGCCCCGAAGGCGTCCAACGCGCCCACCCGTGCGAGGCGTTCGGCCACCGCGCGGCCCGGCCTGGCCCGCTGCCACAGGTCCGGCAGCGAGCGGTAGGGCTGCCCGGCCTCGATCCGCTGCGCCTCGGCCTCGCTCATGCCGTGCACATCGGAGAGCGCGAGCCGCAGGCCCCAGACCGCGGAGTCCCCCGGGCCGTCGCCACGGGAAGCCGCACCGGACACCAGTTCGATTCGATGAGCGACCGCCGACCGGTTCACATCCAGCGGCAGCACCGGCACCCCGCGCCGCCGCGCGTCCGCGAGCAGCAGCCGCTTCGGGTACATCCCCGGGTCATGGGTGAGCAGCCCGGCATAGAAGGCCGCGGGATGGTGTGCCTTGAGCCAGGCGGACTGGTAGGTGGGCACCGCGAAGGCCACCGCGTGCGCCTTGCAGAAGCCGTACGAGCCGAAGGCCTCGACGATCTCCCAGGTACGCGCGATCACTTCGGGTGCGTACCCGCGCCGCTCGGCGCGCTGCGCGAACCAGGCGCGCACCCGGCCCTGGAGCTCCGGATGCGACAGCGCCCGCCGCTTCTCGTCACCCTCGTCCCGCCCGCAGCCCGTCATGATCCGCAGCAGCTCGATGATCTGCTCGTGGAACACCACCACCCCATAGGTCTCGCGCAGCGGTTCCTCCAGGTCGGGGTGCGGATAGCGGATCGCCTTGCGGCCGTGCCGGGCCTCGATGAAGGGCCGCACCATGTCGGCGGCGACCGGCCCGGGACGGAAGAGGGAGATGTCGACGACCAGGTCGTGGAAGGTGGCGGGCTGCAACCGGCCGACCAGGTCGCGCTGGCCCGGCGACTCGATCTGGAAGCAGCCGAGCGTCTCGGTCGAACGGATCAGGTCGTAGGTGGCCGGGTCCCCGGGCGGCACCTGTGCGGGGTCGTCGAGATCGATCCGGCGCCCCGTGGCCCGGCCGATCTCGGCGACCGCATGCGCCATCGCGGACTGCATCCGCACGCCCAGCACATCGAGCTTGAGCAGACCCATCTCCTCCACGTCGTCCTTGTCGAACTGCGACATGGCGAAGCCCTCGCCGCTGGTCGGGACGACCGGCGTACGGTCCAGCAGCGTGGCGTCGGAGAGCAGCACCCCGCACGGGTGCATGGCGATACCGCGCGGCAGGGCGTCCAGTGCCTCGACCAGCGGCCACAGCCGCTCGCCGCCGGCCTCCCGCACCCCGCGCAGCTCCGGCAGCTCGGCCAGCGCGGCCCGGGCGTCCCGGGCGCGGATGTGCGGGAAGGCCTTGGCCAGCCGGTCCACCCGCGCCGGGTCCATGCCCAGGGCGGCGCCCACGTCCCGTACGGCGTGCCGGACGCGATAGGTCTCGGGCATCGAGACGGTGGCGACCCGCTCCGCGCCGAACCGGTCGAAGATCGCGCGGTAGACCTCCAGTCGGCGGGCGGACTCCACATCGATGTCGATATCCGGCAGCGCCGCCCGCCGCTCGGACAGAAAACGCTCCATCAGCAGCCCGTGCTCGACCGGATCGGCGTGTGCGATGCCCAGGAGGTGGTTGACCAGGGAACCCGCGCCGGACCCGCGCGCCGCGACCCGGATGCCCATCTCCCGTATGTCGTCCACGACTTGAGCGACCGTCAGGAAGTACGAGGGGTAGCCGAGCCGTTCGATGGTGCGCAGCTCGTCGTGCAGCCGCGCCCAGCGTTCACGGTCGTGGTCGTAGCCGCGCAGCACCATCCCGGCGGCGCAGCGCGAGCGCAGCACCCGGGCGGCGGTGCGCCGGCCCGCGCCGACCAGCCGCGGCTCGGGGAAGTGGATCCGGCCCAGCCCGATGTCGTCCTGCGGATCGACCAGGCACTCCCCGGCGGCCTCCTCGGTCATGGCGAGCAGCCGGTGGGCCAGGCCGCGCCGGAAACCGGCCGCCTCGGCGATCCGCCCGGCGGTGTGGCTCATCGTGGCGCCGTCCTTGAGCCAGCGTTCCCCGCTGTCCCGGGCCTCGGGCCGGCGCCGGTCCACCGGCACCAGACGGCGGGCGGAGTCCAGGACATCGGCGACCGGGCCCTGACCGGGGTCGGCGTAGCGGACCGCGTTGGTCAGGACGGCGCGGAGGCCCTGGTCGACGGCGAAGCCGAGGGTACGGGCGGCCAGCCGCGGGGAGCCGGGGCCGCTGCCGGGCCGGCCGTGGTCGACGACCTCCAGGCGCAGCGCCTCGCCGTACAGCTCACGCCAGGGGCCGAGGAGCCGCGCGGCACGGTCCGGCCGGCCGGCCGCCAGCGCCCGGCCGACCTCGGAGTCCGGCCCGAGCAGCACGGTCAGTCCGTCCGTGGCGGCCTCCAGGGCACTCCACGGGAGGACGGGCTGCTCCCCCTGCCCGGCGTGGGCGGCCGAGACCAGCCGGCACAGGGCGGCCCAGCCGGCCGCTCCGTCCCGGGCCAGGAAGACGGCACGGGCGGCGGACTCGTCGAGGAAGGCGCCGCCACGCACCGGGGTGCGGCGGCGCGCGGTGGGCGTGGGCGCCGACGCGCGCTCCGCCACGGCGAGTTCGCTGCCGAACAGCGGGCGGATACCGGCTTCGGCCGCGGCCTTGGCGAACCGTACGGACCCGGAGAGCCCGTCCCGGTCGGTCAGTGCGAGGGCGTCCATACCGCGCTCGGCGGCGCGCTCGGCGAGCCGCTCCGGATGGGAGGCGCCGTAGCGCAGGGAGAACCCTGAAGCGGTGTGCAGATGCGTGAACCCGGGCATCCGCACCTCCTGCACCTCATCCGCCCCCCGGCTGACCTTGCGTCCCCCGTTCCTCCTCTCCACCATAACCCGCGCATCGAACATTCGTACGAAGACATGCCGGGAGGCCGGTCACCGATCCGCCGATCAGCCCCACCGATCTGCGCAGCTTTGCCGCCAACCGGAAGATAAGGGAGCAAAAGCACCGGACCGGCAGCCGAAGTGTGGCGAGGAGCGAGTCATGGCCACGACGGACGACGGCACCCGCACCACCTTCCTCGGGGAGGTGAAGAGCGCGGTGACGCCGCATGCCTCGCTGCTGGTGCTCGGCGTCCTGGGGCTGGTGATCGCGTTCATCACGTCGTACACCGGCGCCTTCCACCACCCCGCGCCGGCCGATGTACCGCTCGGTGTCGTCGCTCCCCCACAGGCCAGGGCGCAACTGGTGGGCAAACTGGACCGGCTGCCGGGCTCTCCTCTGGACCCGCGCGCACTGCCCTCCGAACGGGCCGCCCGGCAGCAGCTCGCGGACCGGACCATCGACGGCGCACTGATCGTCAACCCCCGCGGGAGCACCGACCGGCTGCTGGTGGCCGGCGGTGGCGGCGCCTCCCTCGCCCAGGCGGTCGAACTGGTCGTCCGCTCGGCCGAGAAGGCCCAACACCGCACCGTCCGCACGGTCGACGTGGCCCCCGCCGCCGCGGGCGACAGCCGCAGCCTGTCGTCCTTCTACCTCGTCGTCGGCTGGTGCGTCGGCGGCTATCTGTGCGCCGCGATCCTCGCGATCAGCGCCGGCGCGCGCCCCTCGAACGGGCACCGGGCGGTCATCCGGCTGGCCGCGCTCGCCGTCTACGCGCTCGCCGCCGGGCTGGCCGGCGCGATCATCGTCGGGCCGGTCCTCGGTGCCCTGCCCGGCACCTTCTTCGGGCTGTGGGGGCTGGGCGCCCTGACCGTCTTCGCGGTGGGCGCCACCACCCTGGCCTGCCAGGCCCTGCTGGGCATCCTCGGCATCGGCCTGGCGATCCTGCTGATCGTCATCCTCGGCAACCCGAGCGCGGGCGGCGCCTACCCCTATCCGCTGCTGCCCCCGTTCTGGCGCGCCATCGGCCCCGCCCTCCCACCGGGCGCGGGCACCTGGACGGCACGCTCCCTCGCCTACTTCCGCGGCAACGCGATCACCGGCCCGCTCCTGGTGCTCGCCGCCTGGGCGGTGGGCGGCACCCTGCTCACCCTGGCTCTGTCGATCTTCCGCAAGAAGGGCTAGAACCCGTCATGACCCTCCCCGCCGGCCGGCGCAGCGCCTGAGCAACCGCGCCCCGGCGGGCAGCCGAGCCCGGCCGCCGGCCCCGCCCGGCCGGGTTCGCGGCCCCCGCCCCTGGCTCACATATGCGTGCCGCCGTCGATCCGTATCTCCGTGCCGGTGATGAACGCGCCGTCCCGCGAGGCGAGCATCGCGATGACCCCGGCGACCGTCTCCGGGCCGGCGAAGCCCTCCCCGATGGCCGGGAAGAGCTTGGTGAACAGGGTCATGTCGGCGTCCTCGGGCAGCCCCGGCACCGGGCCGCTGGTCATGCCGCTGGCGATGGAGCCCGGCGCCACACACACCGCGCGCAGCCCCTGCTTGCTGTACTCGCTCGCGATGGCGTGCGTCATGGACTGGATGCCGCCCTTGCTCGCCGCGTACGCCGACATGTACGGGTGCGCGAACGAGGCCGACGTGGAGCTGAAGTTGACCACGACCGGCGCCTCGCCCTCCAGGAGCGCGGGCAGCGACTCACGGATCATCAGGAAGGTGCCGGTCAGATTGATCGTGAGGACCTGGTTGAAGAGGTCCAGGCCGGTCTCGTGGGTGTGTGCGGCACGCAGGATGCCGGCCGCGTTGACCAGCACGTCCAGCCCGCCGAGGGTGGCCACCGCCGAGGCGACGCCCGCACGGACCGCCGCCTCGTCGGCCACGTCCAGCACCACGGTCTCCAGCCGGCCGTCGGTGCCCTCCGCGGCGGCCCGGTCGGCGGTGATCCGCAGGCCCGCGGCGTCGACATCCGCCGCCACCACCCGGCCGCCCTCGGCGAGGATCCGGTGGACCGTCGCCTGTCCGATGCCCGAACCGGCACCGGTGATCAGTGCGCGGCGTCCGTCAAAGCGATGCATGGCCCAGCTCCGTTCTCGAGGTACCCGGGCACGCTAACCCGCATCTGGCACACCATGCCACTCGCGCCTGCCATGCCACCCTGACACACACTCCCTACACTGAAGCCATGCCGACCGCACCCCGCTCCACCCCGCCGCCCCGCCGCTCGCTCACCGAGCGGCGCAAGGCCGAGACCCAGCTGGAGATCGCCCGTACCGCGGCGGCCCTGTTCACGGAGCACGGCGCCGCCGTGACCGCCGAGGAGATCGCCCGCACCTCCGGGGTCGCGCTGCGCACCTTCTACCGCTACTTCCGCACCAAGGAGGACGCGGTGGTGCCACTGCTGGCCAACGGGGTGCGGGAGTGGCTCGACGATCTGGCCGCGCCGCCGGCCGGCCCGGACACCCTCCCCGTACGCGAGGTGCTGGAGCGGGCGGCCCGCCGGGCCCTGACCCCCGCCGACGAGCCGGCCGCCGAGGCGCTTCGCTGGACCCGCGGGCTGCTGCGGGCGATGCCGGACGATCCGGCGCTGCGCGCGGTCTGGCACCGGGTCCATCACGACTCCGAGGAGGCGCTGCGGCCGGTCCTGGCGCGGCTGACCGGTGCGGACCCGTGGGCGGTGCGGCTGGCCGCGGCCGCCGCGAACACCGCGATGCGGCTCGCGGTGGAGGAGTGGGCGGCGGGAGACGCGGCGCCGGACGGGCCGCGGGGGCCTGCCGCGTCGGCAGTGCGGGCCATGCGGGCGCTGACGGGGGGACTGCCGGAACTGGACGCACCGTACCGGGCATACACGGGGAACGGGCGGGAAAACGGGGAGGCCCCGGGCCGGTAAGGCGACCCGCGGGCGGCCGGTTCTTACCTCTCCGGACGCCCCGGGCAGCACGGAGGGACCCTCCGGCCCCCCTCTTCGGCCAATCGCCGGAGATCCAACCCCGCCCGAACGACCGGTCGGCGGCCGGATTGCTTCGTTCCGTGGCCGATCACCCGTTGCCCGGGGCATACCGGCAGCGGCATCCCCGCTGGCCGCACACCGCTTCGGCCCGGCCGCCCGGTGCCACCCCCGGCTGGTTCACGCCATTACTCTCAGCTTTCATCTAACGACTCAAAGTGATCGCTCCTTGCCCACTCGAGATGCTTTCGGGGTGCGGTTGGGCCAGACTCCGGTCCGGTATCTGCACCTTCGAGCAAGGGAGTGTTCGTCATGCGGTACATCACTGGGGCTGTTGCGCTCGGCGCGGCACTGGTCCTGGGCACGCTCGCCACCACCGCGCACGCCGTCGCCGCACCGGCGCAGCCCACGCGGACCGGCGGGCTCTACGCCCCCACGGCACTGGTGCTGACGGCCGGCCAGGGCGAAAGCCGCGCGACCGCCACGGTGCAGCGCGCCGTGACGCTCAGCTGCATGCCGGGGGCGACCGGCAGCCACCCGAACCCGAAAGCCGCCTGCGCCGAACTGCGCACGGTGGCCGGTGACTTCAACGCGGTGACCACCGCCCCGTCCGACCGGCTGTGCACCAGGGAGTGGAACCCCTTCGTAGTCACCGCCGACGGCGTGTGGCAGGGCAAGCGGGTCTCGTACACCTACACCTTCGCCAACTCCTGCGCGATGGCCGACGGCATCGGCGCGGTCTTCGACTTCTGACCGGACCGTCGCGTCAGATCCCCGGGCACCGGACGCGGTGCCCGGGGATTTCGCATGGGGTGGGGCTTTGACGGCGCCTGGAGTCGGCGCATGACCGCTCCCGACACCGCTCCCGAATCCGCCCCGGACTCCGTTCGCCCGCACGGCGCGGGCGTCGCCGTGCTCTCCGATATCCATGCCGTGCTGCCGGCGCTGGAGGCGGTGCTCGCCGAGCCGGACGTCCGGGCCGCCGACCGCATCGTGCTGACCGGTGACCTGCTCGCCGGGCCGCTCCCCCGTCAGACCCTGGCGCGGCTGCGCGCCCTGGGCGACCGGGCGGTGTGGATCAGCGGCAACGCCGACCGCGAGATGGCCGCCGCCCGGCCGGGGAACGAGCCGGGAGATCCGATGGATGCCTGGGCGGCGGGTCAACTGGGCCCGGACGAGCGGGAGTTCCTGGGCTCGCTGCCCGCCACCGTGACGCTGGAGGTACCCGGGCTCGGGCCGGTCCTCTTCTGCCATGCCACCCCGCGCGACGACACCGAGATCGCGCTGGTCGACTCCCGGCCGGAGCGCTGGGCGGAGGTGCTGGCGGGGGTGCCCGATGCCGTCCGCACGGTGGTCTGCGGGCACACCCATATGCCGTTCGTCCGGTTCACCCACGGGCGGCTGGTGGTCAACCCGGGGAGCGTCGGCATGCCGTACGGCCGGCCGGGCGCCCCTTGGGCGCTGCTGGGGCCGGGCGGCGGAGCGGTCACGCTGCGGCATACGGCCTTCGATCACGAGGCGGCCTGCGCCCGGATCGCCCGGGAATCGGACTCTCCGTCGGCGGCCGCGTGGGCGGATACCTATGTCCGGGCCCGGTGTTCCGCCGAGGAGGCACTGGCGGCGTTCGGGCCGGGCGACGGCCGGAACACCGCCCCGGGCACGGACGGCTGAGCGCCGCGGGACGGTGCCGACCCCCGGACGACGAGCGGATCCGGGGCTGGCACCGTGCGCCGGGCTGCTGCGGGGTGTGCCGGTGGGTCAGCCGATTTCCGCGCCGTAGGCCTTCAGGGCCTCGGTGACCGGCTGGAAGAAGGTTTCGCCGCCGTTGGAGCAGTCGCCGCTGCCGCCGGAGGTGAGACCGAGGGCGGACTCGCCGTCGAAGAGCGCGCCGCCGCTGTCACCGGGCTCGGCGCAGACATCGGTCTGGATCAGACCCTCGACCGTGCCCTCCTGGTAGTTGACGCTGGCGTTCAGCGCCTTGACGGTGCCGTCGTGCACCTGGGTGGTGCTGCCGCTGCGCTGCACCTTCTCGCCGACGGTGGCCTCCGCGGCCTTGGTGATCTTCTGGCTGCTGCCGTTGTAGAGGTCGACCTCGCTCGGGTGCGCGGTGTCGCCGGTGTACTTGGCGAGCGAGTAGTCGTCACCGGGGAACTTGGAGTCCTCGGTGGTGGCGATCGCCGAGCCGCCCTGTTTGTCGGACCAGCTCTTGATCTCGTTGCCGCAGTGGCCGGCCGTGAGGAAGTGCGGCTGGCCGTCCTTGACGACGTTGAAGCCGAGCGAACAGCGGGCACCGCTCCCCCAGATCGCGTCGCCGCCGCCGATGAAGGGTTTGAACTGCCCCTTGCTGTGGCGGACCTCGACCTTGTCGCCGAGGCTGTTGGCGACCTTGGTGAGCCGGTCCAGCTTGGCGCCCTTGACCGTGCGGTCGGCGGTCACCACGACCTTGTTGCTCTGCGGGTCGATGCCCCAGGACGTGCCGGGGATGGTCGCCTTCGACTTCAGCGTCTGCCGGGCCGAGTCGAGCTGGGCGAAGGTGTGCTTGACGAGTCTGGCTTCCGCCCCCTTCGCCCGTACGGCCTTGGCCGCCGCCTGGTTCACGACGTTGACCACCAGCTTCTTGGCCTTGGCGTCATAGAACGCACCGGCGGTGTCCGTCTTGAGGTGGGAGGCGAGCGTGCTCGCCGCCGCCGAGGTCAGCTTGGCGAGCGTCGGCTTGGGGGCGGGGGCCTGGGACGCGTTGGCGTTGGCGAGGGTGACGGTGGCGGTGGCGGCGAGGGCGAGCGCTCCGGCGCCCGCTATGACGGCGCGCCGGTCGGTTATGCGTCGGTGCTTCAACTCAGGGCCTCCCGTGGGGGAAGAGCCCGGAAACTGTGGGGAGTCGCCCGGGCCCGTGGAGTGAGGGGATCAGGACTGGCACGGGTCCGCCCCGCGGAGCGGCGGCTCGGGGAGTCGCGTCCATGCCAAGGTGGAGCCGAGTATTCCCATCCGCCTCACTCGCGCACAAGACCGAGTTCCGGTCTCATAGGCGGGAGTTCACCACTTCGCCACACGAAGGACACACCGATATCCGTGCACCTCGGCCGAGTGCGGACATCAGCGGACACGCGGAGAGCACGGCGGACGGCAACGTGTGAGGACTATAGCTGGCCGGAAAACACCGGCCCGGAACCGCCCCCCGGCCCATCGAAAATGCCGTATATACCCGCACCAAGGGGTACATACGGCATTCAGTGGCACATCAGAAACGCAGTCGGCGCGAGCATCGGAACCTCAGTCGCGCGGGATGCCTACGGGAGATCCTCCACCGGCGGGAGGTCCGCCAGCTCCGGCGGCAGAGCGGCCTCCGCACCGTGCTCGACGGCCGTACGCGGCGCCCGGGGCGCCGCCGGGGCAGGCCGCTGCACGCCGTCCCGCTCCGCCTCGGCGGCCGCGGTCTGCGCCTGGGCCTGGAGCCCGGAGCGCTCCAGGAACCGCAGCAGTTCGACCGGGAAAGGCAGGACAAGGGTGGAATTCTTCTCCGCGGCGACCGCCACCACGGTCTGGAGCAGTCGCAGTTGCAGCGCCGCGGGCTGGTCGGACATCGCCTCGGCCGCCTCGGCCAGCTTCCGCGACGCCTGGAGCTCGGCGTCCGCGTTGATCACCCGGGCCCGCCGGTCGCGAGTGGCCTCCGCCTGGCGGGCCATCGACCGCTTCATCGTCTCCGGCAGCGAGACATCCTTGATCTCCACCCGGTCGACGGTCACTCCCCAGCCGATGGCCGGGCTGTCCATCATCAGCTCCAGGCCCTGATTGAGCTTCTCGCGGTTGGACAGCAGATCGTCCAGCTCGCTCTTACCGATGATCGACCGCAGCGAGGTCTGCGCCATCTGGGAGACCGCGAAGCGGTAGTCCTCGACCCGGATGACCGCGTCGGCGGCGTCCACGACCTTGAAATAGACGACCGCGTCGACCCGCACCGTGACGTTGTCGCGGGTGATGCCCTCCTGGGCGGGCACCGGCATCGTGACGATCTGCATGTTCACCTTGCGCATCCGGTCGATGACCGGAACGATCATGGTGAACCCGGGCTCGCGCACCTCGGAGGCCAGCCGCCCCAGCCGCAGCACCACACCGCGTTCGTACTGCTTGACCACCCGCGCCGCCGCCATGAGATACACCGTGCCCGTGCAGGCCAGCGCCACCCCGGCCGTCACCAGTTCTTCGACCATCACGGCTCCCTGAACATGTGCCGCACGCGTCTGAATCGCGCTGTTTACCATGGTATGCCCGGCTCGGGAGGGCGGTCGAGGCTCAGGGCGGACACGGCCGGGCCCCCGTCCGCCGGCGGACGGGGGCCGTCATACCGCCGGAGCCAGGTCCGGCGTTCGTGCGGGGTTCCCGCCGTACGGACCCGGGGCCGCGCGATCCCGGGCCGTACGGACTTCAGCCGGCCGGCGTCAGTAGACGCTCACGCCGTACGCGCTGAGCGCCTCGGTGACCGGCTGGAAGAACGTGGTACCGCCGGAGGTGCAGTCACCGCTGCCACCGGAGGTGAGGCCGAGCGCCTTGGTCCCGGAGTAGAGGGGGCCCCCGCTGTCGCCGGGCTCGGCACAGACCGTGGTCTGGATGAGGCCGGAGACGATGTCGCCGCCGCCGTAGTTCACGGTGGCGTTCAGGGCGGTGACCTTGCCGCTGTGGATGCCGGTGGTGGAGCCCCGGCGGGTGACCGACTGGCCGACACTCGGGGTGCCGGCGCTGGTGATGTCCTGGCTGCCGACCATGCCGGCGTGGGCCACGGAGGAGTTCGTGTACTTCACGATGCCGTAGTCGTTGCCGGGGAAGCTGGAGCCGGCGGTCGGGCCGATGCTCGTGGTGTGCGAGGAGTTGGTGTACCACGGCGGGTTGCCGTCGGTGCAGTGACCGGCCGTCAGGAAGTAATAGGTACTGCCGCTGCGGACGTTGAAGCCGAGCGAGCAGCGCCAGCTGGGTGCGTAGATGGCGTCGCCGCCGGAGATGAACTTGCGGAAGGTGCCCGCGATGCGGTCGATCCGGACCGCGTCGGCATTGCTGCCCGCGGCCCGCTCGATCTTGGCGATCTCCGCCCGGGAGACCGTGCGGTCGGCGGTGACGACCAGGGTGCCGGTCGCGCTGTCGACCCGCCAGGCGGTGCCGGGGACATCCGCGGCGCGTACCGCGTTCCCGGCGGCGGAGAGCTGGGCGGCGCTGAACTTCGGTGCGGGAGCGGGGTTCTGTGCGTGGGCGTTCGGGATGGCGATGGCACCGACGGCCACCAGTCCGGACGCCACGGCGATCAGCCGGGTGCGTCTCGCCACGCCGCTGCGGGGGGTGGTGCGCTCGTTCCTCACTGATTCCTCCGAGGGGATCGGGGGCCGCCGGTGGGCGGCCGGTGAGGCGCAGCCAAAGGGCACGCAAGAATCCGCACGTTCATTTTCGGCGTGCCCCTGACAAGCGCTGAGCGGAGTCTCGGGCGCACCACCCCCGCGGCGCAAGAGGTCCGCACCAACGTCTCCCGCCCGGCACCCGCCCGCACTCCCCCCACCACGCCCAAAAACTCCGCCCCGGCAGCCACATTGACGACTGCCGGGGCGGCGCTGACCCCCTCGGTCGCGGATGGGACGAATCAGCGGACGATACGGTTCCGCCCCGCCCGCGGACCTCCTCGGTACCGCGGTCCGGGCAGGCGGTGAAACGTGGCGCGAATGATGCGCCCGACCCCCCGGCCGGGGGGCGTGAAACCCACCCGGAATGCCGCGCTCCGGCTGCCATCGTCGGACAATCGGCTCGCTCAACTTTCGAGGGAAGGGGGTCCGGTGGACACAGGTCGGAATCCGCCGCAGCGTCAACACCCCTCCGATGGGCCAGTCTCCCGATCATCGGGCCACCCCGTGCCCCTCCGCCGAGTCCATTGGCATTTGCCCTGGTCCCGTGCGCGAACCGACCCGGGGGTCAGCTCCGTTTTCTTGCCCGCACCGGCCCCGCTCACCCGATAGAGTACCGACCGTGATGTTCGTCGTACTGTCAGTTTCCTTACGGGGCGCGTAAGCTGATGCTGCGCCACCCTCTTTGCACCAGATGTGTCACGAACCCCCCGTGCGGCGGCTATCCACTTGGCACACCCTCCGCCTCATGAACGACGATAGGGGCGGACACGCAGAGACCGCGGGTGAGAGGAGGCGTCAATGGGATCGGTGCGCAAGGCGAGTGCCTGGCTTGGCCTCGTCGACGACAGTGATGACGAGCGCTACTACGACGACGACTACGCCGAGGGACCCGATGCCGGTGACTCGGGCGACAGCCCCTGGGTCACCGACCCCCGGGTCCGAGTGGCCGACGAGGCCGCCCATGACCAGGGCACCCGCATCGCCACGGTCTCCCCGGAGAGCTTCCGGGACGCCCGCGGCATCGGCGAACTGTTCCGGGACGGCGTGCCGGTGATCGTCAATCTGACGGCGATGGAGTCCTCCGACGCGAAGCGGGTGGTGGACTTCGCGGCCGGCCTGACGTTCGGTCTGCGCGGTTCGATCGAGCGGGTCGCCACCCGCGTGTTCCTGCTGACCCCCGCCGACTACAAGGTGGTCAGCGGGGAGGCCCGCGGCCACCGCAACGGCGGCTTCTTCAACCAGAGTTGAGCCGGCCGACGGGTGTCCGGACGGAGGTCCGGGGGCCCGCGGCGGCAGCTACCGGCGCGCCGGCCCCCGGCTGAGGCAGTGCCCCGCTCAACGGGCGAGGCCGCTCACCGGAAGGCGTCCAGGCCGGTGAGCGCCTTGCCCAGCACCAGCTGGTGCATCTCGACGGTGCCCTCGTAGGTGAGCACCGATTCGAGGTTGGTCGCATGCCGCATGACGGGGTACTCCAGCGAGATCCCGTTGGCACCGAGAATCGTCCGGGCCGTGCGGCAGATCTCGATCGCCTCCCGTACGTTGTTCAGCTTGCCGAAGCTGATCTGCTCGGGGCGCAGCCGCCCCGCGTCCATCCGCTGCCCCAGATGATGGGCCAGCAGGATCCCCTTGTGCAGTTCGACCGCCATGTCGGCGAGCTTGGCCTGGGTGAGCTGGAAGCCGCCGATCGGCTTGCCGAACTGTTCCCGTGTCTTCGCGTAGTCCAGCGCCGCCTCGAAGCTGGCGCGCGCGGCTCCCATGGAGCCCCAGACGATGCCGTAGCGGGCGTGGCTGAGACAGCCGAGGGGGCCGCGCAGTCCGGTGACCTCGGGGAGCACCGCGTCGGCCGGCAGCCGTACGTCGTCCATGACGAGTTCGCTGGTCACCGAGGCACGCAGGGACCACTTATGGGTGATTTCGGGGGCCGAGAACCCGGGGCTGCCGGTGGGGACCACGAAGCCGCGGATGCCGTCGTCCGTCTGTGCCCAGACGACCGCGACACCGGCGACCGAGCCATTGGTGATCCACATCTTGCGCCCGTTGAGCACCCAGTCCCCGCCGTCGCGCTTGGCGTACGTCCGCATCGCGGCGGGGTCGGAGCCGTGGTCGGGTTCGGTCAGGCCGAAGCAGCCGATGATCTCGCCGGCCGCCATTGCGGGCAGCCACCGCTGCTTCTGCTCCTCGGAGCCGAAGCGCCAGATCGCGTACATGGCGAGCGAGCCCTGGACGGAGACCAGCGAGCGGATACCGGAGTCGGCGGCCTCCAGCTCCAGGCAGGCCAGACCGTACTGGACGGCGGAGGCGCCCGCGCAGCCGTAGCCGGTCAGGGACATTCCGAGCGCGCCGAGGGAGCCGAGCTCACGGGCGAGTTCGCGGATGCCGGGGAGTTCGCCGCGCTCGTACCAGTCGGCGATCTGCGGCAGCACCCGGTCGGCGGCCCACCGGCGGACGGTGTCCCGTACGGCGCGGTCCTCGTCGGTCAGCAGATCGTCGAGGCCCAGGGGGTCGCTGGGGTCGAACGGCGGAAGCGTCGAGGACGGCGGTGCGGACATGGCGGGGCCTCCGGCGGATCAGCGCGAAAAACTAGCAGTGGTAGTTATTTGCGCTTCCGACGGTACGGGCCGCGGTGCCGCGCGGCAAGGGTCACCGCCGCGCGGCGGGGCAGGGACACCCGGGAGGAGAGCCGGGGTCAGCGGCCGGAGTTCGCCGGGGCGGGCTCGCTGCTGCCACGGCCGGCGCCCTCACCCGGGGCGGGCTCACCGTCCGCCTCCGCACGCTCCGTGGAGTCCGCCGCCCGGCGCGGCAGCCGCAGTGCGATCCCCGCGCCGACCAGCAGCAGCACGGCGCTGGCGACGAGGGTGACATGCAGCCCGCGGACGAAGGAGTCCCGGGCGGCCTCCCGCAGAGCGGCGCGAGCGGGGCCGTCCAGACCGGCGGCAACCTTGTAGGCCTCGCCGAGGGAGTGCGCCGCCGAGGCGGAGGCCCGTGCGGGGACGCCGTCGACGTGGTTCAGGCCCGGGGCGTAGGCGGCGTTCATGACGCTGCCGAGCAGGGCGACACCGATACCGGCGCCGAGCTGGTAGGAGGTCTCGCCGATCGCGGCGGCACCGCCGGACTGTTCGGCGGGCGCCTCGCTGAGCATCGACTCGTAGGCACCGAACAGCGTGGACTGGAAACCGAAGCCGAGCAGCACAAAGCCCAGGGACAGCAGCCAGAGGCAGTCCTGAGAGCTCATCGCGGTCAGACAGAGCACCGCGACAGCGGTCAGCACGAAGCCGAGGGAGACCATCGCGCGCGGGCCCAGGACCTGAAGCATCTTCGAGCCGGTGAGGCCGGCGGCCATCGCGGCGAAGACCAGCGGCAGCATCCGCAGTCCGGTCTCCAGCGGGCTCAGTCCGAGGACGAGCTGGAGGTACTGAACGGCGATCAGCTGAAGGCCCACCAGGGCGAGCATGGCCAGCACGATGCAGCCGACGGAGGTGCCGAACGCGGGCCGGGCGAACAGCCGCACATCGATCAGCGGGTCCTTGCGGCGGCGCTGGCGGCGGACGAAGAGGACCAGCAGCAGGACGCCGAGGACGATGGGCAGCAGCGTGGTCGGGCCCACCACGGCCGCACCGCTGCCGATCCGCTTCACGCCGAGGACGATCCCCAGCACACCGAGCGCCGCGACGATCGCACCGATCACGTCCCAGGGGCCGTTGCGCTCACCGCGCGACTCCGGCAGCAGCCACCGCCCTATCAGCAGCATCGCGGCCATCATCGGGATGTTGATGAGGAAGACCGAGCCCCACCAGAAGTTCTCGACGAGGAAGCCGCCGAGGACCGGGCCGACCGCGGCACCGACCGCGGCCACCGCGCTCCATACGCCGATGGCGACCGCGCGCTCGCGCCGGTCGGGGAAGACCTGCCGCAGGATCGACAGCGTGGCCGGCATGATCATGGCGCCGCCGATGCCGAGCAGGGCGCGGGCGACCATCAGGATCTGCGGATTGGGCGCGAGGGCGGCGGCGGCCGAGGCCAGGCCGAAGAGGCCGTAGCCGAGAAGGAGGACGCGGCGGCGGCCGACGCGGTCGCCGAGGGTGCCGAAGAGGATCAGCAGTGAGGCCGCGATCAGCGGATAGACGTCGACGATCCAGAGGAGCTCGACGGGTCCCGGTCGCAGGTCCTCGGTGACCGAGGGCACGGCGACGTACAGGATCGTGGTGTCCAGCGCGACGAAGAGCAGGCTGACGCAGAGCACGATCAGCACGGTCCAGCGGTTCGCACCACCACGTGAAAGCCGGGGAACACCAGCCGTCCGTCCACTGCCGGACGTGGTCGTCCCGGACATGCAGCACCTCCAGTCATGCTCTCGCGGCCACGGAACAGGGCGCGAAAACGCCCCGGGCGAACCGGCGGCACGGGCGAGTTAAGACGCTCAGACTACGCGAGTCCCGTGGCGTGCCGCGTGGCTCACCTCACGATGAGACGCTCATCGCAGCGCCATGCGTTCCCCCACCAGCCGTCGGCAGTCGTTCTTCGGCCACCTGGATAATCGTCCCGATGAACGATCTTGCCTCCGCCGCCGTTCCCGGCCGGACCCCGTACGACGGATCCGTCGTACGGGCCGCGCTGCGCCGGGCCGCGCCCGCGCTGCTGGCGTACGCGGCGATCCGGCTGCTGGGCATCGTGGCCCTCGCCCTCTGGTCGGCGGCCGACGGCAAGAACTGGCACACCCTGCTGGCCGCCCGCTGGGACGCGCTCTGGTACACCCGGGTCGCCGAGCAGGGCTACGGCTACACCGTCACGCTGCCCACCGGCGAGGTGCACTCCAACCTGGCCTTCTTCCCGCTGTTCCCCTGGCTGGAGCGCGGCCTGTCGGCACTCACGACGCTGTCGCCCGCCGACGCCGGGCTGTTGGTGGCCTGGCTGGCTTCGCTGGGTGCGGCCTGGGCGCTGTACACGACCGGAGAGCGGCTGCACGGGCCGCGGGCCGGGGTCGCGCTCGCGGCGCTGTGGGCCGCGCTGCCGGTCGGGATCGTGCAGTCGATGGCGTACTCGGAGGCGCTGTTCACCGCGCTCGCGGCCTGGAGTCTGTACGCCGTGCTCACGGAGCGCTGGGTGTGGGCGGGGGTGCTGTCCTCGCTGGCCGGGCTGACCCGGCCGGTGGGCGCGGCGGTGGTGGTGGCCGTGTGGCTCACCGCGGCGGTGACGCTGTGGCGGGAGCGGGCCGGCGGGGCACGGCTGCGCACGGCGCCGCTCCGGCACCCGGGGATGCTGCCCGGTGTGCTGCTCGCACCGCTCGGCTGGTGTGGCTACTTCCTGTGGGTCGGGGCGCGGCAGGGCTCGTTCACCGGCTATCTCGACGTCCAGGAAGGCTGGGGCAACGGCTTCGACGGGGGGATCGCGTTCGGCTCCTTCGTCCGGCACCAGCTGTCGGGGCCGGCGTTCGCGGCCGGACTCGCACTGGTCGTCGGCGTCGGACTGGTGATCTGGCTCCACGTGCACGGGGTGCGGCAGGGGCAGCCGCTGCCGCTGGCGGTCTACGGCGGGGCGGTGCTGGTGCTCGCGCTGACCGCCAAGGGCTACTTCGGGTCCAAGCCCCGGCTGATGATGCCGGCCTACCCGCTGCTGCTGCCCCTGGCGGTGGCGCTCGCGCGAAGACGCCCGGTGTGGACCTGGCTGGTCGTCGGGGTGACGGCGGTGGGCTCCGCGGTCTACGGGGCGTTCTGGCTGAACGGTTCGGGCCCGCCATGACCTCCCGTCGACACTCCGCGTAATCGATCGAGTCCGCTCCGTGAGCACTGCCGGCGAGGGAACGTCACGCTACCCATGAGCGAATAGCCGATAAACTCCGGAGGGGAAAAGAAGATAAGGCGCTCAGGGTGACGACACGCGCATGCGCGGAGCCGATGGAAAATCGCCGGGAATTCCCTTCCAAATCCCTGCGGCCAAGCCTCGATTGAGACACATTCCACATCACATCGTCATTACAAAGCGCACAGTTTGACCAAGCACCTACATCACACGCGGTAACGTCGATTGAGTGCGTACCGATGACAAGCTCGACCAGATGGAGGAGCGCCCCACCGATCGCGTTCGACCGCCCAGCATGACCCCGACCCGCATGTGGCTGTTCTGGGGCACCCTGGCGGTCTATTTCGCGATCGTGGCCGGGGTGCTGGCCACTTCATGGCTGGTCACGTTCGACTGGCAGGTCATGTTCTTCCGGCCCTACAAGCAGTGGCCGGAGATCCATGCCTTCCTCGACTACTTCGTGGTGCTGGGGCAGCGCGGACCGACCGCGGTGGCGGTGGCCGCCTGGCTGGGCTGGCGCTGCTGGCGGCAGCGCAACCTCCACCCGCTGCTGGTGCTCGGCGCCTCACTGCTGCTGCTGAACATCACCGTGGGCGCCGCCAAGCTCGGCATGGGCCGGCTCGGCCCGCACTACGCGACCGTGGTGGGCGCCAACGAGATGTGGCTCGACGGCGACATATTCCCCTCGGGTCACACCGCGAACGCCGTGGTCACCTGGGGCGTGCTGGCCTACCTGGCGACCACCTCGCTGCGCCGCCGCACGCTGTCGGTGATCGCCGCGCTGGGCGCGCTGGGCGTCGGCATGACCACCGTCTACCTCGGGACCCACTGGGTCAGCGATGTGCTGCTCGGCTGGGCCGCGGGGCTGCTGGTGCTGCTGGCGATGCCCTGGCTGGAGCCGGCGATCACCTGGTTCGAGGACCGTCTCATGGGCATCCTGCTGCGGCTGTGGCTGCGGCTGCGCCCCGATTCACTGCGTGGCCCGCTGCCGGCCGGCGCGCTGGCCCCGGGAGTCTCCCGGCAGCGCCTCGCCTCCGACGGCGAGGTCCTCGTACGCGAGACGATCTCCGCCGGGACGGGCGGCCGCTCGGCCACCGGACACACCCCGGACGGCTGGCCGCACCACCCGTCGCGCCCGTATTCCATCCGCTCGGAGCGCACGCCGGCCACCCCGGCGGGCAGCCGGCGGCCGCCGCACGCGGACCGCGTCCCGCGCACCTCGCCGCTGAGCCCGACGTCCGGGCGCGGCCGCAACGGGAGCGGCTGACCGCCCCACCAGCCGCGGGGCCGGTACGCACACACCCTCAACCCCGCACCGAAGGCCCCGGCCGCTCCCAGGAGCGGCCGGGGCCTTCGTCGTCGACAGCTGCGGTCAGCCCTGCCAGGTGCGGTGCACCTCGCCGTCCTTGACCTCGAAGTTGAGCCGGCCGGCCAGGTACTCCATCGTGATGATCGCGCCCGGCGGCAGCGAGCGGACCGTGGTCCAGCCGCGCGCTCTCGCCTGCTCCTCGGCGTCCTGCTGCGCGAGACCGACATACGCCTCGATGTCGTCCTGGGGGTTGTCGGGGAGGTTCGGTACGTCCATGACAGCCACCGTAGGCGCCCGCGACGGCCCGTGGAAGGCCCGCCCCCGCATGCCCCGGTGACTTCCCGGTCCGGCATTGGTCACACTTGTGTCACAGCGAACGTGCGCGCGTTCGCCGGAACTTCCGTCACCCGTACGCGCCGCGTGACGGCGCAACCGGGTGGAAAATTAATCGGCCGCAATTCCGCCTTGATCGAAGACGGAACGGACCCGTTCGGTCCGGTCAACGCGACACGCCGTCCGAAAACAATCCCCTGTCAGTTCCGGATTCGCATTACCCGACGCTCTTTATCGGCCGACCGGAAATTGGCCAACGAGACACACTCCACACACATTTTCCGCACATCGCCCATCACCTCGCTTACCGGGCCCCGCGCTCTCCCGGCCCCGCCGTCCACCGCCCGCCGGATGCCACCGGAACGGACCGGAGCGCCCTCTCGCCCTGCGTCCCCCGCGCGAGCATCATGTGCCGGGCCCCAGTCCACCTTCGACGAACGAGGTGCAGCGGATGGTTACGGACGCCGACCGGGCGCACATCCGGCCCCCCGAGGCGCGGCACCCCGGCTCGGTGCTGGTGGACTGGCTGACCACCACCGACCACAAGAAGATCGGGCACCTCTACCTGATCACCGCGTTCGGGTTCTTCCTGGTGGGCGGTCTGCTGGCGATGGTGATGCGCGCCGAGCTGGCCCGTCCCGGGCTCCAGATCATCGACGCCGAGCAGTTCAACCAGGCGGTGACCATGCACGGCACGATCATGCTGCTGCTGTTCGCCACCCCCGCGTTCGCCGGTTTCGCGAACGAGATCATGCCGCTTCAGATCGGCTCGCCCGATGTGGCCTTCCCGCGGCTGAACATGCTCTCGTACTGGCTGTTCCTCTTCGGCGGGCTGATCGTGCTGGGCAGCTTCCTCACGCCGTACGGCGGCCCGGCCTTCGGGTGGACGGCCTACGCCCCGCTCAACTCGATGGTCCGCTCCCCCGGCATCGGCGCCGATATGTGGATCATGGGGCTGGCGCTCGCCGGATTCGGCACGATCCTCGGTGCCGTCAACTTCATCACCACGATCATCGTGCTGCGGGCGCCCGGCATGACGATGTTCCGGATGCCGGTGTTCACCTGGAACGTGCTCTTCACGTCGATCCTGGTGCTGATGGCCTTCCCCGTGCTGGCGGCCGCGCTGCTGGTGCTGGAGGCGGACCGGCAGTTCGGGGCGGTGGTCTTCGACGCGCAGTGGGGCGGGGCGCTGCTGTGGCAGCACCTGTTCTGGTTCTTCGGCCATCCCGAGGTCTACATCATCGCGCTGCCGTTCTTCGGCATCATCACGGAGATCATCCCGGTCTTCTCCCGCAAGCCGATCTTCGGCTACGTCATGCTGATCGGCGCGACGATGGCCATCACGGCGCTGTCGGTGATGGTCTGGGCGCACCATATGTTCGTGACCGGGGCGGTGCTGCTGCCGTTCTTCTCCATCATGTCGTTCCTGATCGCGGCGCCGACCGGGGTGAAGTTCTTCAACTGGATCGGCACCATGTGGCACGGCTCGGTGTCCTTCGAGACGCCGATGCTCTGGTCGATCGGGTTCCTGGTGAGCTTTCTGTTCGGCGGGCTGACCGGCGTCATCCTGGCCTCACCGCCGATGGACTTCCACGTCACCGACTCGTACTTCGTCGTCGGCCACTTCCACTACGTCGTCTTCGGGACGGTCGTCTTCGCCACCTACGCGGGCTTCTACTTCTGGTGGCCGAAATTCACCGGCAAGATGCTCGACGAGCGCCTGGGAAAGATCCATTTCTGGACGCTGTTCACCGGCTTCCACACCACCTTCCTCGTCCAGCACTGGCTGGGCGTGGAGGGCATGCCCCGACGGTACGCCGACTACCTGGCCGCCGACGGCTTCACGGCCCTGAACACCTTCTCCACCATCGGCTCCTTCCTGCTCGGGCTGTCCACGCTGCCCTTCCTCTACAACGTCTGGAAGACCACCCACCACGGCGTCAGGATCACCATGGACGACCCGTGGGGCTTCGGCCGGTCCCTGGAGTGGGCGACCTCCTCACCGCCGCCCCGGCACAACTTCACGACCCTGCCGAGGATCCGCTCCGAGTCCCCGGCGTTCGATCTGCACCACCCGGAGGTGGGGAAGCAGCCGGTGGCGGTACCAGCGCCCGGTCCAGCCGGTCCCTGACCTCCCGTACCTTGCCGAGCAGCTCCGGCGGCTCCCGGACCTCGAAGTCGAAGCCGGTCAGCACGATGTGCAGCACCATCAGGTCGAGGCTGTGCGCCCCGGTGCGCAGCAGACAGTGCTGCTCGTCGACCGCTTCGAGCACTCCGGCCGCCGGGCTGATGCGCGCCGCGGCCTGCTCCAGCGAGGCATGCAGCAGCACGGTGGCCCGGGTCGCGTAGGCCCTGGTGGAGATGCCCTGGGAGACATATGCGGCGAGGTCCTCGGCCGGTGGCGTACGGGGGTCGAAACGCGGGCCGTGCGGCGGGGTGGGGGTGATCCGGTCGGCACGGTAGGTGCGCCAGTCGTCGCGGTCCACGTCCCAGGCGACGAGGTACCAGTGGCGCCGGGCGCAGACCAGGCGGAGCGGTTCCACGGTGCGGCGGGAGGCCCTGCCGTCATGGGTGGTGTAGTCGAAGCGGAGCCGCCGGCTGTCCCGGCAGGCGTGCGCGAGCTCGGTGAGGGTGTGCGGATCCACCCGGGGGCCGCCCGCGTCGAGGATCGGCACGGTGAAGGCGGTCAGCGCCCCGACCCGGCGCCGCAGCCGGTGCGGCAGCACCTGCTCCAGCTTCGCCAGCGCCCGTACGGAGGCCTCCTCGATGCCGTCGACACCACCGGCCGCGGCGGTGCGCAGCCCGACCGCGACCGCCACCGCCTCGTCGTCGTCCAGCAGCAGCGGCGGGAGTTCGGCGCCCGCGCCGAGCCGGTAGCCGCCGGCCGTCCCCGGCGCGGAGTGGACGGGGTAGCCCAGCTCGCGCAGCCGGTCGATGTCCCGGCGCACCGTGCGCGGGGTGACATCGAGCCGGTCGGCGAGCTCCGCGCCGGACCACTCCCGGTGGGCCTGTAGCAGGGAGAGCAGACGGAGCAGACGTGCCGAGGTCTCCAACATGGCCCGAGTTTCGCAGCCCTTGCGGACAGCTGCGGTCCTCGATATCGGACCGGGACCGCAGCCGGTGCCCCGTCAGTCCTCGGCCGGCCCGGCGACCCGTAGGGCCAGGTCGTTGTCGAGCGTGTAATACGGGCCGATCCTGAGCTCGCCCGCGGCGGCCGGCACCGGCAGCGCCGGGTAGCTGAACACCTGCTTCTTGTCGGCGACATCGTCCAGGAGGCGGGCGATCCGCACCGACCGGGCGCCGTCGGCGAGGCGCAGCCACAGGTCCCACGGCTCGCTGCCGTGCTGCCACCGGCCGGCCAGCTCCGCGTAGGGCAGCGTGAAGGTGAAGTCCGCGCCCTCGACGGTCAGCGGGACGGTCACCGTGGCCGGTGCCGTCTCCGGGGACTTCGGATTGCGGCGCGCACGGGCCTCCGCACGGGCGCCGGCGGCCGGGACGGCACCGTAGAGCCGGCCGGAGACCGTCATGCCGTCGGGTGCGACAAGAATGTCACCGGCTTCGGCGTGCGGGCCGCGCAGCCAGCTGCGCAGCGCGAGGTTGCCGAACTTCGTCGCGTACGGGATGCGCACACCGAGCCGGCCGATGCCCGCCAGCGGCCGGCGGTCCACCAGCGACCGCAGATCGTTGACGCCGGGCAGCAGGCGCCGGGGGTCCTGGCCGTCGCCGAGGTCGGCGTAGGCGTTCCAGCGGCCCTCGGCGAGCGCGACGGTGCTGGGCAGAACGGCGCGCAGCCGTCCGGCGCCGTTCGGCCCGAGCGGCAGCCGTACCTCGTCGTCCGCGCCGTCGCCGCCGCGCAGCCGCAGGACCAGCGCCGCGCTCCAGGTGGTGTGGGTGTCCTGAGGGGCGTTCAGGTCGAAGGTGAGGCCGCCCGCGGAGTCCGCGATGCAGTCGGCCCGCAGCTCCACCGGAGCCGCTTCGCCGCCCCGCTCGCCCGGCCGCTCGGGCCTCTCCGGTCTGGAGCTCGCCGGAGCCATGGGTTCCTGATCGATGGCGGAGGACTCCTTCGTCTCGTGTCCGGTCACGGTCAACTGGCTCGGCGCCGTCATACCGTCCGCACCCCTCTCAGCGCGGCGCGGGCCGCATCCTTGGTGGCGTAAGCGCCGCTGAGCAGGGCTCCGCGGGCGCGATGCAGGCTGCTGTGCCATCGGCGCTCGCGCCTGCGGGCGAGCAGCTCCCCGAAGAGCGCCTCATAGCGCCCGGCGACCGTGGCGGGATCGAAGCGCGCCGACGAGGCCAGCGCGGCCACCCCCATCCGCTTGCGGGCGGCGTCGTCGTTGATCAGCGTCAGCAGCGAGCCGGCCAGCGCCTCGGGATTGCCGACCGGCACCAGCTTGCCGTCCACCCCGTCGTCGATGATCTCGCCCGGCCCGTGCGGGCAGTTGGTGGCGACGACCGGCAGACCGCAGCGCATGGCCTCGACGATGGTCATCCCGAAGGACTCCAGGCTGGAGGAGACCGCGGCGATCGAGCCCTTGGCCCACTCCGGCTCCAGAGGGTTGGCCGGGCCCATCAGGAAGACGTGGTTGTACAGGCCGAGTTCGTCGATCAGGGCGCGCAGCGTGGCCTTCTCGGCGCCGCCGCCGTAGATCCGCAGCCGCCAGTCGGGCCGCTCGGCGGCGACCTGGGCGAAGGCCCGTATGAGCACGTCATAGCGCTTGACGCGGGCGAGCCGGCCGGCCGCGACGACCCACTTGCCGCTGCCGTCGGCAGGCGCGAGAGCGGGCGCCGGCACGCTGTTGGGCACCGCCTCGACACGCACACCGGGCAGCCGCAGCGTCCGGCGGTAGGCGTCGGCATCGGCCTCGGTGACGGTGGTGACCGCGTCGAGGCGTGGATAGGCACCGCGCAGCGCCAGCTTGAGCGCCCGGTTGTGGGTGTCCAGGGTGAGGTGCTCCTGGCCTATCCGCACCGGGCCGCGGCGCGCCTGCCTGGCGATGTGCACATTGAGGCCGGGCCGGGTGCCGACCAGCACGTCCGCCTCCGTCCGGCGCAGATGCTGGGCGATCCGGCGGTCGGTGAGCTCGCTGTACTGGTCGTAGCGGCCCTCGGCGGCGGGGAAGACCCTGGCGGGACGGGCGTGCTCGGGATCGGCGCCGTCATGGCCCGGACTGCTCTCCCTGAGGTCCACGAGATGCCGCAGCGCGACCCGGGGACCCAGGTCGAAGACCGGGTCGTCGCGGTGCCGCAGCACGGACACGATCTCGACGTCATGCCGTTCGGCGAGCGTCCGGGCCAGATTGAACGTGGTCCGGATCGTCCCCCCGATCCCGTAGGCATTGTGAATCAGGAATGAGATGTGCATCCGTCCCCGTGTCCCCTGGTCTTCCGGTCCTGCCTGGTCTCCCCCGGGGCCGCTTCGCACTCCCCTCCTGATGGCGCGAGGCGGCCCCCTGCTCTAGGGAAGGACCGCGAAACGGGGATCCCGGTTGGGCCTTTCGCCAACTTGTTCCAGAAGAGTTAGTTCATCGGTAATCACTTCATGGAACCCCTGGGCCGCAAATCCCCTCCGCCCCGCGGGAGCCGGAGACGTCCGCTGACCACCGCGCACCCGCCCGGCGGCGCCCGCGGAAAATCGCTGGCCGGCCGCCCCTCCCCCGCGTCACGCTGACCCCATGAATGAACCGACCCTCGATGACACCGCCTTGTCCGCCTTCGTGGAGCAGGGCTTTCTCCGTGTGGAGGGCGCGTTCGCACCCGAGGTCGCGGCCGAGTGCCGGGAGATCATGTGGCGGGACATCCCGGGTGAGCCCGGCGATCCGGCGACATGGAAGGACCCCGTCGTACGGCTCGGCTTCTACGGGCAGGAACCCTTCCGGGCCGCCGTCAATGCGCCCCGGCTGCGCGCCGCGTACGACGCGCTCGCCGGAAAGGAGCGCTGGGCACCGCGCGGTGACCTCGGCACGTTCCCGGTGCGGTTCCGCAGCGACGACGAACCGGGCGACGACGGCTGGCACATCGACGCGAGCTTCCCGGGCGACGACCCCGCCGACTTCCTGTCCTACCGGGTGAACGCCGCGTCCAGGGGCCGCTGGCTGCTGATGCTGTTCCTGATGTCCGACGTGGGCGACGACGACGCGCCGACCCGCATCCGCGTCGGCTCCCATCTGGACGTCGCCGCGCTCCTCGGACCGGAGGGCGAGGCCGGGCTGTCCTTCATGGACCTCGCCGGGCGCGCGGTGCCCGCCACCGAGCACCGGCCGCTCGCCCTGGCCACCGGGCGCGCCGGTGACGTCTACCTTTGTCACCCGTTCCTCGTGCACGCCGCGCAGCCGCACCGGGGCACCCGGCCCCGTTTCATGGCCCAGCCGCCGCTGCTCCCCAGGCCGGGTGCGGACCCCCGCATCGAACGGCCCGACGGGGACTACTCACCGGTGGAGGTCGCCATTCGCCGCGGTCTCGGACACTGACGCCGATGGTCCGGCCGTTCAGGGCCCTCCTAGGGGAGCCGCAGCCGGGTGCCGATCGACAGCCGGTTCGGGTTCTGGCCGATGGCCGACCGGTTGGCCTCGTACAGCGCCTGCCAGCCGCCCTTCACCCGGTACTTGCGGGCGATCTCGCCGAGCGTCTCCCCGCGCCGTACGACATGGGTCCGGCTCTTGGCGGTCAGCCCGTAGCGCCGGGCGCACTCCGGCCAGGCGCCCCAGCCCTGGGCGGCCTGGACCCTCTTCGCGATCTCGATCTGCTCCTCACGGGAGGCGAGGTCGGCCCGCCGCGCGAAGGCCAGGCCGCCGAAATCCTCCCAGGTGGGCTGGTGGAACTGGAGCCCGCCGTAGAAGGAGTTACCGGTGTTGATGTGCCAGTCACCGCTGCTCTCGCACTCGGCGAGGCAGCCCCATGGCCACTGGTCACCGGCGCAGGCGTGCGAGGCCTTGCCGGGGCCGTCCGGCCCGTCGGCGGCGGCGCCCCCGGGCAGGCCCAGGACCAGGGCAGCGGCCGCCGCGGTGAGCAGCCCGACGGATCCCACGAGGCGCCGTGGCGCCGAAGAGTTGTCCGACATAGCCGGTGACGGTAAGCAGCCCTCCGGCGCCGGCCAGCGTGCCACGCCCTCGGCGTCCCGGTCCCACCCGGTCCGGCGTACGGAACGCCGCCGACTGCGCCAAGTTCTGCGCAAGAGTTGGCGTTAAGTGACCGCTTGTGGGACGGCTTTCCGTGATTTTCCGCTGTGCGGCGATTGGTTCGATTCTGTTCCCGTCCTCGCGTGACTCCGGCCGCAGGTCACCCGTTGTGCTTGTACGAGCCGGGAGACCACCCGGCAGACGCACAGAGATCGAGGAGCCACCCGTGCCGCGCATGCTCGACGTCAGCGACGACGTTCGCGCCGAGATCGGCGACGAAGAAGCCGACCGCCTGCTGGCCGGTGGCGACGCCCCCGGCAGCTATGACTGCACCTCCTGCCGGACCCCGGGAGACAGCGACCAGGAGCGCACCAGCACCGTCCTGTTCGTGGGCGAGGAGACCGCGGTGCTCGCGTTCGCCCATGCCACCTGCATCCCCTCGCAGGTCGTCCCGGTCTCGGAGGAGCAGCTCCAGGGAGCCGTGCGCTCCATCACCGGAGAGGACGCCGCCCCCCGCACGCCCGGCTCGCAGCCGTCCCCGGCCGTCCCGGTTCCCACCGCGCCCCGCCAGGCGACCCTCGGGATCACCTGCGGTCTGGTGCTCGTCGAGGCCGACCTGCGCCCGGCCCTGGTGGTCGAGCCCGACGGTCCGATCGCCCGTCCCGGCTCGGCCGGCCCGGACGACGACTTCCTGCCGCTGCTCCTGGAGCAGGGCTTCCACCCGGTGACGGACATGAACCAGCTCCCCGGCCCGAACCCGGGCTGGTCCGCGCTGTTGGCCATGGGCAAGCTGCACGCCGTCCTCCAGCCGGGCAACTCCGGCCAGCAGTCCGCCTGGTGGCAGGCCCACCAGCCGCTGGCCGTCTCGGACGGCTGGCGCGCCGCGGCCAACAAGGCGCAGTCCGTGGTGCTGTACGCCGCGCCCGCCGGCACCATCGGCCACCAGCCCCGCGAGGACCTGATGCGGCAGGCGCTGGAGGACGCCGCGGCGAAGGGCGCCCTGGTCGCCGCGGAGATCCCGCTGGCCGGCACCTGACATTCCCGTGGTCCCGATCGCGGGGGCAGGACCGCCGATCCGGCCGGTCATGCCCTCGCGATCAGCCATTTCCACAGGAAAGCCGCATCCCGCGGCCATCGGGGTCGTTGGCACATACGTGCACGCATACGACCCCTCCGTTCCCGCCCAGTACACCCACCCGATCCCCGGCATGCGCCCGTCGCGCGAACACGGGACGACGCACACCGCGGATCACGGCTCGGCCACACCGATCTATGACGCGCTGTACGCCGAGTACCGCCGCAGCTTCCGGGCGCTGCCCGGGGACCGTACGGACGAGCCGGAGCTGCCGGAGGCGCTGCGCGGAAGCTGGAGCCGTACGCCGGGCTCCGCGGGCCACTGGGAGGTCGTGAGCCGGCAGCCCTACCACCCCCGGGGGCAGGGCCCGGCGGCGCTGCCACCGGCACAGCGGGACTCCCGGCCGCGCGGACACTGAGCCGTCCGCACGGCCGGAGACCGCCGCTACTTCTTCTTGCTGCGCTTCTCGCGCACCCGCACGGAGATGTGGATCGGCGTCCCGTCGAAGCTGAACTCCTCCCGCAGCCGCCGCTCGACGAAGCGGCGGTAGCCCGCCTCCAGGAAGCCGGAGGCGAAGAGGACGAAGCGCGGCGGCTTGGTGCCCGCCTGGGTGCCGAAGAGGATGCGGGGCTGCTTGCCGCCACGGATCGGGTGCGGGTGGGAGGCGACGATCTCGCCGAGGAAGGCGTTCAGCCGCCCGGTGGGGATCCGGGTCTCCCAGCCGGCCAGCGCGGTCTCGATCGCCGGAACCAGCTTCTCCATGTGCCGGCCGGTGCGCGCGGAGACGTTCACCCGCATCGCCCAGGGGATCTGCACGAGGTCCCGCTCGATCTCCCGCTCCAGGTAGAAGCGGCGCTCCTCGTCGAGGGTGTCCCACTTGTTGTAGGCGATGACCAGGGCGCGTCCGGCCTCCACGGCCATCGTGATGATGCGCTGGTCCTGGACGCTGATGGACTCGGACGCGTCGATCAGGACGACGGCGACCTCGGCCTTCTCGACGGCCGCCGCGGTGCGCAGCGAGGCGTAGTAGTCGGCGCCTTCCTGGAGGTGCACCCGGCGGCGGATACCGGCGGTGTCCACGAACTTCCAGGTCTTGCCGGCCAGTTCGATCAGCTCGTCGACCGGGTCGCGGGTGGTGCCGGCCTGCTCGTTGACGACCACCCGCTCCTCGCCGGCGACCTTGTTCAGCAGCGACGACTTGCCGACGTTCGGGCGGCCGATCAGCGCGATCCGGCGGGGCCCGCCGAGGGCCGTGCCGAAGGTCTGCGCGGGGGCCTCGGGCAGCGCGTCCAGCGCGGCGTCGAGCATGTCGCCGGTGCCCCGGCCGTGCAGCGCGGAGATCGGGTGCGGCTCGCCGAGGCCCAGCGACCACAGCATCGCGGCGTCGGCCTCCCCGGACGGGCCGTCGACCTTGTTGGCGACCAGGACGACGGGCTTGCCGGAGCGGCGCAGCAGCTTGACGACGGCCTCGTCGGTGTCGGTCGCGCCGACCTTGGCGTCGACGACGAAGACGACCGCGTCCGCGGCCTCGATGGCGAACTCGGCCTGCATCGCCACGGAGGCGTCGATGCCGAGGACGTCCTGCTCCCAGCCGCCGGTGTCGACGACCTTGAAACGGCGGCCGTTCCAGTCGGCCTCGTAGGTGACACGGTCGCGGGTGACGCCCGGCTTGTCCTCGACGACCGCTTCCCGGCGGCCGATGATGCGGTTCACCAGGGTCGACTTGCCGACGTTGGGGCGGCCGACGACGGCGAGGACGGGCAGCGGACCATGGCCGGCCGCGGCGATGTCACCCTCGACCTCCTCAAGATCGAAGCCCTCCTCCGCGGCGAGCTCCATGAACTCCGCGTACTCGGCGTCGCCAAGCGCACCGTGCTCGTCGCCGGTAGGGGTCTGGTCGTTCATGAAGTCCGTTCCTCGTTCATCATCGGTGGGCCGCTCGTCCGCGGCCCACTACTCAAGTGTGGTTCAGCGCCCGGTCAGGCGCCTGGCCTCCGCCAGGTGGGCGGTCAGCCGCTCCTGGATCCGTACGGTCGCCTCGTCGAGCGCCTTACGGGTGCGCCGGCCGCTGCCGTCGCCCGCCTCGAAGGCATCGCCGAAAACGACATCGACGCGAGAGCGCAGCGCCGGTACGGCCGACGACAGCCGGCTGTGCCGGTCCTTGCCGCCGAGCACCGCCACCGGCACGACCGGGGCCCCGGAGCGCACCGCGAAGTACGCCAGGCCCGCCCGCAGGGAGGCGAAGTCGCCCTCGCCCCGGGTGCCTTCGGGGAAGATCCCCAGCACGCCGCC
This sequence comes from Streptomyces platensis, assembly GCF_008704855.1. Lineage (NCBI taxonomy): Bacteria > Bacillati > Actinomycetota > Actinomycetes > Kitasatosporales > Streptomycetaceae > Streptomyces > Streptomyces platensis. The sequence goes on from NZ_CP023691.1 coordinate 2,022,392, forward strand.
GTCCGTCAGCACCCCGAGAGCGTCGGTGATCGCCTTGCGGTCGGTGGTGTCGCGGTCCACCTTCAGCTGCCCGATGCCCCGCAGGAACGGGTCCAGCGGGCCGACGAAGGCTTCCTTCTTGATCAGGAAGTGCACCGGCCGCGGCGCGGTGCCCATCAGCATCGGGCCGTCGATACCGTGCGAATGGTTGACGGCGAGGATCACCGGGCCGGCCGACGGCACCCGCCAGGCGCCCAGCACCCGCGGCCGCCACAGCCCGTACATCAGGCCGATGCCGATCCGGCGGCCGACCGCGGCGCCCGCCGCGCTCGGCGCCCTGCCGCTGTCGGTCACCGGGCGGCCCGCCCTGCCTTTTCGGCGCCGGCGCCCTCGATGAGAGTGACCACACACTCGATGACCTGCTCCAGGGTCAGCTCGGTGGTGTCCACCTCGACGGCGTCGTCCGCCTTGGCCAGCGGGGAGGTCTTGCGGCCGGAGTCGGCGGCGTCGCGCTTGATCAGCGCCTCGCGGGTGGCGGCCAGGTCTCCGGCCTCCTTGCCCTTGAGCTCGCCGCTGCGGCGGGCCGCCCGCGCCTCGGGGGAGGCGGTGAGGAAGACCTTGAGGTCGGCGTCGGGCAGGACGGTGATGCCGATGTCCCGGCCCTCGACGACGATGCCGAGCGGCGCCTCCGCGGCGATGCTGCGCTGGAGGTCGGTGATCAGGGTCCGCACCTCGGGGACGGCGCTGACCGCGCTGACCGCGGCGGTGACCTCCTGGGTGCGGATCGGGCCCGCGGCGTCCAGGCCGTCGACGGTGATGGTCGGGGCGGCCGGGTCGGTGCCGGAGACGATCACGGGCTTGGCGGCGGCGTCGGCCACCGCGATCGCGTCATTGACGTCGATGCCGTTGTTCAGCATCCACCAGGTGATCGCGCGGTACTGGGCACCGGTGTCGAGGTAGCCGAGGCCCAGCTTGGCGGCGACGGCCTTGGACGTGCTGGACTTGCCCGTGCCTGCGGGGCCGTCGATGGCGACAATCACTGCTGCCGGGGCGGTCCGAGCGGCGGTTTCCACGGTGACGAACACCTTTCTTGTACACGGGGCGGGGGTCCAAGGGCCATAAGGGCCTCGGACAAGGTTACTGGCTCACCCGCACCGCCCCGTCCACGGTGTCACTGCCGGATCGACCAGCCCCGCTCCCGCAGCTCCGCGGTGAGCACCGGCACCGCCTGCGGCTCGACCATGAGCTGGATGAAGCCCGCCTGCTGGCCGGTGGCGTGCTCGATGCGGACGTCCTCGATATTGACCCCGGCCCGGCCGGCGTCGGCGAAGATCCGGGCCAGCTCACCGGGCTGGTCGCCGATGTAGACGGCGACGATCTCGTAGGTGGCCGGGGCGGCGCCGTGCTTGCCCGGCACCCGCTCCCGCCCCGCGTTGCCGCGGCGCAGCACGTCCTCGATGCCGCCGGCACCGCTGCCGCGCTTGTCCTCGTCGGCGGACTCCAGGGCGCGCAGGGAACGCACCGTCTCGTCGAGATCGGCGGCGATCTCGGACAGCACATCGGCGACCGGGCCCGGGTTCGCCGACAGGATGTCGATCCACATCGCCGGGTCGGAGGCCGCGATCCGCGTCACATCCCGGATGCCCTGGCCGCAGAGGCGTACGGCGGTCTCGTCGGCGCCCTTGAGGCGGGCGGCGACGAGGCTGGAGAGCAGCTGCGGGGTGTGCGAGACGAGGGCGACCGCGCGGTCGTGCGCATCCGCGTCCATCACCACCGGGACGGCCCGGCACAGCGCGACCAGCTCCAGCGCGAGATTGAGCACCTCGGTGTCGCCGTCACGGGTCGGGGTCAGCACCCAGGGGCGGCCCTCGAAGAGGTCGGCGGTGGCGGCCAGCGGGCCGGAGCGCTCCTTGCCCGCCATCGGGTGCGTGCCGAGGTAGCCGGCCAGATCGCGACCCATCGCCTCCAGCTCACGGCGCGGGCCGCCCTTGACGCTGGCGACATCGATGTAGGCACGGGCCGCCCCGCGCCGCATCGCGTCCGCCAGCGCCGTCGCGACATGGGCCGGCGGCACGGCCACGATGGCCAGATCGACCGGCCCCGGCGGCGCCTCGGCGGTGCCCGCACCGAGCGCGGCAGCCGTCAGGGCCTGGGCCTGGTCATGGTCCTCCAGGAACACCTGCACACCCCGCGCGTTGAGCGCGAGCGCGGCCGAGGTGCCGATCAGGCCCGTGCCGATGACGAGTGCGGTCCTCACTGCGCGATGTCCTTCCGCAGCGCCCCGGCCGCGCCGAGGTAGACATGGGCGATCCCGGCCCGGGACAGATCGGTCTCGACATGGGCCAGCACCCGCACCACGCGCTCCATGGCACCGGTGATGTCCAGCTCCTGGGCACAGATCAGCGGGACGTCCGTGATGCCCAGGGCCCGCGCGGCGGCGGCCGGGAAATCGCTGTGCAGATCGGGGGTGGCGGTGAACCACACACTGATCAGGTCGTCCGCGCGCAGCTCGTTGCGCTCCAGAATGGCGGTGAGCAGCGCGCCGACCTGCTCCTGCATGTGCTCCGCGTCGTCCCGCTCCAGCTGGACGGCCCCGCGGACCGCTCGTACCGCCACGTCACTGCTCCCCTGCGTTATGTGCCGCGTCACGCACCTGTGCGCGCACTGATCAGCGTAACCAGCCGCACGGACAATCCGTACGGCGGCGGCAGGACCGGCGGCGCGGGAGAGCGGTCCGCGCGCCCCGCGACCGCCCGTGCACCGACGGTGGCCGAGCCCTCAACCGGCCGGTAAACGGGCCGCCGAAACCTGGTGACACCGCCCCCTCCCGCCAGCGACAATCGCCGCCATGTCCGAAGCCGCCGCAGATCACTCCCTGGTCACCGAGCACACCGTCTACGCCTGTGTGATGGGCTCGCGCGCCTTCGGCCTGGCCACGGAGACCAGCGACACCGACCGCCGCGGAGTGTTTCTCGCCCCCACCCCGCTCTTCTGGGGCTTCGAGAAGCCGCCGACCCATGTGGAGGGACCGCGCCAGGAGGAGTTCTCCTGGGAGCTGGAACGGTTCTGCCAGCTGGCGCTGCGCGCCAACCCCACCGTCCTGGAATGCCTGCACTCCCCGCTCGTGGAGCGGATCGACGCCACCGGCCGGGAACTGCTCACACTGCGCGAGGCGTTCCTGTCCCGGCAGGTCCACCGCACCTTCGCCGGCTACGCCGGCGGGCAGCTCAAACAACTGCGCGCCGACGTACGGCAGCACGGCGCGCCCCGCTGGAAACACGCCATGCACCTGCTGCGGATACTGGCCTGCTCCCGCGATCTGCTCCGCACGGGCGAGCTCACCCTCGACGTCGGCCCGGACCGGGACCATCTGCTGGCGGTCCGCCGCGGCGAGATCCCGTGGAACACGGTGGAACGCCGGATGGCCCGCCTCTCCGAAGAGGCCGAAGCGGCGGTCTCCGGCTCCCCCCTACCAGCCACCCCGGACCGGGCCCGGGTGGCCGACTTTCTGTACCGGGCCCGGCGCGTTTCTGCGCTTGCTTGACGGCCCACGTTTTTGGCTTTCCCGCCGTGGTGGTTGCTCGCCGTTTGTGGCCCGCTTCGCGGTGCCCCCGCCGTTGCGCCTGCGGCGGGCGGGGTCCGCTGCGCGGGGCTGTGGGTGCGGTGACGGACCTCCGGGGCCGGTGTGTGGGACTGCTTCGCTTTACGTCCCACACACCGGCCCCTCCGGCCCGTCCCCTCCCGTGGGGGGGGAGAGAGTGACGGCGGGTGGGGGCGGGCCACCCATGCCCATGGCCTGTGATCAACGAGCCGCACCGGACCACCTACGGGTCCACCCACCAAGGTTTTCCCACCCCTCAACGGGAGGGGACGGGTCGGAGCGGGTGGGGGTTTCCGGACGTAAAGCGAAGCAGTCCGGAAACCCCCACCCGCGCAGACCCGTCACCGCACCCCAACAGCCCCGCGCAGAGGCAACGCCCGCCGCAGGCGCAACGGCGAGGGCACCGCGAAGCGGGCCACAAACGGCGAGGTCCCACACGGCGGGACGGCCGAAAACGTGGGAAGCAAGAGCTAAAGCTCGACCTCTCGCATCAGCATGCCGACCTCCGTGTTCGTCATGCGGCGGAGCCAGCCTGACTTCTGGTCGCCGAGGGCGATGGGGCCGAAGCTGGTGCGGACGAGCTTGTCGACCGGGAAGCCGGCCTCGGAGAGCATCCGGCGCACGATGTGCTTGCGGCCTTCGTGGAGGGTGACCTCGACGAGGTAGTTCTTGCCGGTGTTCTCCACGACGCGGAAGTGGTCCGCGCGGGCGTAGCCGTCCTCCAGCTGGATGCCGTCCTTGAGCTGCTTGCCCAGGTCGCGCGGGAGCGGGCCCTGGATGGCGGCCAGGTAGGTCTTCTTGACGCCGTAGCGCGGGTGCGTGAGGCGGTGGGCCAGCTCACCGTGGTTGGTGAGCAGGATGATGCCCTCGGTCTCGGTGTCGAGGCGGCCGACGTGGAAGAGCCGGGTCTCGCGGTTGGTGACGTAGTCACCGAGGCACTGGCGGCCGTCGGGGTCCTCCATGGTGGAGACGACGCCGGCCGGCTTGTTCAGTGCGAAGAAGAGGTAGGACTGGGTGGCGACCGTCAGGCCGTCGACCTTGATCTCGTCCTTCTCCGGGTCGACCCGGACGCCCTGCTCCATGACGATCTGGCCGTTGACCTCGACCCGCGCCTGGTCGATCAGCTCCTCGCAGGCCCGGCGCGAGCCCATCCCGGCCCTGGCCAGCACCTTCTGGAGTCGCTCGCCGTCCTCGTCCCCGAACGTCTTGGGGGTCTTGATCTGCGGCTTGTTGTGGCGGGCGCGGTTGCGCTCCTCTACCTGGGCGTCGTACTCACGGGGCCGCGCGGGCGCCTGGCCACGGCCGCGCTGCGGGCCGCCCTTGGGTCCGCCCTTGGCACCGGGGCCGGACTTGGCGCCGGTACGGGGGCCGCCCTTGGCGCCGCCACGGGCCGCCGCGCCCCGGCTGCCCGTGCTCTTGGGACCGCCGCTCTTGGGACCGCCGCCCTTGGCGCCGCCGCGCTCGTCCTTGCCGCCCGGGCCGCCGGTTCCGCCCACGTCGTAGCGGCGCTCCTCGGGGCGGGGACGGCCGGCCCGCTGCTGCTTGTCGTCCCTCTTTCCTCCTGCCTTCGGCTGGGAGGTGCCCCCACCCGCGCCGCGGTAGTTGCCCCGCCCGCTGTCGTTGTTCCTGCCGCTGCTTCGCATCAATGATCCGTCTGAGAGTCGCCGCTGTCGTCTACGTCGAACGACGGGATACCTTCCGGGGAATCGCCCTCGACCGCGTCCGCCTCCGGGAGGAACGGTGCGAGCTCAGGGAGCTCGTCGAGGCCGCGCAGGCCCATCCGCTCCAGAAAGTAATTCGTCGTCCTGTACAGGATCGCACCTGTTTCAGGTTCCGTCCCCGCCTCCTCCACCAGGCCGCGCTGGAGGAGCGTGCGCATCACACCGTCACAGTTCACGCCGCGTACGGCCGAGACACGGGAACGGCTGACCGGCTGACGGTACGCGACCACGGCCAGAGTCTCCAAAGCTGCCTGGGTGAGCCGGGCCTGCTGCCCGTCCAGGACGAAGCTCTCCACCGCGTCCGCGTACGCGGCACGGGAGTAGAAGCGCCAGCCCCCGGCCACCAGGCGCAGATCGAAACCGCGCCCTTGGCGGGTGTAGTCGTCGGACAGTTCGCGCAGCGCCAGCGCGACCGCACGGCGGGGCCGCTGCAACACCCTGGCCAGGTGTTCCTCGGTCGCGGGCTCGTCGACGACCATGAGGACGGCCTCCAGCGCGGGCTTCAGCTCCAGCCCGTCGACGCCCAGCGCCCCGGCCGGCGCCCCGGGCCGCTCCCCCGGGGTGCCGCCCGTACCGGTCTCCGTGATGTCGTACGCCTCGCCACCGGCCGCGCCGCTCATGCCCGCTCCTGTCCTGCTCGCTCTGCCCGCGCCGCCTCGGCGGCGCGCTGTGCCGGTTCCTGGTCGAACTCGTCGGTGACCACCGGCTCGGCCCCCTCCGCGCCCGTCCAGCGGACCGTCAGCGCCCCCAGGGCCTCCTCCTGGTCCAGGACCACCACCCGCTCCCGGTAGAGCTCCAGCAGGGCCAGGAAGCGCGCCACGACGGTGAGGGTGTCCGGTGCGTCCGCGCACAGCTCCTGGAAGCTGCGCTCGCCCGCCTCCCGCAGCCGCGCCATCACCACCTCGGCCTGCTCCCGCACGCTCACCAGCGGAGCGTGGATGTGGTCGACATAGACCTGTGGCCGCGCCTTGGGCTGCATCGCCTTCACCGCGAGCTCGGCGAAGCCCTCCGCCCCGGTGCTGATCACGACCTCGGGCAGCAGCTCGGCCAGCTGCGGCTCCAGGCCGACCGTACGCGGATGGCAGCGGGCCTCGTCCGCCAGCCGGCCGCTGAAGATGTCTGCGATCCGTTTGTAGGCGCGGTACTGGAGCAACCGGGCGAAGAGCAGATCACGGGCCTCCAGGAGCGCGAGGTCCGCCTCGTCCTCCACTTCGGCCGCGGGCAGCAGCCGGGCCGCCTTCAGATCCAGCAGCGTCGCCGCCACGACCAGGAACTCCGTGGTCTGGTCCAGGTCCCAGTCCGGCCCCATGGCACGGATGTGCGCCATGAACTCATCGGTCACCTTCGACAGCGCGACCTCGGTGACGTCCAGCTTGTGCTTCGAGATCAACTGGAGGAGAAGATCGAAGGGGCCCTCGAAGTTGTCGAGGTGGAGGGTGAAGCGACCGTCGGAGTTCTCGGCGCTCTCGGCGCTCTGGGGGTTCTCGCCGCTTTCGCCGCTCTCGACGTGCCCGGCCTGCTCGCCGTTCTCGGGCGCAGCCTCGGTGGGAGCACTACTGGGGACGGCCGCGGGTTCCTCCCGGGCGGCGGTCGCCTCCGCCACACCGGAAACCTCCGGCATCTCAGCTGCCGGGGACTCGTCCGGCACCGCCCCGGGCACCTCCGGCGCCACCGCCTCCCCCGGTGACGCCGGCCCCGCGCCCGCCCCGCGGCCGAGGGGTCTGCGGGTGCGGGGCGCGGGGGATTCGTCGTTGGTCGTCGGCATCGCGGTCCATGGTGCTGCGGTCCCGTGCCGGGGCGACGGGCTGGTCACGGGCGGGAGACCCCGCCGAGGAGGCAGGCTATCCCGGCCCACCCGGCGTGACGTTTCCGCACCGCGGCGGCGGGGCGGGAATTCTCGGCCGTCCTCTGCGGGCGGCCACGACGGCGGCCACAACGGTGCCGACCGGCACGCACGGACCGCGGGAAGCGGGCGTCAGCGGCCCCGCAGCCGCCGCACCAGGATGCTGGCGTCGCCCCGCGACTCCAGGTCGGCGAGGACGACGGCGACCGCCTCGCGGACGATCCGGCCGCGGTCCACGGCGAGGCCGTGCTCGCCGCGCAGCACCAGCCGCGCATGTTCGAGGTCCATGAGCTCCTCGGCGGAGACATAGACGGTGATCTTCTCGTCGTGCCGTTCCCGGCCGCTGGGGCGGCGGTTGGCGCCGCGGGAGCCGCCGCGGCGGCGGCCCTGGCCACCGGTCTGCCCGGTCGCGGCGTCCGGCTCGGAACCGGTCTGGCCGCCATTGGCCGCCTTGGCCCGGTGGCCCTTGGCGGTCTCGCCGGCCGTCTCGCGGCCGCTGTGCTCGGCCGGCGGGCCGACGGCGGGCACCCGGGGCGGGGTGGCCGGTCCGCCGTCACCGGCCGTCGCCGCCGGGGTGTCCGAGCCGCCGGCCCCGGGCCGACGCTGCCGTACCGCGGTGGCCGCCTCCGGCCCGTCCGCCGCCGGATCGGGCTCGCCGGCCGGTGCGGGCACCCGGGGCGCCTCGCTGCCGGCCGGGGAGCCGTTCGCCGAGCGGCGGGGGCTGGAGGGCTGTAGCCCCCCTCCCCCCGTGGTACGGAACAGTTCGTCGGCTCCCGGCAGACTCACTCGGCGTGACACCGGGCGAGCACCTCCCTGGCGAGCTGACGATAGGCGGCGGCACCAACGGAGTTGGAGGCGTACGTGGTGATCGGCTCACCGGCGACCGTGGTCTCCGGGAAGCGGACCGTACGGCCGATGACGGTGTGGTAGACGTGGTCGTCGAAGGCCTCGACGACCCGCGCCAGGACCTCACGGCTGTGCACGGTGCGGGAGTCGTACATCGTCGCCAGGATGCCGTCCAGCTCCAGCTCGGGGTTGAGCCGCTCCTGGACCTTCTCGATCGTCTCGGTGAGCAGCGCGACACCGCGCAGCGCGAAGAACTCGCACTCCAGCGGCACGATGACCTTGTGAGCCGCCGTCAGGGCGTTGACGGTGAGCAGGCCGAGGGAGGGCTGGCAGTCGATGACGATGTAGTCGTAGTCGGCCAGCAGCGGCTTCAGGGCACGCTGGAGCGTCGACTCGCGCGCGACCTCGCTGACCAACTGCACCTCTGCCGCTGACAAATCGATATTGCTGGGCAGCAGGTCCATGTTGGGGACCGCGGTCTTCAGCAGCACCTCGTCGGCCGACATGCCCCGCTCCATGAGCAGGTTGTAGACCGTCAGGTCGAGCTCCATCGGGTTGACGCCGAGTCCGACCGAGAGGGCGCCCTGCGGGTCGAAGTCGACGAGCAGCACCCGTCGTCCGTATTCGGCGAGTGCGGCGCCCAGGTTGATGGTCGAGGTGGTCTTGCCGACCCCGCCCTTCTGGTTGCACATCGCGATGATTTTGGCGGGGCCGTGGTCCGACAGTGGTCCCGGGATGGGGAAATAAGGGAGCGGGCGTCCGGTCGGGCCGACGCGTTCGCGGCGCTGGCGCGCGGCGTCCGGCGCAAGCGTCGCGGCGTATTCGGGGTCCGGCTCGTACTCCGCGTCCGGATCGTAGAAGTGCCCCTCGGGCAGGTCGTCGTAGTCGGCGAGACGGGCGGGTTCTCCACTGCCCCGGTCGCCGGCCATGGCGTTCACGTGATGGCCGTCCATGCTCTGGTGGGCTGTCGTGGAAATACTCTGATGGGCTGCGTAGGTATGGACCGCAACGGAGCCGACAGCCTCGCGCCCCGAGGGACCCTGGTCCCGTGCAACCACTCCTGGTTGACCGCCTCCGGGAGTAAATGTCGACTCATTCACAAGTCGTCTTACCTCCTTGGACGTGACCAGGAAACTTTATCGATAGGTCAGCGTGGCACCATGCCGACGGTTGGCGACTCTATGGCGTGTCGGGCGTCCGCAGCAACACAATCCACCGGACCCGGCACGATGTGTCGGTAACCGGACCCCCCGATGTCAAGGGCGCAAGCGGTATCGGACCGATGTTTCAGGGGTGCGCGAATCGGTTAAAGGGTTACGTTCGCGGCGAGTTGAGTGCCGGCGACCCGGAGGGCGGCGCGCCGCGGGTCGCACACGCGACCGGCCGGGCCTTGTCGACAAGGCCCGGCCGGTGGTACGGCGTTGACGTCCGCGGTTGACGTCTTAGCCGAGGAGGGTGCGCAGTTCGACGTGCTCCAGGCCGTGCGCCTCGGCGACGGGGCCGTAGACGACCTTGCCGTCGTGCGTGTTCAGGCCCTTGGCCAGCGCCGGGTCACGGCGCAGCGCCTCGACCCAGCCGCGGTTCGCCAGCTCCACGATGTAGGGCAGCGTGGCGTTGGTGAGCGCGTGGGTGGAGGTGTTCGGCACCGCGCCGGGCATGTTGGCGACGCAGTAGAAGACCGAGTTGTGGACCGGGAAGGTCGGCTCGGCGTGCGTGGTGGGACGCGAGTCCTCGAAGCAGCCGCCCTGGTCGATCGCGATGTCGACAAGAACACTTCCGGGCTTCATCTTGGCGACGAGCTCGTTGGTGACCAGCTTCGGCGCCTTGGCACCGGGGATCAGGACGGCACCGACGACGAGGTCGGCGTCGACGACGGCCTTCTCCAGCTCGTAGGCGTTGGAGACGATCGTCTGCACCTTGGTGCCGAAGATCTTGTCGGCCTCGCGGAGCTTGTTGATGTCCTTGTCGAGCAGGGTGACGTGGAAGCCGAGGCCCACGGCGATCTGCAGCGCGTTCCAGCCGGAGACGCCACCGCCGATGATGACGGCCTTGCCCGCGTGGACACCGGGGACGCCACCGGGCAGCACGCCGCGGCCGCCGGCCTGGCGCATCAGGTGGTAGGCGCCGACCTGCGGGGCGATACGGCCCGCGACCTCGGACATCGGGGCGAGCAGCGGCAGCTGGCGGCCGGCCGTCTCGACGGTCTCGTAGGCGATGGCGGTGGTGCCGGACTCCAGCAGGGCGTCCGTGCACTCCTTGGAAGCGGCCAGGTGCAGGTAGGTGAAGAGCGTCTGGTCCTTGCGGAGGCGGTGGTACTCCTCCGCGATCGGCTCCTTGACCTTCAGCAGCAGGTCAGCGGTGCCCCAGACCTCATCGGCGGTGTCCAGGATGGACGCGCCGGCGGAGACGTACTCCTCGTTCGTGATGGACGAGCCGAGACCGGCGTCCTTCTCGATGAAGACCTGGTGGCCGTGGCGGACGAGCTCGTGGACTCCGGCGGGCGTGATGGCCACACGGAACTCGTTGTTCTTGACCTCGCGGGGGATGCCGACCTTCACGTCGATCACGGTCCTTGCTAGAGAGGGTGCAGGAGGAATTATCCCCTCATGCCTTGCATGACGGAACTGGCCGCGCCGAACGCGGTCCAGCCAGTCTATTGAAGGAGCTCCTCTTGTCTAGCCTTGCAAAGCATTAATTCTCGCGAGAAGCACTACCGATTTCGTAGGTCACTCGGGATGATCTCCAAGGAGTCGCTCTCCAGCGGCGCGATGGAGCCGTGCCGCGGCCGGATCTCCGAGCCGGTCGAGGGTGTCCGCAATCCGCAGCTGAAGGGCCGCCTCCAGTCGTCCGTCGCCCGCTTTCCGGGCGGTGTCCAGGGCTTCGAGGCAGGTCCGCAGGGCATCCTCGGGCCGCCCGGCGTACTCCTGAACCCGGGCCATCTCACCGGTCGCCCGCGCCTGGCCGGCCACGTCGCCGAGCCTGCGGCAGGCCCCGACGGCGGCCCCCCACGCCTTGAGCGCCTCGCCCCACCGGCCCGCCTGGCTGAGCGCGCCGCCGATCCGGCCGTGCAGCCGCGCCGCGTCCGCGCCCTCCCCCCGGGCGAGCCGCAGCTCCAGGGCCCGGCCGTACCAGTCGGCGGCCCGCTGCCAGTCGCCCAGCTCGGTGTACGCGCCGCCCAGCGACTCCAGCGCCCGGCCGGTGGCCATCGGGTCCTTCACCGAGCGGGCCGCCTCCAGGGCACCCCGGTAGCGGGTGGCCGCCTGTGCGGTCCGTCCCGCCTGGCCGTCCAGGTCCCCGAGGTTCAGGAGGGCGGCGGCCCGCTCGCGCGCCAGCCCGCGCCGCTCGGCGACCCGCAGGACGAGCCCGTGCAGCGCGTAAAGGTCCGGCGCGGCGGCCTCGGCGCCCTGGTGAGCCAGCAGCGTCCGGGTCAGCGCGGCCATCAACCGCCGGTCCAGGGTGTCGAGTTCACCGTCCGCGACAGCGATCCGGGCGGCGTCGAGCAGGGCGCCGCGGCGGCTGCGCAGCCAGTGCGCGGCGGCGGCCCGGGAGCCGAAGCGCAGCGAACGCGGCAGTCCCGCGGTCTTCTGCCGGGCGGGGGAATCGGCCGGCTCGCCCATCGCCCGGCAGGACTGGAGCAGCCGTACGGTCCGCTCCAGCATCCGGGCGCGGGCCAGCTGGACGTCGGCCGGGCGCTCGTGCTCGGTCAGCAGATCGCGCACCAGCGGGCCGAGGCAGCCGGGAAGGCGGTACGGGAGATACAGGGCGGCGTCGGGCGCCCGGGCGCCGGGGACCTCGTCGTCCTCCGCGGTGGCCGGCCGCAGCAGCCCGAGCGCGGCGAATTCGCCCAGCGTCGTGGCGGCCACCGCCACCGAGCAGCCGGCCAGCGCGGAGGCGATGTGCGCGTCCACCAGGCCGCCCGGCGCCAGGGTGATCAGCCGCAGCATCCGGGCGGCGGGCGCCGGCAGCGCGTCGTGGGCGAGGCGGAAGGCGCGGAACAGCGGCCGGGCGCCGGTGGGCAGGTCCGGCGGCAGCGGGACGGCGTGCAGCGCCTGGCACAGATCGGCGACCGAGGACATCGGGCGGGCGGCGAGCCAGGCACCGGCCAGCACCAGGGCGGCCGGCTGGCCGCCGCACTCCTCCACGACGCGGTCGGCGGTCCGCGGGTCGACGGTGATCCGGGTCGGCCCGGCGTACCGGCTGAGAACGGCGACCCCGGCCGCGCTGTCCAGGCCGCCCAGGGCACACGGCCGGACGTCCGGAATGCCGGTCAGCGGCCCCTGCGAGACCACCACGACCAGGCAGTCCGGGGCGTCCGGGAGCAGCGGTTCGACCTGGTCGGCGCCCGGTGCGTCGTCCAGGAAGAGCAGCGCCCGGCGCCCGGCGAGCGCCTCGCGCAGCCGCTCGGTCAGCTCGTCCTCGGGAGCGCCGGGCGGGGCGCCGGTGCCGAGCGCGGCCAGCAGTTCCCGTGCGGTGTGGCCGGTGTCGGCCGGTTCGCCGCCCGGCCCGGTCAGGGTGGCCCGCAGCACCCCGTCGGGGTGGTCGCCGGCCAGTTCCCGCAGCAGCTCCTCGGCCAGGGCCGTACGGCCGGAACCGGGGCGTCCGGCGATCAGCAGTACCCGGCTGCGGGCGCCCTTGCGGCCGGAGAGGGTGTCCAGGCCGGCGCGGGCGATATCGGCGTGCAGCTCCTTGAGCTCGCGGCGCCGCCCGGTGAAGCCACTCGGGGCAGGGGCGGCGGCGGTCGCGGGAACGGTGGGGCGGGCGGCGGCACCGTCCTGGCGGGGCGCCGCGCCGCGCGGTCCGGGCGCTGTCGTGGCAGACGCTCTCGCCGCCTCCGGCGGGAGGTGCCCCCCGCCCACCGCCTGGTCCGTCACCGGCTCACGCTCCCGTCCACCTGCGCGTACGAATCCGCCGCCGGGGCGGACGCTGCCGAGCGTAGTTCACGGCACGTCACGTCTCGCGCAGCGCAGGGCGGTTACGTCACCCGATCGGATCGGCGGATCATCCGACGGGCACGTCGTACGGCGGGGACGGGCCCGTCGGTCAGGCCTCGAAGGGGCGGGCCGGCCACGGCGCGTCGGCCGGGCGCAGCGCGTCCAGACCCGCACCGGCCCGGGCCGCGGTGAGTGCCAGCACCCCCACGACGAGGCAGTTGTTGTGCAGCTCACCGGCGAGCGCGCCACGGACCAGTTCGTCCTGCGGCACCCGCGCCAGCTCCATGTCGGCCTCCTCCTCGGAGACCTCGAAACGTTCGCCCTCGGCCTCGGACAGATCGCGGGCGAGGAAGATCCGCACGGCCTCGTCGCAGCCGCCGGGCGTGGTGTAGACATCGGTCAGCACCCGCCAGTCCCCGGCCTTGACGTGCGCCTCCTCGTACAGCTCGCGCTGCGCGGCGTGCAGCGGGTTCTCCCCGGGGATGTCGAGCAGCCCGGCGGGGATCTCCCACAGCTTCTGGCGTACGGGGTGGCGGTACTGGCGCAGCACCAGCACCCGGCCCTCCTCGTCGAGCGCGAGGACGGCCACGGAACCGGGGTGGACCTGGTAGTCACGGGTGACGGTGGAGCCGTCCGGCATGACGACCTCGTCGGTGCGCACGCTGGTCTTGTTTCCGGTGAACGGCGTCGTGGTCGCGGTGACCGTCCACTCCTCCGGGGTGTCCTTGATCGCCATGGCGCGTCCTCCTGTGTGTTGCCTGTACCAACGCAGAAACCGGGGCACGACCTCGAAGAGGCCGTACCCCGGCAACCGTATCCGCCGTGGTGTCCGCTACTTCGCGGCGCCCGTCTTGCGCGCGACCGCGGCCTTCACCAGCCCGGCGAAGAGCGGGTGCGGACGGGTCGGGCGGGAGCGCAGCTCCGGGTGCGCCTGGGTGGCGACCAGGTAGGGGTGGATCTCCCGCGGGTACTCGACGTACTCGACGAGCTTGTTGTCCGGGGAGGTGCCGGAGAACAGCAGCCCGGCCTTCTTCTCCAGCTCACCGCGGTAGGCGTTGTTGACCTCGTAGCGGTGGCGGTGGCGCTCCTCGACGTAGGGCTGGTCGTCGTAGACCTCGCGGACGATCGAGCCCTCGGCGAGCTTGGCGGGGTACATACCCAGCCGCATCGTGCCACCCATATCGCCCTCACCTGCGACGATGTCCATCTGCTCGGCCATCGTGGAGATGACCGGGTCGGCCGCGGCCGGGTCGAACTCGGTGGAGTTCGCGCCCTGGATGCCGGCCAGGTTGCGGGCCGCCTCGATGACCACGCACTGGAGGCCCAGGCACAGGCCGAGCAGCGGGAGCTTGTTCTCCCGGGCGTAGGTGATCGCGCCGACCTTGCCGTCCACGCCCCGGTCGCCGAAGCCGCCGGGGATGCAGACCGCGTCACAGTCCCCGAGCTGCTCGGCGGCCCCGGCCGGGGTCTTGCAGTCGTCGGAGGTGACCCACTTCACCTTCACCCGGGCCTTGTTCGCGAAGCCGCCGGCCCGCAGCGCCTCGGTGACCGAGAGATAGGCGTCCGGCAGGTCGATGTACTTGCCGACCAGCGCGACCTTGACCTCGTGGTCGGGGTTGTGGACCCGGTCCAGCAGGTCCTCCCACTGGGTCCAGTTCACGTCCCGGAAGGGCAGGTCCAGCTTGCGCACCACATAGGCGTCCAGGCCCTCGGTGTGCAGGACCTTGGGGATGTCGTAGATCGACGGGGCGTCGATCGCGGCGACCACCGCGGCCTCGTCGACGTCGCACATCAGCGAGATCTTGCGCTTGATGGCGGTCGGGACCTCGCGGTCGGCGCGCAGCACGATGGCGTCGGGCTGGATACCGATGTTGCGCAGCGCGGCGACGGAGTGCTGGGTCGGCTTGGTCTTCAGCTCACCGGACGGGCCGATGTAGGGCAGCAGCGAGATGTGCACGACGAAGACGTTGTCCCGGCCGACCTCGTGGCGGACCTGGCGGACGGTCTCCAGGAACGGCAGCGACTCGATGTCGCCGACGGTGCCGCCGACCTCGGTGATGACGACATCGACGTCCTCGGTCGCCATCCGCCGGATGCGGTGCTTGATCTCGTTGGTGATGTGCGGGATGACCTGCACGGTGTCACCGAGGTACTCGCCGCGCCGCTCCTTGGCGATCACGGTGTTGTAGACCTGGCCGGTGGTGACGTTCGCGGAGCCGTCGAGGTCGACGTCCAGGAAGCGCTCGTAGTGGCCGATGTCCAGGTCGGTCTCGGCGCCGTCGTTGGTGACGAAGACCTCACCGTGCTGGAACGGGTTCATCGTTCCGGGGTCGACGTTCAGGTACGGGTCGAGCTTCTGCATCGTGACCCGCAGGCCGCGCGCCTTGAGGAGAGCACCCAGGCTGGAGGCGGTGAGCCCCTTGCCCAGCGAGGAGGCGACGCCCCCCGTGACGAAGAGGTGCTTGGTCGTCGTGGATTTGGGCGGCATGGCCAAGAGGGAGCTCCCGTGGTCGCGAGGTGGAGAGGTGCGAAGCGGCGCGTCCCGGTTTTCAGGGGTGCCGTCGCTGCGGTTCGGGGGTTCTCGTGACCACCGGTCCACGGGGTACCAGGCTATCAGCGACCGGGCATGGTCGCGCCCGGCCACACAGGGCGACCGCGCGGTCACGGCCGGGGTGACAGTGTCACGTGACGGAGGCCACCCGTTCGGAGCACTTCAGTCCGTGCGAGGGTCACGCGGATCACCCACCTGCGTCGTATCCTGCTCGGACACTCGCTACGAGCCGTCCGGGAAGGCACCACCCCCGCCGCCCGATTTCCGGTCCCGCTGCTCGGCGACGTTTCATGGGCAGGACGGACCAATACATACGTCCCATGGGGGGCGTGACTCCAGTTCGACGGGAGATGCACGTGGCCGGGCGCATCGAGGACTACGCACTTATCGGCGATATGCAAACCGCCGCTCTAGTGTGCCGGGACGGCACGGTGGACTGGCTGTGCCTGCCCCGCTTCGACTCGCCGGCGGTCTTTGCGGGGCTGCTGGGCACGGAGGAGCACGGATTCTGGCGGCTGGGGCCGGTCAACGGCCCCGGGGGGCGGCCCGCACCGGCCGACCGCCGGCGCTACCGGGGCGATTCGCTCGTCCTGGAATCGGAGTGGGACACCCCGCGCGGCACCGTCCGCGTGATCGACTTCATGCCGCCCCGCGATGGCGCGCCGCAGCTGATCCGCATCGTGGAGGGCGTCAGCGGACGCGTCCCGATGCGTTCGGAGCTGCGGATGCGGTTCTCCTACGGCTGGGTCGTGCCGTGGGTGCACAAGATCGACGACCGGACGGTGGCGGTGGCCGGGCCCGATTCGGTGTGGCTGGACACCGAGGCGGAGACCTACGGCAAGGACCTGACGACGTTCTCCGACTTCACCGTCTCGCCGGGTGAGCGGATCGCCTTCACGATCAGCTGGGAGCCCTCGCACAAGCAGCCGCCGGCCGTCGCCGACCCGGAGGGGTCGCTGGAGGCCACCGAGGAGTTCTGGCGCGAGTGGGTCGAGCACTGCACGTACCACGGCCCTTACCGGGACGCGGTGGTGCGCTCGCTGATCACGCTGAAGGCGCTGACCTACGCGCCGACCGGCGGGATCGTGGCGGCGCCGACGACCTCGCTGCCGGAGTGCCTGGGCGGGGTCCGTAACTGGGACTACCGCTTCACCTGGCTGCGGGACGCGGCGATCACCCTGTCCTCCCTGCTGCGCACCGGCTACCGCGAAGAGGCGCGGGCCTGGCGGGAGTGGCTGCTGCGGGCGGTGGCCGGCGACCCGGAGAACCTGCAGATCATGTACGGCATCGCGGGCGAGCGGGAGCTGGGCGAGAACGAACTCCACTGGCTTCCCGGCTACGAGAACTCCCGTCCCGTACGGGTCGGCAACGGCGCCGCGGGACAGCTCCAGCTCGATGTCTACGGCGAGGTCACCGAGGCGCTGCACCTGGCGCACATGACGGGGCTGGCCCGTAACGACTACGCCTCACTGCTCCAGCTCAAGCTGATCCAGTGGGTGGAGAAGCACTGGGACGAGCCGGACGAGGGCATCTGGGAGGTCCGCGGCCCGCGCCGGCACTTCGTGCACTCCAAGGTCATGACCTGGGTCGCGGTCGACCGTACGGTCAAGCTGATCGAGTCCGGGGACGTCGACGGACCGCTGGAGCGCTGGAAGGACCTGCGCGAGACGATCCACCGGGACGTCTGCGAGAAGGGTTACGACAAGGAGCGCAACACCTTCACCCAGTCCTACGGCTCGCAGGAGCTGGACGCCTCGCTGCTGCTGATCCCGCAGATGGGTTTCCTGCCGCCGGACGACAAGCGCGTCATCGGCACCATCGAGGCGATCCAGCGGGAACTGTCCACCGAGGACGGCTTCGTGCTGCGCTACCCGACATCCGGTGCACACGATCTCGGGGTGG
The DNA here is from genome assembly GCF_008704855.1 of Streptomyces platensis. Taxonomy (NCBI): domain Bacteria; kingdom Bacillati; phylum Actinomycetota; class Actinomycetes; order Kitasatosporales; family Streptomycetaceae; genus Streptomyces; species Streptomyces platensis. The sequence goes on from NZ_CP023691.1 coordinate 2,039,766, forward strand.
ACGGTCTGGAAGGTGAGGAAGGTGCCTTCCTCGCCTGCTCGTTCTGGCTCGCCGACGATCTCGCGATGATCGGCCGGGTGGACGAGGCCCGCAAGCTCTTCGAGAAGCTGCTCTCGCTCCGCAACGACCTGGGTCTGCTCGCGGAGGAGTGGGACCCCAAGGCCCAGCGGCAGGTGGGCAATTTCCCACAGGCATTCAGCCATGTTCCGCTGATCGACACCGCGCTGCGGCTGACGGCCAGTGGGGCTTACGGAGGTTAGGGCCCCCCTCCGGGGCCCTAACCCCCCGGCGGTCGTGGGTGCCGCCCGGTTTCCGGGTGGCACCCCTTCTTCTTGTCAGAACGGGGTCAGGGTGAGGGTGATCTCCTTCGGCGCGGGGTCCTCGATGTAGGAGGCGAAGCCGGCGACGTCGTCGAAGGCGAAGCCGTAGGCCCTGCCGTCCCGGGTCGCGGCGTGCATGGCCTTGGCGTAGTGATGGGTCAGCCGCTCCCGGTAGAAGGTGGCCGGGTCGGTGGTGGGCTGGGCGGCGTGCGCGGTGAGGGTGGAGCGGTTGAGGGCGGCGCCCAGGATGGCCGCGATCGGGCCGAGGGTTCCGTCGTTGGGGGCGGCCAGGGTGCCGTCGCAGAAGAGGACATCGCGGGTGGACGGCTTGTCGAAGGAGACCGTGCCGGTGGGGGCGGCCCCGCCGCTCGGGCCCTTGAGCCCTTGGGGGACGGTGAAGACGAGCTTGCCGTCGCGGACCCGGCCGGTGAAGGTGCCCGCGTTCGTGGTGACGGACAGGTCCTTGGCCGCGTAGGCGGACCAGGCCTCGTCGATGGCGGGGGCCAGGTAGTCGGGGGCGAACAGTCCGCTGTCCAGGCCGTGGCCGGGGGCGATCACCCGGCGGTCGCCGATGACCAGCCGGTCGAAGCCGTCGGCGGCCCGGACGTCGGCGAAGACCCTGTCGCGGGCGCCGTCCTTGAGCGTGCCCGTGGTCTGGTCCTTGGCGCCCGTGAGCTGGATCGCGAGCGGCACGCTGAACATGTCGACCATGGTGGTGTTGCAGTACATCCCGCCGGAGTTGTAGGTGAACTCGGCGCAGTCGTGCAGCACGTCGTAGTTGGGGTCGCCGGCGACCCAGCCCGCCGGGTAGGCGAGCGCGGCCTTGCCGTTGCCGTCCTCGACGGCCTTGAACTTCAGCTTGCCGCCCAGCGCGGTGTAGATCCGGCCGGACATCCGGGGCAGCTGGAGGGTCGTGGTGCCGCTCGCCGCGAGCGGTATGGCGTAGTCGGTGAAGCCGTCCGGCCCGTTGTCGGCCAGTGCCACGGGCTTGAGCTCGCCGTCCGGGGTGACGTGCACCTGCTGGGTGCCGTCATTGCCGACGACGTAGATCCAGACCGAGGAGTTGGCGTAGGCGCCGGAGTGGTTGACGAGGTGCAGGGGCATTCCGGCGGCGGACCGGGCGGGCCCGCGGGGTGCGGCGGACGGGGCGGGCGCGCCGTTCGCACGGCCGGCCAGGGCGATTCCGGAGGCGGCGGCACCAGCGGCGAGGCCGCCGAGCAGACTGCGGCGAGTGATCACGAGGTGGCTCCTTGCGGGGCGGTGTGCCGATCGGTGGGGGTGACGTTCCGGCGGGTACCGGCCCCGGCGGGCGGCGGGACGGCGACCGTCCGGCATCCGGGTCCGACTCTCATGCTCATGACATTCTCTCCTCGGCGCGGTGGGGGGTCGTGAGGAGTTCTGGGGGGTACCCGGACTGAGAGCGCTCTCATATCGTGCGCTGTGCACCCTGCCGATTTCCTGGCAGACCGTCAAGTCATCGCGTGGAAAAAGGAGTTGAATGGTGTCCGAGCCGAACGGTCCACGGCCGACGCTGGAGGCGGTCGCGGCCCGCGCCGGGGTCTCCCGCGCCACGGTGTCCCGTGTGGTCAACGGCGGTGCGGGGGTCCGGGCCGCGGTCCAGGAACGGGTGCGCCAGGCCGTCGCCGAGCTGGGCTACGTACCGAACAGCGCGGCCCGCTCCCTGGTCACCCGCCGCACCGGCGCGGTCGCCGTGGTCATCGCGGAGCCGGAGACCCGGGTCTTCAGCGATCCGTTCTTCGGGCGCCAACTGCGCGGCATCAGCCGGGAACTGGCCGCCGCCGACACCCAGCTGCTGCTGATGTTCGTCGAGCACCGCGCCGACTACGACCGGATCGGCCGGTATCTGTCGGCCGGGCATGTCGACGGCGCGCTGATGTTCTCGCTGCACCGCGACGACCCGCTGCCCGCCATGGCCGAGCGCGCCGGACTGCCCACCGTCTACGGCGGCCGGCCCGGCTGGGCGGGCGGCGGCCAGGGGCCGCGGCCGCTGTATGTCGACACCGACAACCGCGGGGGCGCCCGGCAGGCCGTACGCCATCTCCTCGGCCGCGGCCGCCGCCGGATCGCCGTGATCACCGGACCACTCGACCAGACCTCCGCGGTGGACCGTCTCGACGGCTACCGCGACGCGCTCGGCACGGCTGAGCCGGACCCGCGGCTGATCGCGGACGGCGGGTTCACGGCCGCCGGCGGCGAGCGGGCCATGGCCGAACTCCTGGACGCCGCCCCGGACCTGGACGCCGTCTTCGTCTGCTCCGACCTGATGGCGAACGGTGCGCTGCGCACCCTCCGAGCACGCGGGCGACGGGTTCCGGAGGAGGTGGCGGTGGTCGGCTACGACGATCTGGAACCGGCGGCCTGGGCGGATCCGCCACTGACCACGGTGCGGCAGGACGTGGAGGAGATGGGGCGGCTGATGGCCCGGCTGCTGCTGCGGCTGCTGGAGCCGGGCAAGGTGGCGGAGGCGGACGCGGTGGAGCTCGCTCCGGTGATCACGGAGGCGCGGCTGGTGGTGCGGGAGTCGGGGTGACGGGCGGAGGCGCCGGGAGGCACGCGCCCCTCCCGGCGCCCTACGGCACGGTGATCCGGACCGCGAAGCTCCGGATAGCGGACTACGGGTACCGTCCTCGCCATGGGGCAGGAAGCGAAGATCGAAGCCGAGGTCACGGTACGCAGGGCGCTGGAGCTGCCCGCGCTGCGGCGTGGTCTGCCGGAGGTGCTGGCCGGCGGGGACCGGCTGGACCGCGCGGTCCGCTGGGTGCACGCGGGTGAGGTCCCGCATATCGCCTCGCTGCTCAAGGGCGGCGAGCTGCTGCTGACCACCGGCCTGGGGCTGGGAGCCCGGCCCTCCGAGCAGCGCGCCTTCATCCGCAAGCTTGCGGACCGCGAGATCGCCGCGCTCGTCGTGGAGCTGGGCTCCCGGTTCGCCTCCCTGCCCGTCGCGCTGGTCGACGCCGCCCGGGACTGCGGGCTGCCGCTGATCCAGCTGCACCGCGAGGTCCCGTACGTCACCGTCACCGAGGCGATCCACACCGAGATCATCAACAGCCACTACGCGCTGCTGCGGCGTGCCGACGAGATCCTGCGACGCTGCACGGACGTGCTGCTGCGCGGCGGTGGCGTCCCCGAGGTCCTCCGGCTGCTGGCCGTCTTCACCGGCAACCCGCTCTGTCTGGAGGCCCCCGACGGCAGCCCGCTCTACGCGGCGGGCCCGGACAGCGAGGACGACGGTCCCGCGGAAGCCGACCCGCTGCTGGCCTGGGAGGGCCTGCGCGACACCGGTCTGCGGGTCGATGTGCCCGGCGGCGGCCACGGCCCCGACGCGGTCCGCGCCCGCCTCGTCCTGCTGCCCGTCAACGCCCCCTTGGCGCCGGTGCACCGGATCGCCGCCGAACGCGCCGCCGATCTGCTCGCCGTCGTCATGCTCCAGTCCCGCCAGGAGGAGGTGCTCGCCGCCCGGGGGCGCGGCGACTTCCTGGCCGACCTCTCGGAGGGCCGGATCTCCGCGGCCGAGGCGCCCGCACAGGCCCGCCTGCTCGGCTTCCGCCCCGGCCCCGAGCCGGTGTTCCCGGTGGTGATGCGGCTGCCGGCGGGGCTGCCCTCGCCCGGCAGCTGGGCGCTGCTCGCCCAGGCCCTGCGCGAGGAACTCGCGGCCCCCGGGGTGCCCGTACTGCTCGGCGTCCGTCCCGTGGAGGGCCGGGTGCCGATACTGGTGGCGCTGCGCGCGGGCCAGGACCGGGACGCGCTGGCCGGCCGGATCGCCGAGGCCCTGCGCGCCGGGGTGGTCCGCGCGGGGCTGGACCGGCCGGCCGCGCACCGCCCGGTGGTCGTCGTCGGGACGCCCGGTGACTGGGCGGCGGCGGGCCCCGGTCTCCAGCACGCGGCGGAGGCGGCGGCCGCCGCCCAGGGCCTGCCGGAACAGCCCTGGTACGACGCCCGCCGGCTGGATATCGAGCTGCTGCTGTGGCGGATGCGCGAACACGGCGAGCAGGGTGTGCTCACCGACTTCGTGGAGCGCGCCATCGGGCCGCTGCTGGCCCATGACCGGGCCGCCCGTCAGCCGCTGCTGCCGACGCTGGAGGCCTATCTGGCCAGCGCGGGCCGCAAGGCCGAGACCGCCCGCGATCTGAATGTGAACCGGCAGACGCTGTACGACCGGCTGGCCCGTATCGCGCAGCTGCTCGGCACGGACCTGGACGATCCGCAGACCGTCCTGGGCCTGCGGCTGGCGCTGCGCGCCCGGCGCCACACGGACAAGCCGTAACGGGCGGCGGCCACCGGGCGGCGCGTCACCCCGCGACCGTCTCGGCCGCCGTCCCCATACCGAGCGCGATCAGCACCCCGCCCGTGGTGCGCTCCAGATTGCGGTGCACCCGGGGACGCCGCAGACGGCGCAGCAGCCGGCCCGCGCAGACCACGACCAGCAGCAGCCAGCCCGCGGCGATCACCGCGTCGACGGCCCCGAGCAGCAGCGTCGTCCCCAGCACCGAGTGCCCCTCGGGAAGGAACTGCGGCACCACGGCCACGAAGAAGATCCCGACCTTGGGGTTGAGCAGACAGCTCAGCAGCCCCTGCCGGAAGGCGCGCGGGGGTGTGAGGGGCGCGGCGGCTCGGGCGTCCGGTTCCGGGGTGTCGAAGGGGTCCGGGGCGGGGGCGAGCGCGGGCGTCGCTGCCGCCGCGGACCGCCGGTGCGCCCAGAGCGCCTGGGCGCCGAGCAGCACCAAGTAGGCGGCGCCGGCCAGCCGTACGACCGTGAACGCCGCGTCCCAGCGCTGTAGCGCCGCGGCCAGCCCGACCGCGGCGGCCACCGCCCAGGCGAGCGAACCGGCGGCGGCGCCGACGGCCGTGGCGGCCCCCGTACGCCGCCCGCCGCGCACGCAGTTGCGCAGCACCAGCAGGGTGTCCGGGCCGGGAGCCATCGTCACCAGCAGGGCGAACAGCGCGAAGCCCGCTACCGCAGCCGTCACGGCGCTCTCCTCTCGTACCTGTGGCCCGGGGTGTGGCAGGGGAAGACACGTGGGCCGTACATGAATCGGATGCGGGGAGCTTATCGGCAGGGGCGGCGGGGCCTGTTGGGCGGTGGGGGCCAGTTGGGCGGTGGCCGGCGGTGGCTGCTTGGCCGGCCCGCCGTATTGGCCGGCCCGGCCGTCTCTTGACCGGCCCGGCCGTCTCTTGGCCGGCTCGGCGGTCGGTTGGCCCGGCCTTCGGTCGGCCCGGCCTTCGGTCGGCCCGGCCTTCGGTCGGCCCGGCCTTCGGTCGGCCCGGTCGTCGGTCGGCCCGGCTAGACCGGCTGAATCGGCTGGGTCAGCTCGTCGTAGACGCTGAGGACCTGGGTGACGGTGTCGTTCTCGCTGGGCCAGCCGGCCGCCTGGGCGCGGCCCGCCTCGGCGAGCGCGTCCCGCCGGGCGGGGTCGGCGAGGAGCGCGAGAACGGTACGGGCCAGGGCGGCGGCATCCCCGTAGCGGACCAGCTCGGCGGCCCGGCCGACCAGTTCGCGGGTGCCTCCGGTGTCGGTGGCGACCAGCGGCACCCCGGCGCGCAGCGCCTCCTGGGCGATCAGCGAACGCGCCTCCCACCGGCTGGGCAGCACCACCAGGTCGGCGGCGGCGAGGAGTTCGGGCACGTCGTCACGGCGCCCGAGCAGCTGGACGGGCAACTGCTCGCTGTCGATCCGCCGCTGAAGCGCGCTCCGCTGGTCGCCCTCCCCCGCGATGGCGACCAGCGGCTGCGGGTCGAGCGCGCACCAGGCGTGCGCCGCGTCCAGCAGCAGGTCATGGCCCTGGCTGGGATCGAGACGGCCCACCGCGAGCAGCAACGGGCGGTCCACCGCGCCCAGTTCGGCCCGTTCCTTGTGACGCGTCCGGTCGTGCTCCTCGATCTCGCCACGTGTGCCACCGGACCGGGGGCGCGGAATCGCGACCGGCGCAAGCCGCGCATCACGGGCGCCCCGCTCACGCGCCCGGTCCACGAGATCGGAACAAGCTCCCAGAACCACGGCGGCCGCCCGTGCCACCCGCCGCTCCATCAGATGCACCACCCCGGCTCGCGCACCCTCGGTGTGCGCCTTGGTGTGCCAGGTGATGACCAGGGGGACCCGCCGCCCGCCCCGTGGGCCGCGCAGTCCGCGCAACGCCATCGAGGCCCGCAGCCCGGCCCGCAGGCCGTGCGCATGGACGAGGTCGGCGTCCCAGCAGGCGCTGCGCAGCACGGCCACGCTCGCCGGATCCATCCGCGGTGGGACCTGCACGAACCGCGCACCCGCCCCGGTGAAGTCGTATGCCTCCTCGGTTTCCGGCGTGGCACAGACGGACACCCGGACCCCGCGTGCAACCAGGCCTTCGGCCAGCGAGCGGACATGTGCCGCGCTGCCGGCGCTGCCGTGCCCGAGCACCTGGACCGTGCGCAGCGGCGACAGCCCGTGCGCCGAGGTCGGCGTGCTGATCACGTGGTGGGTCTCCTGGATCGGGGGCGGGCGGGCCGTACCGGCGGGTCGGTCCGCTGAGCTGCGGCGCGCGGCCGGCGGCCACCTGCCTGCCCGGCGACGGGCCAGGACGCGGCGAACGGGCCCGGGGCTGCGTACCGCGCCCAGGATGCCAGCCCGGCGGGGTCAAATCGGCACCGTCCGGCCGCCGTTCCGGTGGGAAGTCTCACCCCTGCGCCCACCAGATCACCCACATGGGCGACAAACCGCCCGCGCGAATGAATGGCTCCTGAGAGTGAACCCACTCCCCGGAGTGCGCCTCGCGCCGCGCCACAGGGCGCGTGCGCCGCCACCCGGAGCGCGGCCGGTGTTTGGCCGAATACGGAGTCGGAGGGCCTCGCGCCTTCTCGCCCTCGTGCCGCCCCGTGAACCTCGACCCCGCGAGGCGGCTCACACAGGTTCCGCTGCCCGGGCCAAAAAACTTCGCACGGCGATGTCGAGAACCCGTGACCGGCTCCGTCCCCGGGGTGAGAGCGACCACAATGGGCCGCACCAGCACCGAGGAGAACACCATGGCCAAGTACCTGCTGCTCAAGCACTACCGAGGCGCTCCCGCCGCGGTCAACGACGTGCCCATGGATCAGTGGACGCCGGAGGAGATCACGGCGCACGTGCAGTACATGAACGACTTCGCGGCCCGACTGGAGAAGAGCGGCGAGTTCGTCGATGGTCAGGCGCTCGCCCCCGAGGGCTCGTGGGTGCGGTACGACGGTGAGGGGCGTCCGCCGGTCACCGACGGCCCGTTCGCCGAGACCAAGGACCTCATCGCCGGCTGGATGGTGATCGACGTCGACAGCCACGAGCGCGCCGTCGAGCTGGCCGGGGAACTGTCGGCCGCCCCCGGGGCGGGCGGGAAGCCGATCCATGAGTGGCTGGAGGTGCGCCCGTTCCTGACCGCGCCGCCCACCATCACGGAGTGAGCTCACCCATGGACGAGGCCCTGGTCCGGAGCCTCACACCGAGCGTCCTCGCGATCCTCGTCCGCCGCGGAGCCGACTTCGCGGCGGCCGAGGACGCCGTGCAGGACGCGCTGATCGAGGCGGTCCGCGTCTGGCCGGCCGACCGGCCGCGGGATCCCAAGGGCTGGCTGGTCACCGTGGCCTGGCGCCGGTTCCTCGACGCGACCCGGGCGGACGCCGCCCGGCGCCGGCGTGAGGACCTCGTCGACGAGGAGCCGGCGCCAGGGCCCGCGCCCGCGGTGGACGACACGCTCCAGCTCTACTTCCTGTGCGCCCACCCGTCGCTGACGCCGTCGTCCGCGGTGGCGCTCACCCTGCGCGCCGTCGGCGGGCTCACCACGCGCCAGATCGCCCAGGCCTACCTGGTGCCCGAGGCGACCATGGCGCAGCGCATCAGTCGTGCCAAGCGCACCGTCTCGGGCGTGCAGTTCGACCGGCCCGGCGATGTCGCCACCGTGCTGCGCGTCCTCTACCTGGTCTTCAACGAGGGCTACTCCGGCGACATCGACCTCGCCGCCGAGGCCATCCGGCTCACCCGGCAACTCGCGGCCACGATCGACCATCCCGAGGTGGCGGGGCTGCTCGCCCTCATGCTGCTCCACCACGCCCGGCGCGCCACCCGGACCGCGGCCGACGGCAGCCTGGTGCCGCTCGCCGGGCAAGACCGGAGCCGGTGGGACACCGCGTCGATCGCGGAGGGCGTCGAGATCCTTCAGGCGGCCCTCGCCCGCGACCGGCTGGGCGAGTTCCAGGCCCAGGCCGCCATCGCGGCACTCCACGCCGACGCGCCCACCGCCGAGGAGACCGACTGGGTGCAGATCGTCGAGTGGTACGACGAGCTCGTGCGCCTGACCGACAGCCCGGTCGTCCGGCTCAACCGCGCGGTGGCCGTCGGTGAGGCCGACGGACCGCGCGCCGGCCTGGCGGCGCTCGCGGCGCTGAACGACTCCCTGCCCCGCCACGCCGCGGTGGCGGCCTACCTCCACGAACGCGACGGCGACCTGACGACGGCGGCCCGGCTGTACGCCGAGGCGGCCCAGAAGGCGCCCAACCTTGCCGAGCGCGACCACCTGACGCGCCAGGCCGCCCGGCTCAACACCGGGCGGGGGCGGTGACGGGCCCCGCCCGGTGTTGAGCCGGGCGCTCGGATTTCCCGAACCGGGCGCTCGGATTTCCCGAACCGGACGGGCGGTGCTCCCGCACGGGGTGCTTCCCCGGAGGGGCAGCGATTCGGCGGGCCTTCAACCGGCTACCGGCTACCGGCTCAGAGCGCTGCCGCTGCCCGGCTGACGCGGTCTCCCGCGGCCGCGGCGGCGATCAGCCCGGCGGCGTGCGCGGCCAGGCCGCGGCGTCCGTTGCCCGTGACGATGGCGAGACCGAGTGCCGCGCCGAGGGCGTGCGCCCCGGCGTCCCCGATCATCGTGCGCTCCCCGACGTCGTCGCCCAGGACTGCGGCCGCGGCCCCCATGGGCGCGGCGGACAGCGCGCCCGCCGGGCCGCGGCGCAGCAGCCCGGGTGCGCCGATGGCCAGTACGGCGCCGACCGCCCGGCCCGGCCGGACGTCCAGGAGATTCACCAGATGCGCCGAGCCCGCGATCACCACGCCTGCCAGCACTTTGTCGGCCGGCCGCTCCTTGAGGAGGGCGCCGGCCGCGAGCCCGGCGGCGCCGATCCCGAACAGCTTCACCGTCCCGCTGGTGACCTCTTTCTGCCGGAGCGCCGAGATGTGCGCCCGGAATCCGCGGCGTGGATCACTGGCGCCGAACACGTCGTCGTACGCACCGCAGCCCCCGGCGGCCAGTACAGCCAGCGCCCCGGCGGCCCGGGTACGGGCGGGCAGCCCCGGTGCGGTGACGGCGGCGAGGGCGGTGCCCGTGGTCGTGGCGAGACCCGCGTGCAGGTTCACGGTGCGGCCGGCGTAGTTCTTCCGCTCCCACAGGACGGCACCGCCCGGCGGGCGCTTCCTGAGCGCCGTGTACACGGCCCGGGTCGCCCCTGCCGCCCCCAGGAGCGGCGAGATCCGTCCCGACACCCTGCCGCCTGCCACCGCCGCCATGTCACGCCCCTCACCCGGCACGTTGCCGGCTCGCTTCCCGTCACCCTAGGGGCGAGCGCCCCCCGGTCGCGCGGGAACGACGCCCCCGGCGACCGGTGGCCGGGGCCCGTAGCCAGTGGCCGGTGAGAGAGCTGAAGCGCCCCGGGTACGCGCCGCTTGCTAGTTGCCCGTGCGCGCCGTCTCCAGCAGCTCCTCGGCATGCGCGCGGGCCGTTTCGGAGTCCTCCTGGCCCGCCAGCATCCGGGAGAGTTCGCGGACCCGCTCCTCGCCTTCCAGGACCGTGACACCGCTCCTGGTGACCGAGCCGTCGTTCGTCTTCGCCACCAGCAGCTGACGGTCCGCGAACGCCGCGACCTGCGGGAGGTGCGTGACGACCACGACCTGCGCCGACTTCGCGAGCCTGGCCAGCCGCCGGCCGACCTCGACGGCCGCCTTGCCGCCGACACCCGCGTCGACCTCGTCGAAGAGGTAGGTCGGTACGGGGTCGGAGCCGGCGAAGACCACCTCGACGGCGAGCATCACCCGGGAGAGCTCACCGCCGGACGCCCCCTTGGCGATCGGCCGGGGCGGTGCGCCCGGGTGGGGGGCCAGGAGAAGCTCGACCTCATCGGCGCCGGCCGGTCCATAGGCCACCGTACGGCCGCCGACCTCGATACCGTCGGCGTCCTCGGCGACCTCGGTCTGGCGGATCTCGACGGTGACCCGGGCGTGCGGCATGGCGAGTTCCGCCAGCTCGGCGGTGACCGCGTCGGCGAAATGCTTCGCCGACTCCGTACGGGCATCGGTCAACGTTTGTGCCAGTTCGCCCAGTTCGGTGCGGAGTGCGTCCCGCTCGGCGGTCAGCTCGCCGATCCGGTCGTCATCGCCGTCCAGTTCGCTGAGCCGGGCGGCGCTCTCCTCGGCCCAGGCCAGCACCGCCGCGATGTCCTGGCCGTACTTGCGGGTCAGATGGTTCAGCGCGGCACGACGCTCCTCGACCGCGGCCAGCCGCAACGGGTCGGCGTCCAGGCCGTCCGCGTAGCCGGCCAGCTCGCCCGCCACATCCGCCATCAGGATGCCGATCTCGCCGATCCGCTCGGCGAGCCCGGCGAGCTCCCGGTCATGGCTGCGTACGGCCTCCAGCGCGCGATGGGCGCCGGCGACCAGGGTGGTGGCGTCGACGCCCTCGGGGTCCTCGGGATTGCCGGCCAGCGCGGCGTGCGCCAGGGTCGCGGCGGAGGCCAGTGCCTCGGCGTGGCCGAGCCGCTCCGCCTCGGCGGCGAGGTCGGTGTCCTCGCCGGGCTGCGGCTCGGCCGCCGCGATCTCGTCGAGGCCGAAGCGCAGCAGGTCGGCTTCCTGTGAGCGTTCGCGGGCCCGTGTGGTCAGCTCGTCCAGCTCGGTGGCGACGGCGCGCAGCCGGCGGTGGGCGGCGGTGTACTTGGCCAGCGGGACCGCGACCGTGTCTCCGGCGTAGCGGTCCAGGGCCTGGCGCTGGCGGGCCGGCCGCAGCAGGCCCTGCTGGTCGGTCTGGCCGTGTACGGCGACCAGGTCGTCGGCCAACTCCGCCAGGAGACCGACCGGGACGGAGCGACCTCCCACATGGGCGCGCGAGCGGCCCTCGGCGGAGAGTGTGCGGCTGATCAGCAGCGCACCGTCGTCCAGCTCCGCACCGGCCTCCTCGGCACGTACCGCGGCAGGGGCCTGGGAACCGACGCTGATCCTGCCCTCCACTACCGCCGATTTGGCGCCGATCCGCACCAGGGCGGGGTCGGCGCGCCCGCCGAGCAGCAGGCCGAGGCTGGTGACGACCATGGTCTTGCCCGCGCCCGTCTCGCCGGTCACCGCCGTGAAGCCGGGGGACAGCTCGACAACGGCGTCATCAATGACACCCAGGGACCGGATCCGCATCTCCTCCAACACGGATACGACCTTACGAGGTCCCGGGGGCGCCCCGCGACGGCCTCCCCTCACTCCTGCCCCCGCACCTGCGGAAAACCGCATCGAAAAACGGGGGAATTCCGCATGGTGCGTGATCACGCTCAGCCGTCAAGCTGATCACAGTCCGGAACGAAAGGTGTGGTCATGTCCAGCGGATCGAGGTACGCAACGACGTATGCGGGGTGGTGCGGTCACCGGCCCGCGGTCGGCAGGACTGCGGTGGTCAGGCGGGGTGCGATGGCGATTGCCGGCGCTTCGATGAGGCGGCTCATCGCGTCGGTGAAGCGGCTCTTCGGGGCCGGCGCGGAGGCCCTGCCGTCCGCCGCGGGCCGGGTGCCGACTGCCGGCGGCGCCGCGACGGGCACGGCTGTCACTCCGCTCCGCGACTGGATCCACATGTCGATATTCGCGAGCGTACGGACGAGGGGCCCCGTCTCAAGCTCAAGGAGGGACCCCATCTCCCGGCAGGGCCGCGAATGTGTGACGCTCCGCGCGACCCGCGCCCGCTGCCGCCGGACCCGACGGCAGCGGGGACGCACCGGACAGGCCTTAGTGCGGCGCCCCCCGCCACCCCGCCACGGGGAGGGCGAACTTGGCGACCAGGCGGTCCGTGAAGGAGGCATGGTGCAGACGTGCCAGGCGTACGGGAACGGCGCCGCGGCGGACCTCGACGCGGGCCCCGGCGGGGAGTTCGACACTGCGGCGGCCGTCGCACCAGAGGATGCCGTGCGGCGTCTTGGGCTGGACCTCCACCGCCAGCACGGAACGCGGTGAGGTGACCAGCGGCTTGGCGAACAGGGCGTGGGCGCTGATCGGGACCATCAGCAGGGCCTCGACCTCGGGCCAGACCACCGGCCCGCCGGCCGAGAAGGCGTATGCGGTCGAACCGGTCGGAGTCGCACAGACCACACCGTCGCCACCGAAGCGCGAGACGGGCCGGCCGTCGACCTCGGTCACCACCTCCAGCATCCGCTCCCGTGCGGCCTTCTCCACCGATGCCTCGTTCAGGGCCCAATCGGTGTGTACGACATTGCCGTTGTTGCGGACGAGGACATCGAGCGTCATCCGCTCCTCGACCTCGTACGCCCGGGTGACGACCCGGTCGACGACCTTGTCGAGGTCGTCGCGCTCGGCCTCCGCGAGGAAGCCGACCCGGCCGAGGTTGACGCCGAGCATCGGGACCCCGGACGTCCGGGCGAAGTCCGCGCCGCGCAGCAGCGTGCCGTCCCCGCCCAGCACCACCAGGAGTTCGCAGCCCTCGGCGGCGCACTGCTCGGAGTCGACGCGCTGGACCGGCGACGGCAGCGGCAGATCCGCCGCCTCCTCCGCCAGCACCCGCACCCCGATGCCGCTGCGCAGCAGCCCCTGGACAACGAGTTCGGCACTGCGGATGGCCGCGGGACGGCCCGTGTGAGCGAGCAGGAACACCGTCCGCCCGGCTCCGGTGTTCTCGTGTGCTGCGCTGCCTTCAACTGCATGGGTAGTGGTCAACGAGGCCCCTCCGCCACTGCACGGTCGACGTCCGCCGGGTCGAGTGCAGGCGCCCCGGCGCGCAGCCACAGAAAGTACTCGACATTCCCGGAAGGTCCAGGCAGTGGGCTCGCAGTTACGCCAAGTACGCCAAATTCCAGTTCGGCGGCCCGGCTCGCGACCGCGCGGACGGCCTCGGCCCGCAGCTCCGCGCTGCGCACCACCCCGCCGCTGCCCAGCCGCTCCTTGCCGACCTCGAACTGCGGCTTGACCATCAGCACCAGATCCGCGTCGGGCGCCGCACAGCGGGCCAGTGCGGGCAGTACGAGCCCCAGCGGGATGAACGAGAGATCGCCGACGACGAGGTCGACGGGCTCCGAGTCGATCTGCTCCAGGGTCAATTCGCGGACGTTGGTGCGGTCCTTCACGGTGACCCGCTCGTCGCTCTGGAGCGACCAGGCGAGCTGTCCGTATCCGACGTCGACGGCGACGACATGACGCGCGCCGGCCCGCAGCAGGACGTCGGTGAAGCCACCGGTCGAGGCGCCCGCGTCCAGTGCCCGGCGGCCCTCGATCTTCAGGCCGAGCGGGACGAAGGCGGCGAAGGCCCCGGCCAGCTTGTGCCCGCCGCGCGAGACATAGTCGGGGTCGCTCTCGTCGTCGCGGACGACCACGGCCGCGCTGGTCTCCACCTGGGTGGCCGGTTTGGTCGCGGTCGCCCCGCCGACGGTCACCCGGCCCGCGGCGATCAGCTGGCTCGCGTGCTCGCGGGAACGGGCCAGCTTGCGGCGCACCAGCTCCGCATCGAGTCGGCGTCGTGCCACTCCTGCCACCTGTGGTTCAGCTCCTGTTGTCGTGCGTCGTCGAGGAAGAGGCGGGCAGCCCGGGGTGCTGGTCAAGACCGGCCAGCACATCGCGCAGCCCACGGTGCACATCCTCGTACACCCGGAGGTGTTCGCTCGCGGGGAGGTGGTCGGCATCGGCGAGGCGCCGCAGCCCGGTATCGACCGCGGCCTCACCGGTCGCTGTCACGCCCACTCCGATCGGCTGCGGCCCGCCGGGCGCCTCCCGCTCGCCCGTGGGGTCGGGCCGGCCCCGGCCGCCTGGCTCGGCGGCACGCCCCTGCTCAGCGGCATCGACGTACTCGGCGCCACCGTCCGACGCAGCGCCACCGCCCGACGCAGCGGCACCCGGCTCGGCGTCACCGCCCCACTCGGCCGCAACGTCCCGCTCGGCGACACCACCCCGCTCGGCCGCTACCCCCGGCTCGGCGGCACCGTCCGGCCCGACGAGACCGGCCCGCGCTCCGCCCGCGGTGCTCACGGCTCCGCTGCCCTCGCGCTGACCGGGCTCCCTCGGTGCCGCAGGCTCTGTGGGGTCCCCTGGCGCGGCTTGTGCGGGCGCCTCCGGCTCCGGGCCGGACGTCGGCTCTTCCATGCCCCCGACGCTACCTCGGCGAAGCCGGTCGAGGAGGAACGAGCCGTCCCCGACCTGGCGTATCGTCGATCACGATGGCAACCCTCGACCAGTGCCGCGCCGCTCTCGACCGGCTGGCCCAGAACCTGTCCTCGGCCGACGGAAGCGTCCGCCAGGCCGCCACGTTCGACCGCTCGCTCAGCTGCCGCATCACGGACCTCGACGTGACCTTTCTCGGGCGGCTGTCCGACGGCACCATCCAGGAGGTGACCAGCGTCCCCGGTCCGCCCCCGCACAAGGCCGACATCCGACTGTCCATGGCCGGTGATGATCTGCTGGCCCTGGTGGACGGAGAGCTGAACTTCGCCAAGGCCTGGGGCAGCGGCCGCGTCAAGCTGGAGGCCGGCCTAAGGGATCTGCTCCGCCTCAGGACACTGCTGTAACAGCAGCCCCATCCCTCGCGCCTCACTAGCCGCAGCCCCGCTCGTCACACCCCGCCGTGCCCCGCCGTGCCCCGCCGACCGCGGCCCCGCTCGGCGCGGCCGACCGGCAGCAGCTCCGCTCGTACCGCCTCGGCAACCACAGACCCGCTCGTGCTCGGCACACTCCGGCCAGGCCCCACCAGCCGCCCCCAGGCGCCCCACCGGCCAGACCCTGACGGCCTCACGCCTCACCAACCACAGCCCGCGACGCGCGCCCGCCCCCCTACCGACCGCTCCCCCGCCCAACCCCCGCCGAAGCCTCCTCGGCCCCCACAGGCCCCTCAGCCCCCGAAGCCTCCCCCGCTGCCGAAGGCGCCTTCTCCCCCGCGGACGCCTCAAGCTCCGCCGCCCGGCTCCCGCGCGCACCCCCCTTACGCGGCTTACGCGCCGCAGGCACGACCAACGGGGTGCCGCTCTCCGGGTCCTCGATGATCTGGCAGCCGAGGCCGAAGACCTGCTCCACGAGTTCCGCCGTGACGATGTCGGCGGGGGCGCCCTCGGCGATGACCGCGCCGTCCTTCATGGCGATGAGGTGCGTCGCGTAACGGGCCGCGTGATTGAGGTCGTGGAGCACCGCGACCAGCGTGCGTCCCTGCTCCTCGTGGAGCTCGGCGCACAGGTCCAGCACCTCGATCTGGTGCTGGATGTCCAGATACGTCGTCGGCTCGTCCAGCAGGAACAGCGGGGTCTGCTGGGCGAGCGCCATCGCGATCCAGACCCGCTGCCGCTGGCCGCCGGACAGCTCGTCGACACAGCGGTCGGCCAGCTCGC
Source organism: Streptomyces platensis (assembly GCF_008704855.1). Lineage (NCBI taxonomy): Bacteria > Bacillati > Actinomycetota > Actinomycetes > Kitasatosporales > Streptomycetaceae > Streptomyces > Streptomyces platensis. The sequence continues at coordinate 2,055,659 of NZ_CP023691.1, forward strand.
CGACGCCGGTGGCCGCCATCGACTCCTCGACGATCCGCTCGTCCTCGGGCGACCACTGCCGCAGCAGCCCCTGGTGCGGATAGCGGCCGCGGGCCACCAGATCCGACACGGTGATCCCGTCCGGGGCGATGGAGGACTGCGGCAGCAGCCCGAGCGTCCTGGCGACCTTCTTGGCCGGCAGCGAGGAGATCGCCGCACCGTCCAGCAGGACCGATCCACTGGCCGGTTTGAGCATCCGCGAGAGCGCGCGCAGCAGCGTGGACTTACCGCAGGCGTTGGGGCCGACGATGACCGTGAAGGAGTGGTCGGGGATGACGACCGAGAGGTTCTCGGCGATGACCCGCTGGTCGTAGGCGAGGGTGACGTTCTCGGCCGAGAGACGGCTCACTTCGGAACTCCTGGGGTTGTCGTGTCACTGCTGTTGGCCGGCCCGCTACCGGCCGCACCGTCGCCGGCCGGGGGCCGCACCGCCGCCCGGCCCGCGCGGAGTTGCCGCCCGGCGCGGGCCGCGCCGCCCTCCGGTGTGCGCCGCCCGGCCCGCGCGGAGTTGCCGCCCGGCGCGGGCCGCGCCGCCCTCCGGTGTGCGCCGCCCGGCCCGGCCTTCCGCCGTCGTACGGCCGCTCATACCCGTCCCGCCTTGCGCTCCGTGGCCAGCAGCCACAGCAGATAGCCGCCGCCGAGAACACCGGTGAGCACCCCCACCGGCAGCTGGTCGGCGCCGAAGAGCTGCTGTGACGCCCAGTCGGCGGCGACCAGCAGCACGGCTCCCATGAGGCCGGAGAGCACCAGGTTGGGACCGGGCATCGGCGCACCGCCCCCGCCCTTGAGCCGGCGCGGGAGATTCAGCCGGCGGGCCAACTGGGGGGCGGTGAGCGCGACGAAGGAGATCGGCCCGGCCGCCGCGGTGGCGGCGGCGACGAGCACCACCGCCGTCAGCAGCACGACGATACGGACCCGGTCGACCCGTACTCCGAGCGCGTACGCGGCGTCATCGCCCATCTCCAGCATGCGCAGCGGCCGCCCGAAGAACAGCAGCAGCGGGACGAGGACCGCGCAGACCGCGGCCAGCGGCTCGACCTGGTCCCAGCCCCGGCCGTTGAGGGAACCGGTCATCCAGGTGGTGGCCCGGGTCGCCTCGACGATGTTCGCCTTGGTCATGAGGAAGAGCACCATCGCGTAGAGCATGGCGCCGGCTCCGATGCCGACGAGCACGAAGCGGTAGCCGTGGATGCCGCGCTTCCAGGCGAGCAGGAAGATGGCGATCCCGGTGCCCACCCCGCCGGCCACCGCGCCGGCCGCGACCCCGATGGCATCGGCCTGGAAGTAGACGATGGCGGCCAGGGCGCCGACGGACGAGCCCTGCGAGAAGCCGAGGACGTCCGGACTGCCCAGCGGATTGCGGGAGACGGTCTGGAAGACGGCCCCGGAGACCCCGAACGCGACACCGACCAACAGCCCGACCAGCACCCGCGGCAGCCGCAGGTCGTGCACGATGTACTGCTGTCCGGCGTCCCCGCCGCCGGTCAGGGCGGCGAGCACCTCGGACGGGGTCATCGGGTAGTCGCCGGAGCCGATCAGGGCGACGGCGGCGGCCAGCGCGACGGCCAGCAGCAGCAGTCCGACGGCCGTGGCGCGCATGTCCAGGCGCACCGAGAGGCCGCCCTTGGTGCGTACCGCTCTCACCCGCCGGGCCCCCGCCGCCCGGCCCTTCCCGGCCTCGGTCCCCACAGCCTCCCCGGACTTCACGGTCGCGCTCACAGCTGGGCCATCCTCCGACGTCGTACGAGATAGATGAAGACCGGTCCGCCGAGGACGGCCGTGACGATGCCGACCTGGAGCTCACCGGGCCGGGCCACGACTCGGCCGAGGACATCCGCGCCGAGCAGCAGGACCGGTGAGAGCACCGCGGAGTACGGCAGGATCCAGCGCATATCGGGCCCGGTGACGGCCCGTACGGCGTGCGGAACCATCAGGCCCACATAGACGATCGGGCCGCAGGCGGCGGTCGCCCCGCCGCACAGCAGGGTGACGGCGAGCATCGCCAGCACCCGGGTGCGGGTCAGCCGGGCGCCCAGCGCCCGCGCCTGGTCGTCGCCGAGCGCGATGGCGTTCAGCGGCCGGGCGATCAGCAGCGCGAGGACGCCCCCCACCGCCAGGAACGGCGCGATCGAGGTGACCGTCGGCAGCGTGGCCGAGGCCAGCGAACCCACCGTCCAGAACCGCATCTTGTCCAGTGCCGCGGTGTCCATCAGGTTGACGGCGTTGATGTAGCCGATGAGGACGGCGGTCAGCGCGGTGCCGGCCAGGGCGAGCCGTACGGGCGTGGCGCCCCGGGTGCCGCCGAGGACGTACACCGCGACATTGACCACCGCGGCGCCGGCGAACGCGAACCACACATAGCCGGTCAGTGAGGTGATGCCGAAGAAGCTGATGGCGGTGACGACCGCGGCCGAGGCACCGGCGTTGATGCCGAGAACTCCGGGGTCCGCCAGGGGATTTCGGGTCAGCGCCTGCATGACCGTGCCGGCCAGGCCGAGCGCGGCGCCGACAAGCAGGCCGAGCAGGGTGCGCGGAAAGCGGACATCGCGGATGACGACGTCGGTGTCGGAGCCGGAGTAGTGGAACACCCCGTGCCACACCTGGTCGAGGGGGATCTGTTTGGCGCCGACGGCGATGCCGAGGACGACGATGACGGCCAATACGGCCACCGAGACCACCAGCCCAGCGGAGCGCAGGAGGGGGCGCCGCCGGGGTGTCACGAGGTCCGGAGCCGTTGCCGCTTCGGGGGGACTGTCAACCAACACGATGGTTAGGTTAGCCTACCCTCACATTCGACTCGCAGCCCTCCCAGAGAGAAGTGCACCCATGAGCACCTCCCCAAACGTCCCTCTGTCCCGTCGCGGCATCCTGGCCGCGGGCGGCGCCGTCGGTATCGGCGCCCTGCTGGCCGCATGCGGCGGAGACAAGGGCTCGGAGGGTGCCAACAAGGGCGCCGGCACCGGCCCGTGGTCCTTCACCGACGACCGCAAGCAGAAGGTCTCGCTGAAGAACACCCCGCAGCGCATCGTCGCCTTCACCGGCACCGCGGCCGCGCTCCACGACTTCGGGATCGACGACCAGATCGTCGGTGTCTTCGGCCCCACCAAGCTCAAGAACGGCAAGCCCGATCCGCAGGCCGGTGACCTGGACGTCGACAAGGTCACCATCATCGGCAACGCCTACAACCAGTTCAACATCGAGAAGTACGCGTCCCTGCGCCCCGATCTGCTGGTCACGAACATGTACGAGCCGGACGCGCTGTGGTTCGTACCGGACGAGAGCAAGGACAAGATCACCCCGCTGGCGAAGACCGTCGCCATCACCTCGGCCCGGGTCCCGCTCGTCAAGATCATCGAGCGCTACGCCGACCTGGCCAAGTCGCTGGGCGCCGACCTCCAGGCGAAGAAGGTCACCGACGCCAAGGCCCGCTTCGAGAAGGCCTCCGCGGCGCTGCGCAAGGCCGCCAAGTCCCACCCGGTCAAGGTGCTCGCCTGCTCCGGCAGCCCGAACCTCTTCTACGCGTCCAACCCCGGCATCAACGCCGACCTCATGTACTACAAGTCCCTCGGCGTCGACCTGATCGTCCCCGACCACCTGGACAAGGGCGGCTACTTCGAGAGCCTGAGCTGGGAGAACGCCGACAAGTACCAGGCGGATGTGCTCCTGCTGGACAACCGGACCGCCACCCTCCAGCCCAAGGACCTGGCAGCCAAGCCCTCCTGGGCCAAGCTGCCCGCCGTCAAGGCCGGCCAGATCACCCCGTGGTCGAGCGAACCGCGCTTCTCCTACGCGGGCGCAGCCCCGCTCATCGAGTCGCTCGCCAAGGCCATCGAGGGCGCCAAGAAGACCACGTGACGTACGGCCGCGGTGGATCGCCCGGCCCCGGCCGCAGCAGACCCCGGCCGCCACGGTCCACCGCGGCACCCACACACCTCAGCGCCTCGGCGTCGCCGTGCCCGAGGCCACCGCACCACCCGAGAGCCACCGCACCACCACACCGCACAGTCCCCGCCCCGTCCCGGGAGGTCCCCCACATGACCACGACCGCCGCCCCCGCCACCGCACCGTTCCGCTTCTTCGACGTGCAGGTCGTACGGACCCGACGGCTGAGCCCCTCGGTGGTGCGGGTCACCTTCGGCGGTGAACGGCTGGCCGAACTGGCCTCCGGCGGTCGTGACCAGCGCTTCAAGCTCTTCCTTCCGCAGCCCCACCAGGACCGGCCGGTCTTCCACGACACCGGCGACGGCTGGTACACCACCTGGCGGGCGCAGGATCCGGCCGAGCGGCCGCTGATGCGCTCGTACACCATCCGCGAACAGCGCCATGAACCACGGGAGTTCGATGTCGACTTCGCGCTGCACGGTGCCGGGCCGGAGGCCTCGCCGTCGGCCGGCGGCCCCGCCTCCCGCTGGGCCGCCCATGCCCGGCCCGGCGACCGGCTGACCGTCCTCGCCCCGGCCGTGGAGGACAACGGCGGTGTCGACTTCCGGCCGCCGGCCGGCACCGACTGGATCCTGATCACCGGCGACGAGACGGCGCTGCCCGCGATCGCCGGCATCCTGTCCTGGCTCTCCCCCGGCACCCACGCCAAGGTCTGGATCGAGATCGCGCACGAGGACGACCGGCAGCAGCTGCCGTCCTTCGCCGACACCGACATCACCTGGCTCGTCCGGGACGCGGCGACCGCCGCGCGGCGCGAGCCGGTGCTCGACGCCCTGCGCGCCGCCGAGCTGCCCGAGGGCACCCCGTACGCCTGGATCGCCGGCGAGTCCGGCACCGTCAAGGCGGTGCGCCGGCATCTCGTCCGCGAGCGCGGAATCGACCGCAGGGCCGTCAAGTTCACCGGCTACTGGCGCCGTGGCGCCTCCGAGGAAGAGCTGCTCGCGGAGCTGACGGCCGCTGCCCCGGCGCCCGAGGAGGACTGATCCCCGCGCGCCGGGCCACCGCTTAACTGCCGATCCGCGCCAGCGCCGGCCCCGTGTCCGCCGCGTAACTGCCGTCCCCCGCCGCCGTCCAGGCCGCCGCGCACAGCGCCCGCAGCCCGTCGACCGGCGTCCCCTCGCCTGCCACCCGCAGGGTGTCCCCGGCCGCCTCGGCCCGCCAGCCGCCGCACCGGAAGCCGCCGCCGTCCGCGGTCACCTCCGGCTGCGGGGTCAGCAGTCCGCGCAGATCCTCGTCCACGTAGGCGGGGCGGTGCTCCGGCGGGGCGGCCAGCAGCGCGGCCGGTGTGGTGACGCCGGTGAGCACCAGCAGCGAGTCGACCTCGCCGTTGCAGGCTCCCTCGATGTCGGTGTCGAGCCGGTCGCCGATCACCAGCGGCCGCTGCGCACCGGTGCGCAGCACCGTCTCCCGGTGCATCGGCGGCTGCGGTTTGCCCGCCACCTGCGGGGTGCCGCCCGCGGCGATCCGGACCACCTCCACCAACGCCCCGTTGCCGGGCGCGATCCCGCGCTCCTTGGGGATCGTCAGATCCGTGTTGGACGCGAACCAGGGCACCCCGCGCTGCACCGCGTACGCGGCCTCCGCCAGCCGCTCCCAGTCCAGCGAGGGGTCATAGCCCTGCACCACGGCCGCCGGGTCGTCGTCCGCGGAGCCGACCGGCACCAGACCGCGCTCGCGCAGCGCCACCCGCAGCCCCTCGCCGCCGATGGCCAGCACCCGCGCGCCCGGCGGCACCTGCTCGGAGATCAGCCGCGCCACCGCCTGCGCCGAGGTGATCACATCGTCCGAACCGGTCGGCAGACCAAAACCGGACAGCTGGTCGGCGACGGCCTGTGGGGTCCGGGCGGCATTGTTGGTCACATAGGCGAGGTGCATACCGCCCTCGCGCGCACGCGTCAGCGACGCCACCGCGTGCTCGATGGCCTGTCCGCCGGCGTAGACCACCCCGTCCAGATCCAGCAGCGCGGTGTCATATGCCTCGCTCAGCGCGTGCCGGCACCCGTCGGGCTGCCTGCGAACCTGCTCGTTCATGCCGTCTCGCTCCTCGCTCCACGCGTCGCGCCGGGCATCCGCCGCCCACGGGGCGCACTCACCGCACCGTGGGGACCCTCACCCTCCACTTCGCGCATACCAATATTTCCAGCCACGCACGGGCTGTCCCCCGATCTTCCCTCATCCGTCCGGCGGCATAGCATTCTTCAATGACCAGTACCGACGGCCTCCGCCTCCTCCCGTTCCGCGGGCTGCGCTACGCCCCGGAGCGGGTCAGCAGCCTGACCGCTGTGATGTCCCCGCCGTACGACGTGGTGGTCCGGCCGGACGGCGTGCGCCACTTGGAGACCGCCGATCCGTACAACATCGTCCGGCTGATCCTGCCGCACGCCGCGGACCCCACCACCCGCCACCGCCAGGCCGCCGACACCCTGCACCGCTGGCGCAGCGAGGGCGTGCTGACGCAGGACGCCGAGCCCGCGCTGTACGTCTACGAGCAGCGCGCCGGCGAGGTGCTCCAGCGCGGGCTGATCGGGGCGCTGCGCCTGGACGGTCCGGTGCTGCCGCACGAGGGGGTCATCCCCGAGGTGGTCGAGGACCGGGCGGCCCTGATGCGGGCGGCGGCCGCGAACTTCGAACCGCTGCTGCTCTCCTACCGCGGTGAGGGCACCGCGACCGGCGCCGCCGCGGTCATCGAGCGCGTGGTGGAGCGGGAGCCGCTGCTCGCCACCACTACGGAGGACGGCTTCGCGCACCGCCTGTGGGCGGTCACCGACCCGGCCGACCTCACCGCCATCGACGACGACCTCACCCGCCGGCAGGCCCTGATCGCCGACGGCCACCACCGCTGGGCGACCTACCAGCGGCTGTACGAGCAGCAGGCCGGCGCCACCGCCGGCTCGCCCTGGGCCTCCGGTCTGGTGCTGCTGGTGGACACCGCCCGCTATCCGCTCCAGGTCCGCGCGATCCACCGGGTACTGCCGCATCTGCCGCCCGCCAAGGCCCTGGCGGACCTGGCCGGTGCCTTCCGATCCCGTGCCCTCCCCGGCGAGCTGTCCGCCGCCATGGAGGCCCTGGAGGAGACGCCCGGCACCGCCTTCGTGCTCGCCGGCGGCCCGGACTCCTTCCACCTCCTGGACCGTCCCGATCCCGGTCTGCTGGACCGGACGATCCGCCGGGACCGGCCCGAGGCCTGGCGGCAGCTGGACGCCACCGTGCTGCACTCCGTCCTGCTGGACGAGGTCTGGCACATCCCTGACCACCCGTCGGACATCGGCTATCTGCATCACACCGAAGCCGCCGTCGAGCAGGCCGCCCGGCACGGCGGTACGGCCGTGCTGATGCGTGCCACCTCCGAGGAGACGGTCCGTCAGCTCGCCGAGCACGGCGTGACGATGCCGCGGAAGTCCACCTCCTTCGGCCCCAAGCCCGCCACGGGCCTGGTCCTGCGCACCCTGGACGGCGACGAGAACTGACCTTCAGGCCGCCCGTCACGGCCCCTCAGCCCCGCCCCCGCGACTTAGTTAGGTTAGGCTTACCTCACTACGTCGCCGGGCGGGGTCTCCCTGCCCCTGCGCACACCCCGCCCTGCGCAGGACGTGGTCAACTCCGCACCAGGGAGGACATCTTCATGAGTCTCCTCGCGCGTTCCGCCGAGGACCCGGCCGACAACCGGGCGTATCTGCTCAACAACGGCACCGCCCGGCGCTACCACAGCGCGGTCACCGAGAGCGTCACGCGGATCAGCGCCAAAATCGCCGCCACCGCCCAACCGTTCACCGGAATCACCGTCGACGGCCTCACCCCCACCGTCTCCGGCGTCGACCTCGACAGCCCGCTGCACGACGCGGCCGCCGCGCTCGACGAACTCGAAGAGGTCTACCTCCGCGACGCCGTCTACTTCCACCACCCGCGCTACCTCGCGCACCTCAACTGCCCCGTGGTGATCCCCGCCCTCGTCGGCGAGGCCGTGCTCTCCGCCGTCAACTCCTCCCTGGACACCTGGGACCAGAGCGCGGGCGGCACGCTCATCGAGCGCCGGCTGATCGACTGGACGGCCGAGCGGATCGGCCTGGGCGAGGCGGCCGACGGCATCTTCACCAGCGGCGGCAGCCAGTCCAACCTCCAGGCGATGCTGCTCGCCCGCGACGAGGCCTGCCGCCGCGAACTGAGCCGCGAGGGCTCCCCGGTCGGCGCCCGGCTCACCGACGTACTGCCCCGGCTGCGCATCCTCACCTCCGAATGCGGCCACTTCAGCATCCGTAAGTCGGCCACCCTGCTCGGCATGGGCGCGGAAGCCGTCATCACCGTCCCCAGCGACGACACCAAGCGCATGCGCACCGACGCGCTCGCCGCCGAACTGGCCCGCTGCCAGAGCGACGGCCTGATACCCATGGCCGTCGTCGCCACCGCCGGCACCACCGACTTCGGCTCCATCGACCCGCTCCCCGAGATCGCCGGGCTGTGCGCGGGGTACGGCGCCTGGATGCATGTCGACGCCGCCTACGGCTGCGGACTGCTGGTCTCCCGCCGCCGCGCCCTGCTGACCGGCATCGAACGCGCCGACTCGGTGACCGTCGACTACCACAAGTCCTTCTTCCAGCCGGTCAGTTCGAGCGCCATCCTGGTCCGCGACCGCGCCACCCTGCGGCATGTCACCTACCACGCGGACTATCTCAACCCCCGCCGCATGGTGGAGCAGCGCATCCCCAACCAGGTCGACAAGTCGATCCAGACCACCCGCCGCTTCGACGCCCTCAAGCTCTGGCTCACCCTGCGCATCATGGGCGCCCAGGCCGTCGGCGAACTCTTCGACGAGGTCATCGACCGGGCCGCGGACGCCTGGAAACTGCTGCACGACGACCCCCGCTTCGAGGTCGTCGTCGAGCCCCAGCTGAGCACCCTGGTCTTCCGCTACGTGCCCTCCACCGACCAGGACCCCGACCTCAGCGACCGGGTCAATCTGCACGCCAGGGAAGCGCTGTTCGCCTCCGGTGCGGCGATCGTCGCGGGCACCGTCGTCGACGGCCGCCACTACCTCAAGTTCACCCTGCTCAACCCGGAGACCACGCTCGAGGACATCGCCACCGTCCTCGACCTGATCGCCGAGCACGCCGGCGGCTTCCTCGCCGAGCAGCCCCGGCCGGCCCTCAGCGCGCGCTGACCTCCCCCGCCAACCGCCCCCATCGGAGACCCCTGTGTCCGCCCCGCACGACTTCATCGCCATCGGCCTCGGCCCGTTCAACCTGGGCCTGGCCTGCCTGACCGAGCCGATCGACGGACTCGACGGCCTGTTCCTGGACGACAAGACGTCCTTCGACTGGCACCCCGGCATGATGCTGGACAGCAGCCACCTCCAGGTGCCGTTCCTGGCCGACCTGGTCACCCTCGCCGACCCCAGCTCCCCCTTCTCGTTCCTGAACTACCTCAAGGAATCGGGGCGGCTGTACTCGTTCTACATCCGCGAGAACTTCTATCCGCTGCGCGCCGAGTTCAACGACTACTGCCGCTGGGCGGCCGGCAAACTCGACTCCATCCGCTTCGGCCACCGGGTCACCACCGTCGAGTACGACGAGCGCGAGGAGCTCTACGTCGTCCACGCCGAGCAGCGGCCCACCGGCGAACGCCACACCTTCCGCGCCCGCCGGCTCGTCCTGGGCACCGGCACCCCGCCGTACATCCCGGACGCCTGCCGTGACCTGGGCGGTGACCTGCTGCACAACGCCGGGTACCTGGACGCCAAGGCGGCCCTCCAGGCCAAGGACAGCATCACCCTCATCGGCAGCGGCCAGAGCGCGGCCGAGATCTACTTCGACCTCCTCCAGGACATCGACAGCCACGGCTACCACCTGACCTGGGCGACCCGCTCCCCGCGCTTCTTCCCCCTCGAATACACCAAGCTCACCCTGGAGATGACCTCCCCGGAGTACGTGGACTACTTCCACGCCCTCCCGCCGGCCACCCGCGAGCGCCTCAACGCCACCCAGAAGCACCTCTACAAGGGCATCGACTCCGAGCTGATCAACGACATCTTCGATCTGCTCTACCAGAAGAACCTGGCCGGCCCGGTCCCCACCCGGCTCCTGACCAACACCGCCCTGCGCCAGGCGAGTTACGACGAGACGTCCGGCACCTACACCCTGGGCCTGCGCCAGGAGGAACAGCGCACCGACTTCGCCCACGACACCCAGGGCCTGATCCTCGCCACCGGCTACCGCTACCGCGTACCGGACTTCCTCTCCCCCGTCCGCGACCGCATCGTCTGGGACGACGCCGGCCGCTACGACGTGGCGCGCAACTACAGCATCGACACCACCGGCCGGGGCATCTTCGTGCAGAACGCCGAGCTGCACACCCACGGCTTCGTCACCCCCGACCTCGGCATGGCCGCCTACCGCAACGCGTGCATCATCCGCGAACTGCTCGGCCGCGAGTACTACCCGGTCGAAAAGGCCATCGCCTTCCAGGAATTCGCCGCCCCGGCCGGCCCGCACCACCCCATGGAGCTCCCGGCATGACCGTCCCCCTCTTCACCCGCACCGACGCCGTGCTCGGGGAGTTCTCGCTCCGCCCGGTCGACCCGTACGGCGACACCGAACTGCTGCACCGCTGGGTCACCCACCCCAAGGCCGCCTTCTGGCTGATGCAGGACTGCGACCTCGCCGCCGTCGAGAAGGAATTCGCGCGGATATCCGCCGACCCCTTCCACGACGCCTTCCTCGGCCTGCACAACGGCACCCCGGCCTTCCTCATGGAGCGCTACGACCCCGCCCACCGCGAACTCGTCGGCATCCACGCCGCCGAACCCGGCGACGTCGGGATGCACTTCCTGTCGGCGCCCACCGACACCCCCGTGCACGGGTTCACCCGCGCCGTGATCACCACCGTCATGGAAATGCTCTTCGCCGACCCGGACACCCGCCGTGTCGTCGTCGAGCCCGACGCCCGCAACACCGCCGTTCACGCCCTCAACAAGGCCGTCGGCTTCGAGGTCCTGCGTACCGTCTCGCTCCCCTCCAAAGACGCCTACCTCAGCACCTGCACCCGCGAACAGTTCCTGGCCACCCGAGGAGACCACCGATGACCGCCCCCTCCGACGGCACCCCGCACCTGTCCGCCCGGGAGGCCGTCGCCCACCTCACCCCCGACCTGTGGGCCCGCGCCAACCGGCTGCTGATCCGCAAGGGCCTCGCCGAGTTCGCCCATGAACGGCTGCTCACCCCCCGGCCCCTCCCCCAGGACGGCCACTACGCCGTACGCAGCGACGACGGCGCCACCGAGTACCGCTTCGCCGCCCGCAGACGAGCCCTGGACCACTGGCAGATCGACGCCGACAGCATCACCCGGCACCGCGACCACGACGAACTCCCCCTGGACGCCCTGGCGTTCTTCCTCGAACTCCGCGACTCCCTGGGCCTCGGCGAGGCGATCCTCCCGGTCTACCTGGAGGAAATCAGCTCCACCCTCTCCGGCACCGCCTACAAACTCGCCGCCGACCGGCCCGCCGCCGCCGAGCTCGCCAAGAGCCACTTCCAAGCCATCGAGACCGGCATGACCGAGGGCCACCCCTGCTTCGTCGCCAACAACGGCCGGCTGGGCTTCGGCGTCCACGAGTACCACGCCTACGCCCCGGAGACCGCGGCCCCGCTCCGGCTGATCTGGCTCGCCGCCCACCGCGACCACGCCACCTTCACCGCCGGCGCCGGCCTCGACTACGACGCCCTGATCCGCGACGAACTCCCCGACGAGACCCGCGCCCGCTTCACCGCCACCCTCACCGCCCTCGGCCTCGACCCCGCCGGCTACTACTTCTTCCCCACCCACCCCTGGCAGTGGTGGAACAAGCTCTCCGTCACCTTCGCCGCCGAAGTCGCCCAGCAGCGCCTGGTGTGCCTGGGCCCCGGCGACGACGACTACCTGGCCCAGCAGTCGATCCGTACTTTCTTCAACACCACCAGCCCCACCAAGCACTACGTCAAAACGGCGCTCTCCGTCCTCAACATGGGCTTCATGCGCGGCCTGTCCGCGTCCTACATGGAGGCCACCCCGGCCATCAACGACTGGCTGGCCCGCCTCATCGACGCCGACGACACCTTCCGGGCCGCCCGCTTCTCGATCATCCGGGAGCGCGCCGCCATCGGCTACCACCACCGCCAGTACGAGGCCGCCACCGCCAAGGGCTCCCCGTACCGCAAAATGCTCGCCGCCCTGTGGCGCGAAAGCCCCGTCCCCACCCTCGAACCCGGCCGGCGCCTGGCCACCATGGCCTCCCTCCTCCACACCGACGACGACGGCGGCTCCCTCGCCGCCGCCCTCATCGAGGAGTCCGGCCTGGAACCCGCCGTCTGGCTCCGCCGCTACCTGGACGCCTACCTCACGCCCGTACTCCACGCCTTCTACGCCTACGACCTGGTCTTCATGCCGCACGGCGAGAACGCCATCCTGGTCATCGAGGACGGCGCCGTGGCCCGCGTGATCTTCAAGGACATCGCCGAGGAGATCGCCGTCATGGACCCCGATGCGGTCCTGCCCCCCGCCGTCGAACGCATCCGCGCCGACGTCCCCGAGGACAAGAAGCTGCTGTCCGTCTTCACCGACGTCTTCGACTGCTTCTTCCGCTTCCTCAGCAGCACCCTCGACGACCACGGCACCCTCGACGAGGACACCTTCTGGCGCACGGTCGCCGCCTGCGTCACCGACTACCAGACGGCCACCCCCCAGCTCGCCGACAAATTCGCGCGCTACGACCTCTTCACCGACGAATTCGCGCTCTCCTGCCTCAACCGCCTCCAGCTGCGCAACAACCAGGAGATGGTCGACCTCCAGGACCCGGCGGGCGCCCTCCAGCTCATCGGCACCCTCCGCAACCCCCTCGCCCCCTACGCTCCGGCCTCCTGACCCACCCCCACACACGCCGAAGGGCGGGACCCCTCCCAGAGGTCCCGCCCTTCCTCATGCGTCACATCGGCTCGGGCCGACGGCCGGCTCAGTCCCTCTCGGAACCGGCCTCGCCCTGGGCACCGTCGCCCTCGGCCGCGTCCGCCTCGTCGTCCTCGTCCAGCGCGTCGGTGAACTCCACGCCGTCCAGCTCCGCGAGCCGGTCCGAGGCATCCGTCGTACCGCCCTGGTCGGCCTCCAGCGCCCTGGCGAACCAGTCGCGCGCCTCGTCCTCACGCCCGACCGCCAGCAGCGCGTCCGCGTACGCGTAGCGCAGCCGCGCCGTCCACGGGTGCACCGCACTCGACGCGAGCTCCGGGCTCTGGAGCGTCACCACCGCGGCGTCCGCCTGGCCCATGTCCCGACGGGCACCCGCCGCGACCAGCCGCATCTCGACCTGGCCGGCCTTGTCGAGCTTCTGCACCTCGGGCTCGCCGGCCATGGCCATCGCCTTCTCCGGACGGCCGAGACCCCGCTCGCAGTCCGCCATGACGGGCCACAGCTCCACGCTGCCGGTCATCCGCCGCGCCGCCCGGAACTCCGCCAGCGCCTCGCTGTACTTGCCGACCGCGTACGCCGCGAAGCCCGCGGCCTCACGCACCGCCGCGACCCTGGACGCCAGCCGCAGCGCCACCCGCGAGTACCCGTACGCCTTCTCCGGCTCCTCGTCCAGCAGCTTCGCCACCATCACCAGGTTCTTGGCGACGTCGTCGGCCAGCGTCTTTGGCAGGCTCAGCAGCTCCTGCCGCACATCCTTGTCGATCTCCTCACCGGTGACGTCCTCCGGAATCGGCAGCCGCTTGATCGGCTCCCGGTCCCGGTCCCGCCGGTCATCACGGCGATCGTCCCGGCGGTCATCCCGCCCCCGGCCACCGCCGTACGCCCGACGCCCGCCACGCTCGTCATCCCGCCGGAATCCCCCACGGTCATCGCGACGCGGCCCACGGTCATCCCTGCGGAACCCGCCCCGGTCGCCACCGCGGTCGTCCCGACGGTCATCGCGCCGGTCACCACCACGGAACCCACCTCGGTCGCCACCCGACGGCCGGTCGTCCCGACGGAACCCACCACGCTCGCCACCACGGTCATCCCGCCGGAAACCGCCACGGTCCCCACCGCGCTCGCCTCCACGGTCGTCCCGACGGTCGCCACCGCGGTATCCACCACGGTCACCACCCGACGGACGGTCATCACGCCGGAACCCACCACGGTCATCGCGACGGTCATCCCGCCGGAAGCCGGGACGATCCCCGCCCCGCTCCTCCCGCCGGAACCCGCCACCACGCTCATCATCCCGACGCGGCCCACGGTCATCCCTGCGGAACCCACCGCGGTCGTCCCGCCGGTCGCCGCCGCGGTCATCCCGCCGGTCACCACCGCGGTATCCACCACGGTCGCCACCGGACGGCCGGTCGTCCCGACGGAACCCACCGCGCTCGCCGCCACGGTCATCCCGCCGGAAACCGCCACGGTCCCCACCGCGCTCCCCGCCACGGTCGTCCCGACGGTCGCCACCGCGGTATCCACCACGGTCACCACCGGACGGACGGTCATCACGCCGGAAGCCGCCACGGTCCCCCCCGGACGGCCGGTCATCACGACGGAATCCCCCACGGTCACCGCCCTGGGAACGGTCGTCCCTACGGAAACCGCCACGATCGCCACCGCGCTCGCCGCCACGGTCATCTCGCCGGTCACCACCGCGGTATCCACCACGGTCACCACCCGACGGACGGTCATCACGCCGGAAACCACCGCGATCATCGCGACGGTCACCACCGAAGGAACGGTCATCCCGCCGCGGCCCGCGGTCATCCCGGCGGAAGCCACCACGGTCCCCGCCACGGTCTCCGCCGCGGTCTCCGCCGCGGTCGTCCCGACGGTCGCCTCCGCGGTATCCGCCGCGGTCACCACCCGACGGGCGGTCATCACGTCGGTAACCTCCACGGTCACCACCACGATTGTCGCCGCGCGACCCGCGGTCGTCACGCCGGAAACCACCGCGGTCGCCGTCGTCGCGCCGCTGCGGCCGGCGCTCCGAACGATCGTCGGAAGAGTTGGTGGACATCGACGTGACTCCTGTCTTCGGTACTGCATTCATTCTCACGCACCGATCACTTCGGCGCGCTTCGGCAAAAACAAAAAGGACCCTTGGTCCCAGCATGAACGCTGGGACCAAGGGTCCTGAAAGATTGTTCGGCGGCGTCCTACTCTCCCACAGGGTCCCCCCTGCAGTACCATCGGCGCGGAAAGGCTTAGCTTCCGGGTTCGGAATGTAACCGGGCGTTTCCCTAACGCTATGACCACCGAAACCCTATCGGGTTCTAGCGAACAAGCACACTTTTTAGTTAAAGAGTGAAACTTGATTCAACCAGCGATTGCGACTGTTCGCAACCCGGGAACCACACAGTGGACGCGAGCAACTGAGGACAAGCCCTCGGCCTATTAGTACCAGTCAACTCCACCCGTTACCGGGCTTCCATATCTGGCCTATCAACCCAGTCGTCTACTGGGAGCCTTAACCCCTCAAAGGGGGTGGGAGCACTCATCTCGAAGCAGGCTTCCCGCTTAGATGCTTTCAGCGGTTATCCTTTCCGAACGTAGCCAACCAGCCATGCCCTTGGCAGGACAACTGGCACACCAGAGGTTCGTCCGTCCCGGTCCTCTCGTACTAGGGACAGCCCTTCTCAATACTCCTACGCGCACAGCGGATAGGGACCGAACTGTCTCACGACGTTCTAAACCCAGCTCGCGTACCGCTTTAATGGGCGAACAGCCCAACCCTTGGGACCGACTCCAGCCCCAGGATGCGACGAGCCGACATCGAGGTGCCAAACCATCCCGTCGATATGGACTCTTGGGGAAGATCAGCCTGTTATCCCCGGGGTACCTTTTATCCGTTGAGCGACGGCGCTTCCACAAGCCACCGCCGGATCACTAGTCCCTACTTTCGTACCTGCTCGACCCGTCAGTCTCACAGTCAAGCTCCCTTGTGCACTTACACTCAACACCTGATTGCCAACCAGGCTGAGGGAACCTTTGGGCGCCTCCGTTACTCTTTAGGAGGCAACCGCCCCAGTTAAACTACCCACCAGACACTGTCCCTGATCCGGATCACGGACCCAGGTTAGACATCCAGCACGACCAGAGTGGTATTTCAACAATGACTCCACAACCACTGGCGTGGCCGCTTCAAAGTCTCCCACCTATCCTACACAAGCCGAACCGAACACCAATATCAAGCTATAGTAAAGGTCCCGGGGTCTTTCCGTCCTGCTGCGCGAAACGAGCATCTTTACTCGTAATGCAATTTCACCGGGCCTATGGTTGAGACAGTCGAGAAGTCGTTACGCCATTCGTGCAGGTCGGAACTTACCCGACAAGGAATTTCGCTACCTTAGGATGGTTATAGTTACCACCGCCGTTTACTGGCGCTTAAGTTCTCAGCTTCGCCACACCGAAATGTGACTAACCGGTCCCCTTAACGTTCCAGCACCGGGCAGGCGTCAGTCCGTATACATCGCCTTACGGCTTCGCACGGACCTGTGTTTTTAGTAAACAGTCGCTTCTCGCTGGTCTCTGCGGCCACCACCAGCTCAGAGTGCAAAACTCATCACCAGCAATGGCCCCCCTTCTCCCGAAGTTACGGGGGCATTTTGCCGAGTTCCTTAACCATAGTTCACCCGAACGCCTCGGTATTCTCTACCTGACCACCTGAGTCGGTTTAGGGTACGGGCCGCCATGAAACTCGCTAGAGGCTTTTCTCGACAGCATAGGATCATCCACTTCACCACAATCGGCTCGGCATCAGGTCTCAGGCTTCATGCTGTCCGGATTTACCTGGACAGCGCCCTACACCCTTACCCCGGGACAACCACCGCCCGGGCTGGACTACCTTCCTGCGTCACCCCATCGCTTACCTACTACCACCTTGGATCGGCGGCTCCACCACGTCCCTTTGTCCGAAGACTCCAGGCCGGCTTCACGGCCTTAGCATTAATGGATTCGATATTGGGCGTTTCAAAGCGGGTACCGGAATATCAACCGGTTGTCCATCGACTACGCCTGTCGGCCTCGCCTTAGGTCCCGACTTACCCTGGGCAGATCAGCTTGACCCAGGAACCCTTAGTCAATCGGCGCACACGTTTCCCACGTGTGTATCGCTACTCATGCCTGCATTCTCACTCGTGAACCGTCCACAACTCGTTTCCACGGCTGCTTCACCCGGCACACGACGCTCCCCTACCCATCACAGCCTCCGTTGGGAGTATTGCTGCAATGACATGACTTCGGCGGTGTGCTTGAGCCCCGCTACATTGTCGGCGCGGAATCACTTGACCAGTGAGCTATTACGCACTCTTTCAAGGATGGCTGCTTCTAAGCCAACCTCCTGGTTGTCTCTGCGACTCCACATCCTTTCCCACTTAGCACACGCTTAGGGGCCTTAGTCGATGCTCTGGGCTGTTTCCCTCTCGACCATGGAGCTTATCCCCCACAGTCTCACTGCCGCGCTCTCACTTACCGGCATTCGGAGTTTGGCTAAGGTCAGTAACCCGGTAGGGCCCATCGCCTATCCAGTGCTCTACCTCCGGCAAGAAACACACGACGCTGCACCTAAATGCATTTCGGGGAGAACCAGCTATCACGGAGTTTGATTGGCCTTTCACCCCTAACCACAGGTCATCCCCCAGGTTTTCAACCCTGGTGGGTTCGGTCCTCCACGAAGTCTTACCTCCGCTTCAACCTGCCCATGGCTAGATCACTCCGCTTCGGGTCTTGGGCACGCTACTCAACGCCCTATTCGGACTCGCTTTCGCTACGGCTTCCCCACACGGGTTAACCTCGCAACATACCGCAAACTCGCAGGCTCATTCTTCAAAAGGCACGCAGTCACGACACAAGGAACAAGTTCCTTGTGCGACGCTCCCACGGCTTGTAGGCACACGGTTTCAGGTACTATTTCACTCCGCTCCCGCGGTACTTTTCACCATTCCCTCACGGTACTATCCGCTATCGGTCACCAGGGAATATTTAGGCTTAACGGGTGGTCCCGCCAGATTCACACGGGATTTCTCGGGCCCCGTGCTACTTGGGTGTCTCTCAAACGAGCCGCTGATGTTTCAGCTACGGGGGTCTTACCCTCTACGCCGGACCTTTCGCATGTCCTTCGCCTACATCAACGGTTTCTGACTCGTCTCACAGCCGGCAGACTGTGAAAGAGAGATCCCACAACCCCAACCACGCAACCCCTGCCGGGTATCACACGTGACTGGTTTGGCCTCATCCGGTTTCGCTCGCCACTACTCCCGGAATCACGGTTGTTTTCTCTTCCTGCGGGTACTGAGATGTTTCACTTCCCCGCGTTCCCTCCACACTGCCTATGTGTTCAGCAGCGGGTGACAGCCCATGACGACTGCCGGGTTTCCCCATTCGGACACCCCCGGATCAAAGCTTGGTTGACAGCTCCCCGGGGCCTATCGTGGCCTCCCACGTCCTTCATCGGTTCCTGGTGCCAAGGCATCCACCGTGCGCCCTTAAAAACTTGGCCACAGATGCTCGCGTCCACTGTGCAGTTCTCAAGCAACGACCAGCCACCCACCACCCCAACCCGAAGGCTGAGTTCACTGGGGCCAGCATCGCGAAGGTCCAGACATCAGTCCGTACCCTCAGATACCCAACAACGTGCCCGACCCACTCAATCTCCCGGAAGCGTTCCACGCCGAAGCAGTACTAACTTCCAGAGAATCAAGTGCGCCGAATAGTCAACGTTCCACCCATGAGCTAACCACCGTCGAACATTTGCCGACGTAGTGGCTCTGGATCTCTTACGAGATCTAGATGCTCCTTAGAAAGGAGGTGATCCAGCCGCACCTTCCGGTACGGCTACCTTGTTACGACTTCGTCCCAATCGCCAGTCCCACCTTCGACGATTCCCTCCCACAAGGGGTTGGGCCACCGGCTTCGGGTGTTACCGACTTTCGTGACGTGACGGGCGGTGTGTACAAGGCCCGGGAACGTATTCACCGCAGCAATGCTGATCTGCGATTACTAGCAACTCCGACTTCATGGGGTCGAGTTGCAGACCCCAATCCGAACTGAGACCGGCTTTTTGAGATTCGCTCCACCTCGCGGTATCGCAGCTCATTGTACCGGCCATTGTAGCACGTGTGCAGCCCAAGACATAAGGGGCATGATGACTTGACGTCGTCCCCACCTTCCTCCGAGTTGACCCCGGCAGTCTCCTGTGAGTCCCCATCACCCCGAAGGGCATGCTGGCAACACAGAACAAGGGTTGCGCTCGTTGCGGGACTTAACCCAACATCTCACGACACGAGCTGACGACAGCCATGCACCACCTGTACACCGACCACAAGGGGGCGCCTGTCTCCAGACGTTTCCGGTGTATGTCAAGCCTTGGTAAGGTTCTTCGCGTTGCGTCGAATTAAGCCACATGCTCCGCTGCTTGTGCGGGCCCCCGTCAATTCCTTTGAGTTTTAGCCTTGCGGCCGTACTCCCCAGGCGGGGAACTTAATGCGTTAGCTGCGGCACGGACGACGTGGAATGTCGCCCACACCTAGTTCCCAACGTTTACGGCGTGGACTACCAGGGTATCTAATCCTGTTCGCTCCCCACGCTTTCGCTCCTCAGCGTCAGTATCGGCCCAGAGATCCGCCTTCGCCACCGGTGTTCCTCCTGATATCTGCGCATTTCACCGCTACACCAGGAATTCCGATCTCCCCTACCGAACTCTAGCCTGCCCGTATCGAATGCAGACCCGGGGTTAAGCCCCGGGCTTTCACATCCGACGTGACAAGCCGCCTACGAGCTCTTTACGCCCAATAATTCCGGACAACGCTTGCGCCCTACGTATTACCGCGGCTGCTGGCACGTAGTTAGCCGGCGCTTCTTCTGCAGGTACCGTCACTCTCGCTTCTTCCCTGCTGAAAGAGGTTTACAACCCGAAGGCCGTCATCCCTCACGCGGCGTCGCTGCATCAGGCTTTCGCCCATTGTGCAATATTCCCCACTGCTGCCTCCCGTAGGAGTCTGGGCCGTGTCTCAGTCCCAGTGTGGCCGGTCGCCCTCTCAGGCCGGCTACCCGTCGTCGCCTTGGTAGGCCATCACCCCACCAACAAGCTGATAGGCCGCGGGCTCATCCTTCACCGCCGGAGCTTTCCACCACCAGACCATGCGGTCGGTAGTCGTATCCGGTATTAGACCCCGTTTCCAGGGCTTGTCCCAGAGTGAAGGGCAGATTGCCCACGTGTTACTCACCCGTTCGCCACTAATCCCCTCCCGAAGGAGGTTCATCGTTCGACTTGCATGTGTTAAGCACGCCGCCAGCGTTCGTCCTGAGCCAGGATCAAACTCTCCGTGAATGTTTACCCGTAATCGGGTGAAACACACACGAGAGCGGAACGACCAGACGGAATAGGTCCGGTCGTTCACAGCGTCCTCGCTGTGTGTGCCATCCGCACCACATGGGCGGGATGGACTTTTCAAAGGAACCTCATCCTCCGGAAGTGTTTCCGGTGGACGGGGTATCAACATATCTGGCGTTGACTTTTGGCACGCTGTTGAGTTCTCAAGGAACGGACGCTTCCTTTGTGCCTTATCGGTTCTGATTTGACTCAGTACCGGGCTCTCCGGGCGCTTCCCTTCGGTCTTGCGTTTCCGACTCTATCAGATCCTTGCGGGCCCGATTTTCGCCGGTGCGTTTCCGCCTTTCGGCTTCTTCGCGTTTCCAACCTTACCAGATCCGTTTCCGTCTCCGGTGCCCTGTTGGAGCGGGCCCGGCCGTTCGGCTTTCGCTTTCCGGCCTTTCCGACTTTATCAGATCCGGATTCGTTTCGATTCCGGTTCCGATTTCCGTCGGAGGTCCACCTTGGAGCAGTTATTTACCGCTGCCCTTTCGGCGGGTTACTACTTTAGCGGCTTTCCCTGGCGACTCATAATCGGGTCGGCTGGGGTCGAATTTCGGCAACGCGAAAGAGGACCCGTTAGGGAATCGTTGAGAGTAGTTGGTTGTGCCGCCTGGCGGTCTGCGCAGATAGCGCTGCCCGTCTCCAGCGGCTTGGGCTACGTTAGGCGGTTCGCGATGCAGAGTCAAGAAGCGGTGGTGGTGCGGCGCCGGGGGACGTGGCGACGGTAGGGGCTGACGGTGGGGTCGTCGGCGATCCAGTACCGCCAGGGGTGGTCCGCGCCGTCTCCGCCGACGCCGGTGCGCGGGCCGTTGCGTACCCGCTCGGGAGCCGGCGGTTGGCCGGGGAGCAGGGAGAGCGGGGCAGCGCCGCCGGTGCACAGGTCCGTGCTGTCGAGGGTGCGGTCGATGTCCAGGGCGGTGGCCAGGCGGGCCGGGCCCTTCGCCAGTTCGTTGGTGCTGCGGGCCTTGGGGCGGCGGCCGGCGGCCAGGGGTACGCCGGTGAGGATCTCGCCGGCGCGCAGCAGGACACCGCTCGCCTTGCCCTCGGGGCCGCAGACCACGTTGAGGCTGAACCACATCCCGTAGATGAAGTAGACGTACGCATGGCCGGGCGGGCCGAACATGGCGGCGTTGCGTGCGGTGCGGCCGCGGTAGGCGTGGGAGCCGGGGTCGGTCTCGCCGTCGTACGCCTCGACCTCGGTGAGTCGGAGGGTGATCGGGCCCTCGGGGGTGTTGCGGAGGAGAGTCCGGCCCAGCAGGTCAGGGGCCACGTCCACGACGGGGCGGTCGAAGAAGTCCCGGGTGAGCGGCATTCGTTCCGGTACGTCGGTCATGCGGACCGAGCGTAGTGGAGCCGTTGTGGAGGGCGGCTGGCCATGGAAGTGCCGAGGTTGGGAAGGTGTGGCGTGGAACCGGCTTGCGCGGTTTCGCGTTCGTAGGAATCAAGCCGAGATATCGGCGCGCTACACACAGCACAGGCGTTCCGCCTGGGGAGGACGAGCATGGGATTCAAGAAGCTGCTGGCGAGCCTGGGGGCCGGGGGCGCGTCGGTGGAGACGGTGCTCTTCGAGGAGAACGTCGTCCCGGGTGGGGTCGTGCAGGGCGAGGTGCGGATCCAGGGCGGATCGGTGGCCCAGGAGATCCAGGGGCTGTCGGTCGGACTCCAGGCGCGCGTCGAGGTGGAGAGCGGCGAGGAGGAGTACAAGCGGAACGTCGAGTTCACCAAGGTGCAGCTGGGCGGGGAGTTCACGGTGCAGCCGGGGGCGGCGCACACCGTGCCGTTCGGGCTGGAGATTCCGTGGGAGACGCCGATCACCACGTTCCTGGGGACCCATCTGCACGGGATGAACGTCGGGGTGACGACGGAGCTGGCGATCGCCCGTGCGGTGGACTCCAGTGACCTGGACCCGGTGAATGTGCACCCGCTGCCGGCGCAGCAGGCGATTCTGGACGCGTTCGGGCGGCTCGGATTCCGCTTCAAGGCCGCTGACCTGGAGCAGGGTCACATCCGGGGGACGCGGCAGCAGCTGCCCTTCTACCAGGAGATCGAGTTCCACGCGCCGCAGCAGTACCGCGGGCTCAACCAGGTCGAGCTGTCGTTCGTGGCGGACGACCGGGAGATGGACGTCATCCTGGAGATGGACAAGAAGCCGGGGCTGTTCAGCGAGGGGTCGGACACCTACCGGTCATTCACGGTCGGGCTGAACGACTTCGAGGGGACCGACTGGGCGGGATACCTCAACCAGTGGCTGGCGGAGGTCGGCGGTAAGCGGAACTGGCTCTAACCTGGCCGGACAGGTGTCAGCAAGCGACCAGGAGGTGTTGCAGTGTCCGAGCTGAAGCGGCGGCCGCTCCCGCACGATTTCCATCCGCCGGTGGCCGAGTTCACGGTGCTGAGCGACGAGGTGGAGCCGGGCGGGACGCTGCCGCCGGAGCAGGTCTTCTCGGAGGGGAACCGTTCGCCGCAGCTGCGGTGGGAGGGTGCGCCCGCGGGGACGAAGAGCTACGCCGTCACCTGCTACGACCCGGACGCGCCGACGGGCAGCGGCTTCTGGCACTGGTCGCTGTTCGACATCCCGGCGTCGGTGACGGAGCTGCCGGCCGGTGCCGGGTCCGGCGACATGAAGGGGCTGCCCGAGGGCGCCGTTCATGTTCGTAACGACTACGGGACCCGGGAGTTCGGCGGCGCCGCGCCGCCGCCCGGGGACGGTCCACACCGCTATGTGTTCACCGTCTACGCGGTGGACCAGGCGAAGCTCGGTCCGGACGCGGATGCCTCGCCCGCGGTGGTGGGCTTCAATCTGCGGTTCCACACCCTCGGGCGGGCCCAGCTGATCGCCGAGTACGAGGTGCCGGCGGCGGGCTGATCGCCGTAATTCCGTTGCGCCCCGGCGCTTCCCGCACGCACAGTGGTGTCCGTGCCGCCGCCCCGTAAGAAGGGCGTCGGGCAGCTGGTACCGCAGTGGCGGGAGCGGCGGGGCGCAGGTGTGTCGCCGGCCGCTTGTCGGAGCCCGTACGTGTCTCGGGCGTCCTCGCCGGCTGCCGTTCGCTCCGGGTCTCGCGTGTTTCACGGGGGTGGGACCCGGAGCGCACGCTTTCGTGCCGTGCGGGGCGCCGCCGGAGCACCTCTTTTTCATCTGCCGATCGTCCGCCATTTCCCTTGTGGCATACGGAAATTGCGTTGTTCGGGGAATACCTGCCGCTGCACAGTGGAGCAACTTCGCCGCGGGGGCGGAGCGGGTCCGGGAGGTGGACGGGATGCGCGAGACGCTGGTGCTCAACGCGAGCTTCGAGCCGCTGTCGACGGTGTCGCTGCGGCGTGCGGTGGTGCTGGTCATGCAGGACAAGGCCGTCGTCGAGCACGCTCACCCGGGGCTGCGCATCCGTGCCGCTTCGGTGGATGTGCCGGTGCCGCAGGTGATCAGGCTGAGCAGGTACGTACGGGTGCCGTTCCGAAGACGGGCGCCGTGGTCGCGGCGGGGCGTGCTGGTGCGTGACCAGCACCGGTGCGCGTACTGCGGGCGCCGGGCGACGACCGTGGACCATGTCGTGCCGCGGTCGCACGGCGGTGGGGACACCTGGCTGAATACCGTCGCCTCGTGTGCGGAGGACAACCACCGCAAGGCGGACCGGACGCCCGAGCAGGCAGGGATGCGGCTGCTGCGGCGCCCCTTCGAGCCGACGCCGGCGGATGCGCTGCTGTCGACGCTGGGGGTGTCGGTGCGGGACGGGCTGCCGGAGTGGCTGCCGGTGCCGGCGTGACGCACACCGTCCGGAAGACGCGTCCAGCTCCCCCTACTTCAGGAGGAGCTGGACGATGGCCAGCAGGCCGACGACGACGATGACGGCGCGCAGTGCGGTGGGCGGCATCCGTCGGCCGACCTTCGCGCCGAGCTGGCCGCCGAGGGTGGAGCCCAGCGCGATCAGGGCGACGGCGGTCCAGTCGAACTCCGCGACGAAGAGGAAGAAGACCGCCGCCACGCCGTTGACGACGGCCGCGAGGACGTTCTTGAGGGCGTTGAGCCGCTGGAGGTCCTCGTTGAGCAGCACGCCCATCAGGGCGACGTAGATCACCCCCTGGGCGGCGCCGAAGTAGCCGCCGTAGACGCTGGCCAGCATCAGGCCGAGGAGCAGGACGGGGCCACCGTCGGGGTGGGCGGTGGTGCCGTTGCGCTCGCGCCGGGCGCGGATCCGTGCGGCGAGCCTGGGCTGCGCGATGACGAGTACGAGGGCGACGGCGATCAGCACCGGGACGATGGTGTCGAAGGCCTCGGAGGGCAGCGCCAGGAGCAGGATCGCGCCGCCGAGGCCGCCGATGAGGGCGACGGCGGCGAAGCGCAGCAGACGGCGGCGCTGGCCGGCCAGCTCGCGGCGGTAGCCGACCGCGCCGCTGAGCGAACCGGGCACCAGGCCAAGGGTGTTGGAGACGTTGGCCGTGACGGGCGGCAAGCCGAAGGCGAGCAGTACCGGGAAAGTGATCAGCGTCCCGGATCCGACGATGGTGTTGATCGTGCCGGCGCCGATCCCGGCGGCGAAGACTGCGACTGCTTCCCCGATGGACAAGGCCATCTCCTCACATGGTCAGGGTCGCCTCCCCGCCATGAAGGTCGAGGGGCCACCACTGATCATGCACGAGGCTGAACGGTCAGTCGATCGGGGGCGCTTCACGGTTCGGCGAGCTGGGCTTGGGGATGGAACCGCCGCCCGCCGGGTTGAAGTTGCCGATGGCACCGCCGAGGCCCTTGAGGGCGTCGCCGATCTCGCTGGGCACGATCCAGAGCTTGTTGGCGTCGCCTTCGGCGATCTTCGGGAGCATCTGGAGGTACTGGTAGGAGAGCAGCTTCTGGTCCGGGTCGCCGGCGTGGATGGACTCGAAGACCACCCGGATCGCCTGGGCCTCGCCCTCGGCACGCAGGGCCGCGGCCTTGGCCTCACCCTCGGCGCGCAGGATCGAGGACTGCTTCTCACCTTCGGCGGTGAGGATCTGGGACTGCCGGACACCTTCGGCCTGGAGGATGGCGGCGCGCTTGTCGCGGTCGGCGCGCATCTGCTTCTCCATCGAGTCCTGGATGGAGGTCGGCGGCTCGATGGCCTTCAGCTCGACGCGGTTGACGCGGATGCCCCACTTGCCGGTGGCCTCGTCGAGGACGCCGCGCAGCGCCGCGTTGATCTCCTCGCGGGAGGTCAGGGTCCGCTCCAGGTCCATACCGCCGATGATGTTCCGCAGCGTGGTGACGGTGAGCTGCTCGATGGCCTGGATGTAGCTGGCGACCTCGTACGTCGCGGCGCGGGCGTCGGTCACCTGGTAGTAGATGACGGTGTCGATGTTCACGACCAGGTTGTCCTGGGTGATCACCGGCTGTGGCGGGAACGGGACGACCTGCTCGCGGAGGTCGATGCGGTTCCGGATGGAGTCGATGAACGGAACGACGATGTTCAGGCCGGCGTTGAGGGTGCGGGTGTAGCGGCCGAAGCGTTCGACGATGGCGGCGCTGGCCTGTGGGATGACCTGGATCGTTTTGATGAGTGCGATGAACACGAGCACCACCAGGATGATCAGGACGATGATGATCGGTTCCACAGCGGCTCCCGTGCCCTTCGTTGCTGGTCCGTGCCGGCCGGCGACCGGCTTGCCGTTGATCAGTCTTTCAGAGACGTGGCTCGTCGCGCAGCGTGTTCGGGTCAGATGACGACAGCGGTGGCGCCTTCGATCTCGACGACGTCGACCTGCTGGCCGGGCTCATAGACCTGGTTGCCGTCGAGGGCGCGGGCGGACCAGATCTCACCGGCGAGTTTGATGCGGCCGCCGGCTCCGCCGTCGACCCGCTCCAGGACCGTGGCGCTGCGGCCCTTCAGCGCGTCGACTCCGGACGCGAGTTGGGGGCTCTGGCCGCGATGGCGGTTGGCGAGGGGGCGTACGACCGCGATCAGCGCGACCGATACGGCGGCGAAGACGATGAATTGCAGGACGGTGCCGCCACCGATGCCTGCGGTGACGGCACCGGCGACGGCGCCGACCGCGAGCATCCCGAATTCGGGCATCGCGGTCACGACGAGCGGAATGCCCAGTCCTACGGCGGCGATCAGCCACCACACCCATGGATCCACGGCTTCATGGTAGATCCGTGCGGCGGCCCGGGACAGGGCACGATCGGTCAGCGACGCGGCCCCGGCGCCTCAAGTGGCCGGGCGGCGGGCGGCGCTCAGGTAAGGGGCAGGCCCTGCGCGGTCCAGCGGTCGTTGCCGTTGCGCTCGACGACCAGCGGGAGGCCGAAGCAGTGCGAGAGGTTGCTGGAGGTCAGCTCGAGTTCGAGCGGGCCGGCGGCCAGCACCTTGCCCTGACGGATCATCAGGACGTGGGTGAAACCGGGGGCGATCTCCTCGACATGGTGGGTGACCATGATCATGGAGGGGGCGTACGGGTCGCGGGCGAGGCGGCCGAGGCGGCGCACCAGGTCCTCGCGGCCGCCGAGGTCGAGGCCGGCGGCCGGCTCGTCCAGCAGGAGCAGCTCGGGGTCGGTCATCATCGCGCGGGCGATCAGGGTGCGCTTGCGCTCGCCCTCGGAGAGGGTGCCGAACTTCCGGTCCAGGTAGGCGGTCATGCCGAGGCGGTCCAGGAAGGCCCGGGCGCGCTGCTCGTCGATGTCGTCGTAGTTCTCCTGCCAGCTGGCCGTCATGCCGTACGCGGCGGTGAGAACGGTCTGGAGCACGGTCTGGCTGCGCGGCAGCTTGTCGGCGAGGGCGATGCCGGCGATGCCGATGCGGGGGCGGAGATCGAAGACGTCGACCTTGCCGAGCTCCTCGCCGAGGATCGAGGCGCTGCCGGAGCTCGGGAAGAGGTAGCTGGAGGCGAGGTTCAGCAGGGTGGTCTTGCCCGCCCCGTTGGGACCGAGGATGACCCAGCGCTCCCCCTCCTTCACCGACCAGGAGACCTGGTCCACCAGAGCCCGTCCTTCGCGGACCACGGATACGTCCACCAGCTCCAGCACATCGCTCATGAGCGCGTTGTCTCCCATTGCTTCTCGGTCGTCGCGTACACCTGTAGGCGCAGCCCCCCTGCAAACCTACGCCACTCGTTGTCGGTGCTCTTCCCTAGGCTGGGGACCATGCTCGATGAACCTCGTTCAGGACGGCTGGCAGCATGGGGAAATGCCCTTTTGGCCGGACTTGTCTCACCTGATGAAGCCGCGCACCGGATCGCGGAAGACGATGCGGTGCACCGCGTGGAGGACCTGCCCGGGGAGGCGGCCCCGGTCGGGCTGACCCTCGCGCTGGGGCGGCTGCGGGCCCTGGGGGCGGTCGGCCTGCGGGTGGCGCTGCCGGTGCCCGGCCATCCGCTGGGACTGTGCGGACCGCCGGAATTCAACGCACGGGCCCTGGAGGCCGAGGAGGCGGTGATCGCCTCGGGGGCCGGGCTCGGGCTGATTCCGGAGACGTACGAGGCCGGGCCGGAGGGCGGCGCCGGACCCGATGTGCATGTGGAGGTGGTCTGGCGCTGTCTGCCGGTGCGCGAGGCGCCGCCCGCCGATGTGCCGTCGCTGGGCGAGGCGGAGCGGGAGCTGGCGGAGGCGCTCCAGGAGGCGACCGCGCTGCTCTCGCGGCTGGATGTAGCCGGGTCCGGTCCGGTGGCGCAGGCGGCGCTGGCGGCGTACCGGGCGCGGGCGGAGGCCGGACGCCAGGTGCTCGCTCCGGGGTATCCGCCGCGGGCGGTGCGGGTGCTGGAGCTGGCGCAGCGCGTCGGTGCGCTGATCGGCATCGCGCAGCAGGCCGGCGGGGACGGCCGGGAGCACGGCGCGGCGGTGAGTTCGTCGGAGATCGCGGCCCGTGCCGAGGCGCTGCGGCCGGTGGAGCGTACGGCCCGGCGGGCGCAGGTGGCGGCGTACAACTCCGCGGTGGAGGAGCGGGAGCGGAACCGGGGCTGAAACGGAACAGGCCCCGCCGGACCATTGTGTGGTCGACGGGGCCCGTGCCGAAGTGGGGTGCACGGCTCTGGGCAGGCGGAGCCGGGCATCCCAGATCGGACAACCTCAGTTGTTCTCGCTGATGTTGCCGAAGGCGGTGTTGAGCACACCGATGACATTGGCGGTGTTGCCGGTGGCGTTCACGGGGACGTGCACGGGCACCTGCGCCAGGTTGCCGGAGCCGATGCCGGGGGAGTTCGTGGCCCTGCCGTCGGCCTGCGCGCCACTGGCGGCGAAGGCCGAACCCGCAGCCGCACCGAGGGCGAGACCGGTGGTGGCGAGGACGAGAGCGGCCTTCTTGGCGGTGTTCATGGGGGCGTGTTCCTCACGTGGTGGCACAGGGCCGGAATGACGGGTGCGGAGGGAGGGGACCGGCCCCGCGCCCTGAGGGGCGGGCCGGTCCGGGGTGACCCGCGCGGACCGTGGCGTCGCGCGGGTCAGACGGATCCTGCGGGCAGGCCCGTGCTCAGGGGTTGAGGCAGGGGGCGCCGAAGGTGGGGTTGAGCGCACCGATGGCGGTGACGGTGGTGTCGCAGACGTTCACCGGGACGTGCACCGGGGCCTGGACGTTGTTGCCGGAGACGATGCCCGGGGAGTCCATCGAGGCGCCCTGCGCCTGCGGGGTGTGCGCCGAGGCGATGCCGGCGCCCGCGAGGGCGAGACCGCTCGCCGCCACCGTGACGGCCATTGCGCGCTTGATGTTCTTCACTTCTCTAGCTCCTCGTTGCCGTTGCCGTGGCCAGCCGCCACGGCTGCACTGGACAACGGCCCGGCCCGGGAACGGATACGCCAAACGGGCTACGGCTACACGACAGTATGAATCTCGGATCTGAAGACGACATTCCGGTTGCTGTCGTTGTACAAGAGCGCCGCGGTCGTACAGGACCGCGGCGCTGCGCTTCTCCCCTACGGCGGTCAGGCCCCGATGCCGTGCCGTACGGCCCACAGGGCGGCCTGGGTGCGGTCGGCGAGGTCGAGCTTCATGAGGATGTTGGAGACATGCGTCTTGACGGTCTTCTCGGACAGCACCAGCGCACGGGCGATCTCACGGTTGGAGCGGCCGTCCGCGATCAGGCCGAGGACCTCGCGCTCCCGGTCGGTGAGTGAGGTACCGCGCCCCTGGCCGCCGTTGTTCTCCTCCTGGGCGAGCAGCGCGCCGGCCACCTCCGGCTGGAGCAGGACATGGCCCGCGTGGACGGAGCGGATGGCGCCGGCCAGTGCGTCCGGATCGATGTCCTTGTAGACATAGCCGGCCGCGCCCGCGCGCAGCGCCGGGACGACGGTGCGCTGTTCGGTGAAGCTGGTCACGACCAGCACCCGGGCGGGGTTGTCGAGTGCGCGCAGCTTGCGGAGCGCCTCGATACCGTCCATGCCGGGCATCTTGACGTCCATCAGGACCACGTCGGGGCGCAGTTCCTCGGCGGCGGCGATGCCCTCGGCCCCGTCGGAGGCCTCCCCCACCACCTCGATGTCCTCCTGGACCTCCAGGAACGTCCGCAGCCCGCGGCGCACGACCTGGTGATCGTCGACGAGCAGGACGCGGATGGCCCGCCCCTCGCCCGTCGCCCGGCGGCCCGGGCGCTCCCTGCCGATATCCCGGGGAAGCCCCATCGCACCGTCCTTTTCTCTCTCAGCCACCGGGCACCTCCATCTCGACAGCGGTGCCCTTGCCGGGCTCCGACTCCACGGTGAGCTTTCCCCCGACGCCGCCGGCACGGTCGTGCATCGAGACCAGGCCGAGATGGCGGCCGGCCCGGCGGACCGCGCGGGGGTCGAAACCACAGCCGTCGTCGGCGATCCGCAGCAGCGCGCCCTGGCCGTCACGGGCCAGGCTCACCTCGACGGTCTTGGCGCCGGAGTGCCGCAGGGCGTTGTGCAGCGCCTCCTGGGCGACCCGGAGAACGGCCTCCTCCTGGGCGGCGGGCAGCGCCCGGACGCCGTGGGCCTCGAAGGTGACCCGTGCGGAGTGGGCCCGGTCCAGGACCTGGGCCTGTGAGCGCAGGGTGGCTACCAGGCCGTCCTCGTCCAGGGCCGCGGGCCGCAGCTCGATGACGGCGGCCCGCAGTTCGTCGGCGGCCTCCGCGGCCAGCGCGGCGACCTGGTGCAGCTCGTCCTTGGCGCGGGCCGGGTCCCGGTCGACCAGGGCGGTGGCGGCCTGGGCGGTGAGGCGGAGCGAGAAGAGCTTCTGGGCGACGGCGTCGTGCAGCTCGTGGGCGAGCCGGGCGCGCTCCCCGGCGATGGTGAGCTCGCGGCTGCGCTCGTAGAGGCGGGCGTTGGTCAGGGCGATGGCGGCGTGCTGGGCGAGTATCCCGAGCAGCCGTTCGTCCTGCTCGGTGAAGCCGCAGCCGCCGGCCGGCTTGGGGCAGCGCTTGTTGGCCAGGAAGAGGGCGCCGAGGATCTCGTCGCCGTCGGCGACCGGCAGACCGAGGAAGTCGGACATATCGGGGTGGGCCGCGGGCCAGCCGCCGAAGCGCGGGTCCGTCCGGACGTCGGCGAGCCGCTCGGGGGTGGCGTTGTGCAGCATCGCGGCGAGGATGCCGTGCTGGCGGGGCAGCGGGCCGATGGCCTTCCACTGCTCGGCGCTGACGCCGTCCACCACGAACTGGGCGAAGCCGCCGTGATCGTCGGGCACTCCCAAGGCGGCGTACTCGGCGTCCAGCAGTTCGCGGGCCGAGGCCACGATCGTCTTGAGGACGTCGCGCACCTCCAGATGCCTGCTCATCGCCAGGATCGCGGTGCTCACCGCGGGGATCCCGGCTCCCGGTCCGTTGGTCATGGGCTCACCGTACCGGCGGGCCGACCAGCCCGTATCGGTCCGATGACGGCTGCCGCCTACGCCCCCGGCCCTAGGCCCTGGCCACGGCCGGTCCGGCGGCCGACGTCCGGGGCATGGTGCCGTTCCTGCCGTGAGGGCGAGGGCCGGAGTCCCGGTCAGGGCCGGAAGGAGATCTGACCACGCCGGTGGCGATCATCACGGGGGCCTCGAAGGGGCTGGGCTGGGCCGGGCACTTGCCGCGGCGCTGGAAGTGAATGTGGTGGCACCACTGGGATCATTCAGGAGGCTATGCCCCTTTTACGCATGTTCTCCTATTCACCGTCGTACGAGGAAGCCACTCCTCGCGTGGACAGTGCCCTTTCGGGAGTCGGGGACGACAATGGCGAGCCATACGATTCACACCCCAATATCAAGAATGTCCGAAATGCCGGTTCATCCGATTCGCCCCCTTATATAGGGACAGGTAGGGCGATTCTCAACATCAGGTCGGACGCGGCCGTCGGGGCCTATCCGACCTCTGCCGGCAACGGTGGACGGCCGGATCAGGGACGGCCGGGGGCGCGGTGAGCGCGGGGTGCGGCGGTGGACGGCCTGCTCGCCGGGCCGCACGAGCCCACCGCGTCGCATCTGCTGACGCTGGAGGCGGTGACGGTGGCGTGGGCGGCGGCGGACGGCGGCGCAGAGTGGCGCAGGCCCGTCGACGAGCACCCGCGGGCGGTCATTCCCGCGCGCTTCCCCCGTACCGGAATGCCAAGTGTCCGATTTGACCAAAAAGTCCGTCGATGGAGTCGCGGACGAGTTCTGGCATATACAGGCTGTGCATTTGCAATTACGTCTGGCGAGACAAACCCCTTGACGCTGTGACGCCGCGCATAGGACGCAGGTCACTTACGAGCGGGGGTAGTGGAACCGTAAATAGGGCGTGAGCTGGGCTGCTGCTATCCGGGACGGAATATTCCACACCGTGGTTCCACTAAGCCGGATCGTACGTCACACCTTTGCCGGGGCAATTTCCTGCCGCTAAGAATGGCTTTCGTCGCTCGGCGCCGTGGTCGGAAACTCGGCGTTCGCCCCGCTCAAGGCCCGTGCGACCTCCCCCCATTCGGAAGGTCTGTCCCGCCATGCCTAAGCACCTCACTTCTGGTCTCCCCCGCCTGTCCCGGACCCACAAGCTCTCCGTCGCCGGTGTCGCCACCGCCGGCGCCGCCGCGCTGGTCTTCAGCATCGTTCCGGGTGCCGGCGCCGACCAGGGCAAGAGCCAGGCGGCCGCCGTGGAGAACGTGAAGCCGGTTGCCTTCAGCGCCGTCGACACCGCCGCCAAGACCCAGCAGGCCACGATCACCCAGCAGGCGAACAACTCCGCCGCCAAGGGCAGGGCCGAGGCCGCCGCGAAGAAGGCCGCCGCCGAGAAGGCCGCCAAGGCCAAGGCCGCCGCCGTGGCGAAGGCGAAGGCCGAGAAGGCGCGTGCGGCGAAGGCCGCCGCGAGCCGCTCGCAGGTGCGCACCGCGATCCCCGCGGCTGCCCCGAAGCCGGCCGCGAAGCCCGCCGCGAAGGTCTACCCGGACAACCTGGACGGCTGGATCCGCGAGTCGCTGGACATCATGGCCAAGAAGGGCATCCCCGGCTCCTACGAGGGCATTCACCGCAACATCATGCGGGAGTCCAGCGGTAACCCGATGGCCATCAACAACTGGGACATCAACGCCATCAACGGCACCCCGTCCAAGGGCCTGCTCCAGGTGATCCAGCCGACCTTCAACACGTACCACGTCGAGGGCACCTCCTGGAACCTGTACGACCCGGTCGCCAACATCACCGCCGCCTGCAACTACGCGGCCGACCGCTACGGCTCGATGGACAACGTCAACTCGGCGTACTGAGCCGGCGTTTGACGCGGTCCGCGGACGCACACACCGCCGAGGGGCGGCACCCGTTTCGGGTGCCGCCCCTCGGGCGTTGTCGTGTGGTGCGCGGCGCTACTTGCGCATGACCTCCGGCTCGTGGCGGCGCAGCAGCCGCGCGACCACGAAGGCGAGGCCGATGCCCAGCGTGATCAGGATGATCATGTCCATCACATAGACGCCGGTCTGGTGCTTCCACAGCGGGTCCGGGTTGCCCAGCTCCCACGGCAGCAGCGTGTTCATATCGGCGGTCGCGCCCATCGCGGCGACAGCCCAGCGCGACGGCATCAGCCAGGCGAACTGCGCGACGCCCGGGGTGTCGAAGAGCTGGAAGAGCACGCCCGTGAAGACGACCTGGACGATGGCGAACATGACCAGCAGCGGCATGGTCTTCTCGGCGGTCTTGACCAGCGCGGAGATGATCAGGCCGAACATCATCGAGGTGAAGCCGAGCGCGATGATCGCCAGCGCCATCTCGATCGCCGGGGCCTTCGCCACGATGAGGCCCTCGCTGGGCATGTTCCGGGTCGAGAAGCCGATCGCCGCGATGATCACGCCCTGGATGGCCGTGACCACGCCGAGCACGATCACCTTGGACATCAGATACGCCGACCGCGACAGACCGGTGGCCCGTTCGCGCTCGTAGATGACGCGCTCCTTGATGAGCTCACGGACCGAGTTGGCGGCGCCCGAGAAGCACATGCCGACCGCGAGGATCAGCATGATCGTGCTCGCGTCGCGGTTGGTGCGGTGTCTGTTCAGCGGACCGTAGCCGAGGCCGTAGTCGCTGGGGATCAGCATCGAGACCACACCGAGCACCGCGGGCAGGATCACCATCAGCCCGAGGAAGCCACGGTCGGAGGCGAGCACCGAGACATAGCGGCGCATCAGCGTCCACAGCTGCGAGCCCCAGCTCTGGGACTTGTGTATCCGGGCCGGCGGCACCTGGACGTTCACCGACTGCGGCGCGACGGCGTCGATGTCGGCGGCGTACATCTGGTAGTGCGGGGAGCCGCGCCAGCGCCCCATCCAGTCGTAGTCGCGGTAGTTCTCGAACGCCGAGAAGACATCCGCCCAGGAGTCGTACTGGAAGAAGTTGAGCGCCTCGTCCGGCGGGCCGAAGTAGGCCACGCCGCCGCCCGGGGCCATCACCAGCAGCTTGTCGCAGAGCGCGAGTTCGGCCACGGAGTGTGTGACGACCAGGACCGTACGGCCGTCGTCCGCGAGGCCGCGCAGCAGCTGCATGACATCGCGGTCCATGCCCGGGTCGAGTCCGGAGGTCGGCTCGTCCAGGAAGATCAGTGACGGCTTGGTGAGCAGCTCCAGGGCCACCGACACGCGCTTGCGCTGACCACCGGAGAGCGAGGTGACCCGCTTGTCCTTGTGGATGTCGAGCTTGAGCTCGCGCAGCACCTCGTCGATCCGGGCCTCACGCTCGGACTCCGCCGTGTCGCCCGGGAAGCGGAGCTTGGCGGCGTAACGCAGCGCCTTTTGGACGGTCAGCTCCTTGTGCAGGATGTCGTCCTGCGGGACCAGACCGATGCGCTGGCGCAGTTCGGCGAACTGCTTGTAGAGGTTCCGGTTGTCGTAGAGGACATCGCCCTGGTTGGCGGGCCGGTAGCCGGTCAGCGCCTTGAGGAGGGTCGACTTGCCGGAGCCCGAGGGGCCGATGACCGCGACCAGCGACTTCTCCGGGACGCCGAAGGAGACGTCCTTGAGGATCTGCTTGCCGCCGTCGACGGTGACGGTCAGATGGCGGGCCGAGAAGGAGACCTCGCCGGTGTCGACGAACTCCTCCAGGCGGTCGCCGACCAGCCGGAAGGTGGAGTGACCGACGCCGATGATGTCGTTCGGGCCGACCGGCGCCTTGCCGGACTTGGGGACCGGCTGGCCGTTGACGTACGTGCCGTTGTGGCTGCCGAGGTCATGGATCTCGAAGCGGCCGTCGGGGGTGGCGCGGAACTCGGCGTGGTGGCGGGAGACCTGGAGGTCGGAGACGACCAGCTCGTTCTCCAGCGCACGGCCGATGCGCATCACCCGGCCCATGTCCAGGCGGTGGAAGGTGGTCGGGCTGCGGTCGCCGTGGACCGGTCCGCCGCCCCCCTGCTGCGCCGGGCGCTCCTGCTGCGGGCGGGCCTGCTGCGGGGGCGCGGACTGCTGGGGCTGCTGGGGCTGCTGCGCCTGCTGGGGCGGGAGGTAGGGCGGCTGCTGTGCCTGCGGCGGCGCCTGCCAGCCCTGCTGAGCGGGCGGCTGCTGGACCGGCTGCTGGTGCGCGGGGGGCGCCTGCCAGCCCTGCGCGGCCTGCTGCTGCGGCGCGCTCGCGGGCGGCGCGCTGAAGGCGTTGGCCGCCGGGGCCGACAGGGTCACCCGGGGGCCGTCGGTGGCATTGCCCAGATGCACGATCGAGCCGGGGCCGATCTCCATCTGGTGGATCCGCTGGCCCTGCGCGTAGGTCCCGTTGGTGCTGCCCTGGTCTTCGATGATCCAGCTGCGGCCGGCCCATCTCACGGTGGCGTGCCGCCAGGAGACCCTGGCGTCGTCGAGCACCATGTCGCCCTGCGGATCACGGCCCACGTTGTAGGACCGGGACGGGTCGAGCGTCCAGGTCCGTCCGTTCAATTCGAGTACGAGTTCAGGCACTCCATGCCCCATTACATAGTCCCCCGAGTGACGCCCTGTATGGGAAGTCCAGGGATGGCGAACATCGTGAGGAACTATTTCAGGCTCGGCCCACCGACCGGAAACCGGGACGGGACCGGGGTGCAGGGAGCTCGCGCCGGTGCGCCAAACGCTCCCGGAGCACGGGAAGAACCCATGGATGGGCAGAGATCATCGGATACCGGGTGTTACGGACGGACCGGGTGCGGCGGGGAGCGGCGGCGGCCTCCGAGTACGCCATGCACGTCCGCCCCGGAGGCCGCATGATGGGATGAAGCGGACGAATGCCCGGGCGGCGGGGCGGCCCGCCGCGGTCGCGCCCTCTCGGCCTGCCGAACGCTTCGGCCCGGCAAGGTCGTTGGCATACCGAGCGGATGCCCTGGCCAACGGCCCGGGGCGGGCCGGACACGACTCCATAACGATCGACGGCGGCGGCCGGGGCCGGGAGCCACGGGGTGCGGGCGCGGGGCACGGGGGCAGCGCCGGTCCGAACCCCGGACGCCCGTACGGATCCGCCCGCCCGGCGGCTACCGTAAGGGCACCATGAGCGCATCGCAGACCCCGCCTGCCACCGCCGTACCGGGCGATGACGTACCGACCCTTCTCGTGAAGATCTTCGGGAAGGACCGGCCCGGCATCACCGCTGGCCTCTTCGACACCCTGGCTGCCTACTCCGTCGACGTCGTGGACATCGAACAGGTGGTGACCCGGGGACGCATCACGCTGTGCGCACTGGTCACCGCCCCCTCCCAGGGGGGCTCCGGCTCCGCCGAGGGCGACCTGCGGGCCACCGTGCACAGCTGGGCCGAGTCCCTGAACCTCCAGGCGGAGATCATCTCCGGCCGGGGCGACAACCGTCCGCGCGGCACCGGACGTTCGCATGTCACCGTGCTGGGGCATCCGCTCACGGCCGAGTCGGCCGCCGCGATCGCCGCCGCCATAACGTCCACCGGCGGCAACATCGACCGTATCTTCCGGCTCGCCAAGTATCCGGTGACGGCCGTCGAGTTCGCGGTCTCCGGTGCGGCGACCGAGGCGCTGCGCACCGTGCTGGCGCCCGAGGCCGCGCAGCTCGGGGTGGATGTCGCCGTGGTGGCGGCCGGGCTCCAGCGCCGGGCACAACGGCTGGTCGTCATGGACGTCGACTCGACCCTCATCCAGGACGAGGTCATCGAGCTGTTCGCGGCGCACGCCGGCTGTGAGGCCGAGGTCGCCGAGGTCACCGCCGCCGCGATGCGCGGTGAGCTGGACTTCGAGCAGTCGCTGCACGCCCGGGTCGAGCTGCTCGGCGGCCTCGACGCGTCCGTGGTCGACGCCGTACGCAAGGAGGTGCGGCTCACCCCCGGCGCCCGCACGCTGGTCCGGACCCTCAAGCGGCTCGGCTACCAAGTCGGCGTCGTCTCGGGCGGTTTCACCCAGGTCACCGATGCGCTCAAGGAGGAGCTGGGGCTGGACTTCGCCTCCGCCAACACCCTGGAGATCATCGACGGCAAGCTCACCGGGCGGGTCACCGGCGCCATCGTGGACCGGGCCGGCAAGGCCCGGCTGCTGCGGGACTTCGCGCAGCAGGCCGGGGTGCCGCTCGCGCAGACCGTGGCGATCGGCGACGGCGCCAACGACCTCGACATGCTCAACGCGGCCGGGCTCGGGGTCGCCTTCAACGCCAAGCCGGTGGTGCGGGAGGCGGCGCACACCGCGGTGAATGTGCCGTTCCTGGACACCGTGCTGTATCTGCTGGGCATCACCCGCGACGAGGTCGAGGCGGCGGACACCCACGTCGGGTGACCGCACGGCCGGCGCCCGCGCCGGCGCGATCACGTCCGGCAACGGCCACGCCCGGCGGGGCGACGCCCGGCGGCCGCCATATCCGGCACGGCGACGCCCGGCACCGCAACATCTGGCACGGCCGCGTCCGGCACCGTCCGGCAGGAACCGTCCTCGCACATCCGAGGGCCCCGGCAGAAACCTCTCTGCCGGGGCCCTCGCCGTCTCCGCTCCCCGCACGCACCGGGCGTGCGCAGGCGCCTGGATCAGTCGTGCGGTGTCCAGTACGCGACCAGTCGTCCGACGCCGTGCTCGACGGACTTCCAGGAGCCGTTGAAGGTCAGCACGGCCACCGAGGCGGTCGGGAAGCCGCTGCGGTTCATCCGCGGCAGCAGATCGCCCTCGGCCTCGCCGGAGAGTGCGTCCGCGAGGGCGTGCACACCGGGGTTGTGCCCGACCAGCATCAGGTCGTTCACCTCGTCGGAGGTCTCGTTCAGCAGCGCGATGAGCTCGCCGAGGGAGGCTTCGTAGATCCGCTCCTCATAGACGGTCTTGGGGCGCTGCGGGAGTTCATGGACGGCGAGCTTCCATGTCTCGCGGGTCCGCACTGACGTCGAGCACAGGGTCAGATCTGGGGTGATCCCGGCTCCGGCCAGCCAGCGGCCGGCGACCGGGGCATCCGTGCGGCCGCGGCCGGCGAGCGGACGCTCATGGTCGCTGCTGTCCGACCATTCGGCCTTGGCGTGTCGGAGGAGGACAATCCGGCGGGGTGTATCGGCGCTCATGCGTCCCAGCTTCGCACGAAAGGCGGCGCGGGGCGCGGGGTGTTGAAGCGCTCGTTCCGCCGGGTGGGACGCGGGCACGGCTGATCATCACGCAGCGCCGCGCGTGATCACCATGGGGCACCGTGCAGCAGCTGGGCCAGGATTCGCAGCAGCGGAGCCAGGCCCTGCCGGGCGCTCGCGGCGCTCGCCTCGGGGGAGCCCACGACGAGCGCCAGCAGGGCTATGAAGGAGACCACCGGCAGGGCCAGCGCCCACCACGGCAGCCGCGTCCGCAGGCGGGACGCGCCGGGCGCGGATGACCGGCGGAACACGGCGGACATGCGGATCGCCTCCGAGGTGCGTCGACGGGCGGCGCGACCGCGGACCGCGGCGCACCCACCGCTGTCTGGCGGTGTACTTCGACGCTACGGATCACCGGCGGCCGTTCCTACCCGGGAAGCCACCCACTTGCCCCTGATGCCCGTCCCCTAGGGGACGGTGGGGCCTTCCCCCGGGCCCGCGGGATCCGGTCCCTGGCCGGGCCTCGTTCCGACCCCGGTCCGGCCTGGGCAGGCACTACGGCGCGACGACGCTCGCGATGATCGCGACGACGACGGTCACGCCGAGCATGGCGCCCAGGACGAGGAGCAGCTTCTTCTGTCCGCCCTGCGGATTCGGTTCGAGCACTGGCATGGCCCCAGTGTCGCACTCACGCCTCGTCCTCGATCCGCCGGTCCCGGCCGGCCAGCACACCCACCGCGATCTGCGGCACCATGAGCCCGGCCATCAGGGCGATCGGCAGCCCCCAGCCGCCGCTGTGCTGGTAGAGCGTGCCGACCAGCAGCGGCCCCGGGATGGAGATCAGATAGCCGACGCTCTGGACGAAGGCCGAGAGCTTGACGACGCCGGCGGAGCTGGTCGAGCGCATCCCGATCATCGTCAGGGCCAGCGGGAAGGCGCAGTTGGAGATGCCCATCAGCAGCGCCCAGGCCCAGGCGCCGGCGGCCGGTGCCAGCCACAGTCCGGCGTAACCGGCCAGACCGCAGAGGCCGAGCAGCACCGCGAGCGGACCCTGATGCCGCATCCGGGTCGCGAGCCGGGGCAGGACGAAGGAGAGCGGCACGCCCATCGCCATGGTGACGGCGAGCAGCACCCCCGCGGTACCGGCCGAGACCCCGGCGTCGCGGAAGATCTGCGGCATCCAGCCCATGGTGATGTACGCGGCGGTGGCCTGGAGACCGAAGAAGACGGCCAGCGCCCAGGCGGTCGGCGACGCGGTGATCCGCACCGGGGTTTCCACGGGCCGGGCCGTGGTGGCGCCGGCCGGTCCGGCGGTGGCCCGGCGCTGCCGGACGACCACGAGCCAGGGCAGTACGGCGACCGCGGCGAGCGCCGCCCACACCGCCAGGCCGGTCCGCCAACTGCCGCCCAGCGCCCCGGTCATGGGGACGGTGAGCGCCGCGGCGAGCGAGGTGCCCAGGGCCAGCGCCATGGAGTAGAGCCCGGTCATCGGGCCGACCCGGCTCGGGAACCAGCTCTTGATGACGACCGGCATCAGGACATTGCTGACCGCGATACCGGCCAGGGCGAGCGCGCTGGCGGCGAGGAAGCCGCCGGTGCCGCCGGCGTACGGGCGCACCGCGACGCCCACGGTGATCGCGACCATGCCGGTGCAGACGACTGCGCCGGGCCCCCAGCGCCTGGCCAGCCGGGGTGCGGCGATACCGAAGGCGGCGAAGCACAGGGCGGGGACGGAGGTCAGCAGCCCGGCGACGGTGCCGCTCATGCCGAGGCCGTCGCGGACCTCTTCCAGGAGGGCGCCGAGGCTGGTGATGGCCGGGCGGAGGTTGAGCGCGGCGAGGACGAGACCGGCGATCACGAGGCGCGGCAGCCAGCGGGCGGCCGGCCCGGCCGCGGGGGCCGTTCCGGGGCCCGGCTGCGGGTGTTCCGGGCCGTCGGCCGGCTGGTCGGTGGAGGTCGTACGGGGCCCGGCGGCGGGGCCGAGGGTCGCGAGGTCGTCATCTGCCATAGACCCATCATAGAATCATGGGATGAATCCTTGTCCAACCGATGCCGATAGCCTCGGCTGTCCCGGGCGGCGCCGGGAGCCGACAGGGTCCGGCGGGCGCCGCACCGCCGCCGTCCGTCCGCCCCTTTCCCCCGGAGCGCAGCCATGCCTCTGACCTCGCCCCGCCGGTCCGCGCTGGCGGACCAGGTGATCGCGCAGCTGCGCGCCCAGATCACGTCCGGCGAGTGGCCGATGGGATCCCGTATCCCGACCGAACCGGAACTCGTCGAGCAGCTCGGGGTGGCCCGCAACACCGTCCGTGAGGCCGTCCGGGCGCTGGCCCACAACGGGCTGCTGGACATCCGCCAGGGTTCGGGCACCTATGTGGTCGCCACCAGTGAGCTCGCCGGGGTGATGAACCGCCGGTTCGCGGCCGCCGAGCCCGGTCACGTCGCCGAGCTGCGCAGCGCCCTGGAGACGTCGGCCGCCCGGCTCGCCGCCGAGCGCCGTACCGCACAGGACCTGCGGCAGCTCGACGCCCTGCTGGACCGGCGCGAGCGGGCCTGGGAATCCGGTGCGGCGGAGGCCTTCGTGGAGGCGGACGCGAACCTGCACATGGCGATCGTGTCGGCCTCCCACAACGAGGTGCTGGCTGAGATCTACGCCGATCTAGGGGGCGTGCTGCGGGACTTCCTGCGGGCCGACGTGGGCGAGGAGCTGCGGCCCGAGGCGCATATGGACCATGCCCGGCTGGTGGAAGCGATCCGCGCGGGCGACGCCGACCGGGCCGCCGCCGAGGCGAGCGCGCACCCCTTCGGCTGCCGGCTGACCGTACCGGGGTCCTGACGGGACCGTTGCGGGGCCCTGAGAGGGGTCGAACGGTTCCCGTAGGGGATGCCGGCGCCCCCTGCGGGACCACAACGGGGCAGGCGGGGGCGGTATTCCCGTGGCGCCGCGAGGCACCACGAGGCACCGCGCACCGCGAAGCGCCGCGCACCGCGAGGCACCCAGGGCACCCCGCGGCGTCCCCGGCGCGCCTGGCACCCCGTGGCGCCCCGGGCACCCGCGACGTCCCCCGGCACACCCCGGCCTCCCCCCACACACAAATGCGTACTGCCCGCCCCGGCACACCGGGGCGGGCAGTACGGAGGAAACGCGGGGCGTCAGGCGCCCATCATGTGCACGCCGCCGTCGACGTGCACGATCTCGCCCGTCGTCCGCGGGAAGAAGTCGGACAGCATGCCGACGACACCACGGCCGGCCGGCTCCGGGTCGGCCAGGTCCCAGCCGATCGGGGCGCGGTGGTTCCACACGTCCGCCAGCTCCTCGAAGCCGGGGATGGACTTGGCGGCCATCGACTTGATCGGGCCGGCCGAGACCAGGTTGCAGCGGATGTTCTTGGAGCCCAGGTCACGCGCCAGGTAGCGGTTGGTGCTCTCCAGCGCCGCCTTGGCCACGCCCATCCAGTCGTACTTCGGCCAGGCGATCTGCGCGTCGAAGGTGAGGCCGACGACCGCGCCGCCGTGCTCCATGAGCGGCAGGCAGGCCATCGTCAGCGACTTGTAGGAGTACGCCGAGACCTGGACCGCGGTGCCCACGTCGGACCACTCGGCCTCCAGGAAGTTGAAGGCGCCCTGCGGGCCGAAGGCGATGGAGTGCACGATGCCGTCGAGGCGGGCGCCCTCACCCTGGTGCTCACGGATCTTGTCGGCCAGGCCGTCCAGGTGCTCCTGGTTGGTGACGTCCAGCTCGATGACCGGGGCGGGCTTGGGCAGCCGCTTGGCGATCCGCTCCACGAGGGAGAGCCGGCCGAAGCCGGTGAGGATGACCTCGGCGCCCTCGTTCTGGGCGACCTTGGCCGCCTGGAACGCGATCGACGACTCGGTCAGGACACCCGTGACGAGGATGCGCTTGCCTGCGAGGATTCCACTCATGCTGATCAGTGACCCATGCCCAATCCGCCGTCGACAGGAATGACGGCTCCGGTGATGTACGCGGCCTCGTCGGAGGCCAGGAAGCGGACCGAGGCGGCGATCTCCTCGGGCTGCGCATACCGCGCGAGCGGTACCTGCTTGACGATGCCCTCCCGCTGCTCATCGGTGAGCACCCGGGTCATGTCGGTGTCGACGAAGCCGGGGGCGACGACGTTGACGGTGATGTTGCGGCTGCCCAGCTCCCGGGCGAGCGAGCGGGCGAAGCCCACCAGGCCGGCCTTGGAGGCGGCGTAGTTCGCCTGGCCCGGCGCGCCCATCAGGCCCACCACGGACGAGATCAGCACGACCCGGCCCTTGCGGGCCCGCAGCATCGCCCGGTTGGCGCGCTTGACCACCCGGAACGTGCCGGTGAGGTTGGTCTCCAGGACCGAGGTGAAGTCCTCCTCGGACATCCGCATCAGCAGCTGGTCACGGGTGACGCCGGCGTTGGCCACCAGGACCTCGACCGGACCCTGCTTCTCCTCGATCTCCTTGTACGCCTGCTCGACCTGCTCATTGTCCGTGATGTCGCACTTCACGGCCAAAAATCCCGCGGGGGGCTCGCCCGAGCGGTAGGTGATGGCGACCTTGTCGCCTGCCTCGGCGAAGGCACGGGCAATGGCGAGGCCGATGCCGCGGTTACCTCCGGTGACCAGAACCGAGCGGCTCAAGAGATCACCCTTTCCGTTTCCTGTCCGTCCAGCGTTTCGATACGAAACTATCGGTCACGGGGCCCTTCCGGGGAATCGAGCA
The DNA here is from genome assembly GCF_008704855.1 of Streptomyces platensis. Classification (NCBI taxonomy): domain Bacteria; kingdom Bacillati; phylum Actinomycetota; class Actinomycetes; order Kitasatosporales; family Streptomycetaceae; genus Streptomyces; species Streptomyces platensis. The sequence continues at coordinate 2,098,548 of NZ_CP023691.1, forward strand.
CGGACAGGCGCGTGCGCCGGTCCCTGTCGGGTCTCCACAGAACCACGGCCAATCCCCTCCCGCGGCGGCTCCCGCCGACTGTGTCGCACCGGCCCCGGGACCCGCGCCACCCCGGCCGACGGCACGGCGCCGCACGCCGGTGCGCTCTGGGCCGCGGGCCCGCCACAGGGCATGATGCAGGCGCCGACCACGGGAGGAATTCCTTGCCTGCACCCCATGCCGTTGACGAGACATTCCTGGCGCTGCCGCGGCACGCGCTGGCCGATGCCGCGCTGGCCCGCGCCCGCGCGCTGGGCGCCGACCACGCGGACTTCCGCCTGGAACGGATCCGCAGCGCGTCCTGGCGGCTGCGGGACGCCCGTACGTCCGGGACCTCGGACACCACCGACCTCGGGTACGCGGTGCGGGTGGTGCACGGCGGGGCCTGGGGGTTCGCGTCCGGGGTGGATCTGACGATGGACGCGGCGGCGCGAGTGGCCGCGCAGGCGGTGGCGATGGCGAAGCTGTCGGCGAAGGTGATCCGGGCCGCGGGCTCGGACGAGCGGGTCGAGCTGGCGGCGGAGCCCACGCATCCGGACCGCACCTGGGTCTCCTCGTACGAGATCAACCCCTTCGATGTCCCGGACACCGACAAGACCGGGCTGCTGGCGGAGTGGAGCGCGCGGCTGCTGGCCGCCGAGGGCGTGGCCCACGCGGACGCCTCGCTGCTGACCGTCCAGGAGAACAAGTTCTACGCCGACACCGCGGGCACCAGCACCACCCAGCAGCGGGTACGGCTGCATCCGCAGCTCACCGCGGTCGCGGTGGACCCGGCGAGCGGCGACTTCGACTCGATGCGCACCCTGGCCCCGCCGGTCGGGCGCGGCTGGGAATATCTGACCGGCGGCCACTACGACTGGGACGGCGAGCTGGCCCGTATCCCGGAGCACCTCGCCGAGAAGATGCACGCACCGACCGTCGAGGCCGGCGCGTACGACCTGGTGGTGGATCCGTCCAACCTCTGGCTGACGATCCATGAGTCGATCGGACACGCCACCGAACTGGACCGGGCGCTGGGCTACGAGGCGGCGTACGCGGGAACCTCGTTCGCCACTTTCGACCAGCTCGGGAAGCTGGCGTACGGCTCCGCGCTGATGAATGTGACGGGCGACCGGACCGCCGAGCACGGGCTCGCCACGATCGGCTACGACGACGAGGGGGTGGCCGCCCAGTCCTGGGACCTGATCAAGGACGGCACCCTGGTCGGCTACCAACTCGACCGCAGAATCGCCGAGTTGACGGGCTTCCCGCGCTCCAACGGCTGCGCCTACGCGGACTCCCCCGGCCATGTACCGGTCCAGCGGATGGCGAATGTCTCGCTGCAGCCGGCGGCCGACGGACCGTCCACGGAGGAGCTGATCTCCGGGGTGGACCGCGGCATCTATGTCGTCGGCGACCGCTCGTGGTCCATCGACATGCAGCGGTACAACTTCCAGTTCACCCAGCAACGGGCCTACGCGATCCGGAACGGCCGTTTGTGCGGGCAGCTGCGGGACGTCGCCTATCAGGCGACCACCACCGACTTCTGGGGCTCGATGACCGCGGTCGGCGGCCCGCAGACCTATGTACTGGGCGGCGCCTTCAACTGCGGCAAGGCCCAGCCGGGCCAGGTCGCCGCCGTCTCGCACGGCTGCCCGTCAGCGCTCTTCGAGGGCGTGAACATTCTGAACACGACGCAGGAGGCCGGTCGCTCGTGAGCCCCTGGCCGAGCTGGTTCCGCCCGTTCTGCCTCCCCTGACACGCTCGGGCAGCGCGACGGGTTCCGTCCCCGCCGCGCTGCCCGGACGAGCAAGAGGAGGTGGCGAGCGTGCGCGGAAAGCGTCATCTGCCGTACCCCATGGCCGGTAGGGCGACATCGAGCAGAGGTCACTTCCCTTCGACGGTGGCGATTTCGTCGATCAGTCCCCGGACACGCTCTTCGATCTTGTTGCGGATCGGCCGGACGGCCTCGATCCCCTGGCCGGCGGGATCGGGCAACTGCCAGTCGAGGTATCGCTTCCCCGGGAACACGGGACAGCTGTCCCCGCAGCCCATCGTGATCACCACGTCGGACGCCTCAACGGCCGCAACGGTGAGGACCTTGGGTGTCTCGGCCGAGATGTCGATGCCCACCTCCGCCATCGCCGCCACGACGGAGGGGTTGACGGTTTCCGCCGGAGCGGACCCGGCCGATCGCACCTGTACCCGGTCGCCCGCGAGGTGAGCGAGGAAGGCTGCCGCCATCTGGGAGCGGCCGGCGTTGTGGACGCAGACGAACAGCACGGACGGCGGGGCCGTGTCAGACATGGACGGTGTCCTCCTGGGGCGCGGGAGCGGGAGAGGTGAAGAAGCGCCGAGCCCACAGCGCGACGTAGACGAGGCCGATCAGGACCGGTACCTCGATGAGGGGGCCGACCACTCCGGCGAGTGCTTGTCCCGACGATGCGCCGAACGTGGCGATGGCGACGGCGATGGCCAGCTCGAAGTTGTTGCCCGCCGCGGTGAAAGCGAGCGTCGTGGCGCGTGAGTAGTTCAGGCCGACAGCGCGTCCGAGCGCCATGGAGCCGACCCACATCACGGCGAAGTAGACGAGCAGCGGGAGCGCGATGCGGGCGACATCGAGCGGCTGCGAGGCAATCGCGTCACCTTGCAGCGCGAACAGCACCACGATGGTGAACAGGAGGCCGTACAGGGCAAATGGGCCGACCCTCGGCAGCAGCTCGGACTCATACCAGTCACGGCCCTTGGCGCGTTCGCCGAACCGCCGAGTGAGGTATCCGGCGGCGAGCGGGATACCGAGGAAGATCAGAACGCTGCGGGCGATCTGCCACACGGACACATCCAGACCCGCCTGTTGCAGCCCCAGCCAACCGGGGAGCACGGAGAGGTAGAACCACCCGAGGGCCGAGAACGCGATCACCTGGAAGACCGAGTTCAGCGCGACCAGAACGGCGGCGGCCTCGCGATCCCCGCAGGCGAGGTCGTTCCAGATGATCACCATGGCAATGCAGCGGGCCAGGCCGACGATGATCAAACCCGTGCGGTACTCGGGCAGGTCCGGCAGGAACAGCCACGCCAGCGCGAACATGATGACCGGGCCGGCGACCCAGTTCAGCAGCAGCGACGGCAGCAGCAGGCGCCGGTCCCGGGTCACGGTGTCGAGCCGGTCGTAACGCACCTTGGCCAGGACCGGGTACATCATCACCAGCAGTCCCAGCGCGATCGGCAGCGAAACCCCGGTCACCGTGACGTCGGCCAGAACATCCCCGAGGCCGGGCACCAGGCGCCCCAGGCCGAGGCCCACCACCATCGCGGCGAGAATCCACACCGCGAGGTACCGGTCCAGGAAGGAGAGACGGCCGGCGACGCCGGGCTGCGGCGTCGCGGCGCTCACGGGCATCCTCCGGCTGATCCGGCGCGGGAGGGAAGGGGCTCGCCTGCGGGGCGCGTCAGGATGCCGGCCAGGCGGTCGGTCATCTCCGGCAGCAGCCGGTAGTAGACCCAGGTGCCGCGTCGCTCGCAGTCGATGAGACCGGCCTGCCGCAGCAGCTTGAGGTGATGAGAGATCGTCGGTTGCGACAGGTCGAAGGCGGGTGTGAGGTCGCAGACGCAGATCTCACCGCCGGCCCGTGAGGCGATCAGCGACAGCAGCCGCAGCCGCACCGGGTCACCGAGCGCCTTGAACACCTTCGCCAGTTCCCCGGCCTGCCCCTCATCGAGGGGCGCCGTCAGGATGCCCGGGCAGCACGCGTTCACCGCGCCGTCCCGCTCCAGCACCTCAAGCTCTTGTTTCGACATTCTTCTATGTTGACGTCTTTCGATCCAAGAGGCAACCTTGAATTGATAGAACTCAATGCAGCCAGCTGGGAGGCGTACCATGTCCCGTGCACAGCTCGCCCTGCGCGTCAGCGACCTCGAAGCGTCGATCACCTTCTACTCGAAGCTGTTCGGCACCGAACCGGCCAAGCGACGCGAGGGCTACGCCAACTTCGCCCTCGCAGAGCCGCCGCTCAAGCTCGTACTGATCGAGGGCGAACCCGGACAGGAAACCCGCCTCGATCACCTCGGCGTGGAAGTCGACTCCACAGACCGGGTGACAGCCGCGACGACCCGCCTCAAGAACGCCGGCCTCGCCACATTCGAGGAGAACGACACCTCGTGCTGCTACGCCCTCCAGGACAAGGTGTGGGTGCATGGCCCCGGCAAAGAGCCGTGGGAGGTCTACGTCGTCAAGGCCGACGCCGACACACTGGGCGCGAGCACCGACCCGGCACGTGCCGGCGGTGACGGATGCTGCGCCGGCACCCACGAGGAGCCGGCCTCTGCCGGAGCGTGCGGATGCGGAAGCTGACCGGAGCAGCACCTGCACTGTGCCGGCCGCGGCCGGTCCGGGAACCCGTGAGGCCGATCGCCCTCTACAGCAGCGCGCCCCCCGCTCGATAAGCTCTCCTCCCCCGGTCGACACCACATCATCACCAGACCCCACCACGGATCCGGCCGGGGGTCCGGGGGCTGTCCCCCGGAATGGCACTGTCTCAACACGACGCAGGAGGCCGGTCGATGAGCACCCGCAGGTCGCGTAGGAATACGCCGCACGAGGTCGTCGAGCGGGCGCTGGAGCTTTCGCGGGCCGACGGCTGTGTGGTCATCGCGGATGAGCACTCCAGCGCGAATCTGCGGTGGGCGGGTAATGCGCTCACGACCAATGGCGTCACCCGGGGGCGCACCCTGACGGTGGTGGCGACCGTGGACGGCGGGCAGGGCGCGGCGTCGGGTGTCGTCTCGCGCTCGGCGGTGACCGCGGACGACCTGGAACCGCTGGTGCGGGCCGCCGAGGCGGCTGCCCGGGAGGCCGGGCCCGCCGAGGACGCGCAGCCGCTGGTCGGCGGAGAGAAGGCGTCCGCCGACTTCACGGAGGCGCCCGCCGAGACCTCCTCGGAGGTGTTCGCGGGGTTCGCGCCGGCGCTCGGTGAGTCCTTCCGGCAGGCCCGCTCCGGCGGCCGGGAGCTGTACGGCTTCGCCCACCACGAGGTCGTCTCGTCGTATCTGGGCACCTCGACCGGGCTCCGGCTGCGGCACGACCAGCCCACCGGGACGCTGGAGCTGAACGCCAAGTCACCGGACCGCAGCCGCTCGGCCTGGACCGGCCGGGCGACCCGTGACTTCACCGATGTCGACCCGCGGGAGCTGGACGGCGAGCTGAGCCGGCGGCTGGGCTGGGCCGGGCGGCGCATCGAGCTGCCGGCCGGGCGGTACGAGACGCTGCTGCCGCCGACCGCCGTCGCCGACCTGCTGATCTACCAGATGTGGTCGTCGGGGGCCCGGGACGCCGCCGAGGGCCGCACGGTCTTCTCCCGGCCGGGCAACGGCGACGGGGAGGCGCGGCCGGGGGCGGGCACCCGGCTGGGTGAGCGGCTCAGTGAGCTGCCGCTGACGCTGCGCAGCGACCCGGGGGCGCCGGGTCTGGAGTGCGCGCCGTTCGTCCTGGCGCACTCCTCCGGCGACGATGCCTCGGTCTTCGACAACGGGCTGCCGCTGACCGCCACCGACTGGATTCGTGACGGGGTCCTCCACCGGCTGCCGACCACCCGGCACAGTGCCGGGCTGACCGGCCTCCCGGTGGCGCCGGGCATCGACAACCTCCTTCTGGAGGGCGGTGGTTCGCGCTCGCTGGACGAGATGGTGGCGGCCGCCGGCCATGACGGTCCCGCGCTGCTGCTGACCTGCCTGTGGTACATCCGCGAGGTGGACCCGGCGACGCTGCTGCTGACCGGGCTGACCCGGGACGGGGTCTATCTGGTCGAGAACGGCGAGGTGGTCGGCGAGGTCAACAACTTCCGGTTCAACGAGTCGCCGGTGGATCTGCTGTCCCGGGCGGTGGAGGCGGGCCGTACGGAGCGGACGCTGCCGCGCGAGTGGGGCGACTACTTCACCCGGGCGGCGATGCCGGCGCTGCGGATCCCGGACTTCAACATGAGTTCGGTGAGCCGGGGCGTGTGACGCGGGGCGTGCGCCCGGCCCGTCGTGGCGGGCCGGGCGGGCGGACGGCGCGGGAGTGTCGTACGGGGCGAATAGACTGTCCGCTTGTCCTCCCCTCGGGGAACCACGATCGATCAGGAACGCCATGACACGCCTCGGCGAATCCGTCGCCCGCGCCAGCACTCTGCTCTCCGCCGACCTCTCCTCGGACGCCACGGTCCAGGAGCTGCTCAAGGAGACGGGCGCGCGGCGCTATCTGGATCTGACGGACCTGCCCGCCAAGGAGCAGGCCGAGCTGATCGCGGCCCGTACGGTCGAGGTTCTGCCGGGCGTGGAGAAGCTGGCCGAGCGGATCGAGGAGCGCCGGGCGGCCGGCCAGGGTCTGCACATCAAGCTGGGCATCGACCCGACGGCGACCGATGTGCACCTCGGGCATGCGGTCCCGCTGATCATCCTGAGCCGGTTCCAGCGGCTGGGCCATGACGTCACCCTGATCATCGGTGACTTCACCGCCAAGATCGGCGACCCGTCGGGCCGTACGGCCGAGCGTCCGCCGCTGACCGACGCGGACATCGCGCAGAACCTCGCCACGTACCGCGAACAGGTCCGCCCCTTCTTCGACTTCGAGAAGGTCAGCTTCCGGCAGAACAGCGAGTGGCTGGCGCCGTACACCTTCCCCGAGCTGCTCGCGCTGCTCGCGCAGGTGCCGGCCTCGCAGCTGCTCCAGCGCGAGGACTTCCGCAACCGGCTGGCGGCCGGGTCCGGTCTGACCATGACGGAGCTGCTGTACCCCATCGCGCAGGGCCTGGACTCGGTGGCGCTGGAGTGCGATGTGGAGCTGGGCGGCTCCGACCAGCTGCTGAATCTTCAGATGGGCCGCAAGCTGATGGAGCTGCGCGGGCAGCGGCCGCAGCTGGTCGTGACCATGCCGCTGATCGAGGGCACCGACGGCACCGGCGCCAAGATGTCCAAGTCCAAGGGCAATTACGTCGGGCTGAACGCGCCCGCCGACGATGTCTTCGGCAAGATCATGTCGGTGCCGGACCGGCTGATGGAGCCGTACCTGAAGGCCTGGACGGAGTGGACCGACGAGGAGATCGCGCTCGTCCTGGGCCGGGTCGCGGACCGCTCGATGCACCCGATGGACCTCAAGAAGGTGCTGGCGGGCGAGGTCGTGACGGCGCTGTACGGGATCGACGCGGCGATGGCCGCGCGGGCCGGTTTCGTGGCGCAGTTCTCCAAGAAGTCGTTCTCCGATGTGGAGTCGCTGCCGTCCGTGGATGTCGCGGCGCACGGCGCGGAGACGGTGGCGGCGGTGCTGACGACGGTGCTGGAGTTCACCCCGAGCGCCTCGGCGGCGCGCCGGCTGGCCAAGCAGAACGCGCTGCGGCTGGTCGTGGAGGGCGAGAGCGGCCAGCAGGCCGTGGTGCTGGCGGAGGCCGACGCGGCCCGCCCGCTGGGCGAGGTGCTGGCCGAGAAGCTGGCGGACTCCCCCGGCGTCGCGTACCTGAAGGCGGGCCGGAAGCTGGCCCAGCTCGAAGGGCGCTGAGACGGCAGACGTACGGGCGGCCTGTGCGCGGAGTGCGCGCCGGCCGCCCGTGGCGTATGAGGGCGATGTCGTTCGGATCAGCCCGTACCGATCCTCGACACCCCCTAAGCCACGTGTTTCCTGCGGCTCCGCATGGAGACCCAGAGACGGTCGCCGAGGGCGACGACGAGGACCGCGCCGGCCAGCTGGAGCAGATGCCGGATCCAGTCGATGCCACGGGTCTCGTTGACCCCCAGGCCGGTGGCCGCCCAGTTGCCGAGCACGCTGCCCAGCATTCCGAAGATCACGGTCAGCCAGAGCGGGATCTGCTGCTTGCCCGGGATGATGGCCTTCGCGATCAGGCCCAGTACCAGGCCCACGATGATGGCCCACAACCACGTCATGTCGACTCCTCCTGCGGCGCGGTGCAGATGACGGTCGCTCCGTCAGTGTCGCCCCGCTTCTTCTACGGCGCACGCCGGAGCCGGTGGTACGCACGGTGGCCCGGCCGATCCGGGCGAAGCGTGGCACGACCCGGTCTCGAAGGCGGCGCAGTCGCGGCGTACCGTGGAAACCGACCGGATACCGGGGAGAATCCGGCATGACTGACCAGGTGGTGGAGCGTGATGCGGAAGCAGAGCAGCGGCCAGACCTTCCGGATCACGGGGGCCCGGCAGGGGTTGTCCGAGGATGTCCGCGGGCGGCAGCGCCGGTATGTGATCTCGATGGCGGTGCGCACGGTGGCCGTGGTGCTGACCGTCGTGCTGTGGAACATTGAGCGGCCGGTGGCCATCGCGACGTTGGTGCTGGGCCTGGCGCTCCCCTATATCGCGGTCGTCATCGCCAACGCGGGCCGGGAGAACGCGCCTTCGCTGCCGAAGACGTTCGTCGCGGGCCCGACCAGGACGATGCTGCCGCCGGGTGCCTCCGACACCCCCGCGGAGTCCGTTCCGGAGCGTCCGGCGGCGGGCGCTTCCGGGCCGCAACACGACCCCAGCTGATCATCTCGCGGTCTGCAAAGCTCAAGAAAAGCTCAGATCAATCATGGAGTTCCGGTGCACGCGGCACCATCCCCCGTGACATACTGCGTACGCGCTCCGCATCCCCCGTCGGAGCGACAGACCGACGCCGGGCGGCTCCCCCCGTGGCTGCCCGGCGTCGTCATGTTCGCAGGGCCGAGGGCGGGATCGCCGGGCCGGGGCCGTGGGCCCAGGACGTAGGGTTGAGGCCGTGAACTCCCCAAATCCCCAGGACTCCGCCGACAGCGCCGTCATCTGCTCCGCGAAGGGCTGCCGCGCCGCGGCCGTATGGGTGCTGGCCTGGAACAACCCGAAGCTGCACACGCCGGACCGGCGCAAGACCTGGCTGGCGTGCGAGGAACACCGGGAGCATCTGTCGCAGTTCCTCGGGGTGCGCGGCTTTCTGAAGGATGTCGTGACGCTCGCGGAGTGGGAGGCGTCGGCCGCCGGTCGCTGAGGCCGGACCGGCTCAGCCGCCGATCGCGGACATCGGGCGCTCCGGCTGGAGGAACGACGGGTCGTCGAGACCGGAGCCCGCCTTCTTGCCCCACATCGCGGTCTGCCATATCCGCGCGATCTCATCATCGGGGGCGTCGGAGCGCAGGGCACCGCGCAGGTCCGTCTCCTCGGTGGCGAACAGGCACGTACGGACCTGGCCGTCGGCGGTCAGTCGCGTACGGTCGCAGGCCCGGCAGAACGGGCGGGTGACCGAGGCGATCACTCCGACGCGGTGCGGGCCGCCGTCGACGAGCCAGCGCTCGGCGGGCGCGGAGCCACGCTCCTCCTGGTCCTCGGGGGTGAGCGTGAAGCGCGTACGCAGCGAGGTGAGGATGTCGCCTGCGGTGATCATGCCGTCGCGCTTCCAGCCGTGCTGGGCGTCCAGCGGCATCTGCTCGATGAAGCGGAGCTCGTAGTCATGGGCGATCGCCCAGGCCAGCAGGTCGGGGGCCTCGTCGTCATTGAGGCCCGGCATCAAAACGGCGTTGACCTTGACCGGTGTCAGACCGGCGTCGCGGGCCGCCTCCAGACCGCGGAGGACGTCGTCGTGCCGCTTGCGGCGGGTCATGGCCTGGAAGACTTCCGGCCGGAGGGTGTCGAGGGAGACATTGACGCGGTCCAGGCCGGCGTCGCGGAGGGCGGCGGCGGTGCGCTGGAGGCCGATGCCATTGGTGGTCAGCGACATCTGGGGGCGCGGGTCGAGGGCGGCGACGCGCTCGACGATGCCGGTCAGGCCGGGGCGGAGCAGCGGCTCACCGCCGGTGAAGCGGACCTCGTCGATGCCCAGGTCGCGCACCGCGATGGTGATCAGCCGGACGATCTCGTCGTCGGTGAGCAGATCGGGCTTGGCCAGCCACTGAAGGCCCTCCTCCGGCATGCAGTACGTGCACCGCAAATTGCACCGGTCGGTGAGCGAAACGCGCAGGTCGGTGGCCACGCGGCCGAAAGTGTCGATGAGCACTGGGCCCCCTCCCCAAGAGTGATGGCTCGGTACTTCTCCTTCGGTGGATCAGTACGTCTTCGAGCCTACGCGATGGGTGTGACAGCGAGCAGAGATGAGAAGCACGAGGTGGGCGGAGGTGATGTCGTAGATCTCTACGACACCACCCCCGCCCGGCCCTGTGCGGACGCCTCAGCCGGGCCGCGTCAGTGCGCGCCGGTCCCGGTCAGCGAGCGGACCTCCAGCTCGGCGTACTTCTGGGCGTCCGGCTCCTCCTTCGACAGCAGCGATCCCAGCCAGCCGAGCAGGAAGCCGAGCGGGATGGAGATCAGCCCCGGGTTCTCCAGCGGGAAGAAGCCGAAGTCCGCGCCGGGGAACATCGAGGTCTCCTTGCCGGAGACGACCGGGGAGAAGAGCACCAGGAAGACGGAGGAGGCGAGACCTCCGTAGATGGACCACAGCGCGCCCTGGGTGGTGAAGCGCTTCCAGAACAGGCTGTACAGGAGCGTCGGAAGGTTGGCGGAGGCGGCGACCGCGAAGGCGAGCGCCACCAGACCGGCGACGTTCAGGCCGCGGGCGAAGACGCCCAGGACGATGGCGACGGCACCGATGCCGACGGTCGCCCAGCGGGCCGCGCCGACCTCCTCCTTCTCGGTGGCCTTGCCCTTGCGGATCACGTTGACGTACAGGTCGTGGGCGAAGGACGAGGACGAGGCGAGGGTGAGGCCGGCGACCACCGCGAGGATGGTGGCGAAGGCGACGGCGGAGATGACGGCGAGGAGGATGGCGCCGCCGGTGGAGCCGGCGCCGCCGCCGATCGCCTCGGCGAGGAGCGGGGCCGCGGTGTTGCCCGCCTTGTTGGAGACGGTGATCGTCTCGGGCTTGATGAGGGCCGCGGCGCCGAAGCCCAGCGCGATGGTCATCAGGTAGAAGACGCCGATGATGCCGATCGCCCAGTTCACGGACTTCCGGGCGGCCTTGGCGGTGGGGACCGTGTAGAAGCGGATGAGGATGTGCGGCAGGCCCGCGGTGCCCAGGACGAGGGCGAGGCCCAGCGAGATGAAGTCGATCTTCGAGGTGGCGGTGGCCCCGTACTTGAGGCCGGGCTCCAGGAAGGCGGAGCCCTTGCCGCTGTTCTCCGCGGCGGCGCCGAGCAGGTCGGAGAGGTTGAAGTGGAACTTGAGCGCCACCAGGAAGGTGATCAGCAGGGTGCCGGCGATCAGCAGCACGGCCTTGACCATCTGCACCCAGGTGGTGCCCTTCATACCGCCGATGGTGACGTAGAGGATCATCACGATGCCGACGAGGACGACCACCAGGATCTTGCCCGCCTCGCTGGTGATGCCCAGGAGCAGGGTGACCAGGGCGCCCGCGCCGGCCATCTGGGCGAGCAGATAGAAGATCGAGACGACGATGGTGGAGGTGCCGGCGGCCGTCCGGACCGGGCGCTGACGCATCCGGTAGGCGAGGACGTCGCCCATGGTGAACCGGCCGGAGTTGCGCAGCGGTTCGGCGACCAGGAGCAGCGCGACGAGCCAGGCGACGAGGAAGCCGATGGAGTAGAGGAAGCCGTCGTAGCCGAAGAGGGCGATGGCGCCGGCGATGCCGAGGAAGGACGCGGCGGACATGTAGTCGCCGGAGATGGCCAGGCCGTTCTGGAATCCGCTGAACTGCCGGCCACCGGCGTAGAAGTCCTCCGTGCCCTTGGTCTGCCGTCCCGCCCAGACCGTGATGCCGAGGGTGGCGGCGACGAAGACCGCGAAGAGGGTGATGATCAGGGCGCGGTGCTCGCCCGCGCCGCCGGCCGCGAGCTGCTGCGCGAGCGGCTGCTGGGTGAGGTTCATGCGTCGCCCTCCAGGCGGGACTTGATGGCCTCGGCCTTCGGGTCGAGCTTGGCGGCGGCGTGCCGGGAGTACCACCAGGCGATGAGGAAGGTCGTCACGAACTGGGCGATGCCGAGGACGAAGGCGACGTTGAGGTGGCCGGCGACCTTGGTGGCCATGAAGCCGCCGGCGTAGCTCGACAGCAGCACGTAGGCGAGGTACCAGAGCACGAAGGCGACGGTGAGCGGGAAGGCGAACGAGCGGTGTGCGCGGCGGAGTTCATCGAATTCCGCGCTCGACTGCACCTGGAGGTAGTCGGGCGGCTCATGCGTCCCCGGGTCGAGGGTCGGTGCGGCGCTCACGGGATCTCCTGACGCGAAGGGGCGGGTTTCCCAGGGACCGGTCCGGGATCTGCGCGGGAGCACCCCGCCGGTCATAAGGCTTATATAAGTGATCCGGATCACGCATCGTAGAGGCGTGGCACACGATCCGACAGGGGGGCGTTGGTTGAATCCCAGAAGAAACCGGGGGAATGCCCGCGCCGACCGCCACCGCGCGCGGGGCGCTTCGTTGAGCCCGGTGTGAATCCGCCGCCCCAGCAGGCCCCGCAGCCACCCGCTCCCCGTCGGCGCCCGTACGGCAGCGTCCGGCTGCCGGCGCCGCTCACCGTCACCCCGCCGCAGCCCCGCCCGGGGACCGCCGCGGTCGCCCGCCGCTGGTACGGCCCGCGGATCGCGCTGCCCCCGCTGAGCATCACGACCTTGCGGCGTCACGGCTGACACCCTGTCAATTCCGGCCTCTTGTCAGGTTTTCGCCCTGCTTTTTTCCCTTTTCCATTGCTGTCCGCGAGTGATCGCCGATAACTTCACGCTCATTGCACCCGCCCGTGCGCAAATCCGCGCCCGGGCGGTCTCACGGATGATGTGGAGTATCCATGGCGCATCCCCGCTCAAGACGCATGCGGGCGCTGGCCGTACCGCTCGGACTGGCCCTGACGGCGTCGCTCGGTTTCCTGCCGAACGCGGCCACCGCCGCACCGCAGGACTCCGCCCCGGCCGCAGCGGCCTCGGCCGACGGCCCGCTGCTCTCGTACGTCGTGAACACCACGCCCGGCCACACCGCGGTCGGCAAGGTCAAGAAGGCGATAGCCCAGGCCGGCGGGAAGGTGATCGTCGCCCATGAGCAGATAGGCGTGATCGTCGTCCACTCGGCCGACCCGCAGTTCGCCGCCACCGTGCGGACGGTGCCGGGCGTGCAGTCGGCGGGCGCGACCCGTACCGCGCCGCTCAAGGCACAGGGCACCACCGACATCGGCAAGCCGCAGAAGATCGACCTGCCGAAGTCCCAGCTCAAGGCGGCCGGCCAGGCAGCGAAGGCCAATGGCGAGGAGCCGCTGGAACCGCTTCAGTGGGACCTGCCCGCCATCAAGGCCGACAAGGCCGCGAAGGTGAACCCGGGCAGCAAGAACGTCACCGTCGCCATCATCGACACCGGTGTGGACGACACCCACCCCGATCTGAAGGCCAACTTCTCCGCGAAGCAGTCCGCCAACTGCGTGGGCGGCGTGGCCGACACCTCCAAGGGCTCCTGGCGGCCCTGGAACCCGGACGAGGACTACCACGGCACCCATGTCGCGGGCACGATCGCCGCGGCCCGTAACGGCGTCGGTGTGTCGGGGGTCGCCCCGGGCGTGAAGATCTCCGCCCTCAAGGTCAGCGAGCCGGAGACGAGCCTCTTCTACGCCGAGAGCGTGGTCTGCGCCTTCGTCTTCGCGGCCGACCACGGCGTCGAGGTCACCAACAACAGCTACTACGTCGACCCGTGGATGTTCAACTGCAAGAACGACGCCGACCAGGCCGCCATCATCGACGCGGTCGGCCGGGCGGCGAGCTACGCGCAGCGCAAGGGCGCGATCAATGTCGCGGCGGCGGGCAACTCCGGTATGGACCTGGGGGCCGCCCAGCTCACCGATAGCTCCAGCCCGAACGACACCACCCCCGTCGAGCGCAAGGTCACCCCGAAGACCTGCTGGGACGTGCCCACCCAGCTGCCGGGCACGGTGACGGTCGCGGCGAGCGGTGTGCAGAAGCTCAAGTCGTACTACTCGAACTACGGCCTCAACCAGATCGATGTGGCCGCGCCGGGCGGTGACTCGAAGCAGGTGCCCGAGCTGCCCGCCAAGAACGGCAACATCCTCTCCACCATGCCGGGCGGCGACTGGGCCTACCTGGCCGGTACCTCCATGGCGAGCCCGCATGTCGCGGGTGTCGCGGCGCTGCTCAAGAGCGCCCACCCGAAGGCGAGCCCGCAGGAGATCCAGTGGCTCCTCAAGAAGCAGGCGGACAACCCCGGCTGCCCCACGGGTGACACCACCTGCACCGGCACCAAGCATGTCAACAGCCACTTCGGCTACGGCATCGTCGATGCGCTGGACGCGGTGAAGAAGTAACTCATGTGCCGGTGACGGCAGTTGAGGAGAGGGCCGGGTGATCATCACCCGGCCCTCTTTCCCGCCTCCCCGGGAGCGGGCCCGTGGGCCGGTCAGGTCACGTCGCGGCCGAGGAAGGCCGCCAGCCGGTCCGTGGCGCCCGCGCCGGGCGGAGCGGGGCACTCCGGGGCGAACGAGCTGCCCTCGGTGCGCGGCGCCGCGCCGTAGATCCGGTACGCCGCGGCCAGGGTCTCCTCGGCAGACTCCGGCGCCAGTGCGGTCGGCGCGCCGGTCGCCCGTGCCAAGTCCCAGCCGTGTGCGAGGAGTTCGACCACGACCTGTTGGACGATCATCGCGCCGGGTGCCTCATAGGGGCCGTAGGTGCGGTGCAGCATCCCGCTGCCGGTGAAGGCGGTACGGGCGGCACGTACCGAGTCCGCGAAGGCGGTGCGGTGGTCGTCGCCGAGGTGGTCGGCGGTGTGGTCGGCGCGCGGGGTGCCCTCGGCGATCGAGGTGGCCATCAGGTTCTCCCACACCATGTGGTCGAGCAGCTGCCGGACGGTCCAGCCCGCGCACGGGGTCGGCAGCGTGAGGTCCTCGGGCCGTACGGCGGCGACCAGGGCGGCGACGTCCCGGGTCACCTCTTCGTAGGCACGCAGCACCCGGTCCGGGTCGGTGCCGTCGAACGCGGAGCGGTCCAGCTCGTACGGGCCGGGGTGGGCACGCAGTGCGGCCGTGGTCCAGGTGCCGGCGGTGTCCCAGCGGGGTGGTGCGGGCCGGCCGGTGACCGCGCACAGCAGCTGCCAGTAGCGCTCGACCAGCGGCTCGGCGGCGGTCTCCAGCTGCTCCAGCAGCCGGGCGCGGGCCGCCGGGCCGTCCTCGGTGGGCGGGTCGGCGGTGCCGGTCTGGGTGGGGAGCCAGGCGGCGACCAGTTCGGCGATGGCGGGCTCGGCGGCCGGGGAGTCCGGGGCGATACCGGCCGCGACGGCCTCCTCACCGCGTACCCGCATCAACTCGGCGACACCTATGGCTGCTTGCTCCTGCGCGTACGCCTCCCCCACCGCCCCCGCCGTACGCGCGCTATGCTCGGCCAGCCGGCGCAGTGCCGCCCGTAGTTCCGGCTCACGGACCAGGGCGGCCAGTTCGAGCCAGGCGCCGATCTGCTCCGGGGTGGGGTCGTCGGGCAGCTCGGGCGTGGCGGCCAGCAGACCGCTGCGGTAGGCGGGGGCGTCCACCCCGTCGAGGGCGTCCTCGACGAAGTCCGTGATGATCAGGCGGCGTTCCCGGGCCGACAGACGGGCCAGTTCGGTCATGTACGGCAGCTCCTCTGCTGCGCTGCCCCGCGCGGCCACCGAGCGCAGCACCGCGGACTGGAGCCGCAGGGTGCGGATCTGCGCGTCCAGCGCGTCCGCCCACTGCGCCGCCGTCTCGGCGACCGTGCACTCGCGGTGCAGTACGGACCGGATGGCCGCCAGCCCGATGCCCAGCGCGCGCAGGCTGCGCACGATCTCCAGGCGGGCCGGGGCGTCCGGGCCGTAGAGCCGGTAGCCCGCGGGGGTGCGGGCGGCGGGCGGCAGCAGGTCCTGGTCCGACCAACTGCGGATGGTCTTGACCGGAAGACCGGTCAGCCCTGCCAGTTGGCCGATGGTGAGCAGACCCGTGCCGTCCTCGTTCATGCCGTCCACTGTCGGGTCTCCCCCGGAGGGAGACTCAAGTCGAGGGGCTTCCGGCGGCGCACCGTGCCCGCCGATCGCCCCTCCACGCTTACGGTGCGCCCGCCGCCCGCAGCTCCCCCGCCTGCCGTGCGGTGGGCCGCGGAGCCGTGGCGGCGGACCGCAGCACCCCGTCGGCCAGCGCCCACTGGGCCGCCGCATAGGTGCACATGATCCAGAACTGCGGGGCCGGGAGCTGCGGCCAGTGCGCGATCCCGCTCGCGATCAAGGTGTCGGAGAGCAGGAACAGCAGCCCGCCGGCCGCGGCCCACGGGCCCGCCCGGAGCCCGCCGAACGCCATCGCGGTGAGCAGCAGGCTGTACCCGGCGACCGGGATCCGCAGCTCCGCCGGGAGGTCCGGCCACAGGAGCAGCACCGTGCCGACCAGCAGCACGGCGTACACGGCACCGGCCGCCACGGCCGGCCCCCGTCGGCCGCCCGCCGGAGCCGCCCCGTGACGGGCGAACAGCAGCAGATAGCAGATGTGTCCCGCGGCGAACGAGCCCATCCCCACCAGGAAGGCGATATCCCCGCCGATCTGGAGGAAGGTGTCGCCGCCGCAGCCGAAGAGGAGCGCGGCGGCGAGCAGCGGGGGGCCGCCGCGCGCCAGCGCATAGCCGGCGAGCACCGGCATCAGCACGGGCTTGGTGAGCTGTACGACGGGCAGGACGCCCGCCAGCAGTGCCCCGAGGTGCACGGCGCTCAGCAGGACGAACGCCCACAGCAGCGGTGATACGGCCCGCGGCCACCGTGTCGTCACGCGGCCGGCTCCTCGACGGAGGCGGGCGCCCGGTTCCCGGACGGGCCGTCCTTCGCCGCCTGCGCCGCGGCGATCCGTTCGGCCGGCTGCCAGCCCGGCCCGCGGAACACCCGGCCGGCGCGCTCGCGCCAGCTGTCCGCGGCCCGTATGTCCCGCGCGATGGCGGCGTACTCATGGGTGGCCACCCGCAGCGGGTTGAAGGTCTCGATGTTCTTGGTGAGCCCGTAGACCGGCCGCTCCGTCTCCGCGACGAACGAGCCGAACATCCGGTCCCAGACGATCAGGATGCCGCCGAAATTGCGGTCCAGGTAGCCGCCCTGCGAGGCGTGGTGGACGCGGTGGTGGGACGGGGTGTTGAGCACGAACTCGAAGGGCCGGGGCAGCTTGTCGATCCGCTCGGTGTGCACCCAGAACTGGTAGACGAGGTTGACCCCGGAGGTGAAGGCGATCACGGCCGGGTGGACGCCGAGGGCGACCATCGGGACGTAGAACGGCCAGACGGTCCAGGTCGTCCAGGGCTGCCGCAGCGCGGTGGTGAGGTTGAACTTCTTGCTGGAGTGGTGCACCACGTGGCAGGCCCACAGGACGCGGATGACGTGGTGGCCGCGGTGCGACCAGTAGTAGAAGAAGTCCTGTGCGAGCAGCATCAGGAGCAGCGTCCACCACAGCACGGGCACCCGCAGCGGGGTGAGTTCGTAGATCGTGGCGTAGATCGCCACGATCGGTACCTTCCACAGCGCGTCGAACACGAGGCTGCCGAGCCCCATGCCGACGCTGGTGGCGGCGTCCTTCGCCTCATAGCCCTCCGCGTCCTCGTCGGGGTGCAGGCGGTAGCTCACCATCTCCACGACGGTGAGCAGGACGAAGGCCGGTACGGACCACAACACGACATCGGGCAGGTGCGGCATGTCCCGCACCATAAAGGCGTTGACGGGCGTGCCGCTAGGGGTTGTTACTGAGAAGTATGTAAGACGTGCCGTCAGCTGGGCCGCATCGTCCGCCGCCGGCGCCCCCACCACGACCGGAAACGAGGCCCCATGACCGGCGCACCCACCCTCGTCCTGCTCGGCGGCGGCTTCTCCGACGATCCGGACACCCTGCTGGACGATTTCGTGCTGGAAACCGCGGGGCGGCCCCGGCCGAAGGTCTGCTTCCTGCCGACCGCGAGCGGCGATGCGCCGGGGTACATCGAGGGGTTCCACGCGGCGTTCGGGGCGCGGGGAGCTCCACTGCGGGCGCCGCTTCGCGAGGAGGCCGTCCGACCCGGGCGGACGGCACACAACAACGGCAGGGAGGTGCACCTCCCTGCCACTCTCAACCTATAGCGCACCGGGGGGCTTGCGGCAAGACCCGGGTCGTGCCGCAAGATGGGCGGCCGAAACCAGAACCTGGGGAAATGGGGGATTTGCGCTATGCGTGTGGTGTTGTCGACATGGGGATCGCGCGGGGACGTCGAACCGCTGGCCGCGCTGGCGGTGCGGCTGCGGGAATTCGGCGCGGAGGCACGGGTGTGCGCGCCGCCGGACGAGGAGTTCGCGACGCTGCTGGCCGGTGTCGGCGTGGAGCTGGTGCCGCTCGGCCCGTCGGTGCGCTCGGTGGTGACGGGCGAGCGGCCGCCGACGGCGCAGGACGCGTTCCGGCTGGCGCCGGAGCTGGTCGCCGCGCGGTTCGACACGCTCTCCGTGGCGGCCGAGGGGGCTGACGCGCTCCTGGCAACCGGCCTGATGCCGGCCGGCGCACCGGATGTGGCCGAGAAGCTGGGCATCCCCTACGTGTTCGCCTGCTTCCATCCGTTCGGGATGCCCTCGCGGCACTTCCGCCCGGGGGCGCGGCCCGGCACGCCGTCCCCGCGGGAGGAGACCGACCTCAAGGTCCTGTGGGAGCAGGACGGCCAGCGGGTGAACGCGCTGTACGGGGAGGCGCTCAACCGTCACCGGGCGGCGATCGGCCTGCCGCCGGTGGACAGCGTCCGTGACCATGTCCTGACCGGCCGGCCGTGGCTGGCGGCGGACCCGGTCCTGGGCCCGTGGCAGGAGATGACGGAGCTCGACCTGGTGCAGACCGGGGCGTGGATCCTGCCGGACGAACGCCCCCTCCCGGAAGAGCTGGAGGCGTTCCTGGACGACGGGGAACCGCCGGTGTACGTGGGCTTCGGCAGCATGGCCCTGCACACCTCGAAGGACCTCGCCCGGGTGGCCGTCGAGGCGGTCCGCGCGCGGGGCCACCGGGTCCTCCTCGCCCGCGGCTGGGCCGAGCTGGCCCGGATCGACGACCGGGACGACTGCTTCGTCGTGGGCGAGGTGAACCAGCAGGCGCTGTTCGCCCGGGTGGCCGCCGTCGTGCACCACGGCGGCGCGGGCACCACGACGACGGCCGCCCGGGCCGGTGCTCCGCAGGTGGTGGTGCCCCAGATCGCGGACCAGCCGCACTGGGGCGCCCGGGTGGCCGAGCTGGGCATCGGCGCGGTACACGACGGCCCGGCCCCGACCGTCGGCTCCCTGTCGGCCGCGCTCACCACGGCCCTGGCCCCGGAGACCGGAGTACGGGCGAGGGCCGTGGCGGGCACGATCCGCACGGACGGGGCGACGCTGGCCGCGAAAATGCTGCTCGACGTGGCCGGCCGGGGAAGGGGGCCCGGGTCCGCATGAGCCACCGGAGCCGTTGAGCCGGGGACCGGCGGGCGACGGACGGCACCGGCTTCCGGGGCATGCGGTGCGGAGTGCCCCGGGCCCGGCCGGTGGGGCATTCCGCTTCAGGCCGTCGCGCGGCCGGTCCGCCCTCTCACCACACCCGCACCGATCCACCCCGGGCGAACGCCGGACTGGTGGCGTCCGCGGGGATCTTTTCCAGGGGCTCGGCGATCTCGGTGACTCTGGGGCCGATGCGGGCGGCGAGGGGGGCGAGGCGGGCGAGGTCGAAGCCGTAGACGCGGGCGGCGTTGGTGCCGAGCATGGCGGCGGTCTCGTCGGCCGGGACGTCGGCGTAGGCGAGGCGGAGGGCCTCGCGGGAGTGCGGGTGGGTGCCTTCGTCGTGGGGGTAGTCGCTGCCCCACATGATCTTGTCGAGGCCGATGCGGTGGCGCAGCGGCACCTCGTGCGGGCGCATGAAGCTGGCGCCGACGAAGCAGTGGGCGCGCCAGATTCCGGCCGGGGAGTCGCCCATGGCCGCGGCCAGGCCGACGCCGAACTTGGCCTCGGCGGTGGCGGCCTGGGACGCAGCCGCGACCAGCCGCCCGTGGTAGTAGTCCAGCATGTCCAGGACTCCGGGGATCCAGCCGGAGCCCTGTTCGGTGAGGACCAGGCGGAGACCGGGATGGCGGTGGAAGACACCGCCGAAGATCAGGTGCCACAGGGCCCGGTGGGAGAACCAGGTCGTCTCGACCATGAAGACGGCGCGGGCGGCGGGTTCGTCGCCGAGCGGCGGGGAGGCCGAGCCGCCGTGGTGGTTCACGGGCACGTCCAGTTCCGCGCAGACCGCCCAGAGGGGGTCGTAGTACGTGGAGTGGAGCTCGGGGAGGCCGGAGCCTGGCGGGGTGCCGGGGAGCATGATGCCGCCGGTGAGACCGGCTTCCTTGGTGCGGCGGACTTCCCGTACGGCCTCGTCGACATCGTTGAGGAGGATCTGGGCGACACCGGCGCGGCGGCCGGGGGCCTCGGCGCAGAAGTCGGCGAGCCAGCGGTTGTGGGCGCGCAGGCCTGCCCAGCGCTGCTCGGCGTCCGTGCCGCTGGGCGCGGGGGCCATGAGGGCGGCGCTGGGGAAGAACGGCGGGATGGTGTTCGGGAAGACGACCTCGGCGACGATGCCGTCGGCTTCGAGTTCGGCCAGCCGGCGGGCGGAGTTCCAGTTGCGGTCGGCGGTGTCGGCGAGCAGATCCTCGTGCGGGTTGACGTACGACGCCGCCCAGGCGTCGAAGGCGTCGTGGTACCGGGACTCCAAGTAGGGCCGGTAGTCGAGGAGGTCGGCGCCGGCGTGACAGTCGGCGGAGATCACGGTGTAGCGGTCGTCGGTCATTGCGCCCCCAGTACCGGGAAGTCGTGGTCGGTCAGCCAGTGGCGGCCCACCTCGCGGGAGCGGGCCCAGGAGGCCTCGACCGCCGGCTGGTCGGCGCTCTGGCCGAGGTCCGCCGGGATGGGGCCGATACGGCGGGCCAGCGGGGCCAGCCGCGCGGTGTCGAAGCCGAACACCTCGGCGGCGGACAGGCCGAGCATCCGGCGGGTCTCGGCGACCGGAATGTCATGGAAGGTCTTCGTCAGCCAGCCTCGGGTGTCCGGCCAGGTGCCTTCCGGGTGCGGGAAGTCGCTGCCCCAGAGGATGTTGTCGACGCCGATCTCGTAACGCTGGGCGAGTTCCCGGCGCTTGGTGTTGGTGGCGCAGACGAAGACCTGCCGGTCCAGGTACTCGTGCGGCGGACGCTTGAGGGCGGCGAACGGGGAGAGCTTCTTGCCGCCGTGCGCGCCCAGGTAGAGGCGGTCCATGAACCACAGCAGGTTGGGCAGCCACCAGCAGCCGGACTCGGCGACGCCGAAGCGCAGGCCGGGATGGCGTTCGAAGACCCCGGACCAGAGCAGGAACCACAGGGGGCGAGCGGGCCACCAGGTCACCTCGGAGACATAGATCCCGAGGTGGTCGCCGTACTCGTGGCGGGGTGCGGCCCCGGAGTGGGTCAGCACCGGCATCGCGCACTCGGCGGCCGCCGCCCACACCGGGTCGTAACGGCGGTCGTGGTACGGCTCCTTGTCGACCCACATGGACGGGATCATCAGGGCTCTGAGCCCGGACTCCTTGGCGCGGTGAATCTCGGCCACGACCCGGCCGGTGTCGGCGGTGACCGGCAGCAGGGCCACGCCGCAGTGCCGTTCGGGGTGCCCGGAGACGAAGTCGGCGAGCCAGCGGTTGTGTGCCTGGGCACCCGCCATGCCGAGGTCCGGGTCCTGGTCGCCGGAGAGGCCGAGGCCGACGCCGAAGGGGGCCGCGGTGCCGCTGTCGACGGCGTCCGCGTCGGGGAAGACGACTTCCGCCGCCACCCCGTCGCCGTCGAGCTCCTTCAGGCGCTGGGCGGGGTCCCAGCCGCCGCGCAGGCCCTCCTCGTGGTCCTGGAACCAGCGGGCGGCGAAGGCCTCGTTGCGGATTCCGAGGCGGGTGGCCGCCGCGCGGCGGGCGTCCCGTTCGCCGAGGAACGTGTCGAAGGCGCGGTGGAAGCGGGCCTCCAGGTAGGGGCGGTACTCCTCGGTGGGGAGCCCGGCGTGGCAGTCGGAGGAAATGATCAGGTACGGGTCGTCCGGGCCGGGACGGGCGTCCGGCCGGTCCGCGGGGGCCTGGGGGTCCGTAGGGGCCTGTGGATCAGGGGCCTGTGGGTCGGTAGCGGCCTGTGGGTCCGTCATGGCGAACCTCCCTCAGTCGTCCGGGTCGAGGATGAAGTGCTCCAGGTAGTCGGGGGCGGTGCGGCCGAGCATCGAGGCGGTTCGTGCCCGGATCTGCGCGTCGGTGTGCGCGGCAGGCGGCAGGATCCAGAAGCGGTCCGCCCGTACGCCGTCCACGACCTGCGCGGCGACGTCCTCGACGGGGGTGAAGGCGACCTCCTGCCCGGCCTCCTTCATCGCCGCCTCCCACTGCACCAGGCTGCGGTACGGCGTACGGCGCGGCCGGGACTTGGCGTAGCGCGCGGGCCGGTTGCGGTGCGACTCCCACAGGCCGGTGCGGAGCATGTGCGGGCCGGGGAAGAGCACCGAGGCGCCGATGGGGGCGCCCTCGGCCTTGAGGTGGGCGTAGAGCGATTCGGTCATGGTCACCACGGCCGCCTTGGTGACGGCGTAGACGGACGCGGTGGGCAGCGGGGCGACGCCGCCGTCCGTCGAGGAGGTGTTGACGACATGGCCGGGGCCGCCGCCCGCCAGCATCCGGGGCACAAAGCACTGGATGCCGTGGAAGACGCCCCAGACGTTCACCGCGAACGCCCAGGCCCAGTCGTTGGGCTCGTGTTCCCACATCCGCCCCTCGGCGCCGGAGCCCACCCCCGCGTTGTTGCACAGCAGATGGACGGCGCCGAAGGTGTCGTAGGCGGCGTCGGCGAGGGCGGCGACCTCCTCGCGCACCCCGACGTCCACGGTGCGCGCCAGGACCCGGGCGCCGTCCGCGGTCAGCTCGTCGGCGGCGGCCCGCAGCGGCTCCGCCTCGACGTCCGCGAGGACCACCCGCAGCCCCTCCGCGGCGAAGCGGCGCGCCATGGCCAGGCCGATACCGCTCGCGGCGCCGGTGACGACCGCGACCTGTCCCGCTGTCAGCTCCATGCCCGCTCCCCTCGCCGGGCCGCTCGGGGCGGCCGGGGGGCTCGGGACGGCCGGGGTGCTCGGCGTTGTTCTCCGTGCGGGACCGGCATCAGGCGCTCCCCTCGGGCGGCCCGTCGAGGAGCTGCTGCGGATCGTCGTAGCGCTGGTGGATGTACGGCAGCAGGGACTCGGCGCTGACCCGCTCGACGACCCGGCCCTGCTGGTCGCTGGTCTTCTCGCCGAGGGTGAGCTCGACGAGGGTGTGTACGGGGAGGTCGGCGACGGGGTCGTACATCGACTCGCGCAGCACGACATCGCCGGTGATCCGCTCCAGCCTGCGGACCTTCTCGTGGCGCAGGCAGTGCACCAGCACCGGGTCGAGGTCGAGGCCCGAACCGTCCACGGCGGGCAGGAACTTGAAGTAGAAGTCGGTCTTCCGGGCCAGCTCGGGGACCGGCAGCGGTCCGCTCACCGCGCCGCGTACCTCGACGAAGGCGATGCCGTGCCGGGCGAGCGCGGCGCGCACCACCGGGCCGTCGCGGTCGACGGTGACCTCGCCCAGTTTCTTGGGTTCGCCGAAGACCTCCCGCCCGCCGGTCAGGGCCCGCTCATGGGTCATCGGCATCACCAGCGGATACCAGCCCTCGATGCCGCGATGGGCGGCGGCGACGGCGACCGAGCCGGCGCCCAGGGGGTAACCGGGCAGCTCGACCTTGCTGATGGTGGCCCGGACCAGCGGGCGTCCGGTGGGTTCGAGGGGCGGCGGCAGCACGGCCGCGACCGCGTCCGGGTCGCTCTCCCACACGGCGACCACACCGGTGGACCAGATCTCGGGGAGCCGGGAGCTCGCGGTGCGTGCCGCGGTGATCTCCGCCGCGGTGCGGGCTCCGTAACGTATGCGTGCCATGGCGTACCACCCTTCGTCGTCGGTGACTTGCGGGGGTCGTGCGAGGCGTCTGTAACACTGTTACACCGACCGGGATGAAGGGTAAAGGGCTGTGTGCGTACGGGAGTTGAGGGATAGTGGGGGAATATGACACGTACCGCGCTGACCAGCGAAGAGGTCCTGACGACCGCCGCCCGGCTGGTGCGGGCGGACGGCCCCGGCGCGCTGACCATGCGCCGCCTCGCCACGGAACTGGGCACCGCCGTCACCTCGATCTACTGGCACGTCGGCAACCGCGAGTCGCTGCTGGACGCCCTCGTCGAGCGCACCGTCCGGGAGATGGGCGAGATCCACCCCATCGGGGACACCCCGCACGCCCGCGTCGTCTCGGTCGCCCGCGCACTGCACTCGGCACTGCGCGAGCGCCCGCAGCTGATCGCGATGGTGCACGAACGCGGCCTGACGGAACGGATGTTCCTGCCGGCGCAGCAGGCGCTGGTCCATGAGATGCACGCCGCCGGGCTGCGCGGCGAGACGGCCGCCGAGGCGGTGCGGGCGGTCCAGTTCCAGGTCGTCGGCTTCGTCCTGGTCGAGCGCAACCGCGAGCGGTCACCCGAACAGCATCCGAGCGAGGGCGAGCTATGGGACTCCCCCACCGCCGAACACGACCCGGCACTGGCCCGCGCACTGGCCGGCCCGGCCGACACCGAGCGCCTGTTCACGGTCTCACTGGAGGCGCTGGTGAGCTCACTGCTGTCCCCTGGGGTGGCCGGCTCCTGAACGGGGGTGGGGTGGGCGGGCGGTGGCCGTCGGGGGCTTGGGACCTCACTCCCGGCCGGACTTCGCGGGGGGCGCCCGGACGGGCCGGCGCCGGCCGGGCCGCCGCCGCCCGTTCGTGTGGTTCTCGCCGGGGCCCGCCGGAAGGGTGTTTTGTCTGCTTCCTTGCGGGGGTTTCCGTATGCCCCTTTCTTCGGGGGGCGTTGTTCGGCCGTTCCGGGTGGCTGGCTTCTTTCCCTGGGCAGGTCCGGCTTCTTGGGGCAGGTCCGCTTCTTGTGGCCCCTTCGCTTCCTGGGACACGCCCCCCCTTCCCACGCCTCCTCCTAGGGGCCTGCTGTTTTTTCCCCGCCGCGCAGGCCTGCTGTTTTTTCCCCGCCGCCCACCCCCCTTCGGGGGGTGGGCGGGTCAGGTGAGCACCCCCAACCCCCGGACCGCACCGGACCAGAACCGCACCGGACCAGACCAGACCAGGTACCCCCCGGAGCCCCGCAGCCCACGCCCCCCCACACCCCGTCAACTCCCCCACCCACCCGCGAACTGCGGGAGCGCCAGGAGTGTCTCCCTCCGGGGTGGTCCGATGCGGTTCGGTGGCTGTCAGTGGTGGCCCGTATCCTCAGGGACCATGCTCGAAGACCGCATGGCAGCAGCCGCCGACCCGATCGCGCCGAAGATTGGGCAGCAGCCGGGCCCGCAGACGCCGCCGGCTCCCTGGCCCTCCGCGTATCCGCAGGGATACGCGGTGGTCGACGTCGAGACCACGGGCCTGGCCCGCGACGACCGGATCATCTCGGCAGCCGTGTATCAACTCGACGCCCGGGGCGACGTCCAGGACCACTGGTACACCCTCGTCAACCCGCAGCGGGACCCCGGGCCGGTCTGGATCCACGGGCTCACGAGCGCCGTGCTCGCCGATGCCCCGCTCTTCCCGGAGATCGTCCCGGAGCTGTCCCGGCGCCTGGCGGACCGGGTGCTGGTCGCGCACAACGCCATGTTCGACTGGTCGATGATCGCCCGCGAGTACGCCCGCGCCGCGGCGACCGCCCCGGTGGAGCAGCGGCTGTGCACCATCGCCCTGTCCAAGGAACTGCGGCTGCCGCTGCCCAACCACAAGCTGGAGTCCCTCGCCGCCCATTACGGCGTGGTGCAGGAGCGCGCCCACCATGCGCTCGATGACGCCCGGGTGCTGGCCGAGGCGTTCCGTCCCAGTCTGCGGCGCGCCGCGCAGGAGAATGTGCGGCTGCCGCTGCTCAGCTGCCAGCCGCTGACGGAGTGGTCGGACACCCCCGCGCCCCGGCAGCATGCCGCCGCCCCGTCCTACCGCCCCACGTCCTGGCGGCCGTCCCGTAAGCGCCCGGCGTGCCCGTACCCCAACCCGGGGCGCTACGAGTCCGGCGGCCGGCTGGTCCAGGGGATGCGGGTCGCCTTCTCGGGTGACACCTCCGTGGACCGTGAGCTGCTGGAGGACCGGGCGATCGAGGCGGGGCTGCATGTCGCCACGAGTGTGTCCCGGCTGACCAGCCTGCTGGTGACCAACGACCCCGACGCCCGGACCTCGAAGACCGCCAAGGCCGCCTCGTTCGGGACGGTCGTCATCGACGAGGCAGCCTTCATGCAGCTGCTCCAGGACGTGGCTCCGGCGCCTGCGTCCGGGTGAAGCCCGCCCAACACACCCGTCGGCAACGCGCCGCGCGCGGGCGGCGCCCGCACGCTGTGGCGCATGGCACGTTGTGAGGTCTGCGGAAACGAATACGGCATGACGTTCGAGGTGCACGCGCAGGGCGCGGTGCATGTCTTCGACTGCTTCGCCTGCGCCATCCACCGCATGGCGCCGATCTGTGAGCACTGCCGGTGCCAGATCATCGGGCAGGGCGTCGAGGCCGACCAGAAGTGGTACTGCGGCGCGCACTGCGCCCGCTCGGACGGCCGCGTGGGCATCGTCGACCGGGTCTGAACCAGGGCTGAACCAGGGCTGAACCAGGGCTGAACCCGGGGCGGCCACCGGACCGGCACGGGCGGACCCGGCCCGGCGCTCCCCGGCTGCCTCCCCCGGCGGGCGCCTGCGGTGCCCCCAGGGGGACCCCCGGCTCAGCGGGCCCGGCGCCCCAGGTACCGTCGAAGCCGTGTACCGCTTCCTGTTGTCCCGGCAGTGGGTGATCCTCACCCTCGTGGGTCTTGTGCTGATCCCCGTCATGATCAAGCTGGGCTACTGGCAGCTCCACCGCCATCAGCACAAGGTGGCGCAGAACGCGCTGATCGCGCGCAGCCTCGCCGACGACCCGGTTCCGGTCACCACGCTGACCGCCCCCGGCCGGGAGCTGCCGCGGCGCGACATGTGGCGCACGGTCACCGCCACCGGCACCTTTGACACCGCCCACGAGGTCGTGGTCCGCCAGCGCACCGCCGCCGACGAGCAGAGCATCGGCTATTACGTGGTGACCCCGCTGGTCCTCGGCAACGGCCGGGGCGTGCTCATCAACCGCGGCTGGGTCTCGGCCGGCAACGACCTCACCAAGTTCCCGGACGTCCCGGCCGCCCCCCGTGGCAAGGTCACCGTCACCGGCCGGATGATGGCCGACGAGACCACCGCCGCCAGCGGCATCAAGGACACCAAGGGCCTGCCGGCCCGCCAGGTCATGCTGATCAACAGCTCGGAGCAGGCGAAGCGGACCGGCCGGCCGATGCTCGGCGGCTATATCGAGCAGACCCTGCCCAAGCCGGCCGGCAACACCCCGGAGCCGGTCCCCGAGCCGGACCACGACTCCATCGGCCCGCACATGGCCTACGCCATCCAGTGGTGGCTGTTCGCCGCCGCGGTGCCGGTCGGCTGGATCGTCCTCGTACGCCGCGAGCGCCGCGACCGGGCGGCCGCGGTCAAGGAGGCCCAAGAGGCCCGGGAGGCCGGGGCCACCGCGGGCGACGGCGGGCGGACCGCGGAACCGGCCGGTTCCGGGGAGACCGAGACAGCCGGCGACGAGGCGGCGGCGGCCCCGGCCAACCCGTAACCCGGTCAGCCGTCACCACCGCGTAGCGCACCCGCCGGACGGGAAGGGGCGCTGAGTGCACCCACGTATCGAGGACTACGCGCTCATCGGCGATCTTCAGACCGCCGCACTCGTCGGCCGCGACGGGTCCATCGACTGGCTGTGCCTGCCGCGCTTCGACTCCGGCGCCTGCTTCGCCGCCCTCCTCGGCGGCAAGGACAACGGCCACTGGGGGCTCGCCCCCTGCTCCCCCGATGCCCGCGCCCAGCGCTCCTACCGCGGCGACTCGCTGATCCTCGACACCGTCTGGGAGACCCCCACGGGCAGTGTCCGGGTCACCGACTTCATGCCGCAGCGGGACCGGGCGCCCGACGTCGTACGGATCATCGAGGGTCTCAGCGGCAGCGTAGAGATGCGCGGGGTGCTGCGGCTGCGGTTCGACTACGGGCGGGTGGTGCCCTGGGTGCGCGCCACCGAGGGCTGCCGGGTGGCCATCGCCGGGCCGGACTCGGTATGGCTGCGCACCCCGGCCGAAAGCACCACCTACGGCAAGGACTTCAGCACCCGCTCGGACTTCACCGTCGCCGCGGGGCAGCGCACGGCGTTCGTGCTGACCTGGCACCCCTCGCACGAGCCCCGGCCGACCCAGATCGAACCGTTCACGGCGCTCCAGGACACCCTGGACGACTGGCACGGCTGGTCCGCGCGCTGCCGCTACAAAGGGCCGTACCGCGAGGCCGTGATGCGCTCGCTGATCACCCTCAAGGCCCTCACCTACGCGCCCACCGGCGGCATCGTGGCGGCCCCCACCACCTCACTGCCCGAGGAGCTGGGCGGCGTACGCAACTGGGACTACCGCTACTGCTGGCTGCGCGACGCCAGCCTCACCCTGAACTCCCTGCTCTCCGCCGGATATCTGGAGGAGGCCGGCGCCTGGCGGGACTGGCTGCTGCGCGCGGTGGCCGGCGCCCCCGACGACCTTCAGATCATGTACGGGCTGGCCGGTGAGCGGCGGCTGCCGGAGGCCGAGCTGCCGTGGCTGACCGGGTACTGCGACTCCGCGCCCGTACGCATCGGCAACGCCGCCGTCGAACAGCGTCAGCTCGATGTCTACGGCGAGGTCCTCGACTCCTTCCACATCGCCCGCTCGGCCGGACTGCCGGCCGAGCAGCACGCCTGGAGCATCCAGCGGTCGCTGGTGGACTACCTGGAGTCCACCTGGCGCGACCCCGACGAAGGGCTGTGGGAGATCCGCGGGCCGCGCCGGCACTTCGTGCACTCCAAGGTCATGGCCTGGGTCGCGGCCGACCGGGCGGTGCGGGCGATCGAGGCGTATCCGAAGTTCGGCGGGGAGGTCGACCGCTGGCGGGCGATGCGCGACGAGGTCCGCCGCGAGGTGTGCGAGCGCGGCTACGACGCCGACCGCGGCACCTTCACCCAGTTCTACGGCTCCCGGGAACTGGACGCCGCGACCCTGCTGATCCCCCGTGTCGGCTTTCTGCCGGGGGACGATCCGCGGGTCCTCAGCACCATCGACACGGTGCGCCGGGAGCTGACGCACGACGGTCTGGTACGCCGTTACAGCACCGAGGGCATCGCGGTCGACGGGCTGCCGGGCGGCGAGGGCACCTTCCTGGTCTGCTCGTTCTGGCTCGCCGACGCGCTCCGGCTGAGCGGCCGGCGGGCCGAGGCGCAGGAGATGTTCGAACGGCTGCTGGGGCTGCGCAACGACGTGGGGCTGCTGTCGGAGGAGTACGACCCGGCCGCCCGGCGCCAGCTGGGCAACTTCCCGCAGGCCTTCAGCCATATCGGCCTGGTGGGGACCGCCTTCGGCCTCCAGGACGGGGCACGGGCACACTAGGGGCCATGGATCTTGGACTCACCGACCGGACGTACCTCGTCACCGGGGCGACCCGTGGCCTCGGCTTCGCCACCGCCCGTGAACTGGTCGCCGACGGCGCCCAGGTCGTGCTCACCGGACGCACCGAGGAGAGCGCGGCCGCGGCGGCCGCCTCGCTCGGCGAGCGGGCCCTGGGCATCGCGGCCGACAACGCCGACCCGGAGACCCCCGGCCGTCTGATCGCGGCGGCCCGGGAACGCTTCGGGCGGCTGGACGGAGTGCTCATCAGCGTGGGCGGCCCGGCGCCCGGCACCACCGCCGACAACACCGACGCACAGTGGCAGTCGGCCTTCGAGTCGGTCTTCCTCGGCGCGGTACGGCTGGCCCGTGCGGCCGCCGCCGAGCTGCCCGAGGGCGGGGTGATCGCCTTCGTGCTGTCCGGCTCGGTGTACGAGCCGATCGGCGGACTGACCATCTCCAACGGACTCCGCCCCGGTCTCGCCGGTTTCGCCAAGTCGCTCGCCAACGAGCTGGGGCCGCGCGGCATCCGCGTACTCGGCGTCCTGCCGGGCCGGATCGCCACCGACCGGATGACCCAGCTCGACGCGCGCTCCGGCGACCCGGAGGGGTCCCGCGCCCGCAACTGCGCCGCGATCCCGCTGGGCCGCTACGGCCGGCCGGAGGAGTTCGGCCGGGCCGCGGCCTTCCTGCTGTCGCCGGCCGCGTCGTACATCAACGGGGTGATGGTGCCGGTGGACGGCGGGGCCCGGCACGGGTTCTGACGCGGCGCGGACGGCGGCCTCCGCGCCGTCGTCCCGAGGCCCTAACTGACCCGCTCGGGCCGGTGCTTGACCGCGCGCAGCCGGACCTCGGCCGGCAGCCGGTCCAGCCCGGCCGAGCGGCGGGCATGCGCCATCGCCTCGTCCGACAGCCGCCGGACGACGGTCCCCGGGTCGGCGTGCGGGGCGAGCGCCAGCACGGCTCGCACATGCGGTTCGCCCCGGCGGCCGGTCAGCAGCACACCGGCCCCGTCGACACCGTCCAGTGCCTCCGATTCGGCCGTCAGGGCGGCCTCCAGGGCCCGGCCGCGCAGCTGGGCGCCCTCGCCGTCGCCGCTGTCGACGAGGATCTCGGTCAGCCGGTGCCGCCGGAGCTGGGTCAGCAGCCACCACAGCACCAGCAGCAGGAAGACGGCGAGCGCGGCGATGACGACGGGCCACCACCAGCCCTGGTCCGTCCAGCGGGTGCGCTGCCGTGCGGGGAGCAGCACCTGGTCGGGGCGGGACCAGGGCCAGCCGGCGGGCAGTCCGAGCTGCCATTTCGCGGGCAGATCGAGGCCGCCGAGCAGCACCAGGCCGCCCACTCCGAACAGCACCACACCGATCAGACCGAGCAGTACCCGGTTGACCCTTCCGCGGCCTGCGCGCATCGCTCGCTCACCTCTTCTTCGGGCGCCGGACGTCCACGGTCAAACGGAGCTCGTGCGCCAGGCCCAGCTGCCGCAGCCCCTCGCCGAGCGAGGTATCGAGGTCGGCGCGGACCTCGTCCAGTTCGCGGAAGTGCGAGACGGCGTGCGTCTTGGCCTTGCGGCGGCTGACGGCCACCCGTACGGACTGCACGCCGGCGACCTCCATGGCCCGGTCGCGCAGCACCAGCGCGGCGGCCGCACGGTCCAGCCCGGCGCGGGTGTCCGGTGCCGCCGGCCGCATCGGCAGCACCTGGCGCAGTCCGGGCGTGACGGCCGAGACGACCAGCCAGATGCCGAGCACCACGGCCAGCGCGGCGGCGCCCAGGACCCAGGGGTTGTCGAGGTGACGGGTGCCCAGTTCGCGGGCCAGCCACCGGCGCCAGGTCATCGCGGGACGGTTGGCGCGCACCGCGGCCACGTCGTAGAGCAACAGGCCCGCGGCGGCCAGCAGCACCAGTGCCACCAGGGCGGCCGGCACCCGGCGGGCCGACCGGAAGCGCCGGACCCGGTGGTGGTCGGCGGTCCCCGTGGCCGGGGCGTCCGCGCCGGCCGGTGCCGCCCCGTCCGCCCCGTCCGTCTTCTCTGCCCCGTCCGGCGTCTTGTCGAGCGTGGGCAGCCGCCGGGTGTCGGACCGCTCCGCGTCCTCGTCGCTCATCGCACCCTCCCGCGCTCCGTACGGTCCAGCAGCGGGGAGTGCAGCCGCTCGACCTCCACCGCGACCTCGGGCACCGTCATGTTCGCCAGCTCCGTCACCCGTTCGGTGACCCGGCGGCGCACCACCCGGCACTGTCCGCCGATGTCGGAGGGGTAGCCCAGCTCCACGGCGATCCGCACCCGCGCCTCGCCGAAGTGCCGGCGGTCGTCGCGCCGGTGCACGGTCACCGTCGCATGGGCGTCCGTGCGGGCGCGCGGGGACTCCGCGCGCAGCGCCTCCCGGGCGGCCCGTGCGGCGATCTTCGCCACCACCCGGTCCGCGATTCTGGTCGCGCCCCGCTCACCCGCCGGTACGGCGGTGGCAGCGGCGGCCGGGGACACCGTCGCCACCCGGCTTCACCGCCGCCGGTCGCGGTCGCCGCCGCGCGGACGGAAGAAATCGCCGGCCTCCAGGTCCCCGTCGAGGAACCTGCCGGCCACGAACCCGATGGCGCCCAGCGCCGCCACCAGGACAAAGGCGCCGAAGCCGCCGAAGTATCCGGCGAAGCCCAGCGCCATGCCGGCCAAGAGGCCGACCACAGCCATGCTCATCGTGCGCTCCTTCGCTGCCACTCCGGACGGGCCCGGCTAGTGGAGCCGTGGCTCCGATTCCTCTTCTTCGTCTGCTTCATCGGGCAGCTTGACGTCGCTGACCGCGATATTGACCTCGACGACCTCCAGGCCCGTCATCCGCTCCACGGCAGTGATGACGTTCTCCCGGACCGACCGTGCGACATCGGCGATGGCGACGCCGTAGTCGACCACGATCTCCAGGTCCAGCGCGGTCTGCACCTCGCCGACCTCGGCCTTGACACCCCGGGTCGCGGTCGCGGACCTGCCGCCGCCGGGCACCCGGTCCCGCACGGCGCCGAGCGTACGGGCGAGGCCGCTGCCCATGGCATGCACGCCGATGACGTCCCGGGCCGCCAGGCCGGCGATCTTCTCCACGACACCGTCGGCGATGGTGGTCCGCCCCCGGGTCGCGGGGTCGCCGCCGCCCCGTTTGGCGGGCGTCCTGGGCGCCTCTGCGTGCTGCTGGCTCTCGCTCATCGCCGTATCCCTTTCCGCGGGGAGAAGCGGTCCGCCCGCTCCGATCCCCACAGTAGGCCGGGTGTCTCCGGACCGCTCCAGGGATGTGGCAGGCGAGTGTCCCTACGGCGCCGTCGGGCCCACCGCCCTGCCGTGCGGGCGGGTCTGCGGCAGGCTGGGGGCGTGTCCGGGACGTGTCCGGAGACGGTCCGGGGACCTTCCGGGAAAGGGGTGACGCGGTGGCCGTGAACCAGTGGGCGCAGACGGTCCGCACACAGCTCGGGATCGGCCGGCTGCTGCCGCTCGGCGGCCCCGCGGACGGCTCGTGGATCACCGAGCAGGCAGCCGCCGGGGCGCTGCGGGCGTCCGCCGGTACACCGGCCGGGGTCCGCATCGGCTCGCTGCGGCTGTCCGTCGCCGACCCCGGCCACGCCCCGGAACCGGCGGTGCCGGCGCCGCCGAGCGCACTGCCGCCCGGCCCGCTGCGGATCGAGGCGGAGTTCGCCGCGGTGGCCGACCGGCCGCTGCCCGTACTCGCCGACCAGGTGCGCGCCGCACTGCTGGAGGCGTCGATCCAGGGGCTGGGGCTGGTGGTGGGCGTGGTGGATCTGCGGGTCAGCGGCCTGCTCGAAGCCGACGAGGCCACGGCGGAGGGTGCGTCAGCCGGTTCCGCTCCCCAGGAGGAAGTGCCGCCCACCGCGCCCGCGACGGGTGAGCGGACCGGTGCGACTCAGGAGGGCGCGGCGGGCGTCGCCGCCGTCGCGCGGGGCGTCGCGGGCGTGGCCCGGCTGGCGCCGGTGCTCGGCGGTGCGTCCCGTCCGGTGCGGCTCACCGACGGGCATGCGCTGATCCAGCTGGCGACCGCGCCCGGACACCGGGCGCTGGATGTGGCCTGCGCCGTACGGCAGGCGGTGGCGGCCGCGCCACCCGCGGTCTCGACGGTCGCGGTGCTGGTCACGGCGGTGGACCGGAGCTGATGAGCCGGCCCGGCCGGGAACTCCGTGGGAGCAACCGCGGCCGGGCAGCTCGGGCAAGTGAAGGTGTGGGACGGGGAGCTACTCCCCCACGCCCGCGAGGTCGCGCAGCCGGCGCGCCTGGGCGGCCCGCTCGGCGCGGCGCTGCTCCTCGTACGTACGGCCCGCGGCACCGGCCAGCAGGGCCTTGGTCTCGATGACGGCATCGCGCGGCGCGGCGGTGAGCGCGGCCGCCAAGTCGGCCACGGTGGCATCAAGTTGGTCGCCGGGCACCACGAGGTTGGCGAGGCCGATCCGCTCGGCCTCCTCCGCGTGCACAAAGCGCCCGGTGGCGCAGATCTCCAGCGCGCGGGCGTAGCCCACCAGCCCGACCAGGGGGTGGGTACCGGTCAGGTCCGGTACGAGCCCGAGGCTGGTCTCGCGCATGGCGAACTGTACGTCCGGCGCGACCACCCGCAGATCGCAGGCGAGCGCCAGCTGGAAGCCGGCACCGATGGCATGCCCCTGCACGGCGGCGATGGACACCAGATCCGTGCGCCGCCACCAGGTGAACGCTTCCTGGTACTCGGCGATCGTGGCGTCCAGTGCCTCGTCCGTGCCGCGCGCCAGATCGATGAACGACGGCTCGCCGTCGAAGCCTTCGGGCGTGAACGCCTGACGGTCGAGGCCCGCGGAGAAGGACTTGCCCTCACCGCGCAGCACCGCGATCCGTACGTTTCCCGGCAGCAGCGACCCCGCTTCGGCAAGCGCCCGCCACATGGCCGGCGACTGCGCGTTGCGCTTGGCCGCGTTGGCGAGGGTCACCGTGGCGATGGCATCGTCCACGGTGAGTCGCACACCGTCCTTGTCGAGCAGAGTCATCAGCGCCTCCGAGTCAGCCAGCCGCACCTGCGTGCGTAAGTGACTGAACGGTAACCTCCCGGTCGACTGCTCGGTCGACCGGGGGGACACCGCTGCACCCGGAGTCGCGGCCGTCAGGCCGATGCGGCCTTCTTGCCCCTCGTGGCTCCGCCGCGACCGCGCAGGACCACACCGGATTCGCTGAGCATCCGGTGCACGAATCCGTAGGAGCGGCCGGTTTCCTCGGCCAGCGCCCGGATGCTCGCACCGGAGTCGTACTTCTTCTTCAGGTCTGCCGCGAGCTTCTCGCGCGCGGCGCCGGTTACCCGGCTGCCCTTCTTCAGAGTCTCGGCCACCCGTGCCTCCTCGTGGGAAGTGCGCTCTGGACTCTCATGATCACCCCTCCCCGGCTTCCTGGCCACCCATTCCGCAAGGTCGATACGACATCGTTTGCCGGCGGAGGCCCGAAAACTCGGGCCGGAATGCCTCATTCCGGCTGTGCCGGAGGCCGCCCGCGACCGGCCGTACGCGAGAAGTGGCAGGTCAGGTGGCGTGTGACCGAAAAGGCAACGGCCGGGCCCCAAGGACCCGGCCGTAGGCCGCAGACTCGCCGGTGTACGAGCCGTTCTCACTCAGATGATGGATCACACATCGGCCGAATGATCCATACGGCATGATCCATCCGCCGCGGTCAGGCCAGCGCGACCAGATCCGCGTAGTCCTGGCCCCACAGGTCCTCGACGCCGTCGGGCAGCAGGATGATGCGCTCCGGCTCCAGTGCGTCCACCGCGCCCTCGTCGTGCGACACCAGGACCACCGCGCCCGTGAAGGTGTGCAGCGCGCCGAGGATCTCCTCGCGGCTGGCCGGGTCGAGGTTGTTGGTGGGCTCGTCGAGGAGCAGCACATTGGCGGAGGAGACGACCAGCGTCGCCAGGGCGAGCCGGGTCTTCTCGCCGCCGGAGAGCACCCCGGCGGGCTTGTCGACGTCGTCGCCGGAGAAGAGGAAGGATCCCAGCGTCTTACGGATGGCGACCAGGTCCATGTCCGGGGCGGCCGAGCGCATGTTCTCCAGGACCGTGCGGTCCGGGTCCAGGGTCTCGTGCTCCTGGGCGTAGTAGCCGAGCTTGAGGCCATGACCAGGGCGGACCTCGCCGGTGTCCGGGGTCTCGACGCCGGCCAGCAGCCGCAGCAGGGTGGTCTTGCCCGCACCGTTCAGGCCGAGGATGACGACCCGGGAGCCCTTGTCGATGGCCAGGTCGACGTCGGTGAAGATCTCCAGCGAGCCGTAGGACTTCGACAGGCCCTCGGCGGTGAGCGGGGTCTTGCCGCACGGCGCCGGGTCCGGGAAGCGCAGCTTGGCGACCTTGTCGGAGACTCGCTTGGCGTCCAGCCCGGCCAGCAGCTTGTCGGCACGCTTGGCCATGTTCTGCGCGGCGACCGTCTTGGTGGCCTTGGCCCGCATCTTGTCGGCCTGCGAGTTCAGCTGCGCGGCCTTCTTCTCGGCGTTGGCGCGCTCGCGCTTGCGGCGCTTCTCGTCGGCCTCGCGCTGCTGCTGGTAGAGCTTCCAGCCCATGTTGTAGATGTCGATCTCGGAGCGGTTGGCGTCGAGGTAGAAGACCTTGTTCACGACGGTCTCGACCAGGTCGACATCGTGGGAGATCACGATGAAGCCGCCGCGGTAGGTCTTGAGGTAGTCGCGCAGCCAGACGATCGAGTCGGCGTCGAGGTGGTTGGTCGGCTCGTCGAGCAGCAGGGTGTCGGAGTCCGAGAACAGGATCCGGGCCAGCTCGACGCGGCGGCGCTGACCGCCGGAGAGCGTGTGCAGCGGCTGGCCGAGGATGCGGTCGGGCAGCCCGAGGCTGGCGGCGATGGTCGCGGCCTCCGCCTCCGCGGCGTACCCGCCCTTGGTCAGGAACTCCGTCTCCAGGCGCTCGTACTTCTTCATCGCCTTTTCGCGGGTGGCGCCCTTGCCGTTGGCCATCCGGTCCTCGTTCTCGCGCATCTTGCGGAGCACGGAGTCCAGATCACGGGCGGACAGGATGCGGTCGCGGGCGAGCACGTCCAGGTCGCCGGTGCGCGGGTCCTGCGGAAGGTAGCCGACATCGCCGGAGCGGGTGACCGTGCCGGCGGCGGGCATGCCCTCGCCCGCCAGCACCTTGGTCAGGGTGGTCTTGCCGGCGCCGTTACGGCCGACCAGGCCGATGCGGTCGCCCTTGGCGATACGGAAGGAAGCGGACTCGATCAGAATGCGGGCGCCGGCGCGCAGCTCAAGGCCAGAGGCGGTGATCACGGGAAAAGCTCCAGGGTCAGGAAGACGGCGGGTTGGACGGACGGTCCGAGGGCGAGCTGCGCCGTCTAATGAACCCAAGGGAGAACTGCCATGGGAGGCAGTCTAACGTTCCCGCGCAAGTCGTTTTTCCTCCCACGTTTTCGGCTGGCCCGCCGTGGTTGTTGCTCGGAGGGTGGGAAAAACCTTGGTGGGGGATTTGTAGGGGGCCGGTGCACCTCGTAGATCGCAGTGAACAGCTCGGCCGCACCGACACGGCTACGGTGGCCAGCCCCCACCCACCGTCACTCACTCCCCCAACGGGAGGGGACGGGCCGGAGGGGCCTGGTGTGTGGACGTAAAGCGAAGCAGTCCACACACCAGGCCCCGGAGGCCCGTCACCGCACCCGACACCCACCCGGCCCGCCGCAGGCGCAACGGCGGGGGCACCGCGCAAGCGGGCCACAAACGGCGAGCAACAACCACGGCGGGAAAGACAAAAACGTGGGATCAAACCCCACCCGTGTGGACTTGGAAGGCCGCGCGCCGTACCGCCTTCGCGAGGGCCGGGTCGGGGTGGGCCGCGGCCAGGGCTACCAGGACCTGGACGGTTCTGGGGTGGCCGACGGCGCGGACCTCCTCCAGGAGGCGCGGAACGGAGCCCTGGACCGCCGAGTCGAGGTGGCGGACGAGCAGCTGGGTCTCGCCGTGGTCGGCGACGGCCGCCGCGGTGTCCACCCACAGCCAGGTGGACTCCTCGCGGGTGAGCACATCGGGCGCGGTCTCCGGGTCGCCGCCCTCGTGCTCGACCAGCCACAGCAGGGCGTACGGCCGCAGGCCCGGCTCGTCGGCGGCGGCCCGTACGGCGGCCTCGGCCGGGGCGCCGACCGCCCGCAGTGCCTCGAAGGCCAGACCGCGCAGCAGCGCGTCCTCGCCGCGGGCCACGGTCAGCAGCTCCTCGACGGCCGCGCCGACGGAGCGGGCGGCGAGCCAGGCCCGGTATTCGGCGCGGGCCGGGCCCGGGGTGAGCCGGGCGCAGCCGCGCAGCATCGCCTCCGCGGACTGTTCGATATTGCCGGCCGGGCTCTGCGCGGCCACACAGATCTGCTCCAGCTTGACCCATACCGACCAGTTGCCGAGCGGCGTCAGCTGCGCCTCGGACGCGTCGTGCGCGGCCTCCGCGCCGTCCGGCGGCACCAGCGCGCCGACGGTCCGCAGGGCGTCCAGCGCCCAGTCCAGCAGCGCGGCCAGCGACGCCCCCGCGGCGTCGCCGGCGGCCGCGGCCTCGTCGGCGCCGCCCGGGTCCTGGCCGTAGGGGACCTCGCAGCGTTCGGTGCGCAGTTCGGCGACGCGCTGGTCGAGCATGTCGAGCAGCACCGGCAGCCGCACGGGACCGGCCGACAGATGCAGCAGGGACAGCAACTGCGGCAGTGCCTCGACGACTTCGGCGACTATCGCGGGGCCGGCGCCGGCCGGTGCGGGGCGGGCCAGCGACCAGGCGTCGAAGAGCGCGACCCAGCCGCGCAGCACGGCGGTGTCGTCGCGGTCCCAGGCGCGCAGCCGCCAGCCGGGGCGGGCGAGGCCGTCGTGGAGTTCGACGAGGCCGGCCAGCCGGGCCCGGTCCCAGTCGATGCGGACCTGATGCGGCGTCAGACCCAGGGCCTCGGCGGCGCGTTCCGCGGCGGCCTTCGGCAGCGCTCCGTCGGGGCCGGCACGCAGGCTGCCGCCGGCGGCGCCGGCACCGACGCTGTCGGCCCAGCGGGCGAGCCGGGCGGCGCCGGCCAGTACGGCACGGGCCTGGCGGGCCAGTTCCGCGGGCGGCGGCGTGCCCTCGGGCGGGCGGGGCGCCGGGCGCTTGGCCCGGGTTGTCACCGCCCGGCGGGCGGCCGCAACCGGTTGACGGGGGACGAGTCGGAGCCGGGAGTCGCGCGGAGTACGGGACGTCACAGGAGCAGTGTTGCCGCTGTCGGCCCGAAAGCCCAATCGGAACCCGGCTTGCGATCTGCCACGGCCGCGTCATCTCGCCGACCCATCCCTGATGAGGGGAGTTGTCCCCCTGTATACCCGGGAGATGCCCGGGAGCCATCGGGGCGCCGGGCCTGGTGGAGGGGGCGGCCTGCGGGAGCCCGCGCCGGTGACCGGGATCCGGGCCGGGGCGGTCCGGGGTCGGGCCGGGGCGGTGACAGGCACACGGGCCGGGGTCGGGCCGGGCCGGGGCTACATGAGCGGCGTGAGGAAGCGCCGCAGCGCTTCTTCGTAGCCCGAGGGGTCGGCGTTCCACATCGCGGCGTGCGGGGCGTGCGGGACCGGCTGAAGCGTGACCAGGTCGGCCCGGCGGGCGGCGAAGGAGCGGGACGCGGTCCAGGGGGCGATCACGTCGTCGGGCCCGTGGAAGAGCAGCGTGGGAATCTCCAGCTCGTCCGGGTCGACGGCGTCGGCGGGATGGCCGAGGGGCACTCCGGTGCTGCCCTCTGCGGCGCGTACCACCAGCGGCAGCAGGGCGCGCGGGATCCGCCGGGCGCCGGCCAGCGCGCGGACCGTGGCGTTCCGGTCGAGGACCGGGGAGTCCAGGACCAGGCCGCTGATCCGGTCGCGGAGCGCGGAGTGGGTGGCGGCGCGCAGGGCCATGGTCGCGCCGGTGGACCAGCCGTGGAGGACGACGTTCCGGGCGCCGTAGCGCAGGGCGTAGCGGATCGCCGCGTCCAGGTCGCGCCACTCGGTGTCGCCGAGGTGGTTGACGCCGTCGACGGTGCGCGGGGCGCCGAGGTCGTTGCGGTAGGACAGGTCGAGGACCGGCAGCCGGTGGCGGTGCAGGAACGGCATGACCACCATGGGGTGTTCGCGGGTGGTGCCCAGGCCGTGTGCGGTGATGACCCAGGTGTCGCGGACGCCGGGGACGAACCATGCCGGGAGGGAGCCGAGTTCGCCGGGGATGTCGACGTCGGCGCAGTCCAGGCCGAGCGCGTCCCGGGGGTTGCCGAGGTGCACCTGGGGGGTGAGCCGCATCCGGTTGCCCGGCCCGAGGGTGCCGTGGGTGACCCGTACCAGGCGGCGGACGACCGCGTCGGCGGGGTGCGGGACGCCGTGGACGACATCGCCGAGCACCGCATGGCAGCCGGAGCCGGTGAGCCCGTATGTGCCGGGGCGCAGGGACGCCAGGCTGCGGGTGAGGGCGATGCGCTCCTCGGTGGCGGAGTGCACGGTGAGGCGGGAGTCGCCCGGGAAGGGCTGGTCCGGCGATGGTTTCAGGGCAATGTCACTGGCGTACCGGCCGACCGCCACGGCGGCCGCCCCGGCACCTATCACGGTGATGGCGGCCACGGCCGCCGCAGTACCCAGGCGCACCTCACCAGTGTGCGCAGCGGTGCCGGGGGCGGCCACCGGGCGGAGTCGGGCGGGTGACCGGGCGGGGCGCCGGGCGGGCCCGGGGCGGCGGACGGGGTACGGGCCGCCGCCCCGGGACGGGCGTTCAGCCCTGGTCGCGGTCCTGCTGGCCGTAGCCGCGCAGCCGGCCGGCGGCCGCGTCGAGCTGCCCGGCGGACAGCAGGTTCGGCGTACGGCCCGGTACGGAGCTCGCGGCGAGCCACACCCGGCACATCCATTCCAGCTGGGCGGTGCGGTCCAGCGCCTGGTCGAGGCTGTCGCCGTAGGTGATCGTGCCGTGGTTCTCCAGCAGACAGCCGGTGCGGTCGCGGAGCGCCTCGCCTATGTTCGCGGCGAGCTCGTCGCTGCCGTACAGGGCGTAGGGGGCGACACGGACGGGGCCGCCGAGCGCCGCGGCCATGTAGTGGACCGGCGGGAGTTCGGGGACGAGGGTGGAGACGGCGGTGGCGTACGGGGCGTGGGTGTGGACGACGGCGGTGGCCGTGGTGGTGCGGTAGACCGTCAGATGCATCGGGAGTTCGCTGGTCGGCCGGAGCGCGCCGATGATCTGGCGGCCTTCGAGGTCGACCGCGGTGGTGTCGCCGGGGCCGAGCCGGTCGTAGGGGACGCCGCTGGGGGTGACCAGGACCAGGTCCCTGATGCGGCGCGAGACATTGCCCGAGGTGCCGACGACCAGGCCGTCGGTGACCGTTCGGCGGGCGGTGGCGACCAGCTCGCTCCAGGCGGCGGCGAGGTCGGCGGGGTGGTCCTTCATGGGTCCTCCGGCGCGGTGCGGCGAAAGCGGATGCGGTGCGCGACACCGTACGAGCGGGCCGGGGCACCGTACGTCGTGGGTCCGCCCGCACGGTATCCCCCAGATGGGGACACCTGTGCAGGTACCGGGAACTGACCTGATTTGAGCTCTCCTGGGTGGCTCGCCCTTACCGTCGAGGGGGATCCACGACCAGCAGGGACCGCGGGGAACGGCTCGTCGGTGAAGCGCAGGAAGTTCGCCAACGGGTGATGCGGAAGTGACGCCGGAGGCGCCTCCGCGTGAACACTGCGGTGGTGTCACCGACGCGCCCGTCCCAGTTCATCCTCCGTTCACCCGCTCTCCGTACGGTCCCAGCGACACTGACCTTCGAACTGATTGCCTGGGTGAATGGAACACATCACGCTTCTCATCGGGATCGTGATCGTCACGGCCTTGGTGTTCGACTTTACGAACGGCTTCCACGACACGGCCAACGCGATGGCCACCACCATTTCCACCGGGGCCTTGCGACCCAAGACCGCGGTGGCGATGTCGGCAGTCCTCAACCTCGTCGGCGCGTTCCTGTCCGTTGAGGTGGCCAAGACCATCTCCGGGGGGATCATTGACGAGGCCGCCGGCATCAGACCTGAAGTGATCTTCGCCGGCCTGGTCGGCGCGATCGTCTGGAACCTGCTGACCTGGCTCGCGGGTCTCCCCTCCAGCTCTTCCCACGCCCTCTTCGGCGGTCTGATCGGCGCGACCCTGGTGTCGGTCGGCACCCACGGTGTGCACGGTGACGCGGTCGTGATGAAGGTCCTGATCCCGGCGGTGGCCGCCCCGATCGTCGCCGGCCTGGCCGCGATGGCGGCGACCCGGCTCACCTACCGGCTGACCCGCAACCGCGACGAGGCGGACACCGCCAAGGGCTACCGCGCGGGGCAGATCGCCTCCGCCGCCCTGGTCTCCCTCGCCCACGGCACCAACGACGCCCAGAAGACGATGGGTGTGATCACGCTCGCGCTGATCACCGGCGGAGTGGTCGCCCCGCACGCCGACCCGCCGCTGTGGGTCATCGCCTCGGCCGGTGTCGCCATCGCGCTCGGCACGTACCTGGGCGGCTGGCGGATCATCCGCACGATGGGCAAGGGCATCACCGACATCCAGCCGCCGCAGGGCTTCGCCGCCCAGACCGGCGCCGCGGCCACCATCCTGGCCTCCTCCCACCTCGGCTTCGCGCTCTCCACCACCCAGGTCTGCTCCGGCTCCGTGATGGGCTCGGGCCTGGGCCGCAAGGGCGGCGTGGTGCGCTGGTCCACGGCCGGCCGGATGGTCGCCGCCTGGGGCCTGACGCTGCCGGCCGCCGGTGCGGTCGCCGCGGGTGCCGCGTTCCTCGCCGGTCAGGGCGACTGGGGCGTGGCGGCGGTGGCGGTGCTCGGACTGGGCATCTGCGGTGCGATCTGGGCCGCCTCCCGGCGCAAGCCGATCGACCACACCAACGTCAACGAAGGTCCCGCGGCCGAGCCGGTGGGCGTGGTGACCGCCGCGCTGCGTACCGTCTCCCCGCCCCCGGCGGGCCAGCAGGCCCCGGCGGCCGACGCTCCGGCCGACGCCGCTCCGGCCGACGCCCCGGAAGCCGCCGGGATTCCGGCCCAGGCATCCGGCGCCGACACCTCCACCACCCCGCGCGCCAAGGCCGCGACGGTCACCCGCTAGCTGTCATCACCTAAGGAAAACTCCATGAGCATCGACTGGGCAGCTCTCGGCCAGGTCTTCGGCGTGACCCTCGTGGTGACGGTCGGGATCGTGGGCCTGTTCACCGTCGGCATCGCCGGCACGTCCCGCAAGGCGGGCCAGGAGGGTGCGGCCGCCGCGGTCGCCGCACCGGCTGCGGGCGCACGGGCCGGCGCGCTGGCCGCCTTCGGCCTCTGCGCGGTGGCGGTGGCCTATGGCATCTATCTGATCGTGGCCGGCTGACGCCGCCGCCACGACGGACCGGGTGAGGCGCCCGGCGGACCCCGGCATCAGCCGTCGTCCGCCGGGCGCCTCGTCCGTTGTCCGCCGCGTCCGTCGAGCGCGTCATCGGCCTGCCGGGCCAGCCGGTCGGCGATGGCGGTGCCGCCGGGGCCGTTGAGGTAGGCGGACACCCCGATCTGTACGACCTTGCTGAAGGTCTGGTAGTGGGCGCTGCGCGGGCGCGGTGCGGCCGCCATCAGCGCCGCGTGCAGGGTGCGGGGGTCGGGCCGGGGCTCCGGCCGTCCCGTGGCGCCGTGCTCACCGCGTTCCGCGTCGCCGGGCGGCAGCGGGCAGTGTGGTGCCGTGGCCGCGTCCCGGTAGGCCGAGTCGCGGGTGGCCGCGAACCCCCGCTCCAGCAGGCAGCGTTCGCTCCCGGGGCCGGTCAGCGCCTCGATCAGGGACCGGGCGCCGGCCAGCCGGGTGCTGCCGGCCGCGAGGGCGAGGTTCTGCCCGCCCAGCACGGACATCCGTTTGCCGTCGCTGGGGCGGGCCGGCAGCTGGGTGACGTCGAACTGCTCGCCGGGCGTGAGCTTCTCGGCGACCGAGGCGTACTCGACCGGCCAGTTGCGCATGAACAGCGCGCGGCCGTCGGCGAACCAGCGGCGGCTCTCCGTCTCGTCCATCGTGGTGGCCTCGTGCGGCATGATCGAGTCGAGCCGGACCTTGAGGTCGGCGATGCCCTGCTGGAGCGCGCCGATCTGCTCGCCCTTGGTGAAACTGGTGGCGTCCGGGTCGCCGCCGTTGACCCAGGCCGACTCCAGGGTGTTGACGGTCAGCCCCTCGTAGGGCCGCAGTTGGGCGACCATGCCGTACATCCTGGGCCGCTGCTTCTTGTGGCCGGTGGCGGCGTCCCGGGCGGCCTCGCGGTTGTAGTCCTGCGCCACCTCGGTCGCCACGTCCTTCAGCTCGCCCCAGTTGGACGGGGCGCCGTGGCCGTACGCGCGCAGGATGTCCTTGCGGTAGTAGAGCAGCCCGGCGTCGGTGTTGAAGGGCACCCCCCACACCTTGCCGTCGTACTCCACCGTCTTGGCCACGCTGTCGAGGAAGTCGCCGTCCAGGGCCGTGGCCCAGGGCCGGATCACGCCCGCCTCGGCGAACTCCGCGGTCCAGGCGACATCGAGGTTGAGCACGTCGTAGCCGCCGCTGCCGGACTGGCCCGCCGCCAGCAGCTGGCTGCGCTGGCCGTCGGCGGTGTCCGGGAGTTTGACGATCCGGACCGTACGGCCGGTGCGCCGCTCCCAGTCGTGGATCAGGTCCTGGCGGACGCCCGAGCTGCTGAGGTCGCTGCCGGTGGCGAGGACGATCGCGCCCTTCTCCGGAACGAGTTGCTCCCCCGGCGTGCAGCCGCTCGCCGCGAGCGTCAGGGCGAGACAGGCCAGGGCGGCGGGTGCGGCGGTGCGTGGCGCGGTCATCGGTCCCCCTTCGTGGCCGTGCCGATGGAGGCGATCCGGCCGGCCAGGGTGTCGACGGCCTGCGGGCCGCCGGGCACACACTGGCCGTGGGAGGCGTCGGCCAGCCGCTGGAGGGCGAAGGTGTCACAGCCGTTCTTGCCCAGCGCCAGCACCAGGACGGGCACTTCGGGGCCCTCCTCCACGAGGGTGCCGAGGGTCCGCTCCACGCCCGCCGCGCGCTCCGGGCCCGCGCCGTCGTCCTGGTCGAGGATCAGCACGATGGCTTTGTTGGTGGCCGGGGACTTCTTCATCCGGCGCACCGCGCGGGTCAGCGCCTCCTCCATCGCGGCGCCGTGGTCGACGAGTTCGCCGCCCGCGATCCGGTTCAGCGCGGCCCGGCCCGGTGCCGGGTCGGCGCTGCCGGGCCGGACGAGCTCGCGCACCGCGT
Source organism: Streptomyces platensis (assembly GCF_008704855.1). Taxonomy (NCBI): domain Bacteria; kingdom Bacillati; phylum Actinomycetota; class Actinomycetes; order Kitasatosporales; family Streptomycetaceae; genus Streptomyces; species Streptomyces platensis. Next base: position 2,143,242 of record NZ_CP023691.1, read on the forward strand.
CGGCGTCGGTGGGGTGCGCACGGTCCGGGAAGGCCCACAGGCCGTAGGTGTGGCGTGCGCCGACCATCTCCAGGACGCGCCCGGCCGCGCGCACGGCGGTCGGCAGCCGGCCGCCGTCGGCCATGGAGGTGGAGGTGTCGAGGAGGATCAGCACCTGGCTGGACTTCTGGGCCTTGTCGTAGCCGTCCAGCACCTGGGACACCTGGTCCGGGCCCGCTGTGAAGGCGACGGTGGGGGCGAGGAGGCTGATGTCCGCGCGGCTGTCGAGCAGCGGTGAGCCCGCTCCCGGGCCGGTGCCGTGCACACCGCGGTAGCCCTGGGCGGTGAGGGTGCGCTGGCCGCCGTCCGCGGCGCGCAGCCAGGTCGCGAAGCCCGCCACGGCGGCCTGCCGTGGGGTGGCGTCCCTGGTGCCGTGCCAGTCGACCCGGATCAGGGGGTGGTCGAGGGCGGGGACGTGCCGGGGGTAGTAGGCGACGTAGCGGTCGCGGAGCGGGAGCGGGGCGTCCAGGGCCGGGCAACTGCCGGTGGCCCGGCCGAGGTTGTAGTCGGCGAGGGACTTCTCCGAGACCAGGGGCGCGGACCGGGTACGGTCGACGGAGCCGGCGGCGTCCGCGTCGGGGCGCAGCGAACACAGCAGTTCGGTGCTGCCCGCGTACTGGCTGCCGGGGGCGGACAGCCGCTCCTCGGCGTGCCGGGCGAGGGTGAGGTCGGGCGCGCCGGAGGAGGCGGCGTCCGAGCCGTCGTGGGCGAGGTAGAGGCCGAGGGTGTGCAGCAGTCCGGTGCCGGAGAGCACCGGGCTCGGGCGCAGCAGCCGGAGGTCGCGGTGGGTGCGGTCGGTGCCGGTGAGCAGTTCCCGCCAGGAGGCGCCGGCCGGTTCGACGTCGTCCAGCCGGCGGTGTGCCGGGATGCCGACGACCAGCGGCGTGTAGGCGACCGGGGCGCTGTAGTGCAGGGTCGCCGGGGAGCCCTTGGCGGGCATCCCGCGGCGGGCCTCGTAGTAGTCGGCGGTGGATTCGGGGATCCAGATGTCGGGCTGGGGTCCGGGCCGGTAGAGGGGGTCGATGCCCTTGTCGTCCGGCCCGTCCTTGCCGGTGCCGTGGGCCTCGCCCTGCCAGCGGCCGGCGGCGGCGAAGCCCTGGTCGACCTGGTCCTTGGCGGCGGAGTAGACGGTGATCTGGGCGCGCCGGCAGCCGTCGGGGAGGTCGCCCTCACCGCTGAGGGGCCGGGTGTTGGCGGCGGACATCTCGTAGTCGAAGGCCGCCTGGCGCAGCGCGGGTTCGGCCTCGGGGGTGGTGAGCAGCCGCAGTTCGAGGGCGGGCGGGCAGGCTACGGCCGCGCCCGGGAGGTTCAGCAGGACGATGCCCGCGGTGGCCGGTACGGCGATGATCGCCAGCACCATCAGGATCCGGAACCAGTGCCGGAAGGAGGTGTTCAGCCGGCGCCGTAAGCGGATCCGCAGCGGGGTGGGCGGCCGGATCCCGGGGGTGGCGAAGGACAGGATGACGTCGTCGACGGTGTTCTGCTTGGCCGAGCGGGGCTCCCAGACGTCGCCCATCGGGGTCCGCTCGCCGGCCAGTTGGGCCCGCAGCTCCCGGACGAGGTCCTCGAAGGTGACGAACCGCTTGCCGGGGATGCCCTGTTCCAGGATCTGCCGCAGGGCGCGGGTGAAGACACTGCCGCCGGTGGGCTCCTCGCCGCTGAAGATCCGGCGGTTGGGCTGTGCGGCCATCAGCAGCGAGGTGGGGGTGCGGCAGGCGTGGAAGGCCTCCCCGGCGTTGCCGGCGTAACAGCACTCCAGGACGATCACGATCCGGTCGGCCCGCGCGTTGTCCAGGTAGGACAGCACCGTGTCCTGCCAGGAGACGGTTTTGTGCCGCCGTTCCGAGGCACCGACCATGAGCTGGAGATTGCCGCCGTCCCGCCCCACCCGGCCGTGGCCGGAGAAGTACACCAGCAGCAGCCCGCGGGCCTCCTGGGTGACGGCGTCCAGGGCCTGTTCGACCTCCCAGGGCTCCTGGGGCCGGCAGATGACGACCTCGCCCTTGGTGAAGAGGTCGGTGCCGGGGGCCAGCAGGACGCGTTCGAGTTCCCCGGGGTTGTCCCGCACCGCGGGCAGCGGCCGCAGATGCCGGTAGTCGTCGACGCAGATCAGCAGCGCCCGGTTGACCTTGCCCCGTGCGTCGTATTCGGACATCCGGCTCAGTCCCCGGCGGTGCTGGTGCCCCCGCTCGCCGGGCTGCCGGGATCGGGGCGTTCGGGGGCCGCGGCGCCCGGTCCCGGCTCGCCCAGTGCGCGCAGTTCGCCGTCCCCGCCGCCGACCGCCACGGCGGGCCGTTCGCCGGTGTCGCGTTCCTCCCTGCGGCGGCGCAGCCACTCGCGCAGGGCGATACCCATGCTCTTGGTGATCTCGGCGGCGACCGCGCCGACCACGACCAGGATCAGGTCGTCGACGCCGATGGCCATGTCGCCGGGGCCGTCGTCGCGCTCCCCCGCCGGCCTCAGTTCCCACTCGTGCGACCGCCGGTTCAGCCAGGGCTCGCGCTCCAGCCACGCCTTGAGGTCCTCGACGTCCTGCTCAGGATTGTTCGTGCCCGTGATCCTGATACGGATCTCATGTCGGTCAGCGCGCTGCGGCATCCCCCGGCCCCCTTCCGGCGGCCCCTTCGCCGCCGTGCACCAGATAGTGACGCGGGATCAGGTGTGCGGGCAACCGTCCGTGACCCCTCAGCCACGCTGTGGCGTGCACCACAGCGCCTGCCACAGGGCAGCGTCGCAGGTCAAGGGTGAGTTGACGGCGTTCGCGGGGCGTGGTGGACTGCCGGAGCCAATCGGCGACAGCAGAGGAAGTCCGGTGCGAATCCGGCGCGGTCCCGCCACTGTCACCGGGGAGCGTTCCTCCAGCGAAGGCCACGGTCCGCCTCGCATACGTCGGATGACGTACGCGGGACTGGAAGGCCGGAGGACACGCCGATCCGGGAGCCAGGAGACTCTGGTCGCCGTCACGTCGAGCCAGGGCGCGGACCCTGAGTGAGGACATACCGCCATGCCCGGCCGCCCCTTGAGATCTCCACTGCCCGCTGCCGCAGGGCTCCTTCGGGCCCGGGCGGGACGTCACGGACGCGCCCGCACGGCGGTCTGACCCGATGCGCGGCGAACACGCGGGATATGTGTACGGCGCGGCCCTCGGCTTTCTCGGCGACCTGATCGCGGCGGATCCGCGGCGCGGCCATCCGGTGGCCGCGTTCGGCCGGGCCGCGGGTGCCGTCGAGCGCCGGCTGTGGCGCGACCACCGCGGTTACGGGGCGGCTCATGCCGTGCTGTGTGCGGGCGGGGCCGCCGCCGGTGCCGCGCTGCTGCAGCGCGCCGTGCGGGGCGGCGCTCCCGCTGCTCCGCTGTCGCTCCGTGGTGGCGCCGGGATCGCGCTGACCGCGGCGACGGTCTGGGCCGTGCTGGGCGGCACCTCGCTGGGCCGGGAGGCGCGGGCCGTCGGCGGGGCGCTGACGGCGGGTGATCTGGACGTGGCACGGGAGCGGCTGCCGCATCTGTGCGGGCGCGATCCGCAGGCGCTGGACGGGCCGCAGATGGCCCGTGCGGTGGTGGAGTCCGTCGCCGAGAACACCTCCGACGCGGTGGTCGGCGCCCTGGTATGGGGCGCGTTGGGCGGAGTGCCCGGCCTGGTGGCGTTCCGCGCGGTGAACACCCTGGACGCGATGGTGGGGCACAAGTCGCCGCGCTACCGCCGTTTCGGCTGGGCCGCGGCCCGGCTCGACGATCTCGCCGGCTGGCCCGGCTCCCGGCTGACCGCCGCGCTGACCGTGCTCGCGGGCCCCGACCGGCGCGGTGCGCTGCGGGCCTGGCGGGCGGACGGCGGTGCGCATCCGAGCCCCAACGCGGGCCCGGTGGAGGCGTCGTTCGCGGGTGCGCTGGGCGTACGGCTGGGCGGCAGGCTGGCGTACGGCGGGCGGGTGGAGGACCGTCCGGTGCTCAACGGCGCGGCGCCGCCGGTGGCGGTGCCGGACATCGAACGGGCGGTGCGGCTCTCCCGCAGGGTGAACGTGCTGGCACTGGTGACGACGGTGGCGGCGCGGGCGGCGGTCGGCGCTGCGCGGGCGGCGGCGGCTCGGAGAGCGGCGGCTCGGGGAGCGGTGACTGCGGCGGCTCGGGGGGCCGGGGGGCGCGGGCGGGTGGCGGGCTCGGTCCGCGGGCGTGAGGCGGGGCCGGTATGAGGCCGTCCGTTTTTTCCCCGCCGCCCACCCCCCTTCGGGGGGTGGGCGGGTGTAGTGACCCGGAGCGGGTGGGCGGGTGTAGTGACCCGAAGCGCAGGAGGAGGACCCGGTGAACGGGCGGTTGAAGGCAGCCGGCGGGGTGGTCGGCGGTGGCCTGTTGGTGGCCGGGACGACGTCCGACGCCGGTAAGAGCGTGGTGACGGCCGGGATCTGCCGCTGGCTGGTCCGGCAGGGCGTCCGGGTGGCGCCCTTCAAGGCACAGAACATGTCGCTGAATTCGTTCGTCACGCGCGAGGGCGCGGAGATCGGACGGGCCCAGGCGATGCAGGCCGCCGCGGCGCGGGTGGAGCCGACCGCGCTGATGAACCCCGTCCTGCTCAAGCCGGGCAGTGACCGCAGCAGCCAGGTGGTGCTGCTGGGGAAGCCGGTGGGCGAGCTCAGCGCCCGGGGGTACTTCGGGGGGACGTCCCCAGGGGAGGCGCAGTACGCGGGCCGCCGGGAGCAGTTGCTCGGGACGGTGACCGACTGCCTCCAGGAGCTGCGGCGTACCCATGACGCGGTGATCTGTGAGGGCGCCGGCAGTCCCGCCGAGATCAATCTGCGGCGTACCGACATCGTGAACATGGGCCTCGCACGGGCCGCCCGTATCCCGGCGGTGGTGGTCGGTGACATCGACCGCGGCGGGGTGTTCGCCTCGTTCTTCGGCACCACCGCTCTGCTGTCCAAGGAGGACCAGGCGCTGATCGCGGGGTACATGGTCAACAAGTTCCGGGGCGATGTGACGCTGCTGGAGCCGGGCCTTGCGATGCTGCGCGGCCTCACGGGGCGGCAGACGCTGGGCGTGCTGCCCTTCGCGCACGGGCTCGGCATCGACGAGGAGGACGGTCTGCGGGTCTCGCTGCGCGGCGCGGTGCGCGAGAGCGTGGTGGCACCACCGCACGGGGCGGATGTGCTGCGGGTGGCGGTCTGTGCCGTCCCGCTGATGTCGAACTTCACGGACGTGGACGCGCTGGCCGCCGAACCGGGCGTGGTGGTGCGGTTCGTGGACCGGCCCGAGGAGCTGGCCGACGCCGACCTGGTGGTGCTGCCGGGGACCCGGGGCACCGTACGGGCGCTGGCATGGCTGCGGGAGCGCGGCCTGGCGGACGCGATCGCCCGGCGGGCCGCCGGGGGGCGCCCGGTGCTGGGCATCTGCGGCGGCTTCCAGATGCTGGGCGAGCGCATCGAGGACGAGGTCGAGTCGAAGGCGGGCGTGGTCGACGGGCTGGGGCTGCTGCCCGTACGGGTGCGGTTCGCGGCGGAGAAGACGCTCGCGCGGCCGGCCGGCGAGGCGCTGGGCGAGCCGGTGGAGGGCTACGAGATCCACCACGGGGTCGCCGAAGTGACCGGCGGAGAGGAACAGTTCCTGGACGGCTGCCGGACCGGCTCCGTATGGGGCACGCACTGGCACGGCTCCCTGGAGAGCGACGGCTTCCGCCGGGCCTTCCTGCGGCGGGTCGCGGCGGACGCGGGCCGGGCCTTCGTCCCGGCCCCCGACACCCGTTTCGGCGTGCTGCGCGAGGAGCAGCTGGACCGGCTGGGCGATCTGATCGAGGAGCACGCGGACACCGCCGCGCTGTTGCGGCTGCTGGAGGAAGGGGTGCCGGAGGGACTGCCGTTCGTGCCTCCGGGGGCGCCATGAGGGGTACGCACACGACGAATCCGGAGTTCGACGGCGACATGGAGGACGACACAGCATGACGACCGCGCACAACACGACCCCGCAGTACCCCTTCACCGCGGTGGTCGGGATGGACGATCTGCGGCTCGCGCTGCTGCTGAACGCGGTGAGCCCCGCGGTGGGCGGCGTGCTGGTCCGAGGCGAGAAGGGCACCGCCAAGAGCACCGCCGTCCGGGCGCTGTCGGCGCTGATGCCGGCGGTGGACGTGGTCGGCGGCTGCCGCTTCGCCTGCGCCCCGGACGCGCCCGACCCGGGCTGTCCCGACGGGCCGCACGAGACCGGCGCCGTCGAGGAGCGCCCGACGCGGATGGTCGAACTCCCCGTCGGCGCCTCCGAGGACCGGCTGGTCGGCGCGCTGGACATCGAGCGGGCGCTGTCGGAGGGCGTGAAGGCCTTCGAGCCGGGCCTGCTGGCGGACGCGCACCGCGGCATCCTGTACGTCGACGAGGTCAATCTGCTCCATGACCACCTCGTGGACCTGCTGCTGGACGCGGCCGCCATGGGTGCCTCGTACGTCGAGCGCGAGGGGGTCTCCGTACGGCACGCGGCCCGCTTCCTGCTCGTCGGGACGATGAACCCCGAAGAGGGCGAGCTGCGGCCGCAGTTGCTGGACCGGTTCGGGCTCACGGTCGAGGTCGCCGCCTCCCGCGAGCCCGACGAGCGGGTGACGGTCGTCCGGCGCCGGCTGGCCTACGACGCCGATCCGGCCGGTTTCGCGGCGGACTGGGCGGCCGAGGAGGACGCGCTGCGCGGGCGGATCGCCGCGGCCCGGGAGCTGCTGCCGCGGGTGACGCTGGGCGATGCGGCGCTCCGGCAGATCGCCGCGACCTGTGCCGCGTTCGAGGTGGACGGGATGCGCGCGGACATCGTGATGGCGCGCACCGCCACCGCGCTGGCCGCCTGGGCGGGGCGGACGGACGTCCTGGAGGAGGACGTGCGGCAGGCGGCGCTGCTGGCGCTGCCGCACCGCCGGCGCCGCAATCCCTTCGACGCCCCCGGCCTGGACGAGGACAAACTCGACCAGACGCTGGAGGAGTTCGGGGCGGACGAGGGCACGGGCGGCGACGACGATCCGGAGCCGGACGGTCCGGACGGCGGTCCCGACCGGGGCGGCCCGGACGGCGGCGGTCCGGAGGGCGGCGGACAGCCGCCGCAGGACGGCGGGCAGGAGGAGGCCCCACTGCCGCCGGAGGCCGAACTCCCCCACCAGCAGGAGCGGGAGGCCCCGCAGGCACCGCAGGCCTCCGAGCAGCCCGAGCCCGAGAGCGCGCCGCAGGGAGGCGCCGCCGGGGAGAAGGCGGCGGTCGGGGCCACCGAGCCGTTCCGCACCCGGCGGCTGGATGTGCCGGGCCTGGGCGAGGGCGCGGACGGCCGCCGCTCCCGGGCCCGTACCGCGCACGGCCGGACGACCGGCGCCCGCCGTCCCCAAGGCGCCCTGGGCAAGCTGCATCTGGCGGCGACCGTGCAGGCCGCGGCGCCGCACCAGCGGTCCCGCGGCCGCGCCGGGCGGGGACTGGTGGTGCGCCGGGACGATCTGCGCGAGGCGGTCCGCGAGGGGCGGGAGGGCAATCTGGTCCTGTTCGTCGTGGACGCCTCCGGTTCGATGGCGGCGCGGAAGCGGATGAGCGCGGTCAAGGGCGCGGTGCTCTCGCTGCTGCTGGACGCCTACCAGCGGCGCGACAAGATCGGCCTGATCACCTTCCGCGGCACCGGCGCCGAGCTGGCGCTGCCCCCGACCTCCTCGGTCGAGGCGGGCGCGGCACGGCTGGAGCAGCTGCCGACGGGCGGCCGTACGCCGCTGTCCGAGGGCCTGCTGCGGGCCCATGAGGTGCTGCGGGTGGAGCGGATGCGGGATGCCTCGCGGCGGCCGCTGCTCGTGGTCGTCACCGACGGCCGGGCGACCGGTGGCCCGGAGCCCGTCGTCCGGGCCGCCCGCGCCGCCCGGCTGCTGGCCGGTGAGGGCACCGCGTCGGTGGTCGTGGACTGTGAGGCGGGCCCGGTGCGGCTGGGTCTCGCGGGCGAGCTGGCCCGGGAGCTCCAGGGCACCGCGATCACCCTAGACGAACTGCGCGCGGACAGTGTCTCCGCGCTCGTACGGACCGTGCAGGGCAACAGGAAGGCCGCGTAATGCCGCAGGGACAGCCGTCCGTCGTACCGAACGACGGGCTCACCACCCGCCAGCGTCGCAACCGTCCGCTGGTGTTCGTCCACACCGGCCAGGGCAAGGGCAAGTCCACCGCCGCCTTCGGGCTGGCGCTGCGCGCCTGGAACCAGGGCTGGCCGGTCGGGGTGTTCCAGTTCGTGAAGTCGGCGAAGTGGAAGGTCGGCGAGGAGCGGGCGCTGAAGGTGCTCGGGGAGTCCGGTGAGGGCGGCACCGTCGCCTGGCACAAGATGGGCGAGGGCTGGTCCTGGGTGCAGCGCGACATCGCCTCCAGCGAGGACGCGGCGCGCGAGGGCTGGGAGCAGGTCAAGCGGGATCTGGCCGCGGAGACCTACAAGCTGCTGGTGCTCGACGAGTTCGCGTACCCGCTGAAGTGGGGCTGGATCGACACCGAGGAGGTGGTGTCGGTGCTGCGCGACCGCCCCGGTACGCAGCATGTCGTCATCACCGGGCGGAACGCCCCCGAGGCGCTGCTGGACTTCGCCGATCTGGTGACGGACATGACCAAGGTCAAGCACCCCATGGACACGGGCCAGAAGGGCCAGCGGGGCATCGAATGGTGAACAGGGAGCACAGCGCGTGAGCAGCGGGTCGATTCCACGGCTGGTGATCGCCGCACCGTCGTCCGGCGCGGGCAAGACGACGGTGGCCACCGGCCTGATGGCGGCGTTCGCCGAGGCCGGGCTCACGGTGTCGCCGCACAAGGTGGGTCCCGACTACATCGACCCCGGCTACCACTCCCTGGCGACCGGCCGCCCCGGCCGCAATCTGGACGCCTATCTGTGCGGGCCGGACCGGATCGCGCCGCTGTTCCTGCACGGGGCGGCGGGCGCCGATCTCGCGCTCGTCGAGGGCGTGATGGGGCTGTTCGACGGGGCGTCCGGAATGGGCGAGCTGTCCTCGACGGCGCATGTCGCGAAGCTGCTGCGGGCGCCGGTGGTACTGGTGGTGGACGCGTCCTCGCAGTCCCGGTCGGTGGCCGCGCTGGTGCACGGCTTCGCCTCCTGGGACCCGGAGGTGCGGCTGGCCGGGGTGATCCTCAACAAGGTCGGCTCGGACCGCCACGAGGAGCTGCTGCGGGAGGCGATGGACTCCTCCGGGGTGCCGGTGCTGGGCGCGCTGCGCCGGGACGGACGGGCCGGTACGCCGTCCCGGCACCTGGGCCTGGTGCCGGTCGCCGAACGGCGGTCCGAGGCGGTGGAGTCGGTGGCCGGACTCGCCGCGCGGATCCGTGCGGGCTGCGATCTGGAGGCGCTGCTGGCGCTGGCGCGTACGGTGCCGGAGCTGCCGGACGCGGCCTGGGACCCGGCGGCGCACCTCGCACCCGCCGAGGGGGCGGCCGCCGCCCCGGAGAAGCCGCTGATCGCCGTCGCGGGCGGCGCCGCGTTCACCTTCTCGTACGCCGAACACGCCGAGCTGCTGGCCGCCGCGGGCGCCGAGGTGGCCCCGTTCGACCCGCTGCGGGACGAGCAACTGCCGCCCGGCACCCAGGGGCTGGTGATCGGCGGCGGCTTCCCCGAGATGTACGCGCCGGATCTGTCGGCGAACGCCCCGCTGCGCGCCGCGGTGGCCGAACTGGCCGCTTCCGGGGCGCCGGTGTCCGCCGAGTGCGCCGGGCTGCTGTACCTCTCCCGGTCCCTGGACGGAAAGCCGATGTGCGGGGTGCTGCCCGCCGAGGCCCGGATGACCGAACGGCTCACCCTCGGCTACCGCGAGGCGGTGGCGCTCTCGGACAACGCGCTGGCCGCGGCCGGCACCCGGGTGCGCGGCCACGAGTTCCATCGCACGGCGCTGGAGCCGGGCGCGGGCGCGGACCCGGCGTGGGGGCTGACGCATCCGGAGCGCCGGGTGGAGGGCTTTGTGGCCGGCGGGGTGCATGCCTCGTATCTGCATGTGCACTGGGCCGCCGAACCGTCGCTGGCCGGGCGGCTGGTGGCGAGCGCGGCACGGAGCGCGGCGGCCCGGGGTGGCGGCCGGTGACCGGCGTACGGCCGGTGGGCGGCGGCAGGCGTCCGGGCCGGGGCACCCGTCAGCGGCCGGGCGCAGCGACCACCAACGGGCCGGCCGGGCGGACCGCGGTCCTGGAGGGGCGGCCCGGGCGGATCGCCTCCGGCCGGGGAGCCGTAGCGGTATGACGGGCCGGGCCCCTGACGAGACCGGCGGTGCCGCGGCGCCGCTGGTCGTCGGGGTGGGGGCGCGTCGTGGTGTGCCGGTGTCCGAGGTGCTGGAGCTGATCGCGGCCGCCCGCGCGGCGGCCGGTTGTACGGACCGGCCGGTCGTCGCGCTGGCGACGGTCGCGGCCAAGGCGGCGGAGCCGGGCCTGCTCGGGGCGGCGCGCCGGCTGGGGGTGCCGTTGCGGTCGTTCCCGGCGGCGGCCCTGGCGGCGGTGCCGGTGCCCGCTCCGTCCGGCGCCGCGGCGGCCGCCGTCGGGACACCGAGCGTGGCCGAGGCGGCGGCGCTGCTGGCCGCCGGGCCGGGCGCGGAACTGCTCGCCGGCAAGCGGAAGTCGGCGCCGCGGGACCGGCCTCCCGGGGCAACCTGTGCGCTGGCCGGGCCCGCTGTAACGGAGAGCGGTGCCCTTACCGCTGGTAGGGAGGGAGCGGCCACCGACCGCTCTTCCGCTGCGGATATCGTCATGACCTCCCCCAACCCGCCCCGCCGTGGCCCGGATCGGTGGACGGCGGTCGCCGGCGACCCGGCGCCCGGCAGCGGACCCACCGGTACCAAGGAGACCTAGTGACGACCTCTCCCGCACTGCTCATCGCCGGTCACGGCACCCGCGACGAAGGCGGGGCCGACGCCCTGCGCGCCCTGGTGCGCCTGCTGGCCGAGCGCCACCCCGAGGTGCCGGTCGCCGGCGGGTTCTTCGGCGCCCCGGCCTCGCCGCTGCCGCTGTCCGACGCCGTCGACGGGCTCGTCGAGCGGGGCGCGGACCGGCTCGCCGTCATACCCCTGCTGACCGCCCCGACCGGCCCGGTCCCGGAGGCGCTGCCCACGGTGCTGGCGCGGGCGAGCGAGCGCCACCCGGGGCTCACCCATGTCTGCGGCGCCGAACTGGGGCCGCACCCCAGGCTGCTCGACGTACTGGAGCGGCGGCTGGACCAGGCGCTGGGCAGCGGCGCCCGCAAGCCCGCCGACCGGGCCCGCACCACGGTGCTGCTGGTGGGCCACGGCGCGACCGATCCGCACGCCAACGCCGAGGTGGCACGGGCCGCGCGGCTGCTGTGGGAGGGGCGCGGCTTCGCGGGCGTGGAGACCGCGTTCGTCTCGCAGGCGGCACCCGACGTCCCGGCGGGCCTGGACCGGTGCCGGGCGCTGGCGACCGCGGCGGGCGCCGGTGAACCGGGCCGGATCGTGGTGCTGCCCTACTTCCTCCTCCCCGGCGGCCCGGTGGAGCGGCTGCACATGCAGGCCGAGGGCTGGGCCGCGGCGCACCCCGGCACCGATGTCTTCGGCGCGACGGTGATCGGCCCGGAGCCCGAGGTGGCCGACGTGATCATGGAGCGCTACCGCGCGGCGGTGGCGGGCGAGCCGCCGTTCGGCGCCGCGCCGTGCAGTTGCCGGGCGGCGGCGGAGGACGCCCGGCAGGCGCACGGTGCGGCATGGCAGGGCACTTCCCTGACCGCGGGCGCCGGGGACCGGTGAGCATGCCCTCGCACTCCGCGGCCGCCCGCCTCCGGGACCCCGGCCCCGCCGCCCCGCACGAACCCGATCTGCGGCACCACGGCGACGCCGAGGTACGGGGCGCGGACGCCGGGCTGACGGATCTGGCGGTCAATGTCCGCACCGGCACTCCCCCGGCCTGGCTCAAGGCCCGGATCGCCGCCTCGCTGGACGGTCTCGCCGCCTACCCCGACGGCCGTGCGGCCCGCCGGGCGGTGGCGGCCCGGCACGGGCTGCCCACGGAGCGGGTACTGCTCACCTCGGGTGCCGCCGAGGCGTTCGTGCTGCTCGCCCGCGCCCTGCCGGCCCGTCGGCCGGTGGTGGTGCATCCGCAGTTCACCGAGCCCGAGGCGGCGCTGCGGGACGCCGGGCACGAGGTCGGGCGGGTGCTGCTCGACGCACGCGACGGCTTCCGGCTTGACCCGGCCGCGGTGCCCGAGGACGCCGATCTGGTCGTCGTCGGCAACCCCACCAACCCCACCTCCGTCCTGCACCCCGCCGAGGCGCTGGCCTCCCTGGCGCGGCCGGGCCGGACGCTGGTGGTGGACGAGGCGTTCATGGACGCGGTGCCCGGTGAACGGGCGGCGCTGGCCGGGCGCACGGATCTGCCGGGGCTGGTGGTGCTGCGCAGCCTCACCAAGACCTGGGGGCTGGCCGGGCTGCGGATCGGCTATGTGCTGGCCACCGCGGACACCGTCGCCGCCCTGGAGCGGGCCCAGCCGCTGTGGCCGGTCTCCAGTCCCGCGCTGGCCGCCGCCGAGGCGTGCTGTACGCCGCGGGCGCTGGCGGAGGCGGCCGCGGCGGCCGAGGCGATCGCCGGGGACCGGGACCATCTGCTGGCCCGGCTGGGCGAGTTCCGGCAGATCCGGACGGCCGGCCCGGCGGCGGGCCCGTTCGTACTGATCCGGCTGCCGGACGCGGACCGGGTGCGGGCCGCGCTGCGGGACCGCGGCTTCGCGGTACGCCGTGGTGACACCTTCCCCGGTCTGGGCCCCGACTGGCTGCGGCTCGCGGTGCGCGACCGGGCCACCACGGACCGCTTCGTGACGGCGCTGGGCGAGGTGCTCGGGTAGGGCGGACGCGACGGTCCCCCGCGGCCGGACCCCGCCGGTCCGCGCCTGGCGGGGTTTCCGGCGAGGGTGAGGTGTGCCGCACGGTCCGCGGCCCGTACGGCACACCCCGGGCCGTACACCGCGCGCGACGCCCCCACAGCACCGGCGCGGTGTACGGGGTCGGTCAGCCGCGGCCCTCGGGCGCGGCGCTGCGGCGCCGGCGGGCGAAGACCATCGCACCCGCACCCGCGGCGAGCAGCAGCCCGGCACCGCCGGCGAGGTACGGGGTGGCCGAGCTGCCGCCGGTCTCCGCGAGGTTCTGGGTGCTGGTCCCGGAGCCCGTCTGCGTCACCTCGGTGCCCTTGCCGCCGGCCGGCTCGGTGCCGCCGCCGGTCTGGCCGCCGCTGGTCTGGCCGCCGCTGGTGCCGCCGGAGCCGTTGTCCTCGGGCGCCTTGCCGCGCGGCGTGGTGCAGGTGGCCTTGGCCAGCGTGACCCGGCCGTGCACATCGGCGACGTTCAGCTTCAGCGGGTTGACGGAGACATCGAGGTCGAGGGCGGTGGCCGCGGCGCCCTTGGACGTCACGTTCTTCTTGGACAGGTCGAGCCGCACCTGGCCCACCCCCGGCACCTTGACCTTGGTGGTGCCGCCCGCGGTGAGCGTGACCTTCTGCCCCAGGACGCGCACGGTGCCCAGCACGTTCGCCTCCGCGCGGGGCCGCGCGCCCGCCTCGCAGACCGCCTTGGCGGTGACCTGCTGGACCTCGATCACGGAGAGCAGCGGCAGACCGGGCAGATGCACCTTGGCCCGGACGAGGTTGGCGTAGCCCTCGGCCGCGCGGCGGTCGGCGGTGGCCCGTGCGGTGGCGGCGTCGGCGCGCAGCACGCTGAACGGCCGGCCGTGGTCGATGCCGTCGAGCTTGACGGTGAGCGCGGTCTTGCCGGCCGAGGCCGGGGCGTGCACCTCGTTGAGGGCGACATTCAGCGGGACATCGAGCGTCTTGTTGAGCAGCCCGACGTTCACGCCGGTGCGCAGCACGACCGCGTCGGCGGTGCCGCGGGCCGGGCCATGGTCTCCGGTGGCATGCGCGGGGACGGCGCCGAGGAGGACGGCGGGACCGGCCGTGAGCGCGGTGGCGACGAGGGTCGCGGCGAGGCGTCGGGGCATGCCGAAGGAGCTGGTGGGACTGGTGGACACGTGTGTGGAACCCTCACAGGAGAAATGGAGCCGCCGGCCGCGCCAATGGGGGACATCGCGCGGGCCGACGGCATCGACCCGCACATCGTGTCCGCACCGAGGGTGAACGGGCAGCCACGTGGCGTCAGTTCATCCCAATGGGTGGTTTCCGTGCCTGTATTCGATTCCTGCGACACGGGGCACCACCGGCGCCCCAGCCGCCCCACCTCCCGGGTGACCCGCGTTGACCGCGCCGGTCCACCGGGTCACCCCGGTGCTACCCCACGATCTGCCCCCGCAGCACCACCCGGCGCGGCGCCGCCAGCACCCGGACGTCCTCGCGTGGATCGCTCTCGTAGACCACCAGGTCCGCCGGGGCGCCCTCGGTGAGGCCGGGGCGGCCCAGCCAGTCCCGGGCGCCCCAGGTGGTCGCGGAGAGGGCCGCCACGGCGGGCAGACCGGCCCGCGTCAGCTCGACGACCTCCTCGGCGACCAGGCCGTGGGCGAGCGAGCCGCCGGCGTCCGTACCGGCGAAGACGGGCACTCCGGCGTCGTAGGCCGCCCGGACGGTGTCGTAGCGGCGGTCGTGCAGGCGCCGCATGTGGTCCGCCCAGCGCGGGAACTTGGCCGCGCCGCCGTCCGCGAGCCGCGGGAAGGTGGCGATGTTGACGAGCGTGGGGACGATGGCCACGCCACGCTCGGCGAACAGCGGGATGGTCTCCTCGGTGAGCCCGGTGGCGTGCTCGATGCAGTCGATGCCCGCCTCGACGAGCGGGGCGAGGGTGTCCTCGGCGAAGCAGTGGGCGGTCACGCGGGCGCCCAGCCGGTGGGCCTCGGCGATGGCGGCCTCGACCGCTCCGCGGGGCCAGCAGGCCGCCAGGTCGCCCGTGGAGCGGTCGATCCAGTCACCGACGAGCTTGACCCAGCCGTCACCGCGGCGGGCCTCCTGGGCGACATAGGCGACCAGGTCCGCCGGCTCGATCTCGTGCGCGTAGTTGCGGATGTAGCGCTTGGTACGGGCGATGTGCCGGCCGGCGCGGATGATCCGCGGCAGGTCCTCGCGGTCGTCGACCCAGCGGGTGTCGGAGGGGGATCCGGCGTCGCGGATCAGCAGGGTGCCGGCGTCACGGTCGGTGAGCGCCTGCTTTTCGCTGGTGGGGGCGTCCACCGGGCCGTGGGCGTCCAGGCCCACATGACAGTGGGCGTCGACCAGGCCGGGCAGGGCCCAGCCCGTCACCGTGGTGGCATCCCGTGCCATCGCCGGCCGGTCGAATGTCACCCTGCCGCCGACCACCCACAGCTCGTCGCGCACGTCGTCCGGCCCGACGAGGACCCTCCCCTTGAGGTGCAGCACCGCACCTTCACTCATGGACGTCATACCGGCACTGTAGGCGGCGCGGTACGGCAGATGGCCGGGGCGGTCGCGCCGGTTCGCGCGGTCGGCTTTCCCTGCCCGTTTCCGGGACACCGGGCACCCCGCCCGACTTTCCGCCGGGACTTTTCCGTGCACTCTCCGTGTGGCTTCCGCCACCCGCGCGGCACCGTTCTCCGTGCGTTCCCGGCAACTCTGCGTACGTTTCACGCGGTCTTCCGGGAGATCGCCTCGCGCAGGTTCCCGCGGGTCTTGTCACGGTCTTGCCGCGCAGGTTTCCATGGGCCTGCGCCCGGCCTTCCGGCGGCGAATTCCCAATTCCTTAGAAGTACAGCTTCCCGTATTCTTCTGCCCGCTTTTCTCCACCTCAAACGCCACAATTTTGCTAGTGGCAAGTACCGTAATTCGGACGGATCTCATGGGTGTTACGGAGCTGTGACCGACTACACAACGTGTCCGTTTTACCCCGAACATCCCGGTCAAATCGGTACATCACGCGGTGGCATCGCGCACCCGGGCGCCCCCGCGCGATAACACATCTCGGCCGCTTCCGTAACCCCTGCCCGCGATGCAATTTCCTTTTTCCCTGGGTAAATTTAATTCCCATGACCGCCGCACAAGCAGACCATGCCGGTGCCCGACGCGATATCAGAGAATTTCCGGAGGGCTTCAAGCTCGACACCCCACGCGTGGAGGACGGAGCCGCGATCTGGCGCATCGCCCGCGACTCGAAGGCGCTGGATCTCAACTCCTCGTACAGCTACCTCCTGTGGTGTCGCGACTTCGCCGCCACCTCCGTAGTCGCCCGCGACGCGGAGGGCGAGCCGGCCGCCTTCATCACCGGATACCTTCGCCCGGAGCGCCCGGAGACCCTCGTCGTCTGGCAGGTCGCCGTCGACGACGCGCACCGTGGGCAGGGACTGGCGGCCGCACTCCTGGACGGGCTCGCCGCCCGGGCCAGGGACGAGCTGGGCGTTCGTTTCGTCGAGACCACCGTGACCCCCGACAACACCGCATCCAACCGGTTGTTCGCGTCCTTCGCCGAGCGGCACTCAGTGCCCCTCAAGAGCGAGGTGCTCTTTGACGCAGGGCTGTTCCCGGAGCAGGGCCACGAGCCGGAGGTGCTGCACCTCATCGGCCCGTTCGAGCCACCGGCCCGCTCGGGGCACTGAACGCACCCAGGACCGCGCGACGACGGCGCCGCAGCGGTCAGGCGGAACCCGGCACCACACCCCGTGACACGGCCGGTCCCGCCCAGCCCCCAACAGACTTCCGCATCCTTCGCCACTCATCTCCCAGGAGCATGCTGTGACCATCACCCAGCCCGATCTGAGCGTCTTCGAGACCGTGGAGTCGGAGGTGCGCAGCTACTGCCGTAGCTGGCCCACCGTCTTCGACCGTGCGCAGGGCAGCCGCATGACCGACGAGGACGGCCACACCTACCTCGACTTCTTCGCCGGCGCCGGGTCACTCAACTACGGCCACAACAACCCCGTCCTCAAACGCGCCCTGATCGACTACATCGAGCGGGACGGCGTCACCCACGGCCTGGACATGTCCACCACGGCCAAGCGGGCCTTCCTGGAGTCGTTCCAGAACATCATCCTGCGGCCCCGTGACCTGCCCTACAAGGTCATGTTCCCGGGCCCGACGGGCGCCAACTCCGTCGAGGCCGCGCTGAAGCTGGCCCGTAAGGTCAAGGGCCGCGAGTCGATCGTGTCCTTCACCAACGCCTTCCACGGCATGTCGCTGGGCGCCCTCGCCGTCACCGGTAACTCCATGAAGCGGGCCGGCGCCGGTATCCCGCTGGTGCACGGCACCCCGATGCCGTTCGACAACTACCTCGACGGCACCTACCCGGACTTCCTGTGGTTCGAGCGGCTGCTGGAGGACCAGGGCTCCGGCCTGAACACCCCCGCCGCCGTGATCGTCGAGACGGTCCAGGGCGAGGGCGGCATCAACGTCGCCCGTCCCGAGTGGCTGCGCGCCCTCGCCGACCTGTGCGAGCGCTGGGACATGCTGCTCATCGTCGACGACATCCAGATGGGCTGCGGCCGTACGGGTGCCTTCTTCTCCTTCGAGGAGGCGGGCATCGTGCCGGACATCGTCACCGTCTCGAAGTCCATCAGCGGCTACGGCCTGCCGCTCGCGCTCACCCTGTTCAAGCCTGAGCTGGACATCTGGGAGCCGGGCGAGCACAACGGCACCTTCCGCGGCAACAACCCGGCCTTCGTGACCGCCGCCGCGACGCTGGACACCTACTGGGCCGACGGCCAGATGGAGAAGCAGACTCTCGCCCGCGGTGAGATCGTCGAAGCGCACCTGAAGGCCATCGCCGAGGAGCACCCGGACGCCATCGCCGAGTACCGCGGCCGCGGTCTGGTGTGGGGCCTGGAGTGCAATGACAAGCCCCTGGCCAACAAGATCGCGGCCCGCGCCTTCGAGCTCGGCCTGCTGATCGAGACCTCCGGCCCGGAGAGCGAGGTCGTCAAACTGCTCCCCGCGCTGACGACCACCCCCGAGGAACTGGACGAGGGACTCCGCATCCTCGCCCGCGCGGTCCGCGACTGCGCCTGATCGGCCCAACGGCCCCAGAGATCCTTACCGTTCCACAGAAAGGCACCGAGCACCGTGATCGTCCGATCCTTCAAGGACATCGAAGGCACCGACCGCCACGTCAAGGCCAAGTCCGGCACCTGGGAGAGCAAGCGCATCGTGCTCGCCAAGGAGCGCGTCGGCTTCTCGCTGCACGAGACCACGCTGTACGCCGGGACCGAGACGTCGATGTGGTACGCGAACCACATCGAGGCCGTACTCTGCGTAGAGGGTGAGGCCGAGCTCACGAACGATGAGACCGGCGAGAAATACACCATCACGCCGGGCACGATGTACCTGCTCGACGGGCACGAGAAGCACACCATGCGGATCAAGGAGGACTTCCGCTGCGTGTGTGTCTTCAACCCGCCCGTCACCGGCCGCGAGGACCACGACGAGAACGGGGTCTACCCGCTTCTCACCGAACCGGAGTCTGAGCCCGAGACGGTCTGAGGCGCCGCCCGCCCGCTGCCCCGTCCGGCAGCGCCCAGGAGGCACGCACACGCACGTAAGCCAGATTCCGTACGAGAGGAGAGGAAGGCAACACCATGACCACCGCACCCGAGCGCACCGCCGACCTGTACCCGACCCGTGGGACCGCTGAGGTCATCACCACGCGGAAGGACCCGGTGGTGTGGTCGCAGCCCGGAACGGCCGGCCCCTTCGCGCCGTCCGAGCTGAGCGACTTCGAACGCGACGGCTTTTTCGCCATCGGGGAACTGCTCACGCCGGAAGAAGTCGCGGTGTACCGCGCCGAACTGGACCGGCTCGTGCTCGACCCGACGATGCGCGCCGACCCGCGCTCCATCGTCGAGCCGAAGTCACAGGACGTACGGACCGTGTTCGAGGTGCACAAGATCAGCGAGGTGTTCGCCAAGCTGGTCTCCGATCCGCGGGTGGTCGGCCGGGCCCGTCAGATCCTCGGCTCGGACGTGTATGTCCACCAGTCGCGGATCAATGTGAAGCCGGGCTTCGGTGCCTCCGGTTTCTACTGGCACTCCGACTTCGAGACCTGGCACGCCGAGGACGGGCTGCCGAATATGCGCACCGTGTCGGTCTCGATCGCGCTGACGGAGAACTACGACACCAACGGCGGCTTGATGATCATGCCCGGCTCACACCAGCACTTCGTGGGCTGTGAGGGCGAGACGCCGAAGGACAACTACAAGCGGTCACTCCAGATGCAGGACGCGGGCATCCCGTCGGACGAGGTGCTGACGAAGATGGCGGACAAGCACGGGATCCGCCTCTTCACGGGTCAGGCCGGCTCGGCGACGTGGTTCGACTGCAACGCCATGCACGGCTCGGGCGACAACATCACGCCCTACCCGCGCAGCAATGTCTTCATCGTCTTCAACAGCGTGGAGAACGAAGCGGTGGAGCCGTTCGCGGCACCGGTCCGGCGCCCGGAATACATCGGGGCCCGCGACTTCACTCCGGTGCGTTAGGGGACGTTCGCACCGGTGGCGCGGCCGCCGCACAGCAGGTCTGTGCGGCGGCCGCGCCGTGTTGTCCGGCCGGTGGGCGGGGCCCACCGGGGCGCCCGCACCCGGCGGCCGGCTCCTCAGGCCTCCAGCGCCGGGTAGTCGATGTAGCCGGAGTCGTCACCGCCATAGAAGCTCGCCCGGTCCGGGGTGTTGAAGGGGCCGCCGAGCGCCAGCCGCCTGGGCAGATCGGGGTTGGCGAGGAACAGCGCGCCGTACGCCAGCAGATCGGCCTCGCCCTCCTCGACGAGCGACAGCTCCTCGGGACCGGTGGGCCGGCCTGTGGTGGCCGGGTTGAGCAGGAACGTCCCGCCGAAGCGCTTGCGCAGCCGGGCCAGCAGCTCCAGATCGAGCACATCGCAGGTGTGCAGATAGGCCAGGCCCAGCGGGGCGACGGCCTCGACCACGGCGGTGTAGGTGGCCTCGGGCGCGGGCTCGTCGATGTCGTTGAAGGGGTTGCCGGGCGACAGCCGCAGACCGGTGCGGTGCGCACCGGCCTCGGCCGCGACGGCCTTGACGACCTCGATGGCGAAGCGGGCGCGCGCCTCGTCGGAGCCGCCCCAGGCATCGGTCCGCAGGTTGGTGTTGGGCGCCAGGAACTGGTGGATCAGATAGCCGTTCCCGCCATGGATCTCCACACCGTCGAACCCGGCCTCCAGGGCGTTGCGGGCCGCCGCCGCGAACCCGTCGATGGTCCGGTGGATCTCCTCGTCGGTCAGCTCGCGCGGGGTGACGAAGTCCGTCGGGCCGTCCTGGGTGAAGCCCTGGCCGGCCGCGCCGACCGCGGAGGGCGCGACGGGCACCAGGCCGTCGGGCAGCAGCACCGGGTGACCGATGCGGCCGCCGTGCCACAGCTGGCCGAAGATCTTGCCGCCCGCGGCGTGCACGGAGTCGGTGACCCGGCGCCATCCGGCGACCTGCTCCGGGGTGTGCAGTCCGGGGGTGAGCGGGTAACCACGGCCGACCGGCTCGGTCTGCGAGGCCTCGGTGATGATGAGTCCGGCCGAGGCCCGCTGGGTGTAGTAGCGGACCATCGACGGGGTCGGGACGCCCTCGGCGGTGGCGCGGTTGCGGGTCATCGGGGCCATGACGAGGCGGTTGGCGAGCGGGGTGCCGGCGAGGTCTATCGGGTCGAACGCGGTGGTCACTGAAGGCCTTTCACTGCTTCCGGAACAAGATCGTTTACCATTACACCAGCCGCTCCGACGCCCCCGCCCGCCCCCTCTTCACCGGCCGCCGCTACCCCAGCAGGGCCAGCAAGCGGTCCACGTCATCGGTCGAGTTGTAGAGGTGGAAGGCCGCGCGGAGCAGTCCGCCGCGCACCGAGATCCGCACGCCCGCCGCGGCGGCCCGGTCCTCCGCGTCCGCGATCCCGGGCGTGGAGACGATCGCCGAACCGGGTGCGGGCCGCGGCGTCAGCCCCCGCTCGGCCAGCCCCGCGCGGTAGTGGTCGGCGAGCGCGGTGTTGTGGGCGTGGACGGTCTCCACACCCAACTCCTCCAGGAGGCCCAGGGACTGCTCGGCGCCGACGTAGGAGAAGTGTGCGTACGGTTCGTCGAAGCGCCGGGCGGTGGCCGCCGGCTGGATCAGCCCGTAGTTGGACGCGCCGATGTCCTCCCCCGCGACCCAGCCCGCATGCAGCGCGGCCGGCCACTCCGCGCCCCGCCCGAAGTCCCCGCCGAACGCCATGAAGGTCGTCCCGCGCGGGCACAGCAGCCACTTGAACGCCCCGGCGACGACGAAGTCGAAGTCGGCGGCGGGCAGCGGCAGCCAGCCGGCGGCCTGGGTGATGTCGAGGTAGGTACGCGCCCCGTGGGCCCGGGCGGCCTCGCGTACCGCCGCCATATCGGCGATCCGGCCGTCCAGTGACTGCACGGCGCTGAAGGCGACCAGCGCGGTGCCGGGGCGCACGGCGTCGGCGAGCGCCTCCAGCGGCACGGTGCGCAGCTTGATGCCCGGGTGGGCGGCGAACGGATTGACCAGGGAGCTGAAGTCGCCCTCGGGGGCCAGCACTTCGGCGCCCTCCGGGAGCGTGGCGGCGACGAACGCGGACTGCACCGTGACCGAACTGCCCAGCGCGACCCGCTCGGCGGGCACGTCCAGCAGCCGGGCGAAGGCGGCACGGGAGGCGGTGGCGGCGGCGAAGTAGTCGCGGCCCATGGTGCCGTAGGAGGCGGACTCCGCCAGGGCCGCGCGCAGGGCGTCGGCGCTGCGCCGTGGGAGGAGTCCGCTGGAGGCGGAGTTCAGATAGGTCGTCTCGGGCGCGAATTCGGCCCCGCCGAGTGGCTCACGTCGATGCATGTCCCCACTCTGCTCGGCGCAGCGCGCCCCGTCCATGGCGACTCCGCCCGTCCGGCCCGCGCCACTTCCCTATGACCGCAGGTCACGCCGAGTGCGGGCGGAGGGTCCCCGGCTCACTTCCCGGGCACGGCGCAGCCGTCGTCCCCGCACACCCCGGCGTCCCCGGCCGCCCCGAGCGGTTCCGCCCCGTCGGCGTACGCACGCTCCAGAGCCTCCCGGAAGACCTCGGCGGGCTGCCCGCCGGAGATGCCGTACCGGCGGTCGATGACGAAGAACGGCACCCCCGTGGCACCCAGCTCCGCGGCCTCCCGCTCCTCGGCGCGCACCTCCTCCGCATACGCCTCGGGGTCGGCCAGCACCCGGGCGACCTCCTCGGCGGGCAGCCCCGCGCCGACCGCGGTCGCACGGAGCACAGCGGGCTCACCGAGCCGCCTGGCCTCGGCGAAGTTGGCCCGGTAGAAGGCATCGAGCAGCGCGTCCTGGACACCGTGCTCCCGGGCGAGGTGCAGCAGCCGGTGCAGGTCGAAGGTGTTGCCGTGGATGCGGTCGGACCGGTACTCCAGCCCCTCCCCCGCCGCCGCCTCGGCGACCCGGGCCTCCATCGCCTCGGCCTGCGCCCGGCTCACGCCGTACTTCGTGGCGAGCATCTCGACCACCGGGACGTCGGTGGCGGCCGGCGCATTCGGATCCAGCTCGAAGGAGCGGTGCACCACCTCGACGCGCTCCCGGTGCGCAAAGCCGGCCAGCCCGGCCTCGAAGCGGGCCTTGCCGATGTAGCACCAGGGGCAGGCGATATCGGACCAGATTTCGACGCGCATGAGCTGACTTTCCTCGTGGTGGATGTGCGGGGGGTGCAACGTCGGCGGGGCGGCGGGCTATTCCCCGGGTACGGTCCCGGCATGACCTCGTCACAGGGATTTCTCGGGTTCTGGGAGACGACCGGGTCCGCCAAGACCTTCACCCACCCGCTCGACCCGGCGCTGCTGGACGCGTATGTGCCGCGGGGCGCGCGGGTGCTGGACTACGGATGCGGCTACGGGCGGTTGACCGCCGAGCTGGCCGGGGCCGGGTACCGCGCGGTGCGCGGGGTGGATGTCTCGGCGGCGCTGATCGCGCGGGGGAAGCGGGAGCATCCGGAGCTGGAGCTGCTGCACTGCCCCGGTTTTCCGCTGCCGTTCGGGGACGGTGCCTTCGATGCGGCGCTGCTGTTCGCGGTGCTGACCTGTGTGCCCCGGGACGCGGACCAGACGGCGATCGTCGGGGAGCTGGGGCGGCTGGTGCGGCCGGGTGGGGTGCTGTATCTGAGCGATGTGCCGTTGCAGGGGGACGCGCTCAACCGGGAGCGGTATGCGCGTTTCTCGGCGCGGTACGGGACGTACGGGGTGTTCGAGACGCCCGACGGCGGGGTGTTCCGGCACCATCCGCCGGAGCGGCTGCGGGGGCTGGTGCGGGAGGCGGGCTTCACGGTGCTGAAGGAGCGGGAGGGGTCGGTGGCCACGCTGGACGGGCAGACGGCCCAGCGGCTTCAGCTCATCGCCCGGCGGGATCCGGTGCCGCCGGAGCCGGTGCACCCGGAGCCGGTGCCGCCGGAGGTGTCGCCAGGTCCAGCCACAGGGTGAGGTGGGTGGCGTCCGGGGCGGGGCGGCGGTCCGGGTCGGGGCGCCAGCCGAGCCGGGTGTAGAAGGCGCGGGCGCGGTGGTTGTGCCAGAGCACGTCGAGGACCGCCCGGGAGAAACCCGCCGCGCGCCAGGCCCGCAGGCAGGCAGCGTGCAGGGCGCGGCCGACGCCGGTGCCCCAGTGGTGGGGGTCGACATGGAGCTGGTGGAGGGTGACGGCCGGCCGGTGGTGGTCGGCGCGGTGGCGGTAGGAGGCCGCACCGACCACCGTGCCGTGCCGGGCGGCGCAGAGCGCGGGGGTGTCGCCCCGGGCCAGGTCGCGTAACCAGGCGTCGTGCCGGCGGGCCCGTTCGGCGACGACGTCGAAGTGCGTGTCCGGGAACCGGGCGCGGTGGTAGGCGGCGCGGGCCCCGGTGTGCAGGGCGGCGATCGCGGGCAGGTCGGCGGCGGTCGCGGCGCGGACCTGGAGGGCGGCCGCGTCGGGGGCGGGGCGCACGGTCGCTATGCGCCCTCGGCGCGGCCGTCGACCCGGCGCGGCAGACCGAGCGGGTTGTCCTCGCGCAGCTCGGGCGGCAGCAGCGCGGGCGGAGTGTCCTGGTAGGCGACCGGGCGCAGCCAGCGTTCCACGGCGCTGCCGCCGACGGAGGTGGACGTGGAGGTGGTGGCCGGGTAGGGGCCGCCGTGGTGCTGGGCGGGGGCGACCGCGACGCCGGTCGGCCAGCCGTTGACGACCACCCGGCCGGCGAGCGGGGTGACCTCGGCCAGCAGCCGGGCGCCGCGGCCCGCGGCATCGGTGCCGGCGCTCTCCGCGTCGCCGAGCTGAAGGGTCGCGGAGAGATTGCCGGGGAGCCTGGCGAGCACGGCGCCGATCTCGGCCTCGTCGCTGTAGCGGGCGACGACGGTGACCGGGCCGAAGCACTCCTCCAGGAGCAGGTCGTGCGGCCCTTCGGCGGCCAGGTGGGCGGCGGGGACGGCGAGGAAACCGGCGCTGACGGTGTGCTCGCTGCCCGCGCCGGGGGTGACCGGCGCGTGGACACCGGGGAGCGCGGCGCGGGTGCGGACCCCGTCGAGGAACGCCTCGCGCATCCGGTGGTCGAGCAGCACCCCGGCCTCGGTGTCGCTGACCGCCGCGGTCAGCGCCGTCAGCAGCCGGTCGCCGGTCTCGCCGCCGGGCGCCAGGACCAGGCCCGGCTTGACGCAGAACTGGCCGACGCCGAGGGTCATCGACCCGGCCAGCCCGGCCCCGATCTGCTCGGCGCGCTCGGCGGCCGCGGCCTCCGTGATCACGACGGGGTTGAGGCTGCCCAGCTCGCCGTGGAAGGGGATCGGGTGCGGGCGGCAGGCGGCCGCGTCGTACAGGGCACGGCCGCCGCGCACCGAGCCGGTGAAGCCTGCCGCGCTGATCAGCGGGTGGCGCACCAGGTCGATACCGGCCTGGAAGCCGTGCACCAGATTGACCACGCCCTCCGGCAGGTCAACCTCCCTGGCGGCGCGGTGCAGCAGCGCGGCACACAGCTCGGAGGTCGCCGGATGGTCCGGGTGTGCCTTGACGACGACCGGGCAGCCGGCCGCGAGGGCACTGGCGGTGTCCCCGCCCGGTACCGAGAAGGCGAGCGGGAAGTTGCTGGCGGCGTAGACGGCGACGGGGCCCAGCGGGATCTTGTAGCGGCGCAGGTCGGGCCGGGGCGGGGTGAGTCCGGGGTCGGCGTGGTCGATCAGTACGTCGAGGAACGCGCCGTCCTCGACCAGGTCCGCGAAGGCCCGCAACTGGTAGGTGGTACGGGCGAGTTCGCCGGTGAGCCGGCCGGGGCCGAGCGCGGTCTCGGCGTCGGCGGCCTCGATGACCGCCTCACCCGCCTCGTCCAGCAGATCGGCGGAGCGGCGCAGCAGGGCGGCGCGTACGGTGCGGTCGGCCAGTGCGCCACGGGCGGCGTGTGCGGTGCGGACCGCGGTGTCCACCTCGTCGGCGGTGGCTTCCACCGCAACCTGTTCCCGCTGCTTCCCGGTTCGGGGGTCGACACTCCAGACTGGTGCTGCTGCTGTCGCTGCCACCGTGCATTCCTCCCGGGCGATGCTGCCGAGTCGTTCCGCGCCTTGCCGCACACCGGATCACGTTCGATATCGTGAACGCTGTTCCAGATGATGAACAACTGGGACTCTATGGCGGTCCGAACAGAGGGGTCAAGGGCGATGTCAGCTGCCGAAACCGGTGGATCGCAGGTCAAATCCGCGGTGCGGACGGTGGAGTTGCTCGAGTACTTCGCGGGTCGTCCCGGCATGCACAGTCTGGCCTCGGTCCAGGAATCGGTCGGCTACCCGAAGTCCAGCCTCTACATGCTGCTGCGCACCCTCGTCGACCTGGGCTGGGTCGAGACCGACACGACCGGCACCCGCTACGGCATCGGAGTGCGCGCGCTGCTCGTCGGCACCTCGTACATCGACGGCGACGAGGTGGTGGCCGCGGCCCGGCCGACGCTGGACCGGCTCTCCGACGACACCACCGAGACCATTCACCTCGCCCGGCTCGACGGCACCAACGTCGTCTATCTCGCGACCCGGCAGTCCCAGCACTATCTGCGCCCCTTCACCCGCGTCGGCCGGCGGCTTCCGGCGCACTCCACCTCGCTGGGCAAGGCGCTGCTCGCCACGTACACCGACGAGCAGGTCCGGGCGATGCTGCCGCCGGCCCTCGCCCCGCTGACCGAGCACACCCTCACCGACCGCGAGCAGCTGATCGAGGAGCTGCACGCGGTACGTGAACAGGGCTGTGCGGTCGACCGCGAGGAGAACACCCTGGGCCTGCGCTGCTTCGGTGTCGCGATCCCCTACCGCACCCCGGCGCGGGACGCGATCAGCTGCTCGGTGCCGGTGGCCCGGCTGACCCCGGGGCACGAGCAGATGATCAAGGAAGCGCTGTTCGACGCCCGCGACCGGCTGACGCTGGCGACCCGGCGGTTGTGAGGGGGAGGGCCGGAGCGGGTGAGGCCGGACGGGATCGGTTGAGGTGGGTTGCGGCCGGTTGAAGCCGTTTGAGGCCGGGGCCGGTTGAGTGCTCCTCCCCCGCGCGGCGGAGGGGGATCGTCAGTGGGGGCGAGGCGCTGCGGAGCGGCGGCCGGGAGGCTGGGCGCCATGAGCATCCGGAGAGGCCACGCCGCGCGGGCCCCGTACGCGGCCGCCCTGCCGCCCGTCATACGCCCGGCGGGTCGTGCCACCCGGCCCGTGGGGCGCCTGGCTCCGCCGACCGCTACGACAGCGGAACCGAAGCCGTCCCCACCGTTGAGGAGCTCCACTTACGCTGTGCGGATGAGCGTCGGGACAAGAGTGGCGGGGGCCGGGGCCCGTTTCTTCGCCGTACGTGAGGCCGCCCGGTGCTGCTGATGGGCCGGCGCTGGGTCCATCTGGTGCTGGGCGGCGCGCTGTTGATGCCGTTCTTCCTGCTGACCTCGGTCGTCGTGCCGCTGCTCGCGGACGGCGCCAACCCGTTCCTCGACGTGGGCTGGCAGTTCGTCGCGTTCGGCGGTGCGCTGCCGCTGGCCGCCCTGGCCGCGCTGCTCTTCCCGCTGCTGCGGCCGCTGGAGGTGGCCGCCGTACGGTCGCTGTGCGGGGTGCCCGCGGAGCTGCTGGCCGAGGGGCCGGCGGTCTCCTGGGCGGCCCGGCGGCGTACGGCGCTGTGGTTCGTGGCGCATCTGCTGGCCGGCGGGATCGTCAGCGGGATGACGCTGTCCGCGCCGCCGGCCGCGGTGGTTCTGTTGTTGCTGCCGTTCGCCGACCCCCTGCGGCACACCTCGCTGCCGGACGCCTTCCACGGCGTGCTGGGCCCGCTCACGGGGCTGGCGCTGCTGGCCCTGGTGGTGGGCACGGCCTGGGGGGCGGGGGCGCTGCTGGGCCGCGCCGCCCCCGTGCTGCTGGGCCCCACACCGGCCGACCGGCTGGCGGCCGCCGAGCGCCGGGCCGCCGAACTGGCGTCCCGCAACCGGCTGGCCCGCGAACTGCACGACGCGGTCGGCCATGCGCTGAGCGCGGTCACTCTCCAGGCGGGCGCGGCCCGCCGGGTCCTGGACACCGACCCGGAGTTCGCCCGCCGGGCGCTGGCCGCCATCGAGGAGACCACCCGCGACGCGGTCGCCGAACTGGACACCGTCCTCGGGCTGTTGCGGGAGGAGGACGGCAGCGATCCGGCCGCGCCCGCGCCCACCCTGGACGGTCTGGAGGCGCTGCTCGGCCGCACCCGGGCGGCGGGCGTACCGGTAGAGGCGACGGTGGAGGGGCCGTGCGCGGGGCTGGCGCCGGTGGTCTCCCGGGAGGCCTACCGGATCGTGCAGGAAGGCCTCAGCAACGCACTGCGGCACGCCGGTCCGGTGCCGGTCCGGCTGCATCTCGGCGTCCGGGACGGCGAGTTGCTGATACGGGTGGAGAATCCGGTGGCGGGGGCGGTGGCCGGTGCGGCGGCGGCCCGGCCGGGTGGGGGCCGCGGGCTGCGCGGGATCGCCGAGCGCGCACGGCTGCTGGGCGGTGCGGCCACGGCGGCGGAACGGGACGGCGTATGGCGGCTGACAGCCCGGCTACCACTGACGGGGGCGGGGACGGGGACGGTCACGGGGGCAGAGGCGGGGACAGGGGCAGAGGCAGGGACGGGCACAGAGGAATGGCGAGCGGGCGGCGGATGACAGACGATCGACGGCCGGGAACGGTGGGCGAGGCGGCGGATGACAGACGACCGACGGCCGGGAACGGGGACGAGCGGGGCATGACCACGACGCAGGACGACGACCAGCGGGGCCACCACGGGGAGGCCCCCCGCCCCCTCCGTATCGTGCTCGCCGACGACGAGCAGATGGTGCGCTCGGCGCTGCGCGCGATCCTGGGTGCCGAGGGCGATATGGAGGTCGTCGGCGAGGCGGCGACCGGCGCCGAGGCGGTGCCGCTGATCCGTGAACTGCGCCCGGACATCGTGCTGATGGACGTCCGGATGCCGGAGATCGACGGGATCCGGGCGACCGAGCAGGTGCTCGCCGGGATGGACCGGCCGCCGCGCATCATCGTGGTGACGACCTTCGAGAACGACGCCTACGTCTATGACGCGCTGCGGGCCGGTGCCAGCGGGTTCCTGCTCAAGCGGTCCGGCGCGGAGGACCTGGTGCAGGCCGTACGGCTGGTGGCGCGCAGCGACTCGCTGCTGTTCCCGGCCGCGGTGCGCCAACTGGCCGCCCGGCACGCCGCACAACGGGCCGCGGACGACGCCGTGCGGACGCTGCGGGCCCGGCTGTCCGAGCGGGAGCGGGCCGTGCTGCGCCTGATGACGGCCGGAATGACGAATGCCGAGATCGCGGACCGGCTCGGAGTGGGCCCGGCCACGGTCAAGACACATGTGGCGGGCGTGCTCGCCAAACTCGGTGTACGGGACCGGACCCAGGCGGTGATCGCCGCGTACGAGTGCGGGTTTGTGCGGCCGGGATGAGAGCCGGGGGGACGGCGTGCCCCCTCACCCGCCACCCCCCACCCCCTCCGCCACCAGCCGCAAGCCACGTTCGACCAGCCCCGCCAGCTCCTTCACATGTGCAGGCGACGGTTCGCTGAGCGGTGGCCGGACCGGGCCGACGTCGCGGCCGCGCAGGCGTACGCCCGCCTTGACGAGCGAGACGGCGTAGCCGTGGCCCTGGTTGCGGAGTTCGGCCAGGGGCCGGTAGAAGCCGTCGAGCAGCCGCTGCACGGTGGTGTCGTCGCCGGTGTTCAGCGCGCGGTGGAAGGCCAGGGCGATCTCGGGGGCGAAGGCGAAGACCGCGGAGGAGTAGTGCTGGACGCCCAGGGCCCGGTAGGCGGGTGCGGTGAGTTCGGCGGTGGGCAGGCCGTTGAAGTAGCGGAAGTTCTCGTCGGGGGCCTCGGTGCGGACGGTGCTGATGATGCGCTGGAGCAGATCGAGGTCGCCCACCCCGTCCTTGAGGCCGATGATGCCGGGGGTCCTGGCCAGGGCGGCGACGGTGGCGGGGGCGAAGACGGCGTTGTCGCGCTGGTAGACGATGACCGGGAGCGGGGTGGCGGCGGCGAGCTCGGTGTAGTGCGCCAGCAGCCCCTGCTGGCCGGGGACGACGAGATAGGGCGGCAGGGCGAGCAGCCCGTCGGCGCCCGCGGCGTGCGCGAGCCCGGCGAACTGTGCGGCGAGCGCGGTGCCGTAGCCCGTGCCGGCGATCACCGGGACCCGGCCCGCGGCCTCCTGGACCGCGGCCGCGACGCAGTCCGCGAACTCCCCGGGGGTGAGCGCGTGGAACTCGCCGGTGCCGCAGCAGGCGAAGACGGCGGCCGCGCCCGCGTCGATGCCGTCGCGTACATGGGCGCGGAAGGCGGCCGGGTCCGGGGCGCCGTCCGGTCCGTACGCGGTCACGGGGAAGAACAGGGGGCCGTCCAGGCGGTCGGCGAGCCGGCGCTGCTGCCTCCCGGCGGTGGCGGGGGGAGGGGCTGAGGTCACGGGCGCTCCCTGGCGTGCCTGTGCATATTCATGATCGACGTCCATATTTCTGAACGGCGCCACGCTAGGGCAGCCGCACCGCGGTGGTCAAGGTGCCACAACTGCCGCGCCACAAGCCGTTTCACACCACCCGTCAAGCGTCTTGACCGGCCGAGATCCGGCTTCCTACGGTCGGTGTCCAGCCATCTGAATGACGTCCGCAACCGCGGCCCTGCCGCACGGCCGGAGGAGTCGCCGCCCATGACCGCACCCCGCACCGTCCTGCTCACCGGCGCCGCCGGCGGCGTCGGCACCCTGATGCGCGAGCTGCTGCCGCCGTACGGCTACCGGCTGCGCCTCTTCGACCAGCGAACCATCGAGACCACAGACGGCGAACCGGACGCGATCACCGCCGAGTTGGCCGATACGGAGGCGCTGCGCGCGGCGGTGGACGGGGTCGACGCGATCGTGCACCTCGCCGGTATCTCCCTGGAAGCCCCGTTCGAGCAGATCCTGCGCGCCAATATCGAGGGCACCTACCGTCTTTACGAGGCGGCCCGCGCGGCAGGTGTCCGCCGGGTCGTCTTCGCCTCCTCCAACCACGCCGTCGGCTTCACCCCGCGCCCCGCGGACGGCTCCGGCGCCATCCCCGTCGGCACACCCCGCCGCCCCGACACCTACTACGGCCTGTCCAAGGGCTTCGGCGAGGATCTCGCCTCGCTCTACTGGGACCTGCACGGCATCGAGACCGTCTCGGTCCGGATCGGCTCCTGCTGCCCGGAGCCGACCTCGGTACGGATGCTGTCGATCTGGCTGAGCCCGGCCGACTGCGCACGGCTGCTGGACGCCGCGCTCACCGCGCCCGGCGTGGGCCACACCGTCGTCTACGGCTCCTCCGCCAACACCCGTCTGTGGTGGGACCTGTCGACCGCCCGCGCGCTGGGGTACACCCCGCGGGACGACTCCGAGCCGTACGCGGCGGAGCTGCTCGCCGCCCAGGGCGCGCTGGACCCCGGCAACCCCGCCCACGCCCATCTCGGCGGCTCCTTCTGCACCGACCCGCCCCGGTGGCCGCACTGACCGGCGCGCCCCACGGCCGTACCGGGCACCCCACGGGCCACGCCACGGAACCCGTGCCGCCCACCAGGCGTCCTCGTCTACGTACCGACTCTCCGCGCAGGAACGAGGAACGCATCATGGGCATCGTCAGCTGGCTCGTACTCGGGCTGATCGCGGGCGTCATCGCCAAGGTTCTGCTGCCGGGACGGGACCCGGGCGGGATCGTCGGCACGACCCTGATCGGCATCGTGGGGTCCTTCATCGGCGGCTGGCTCTCCACCAAGTTTCTGCACGAGCCGATCCCGAAGGACTTCGGCGAGCCGAGAATGTGGGTCGCCTCGATCGCCGGGGCCCTGGTCCTGCTGATCGCCTACCGGCTGCTCTTCGGCAACTCCCGCGAACGGCGGTGAACGGGCCGGGCCGCCATCCGGCCGCAGGTAATGGAACCGCAAAGGCGCGCCGATCGTTGAGCCCGGCATGACCGCTATGACTCCTGGCTCGAACCTCCCGCTCAGTGCCGTGCGGGTGGCGGTGGACGTCACCGCCCCCGTGCGGCTGGACGTCTCGGGCCTGCTGCTGGCCGCCGACGGCAAAGTGCGCTCCGACGACGACTTCGTGTTCTACAACCAGCCCGCCGGGCCGGGCGTGACGCACTCCGCGGCGGCCGGCGGCGGCGACACCATCACGGTGGACACCGCCGCGGTGCCCGACGGCATCGAGAAGATCGTGGTCACCGCGAGCCTGGACGCCCCCGGCGCGACCTTCGCCGGCACCGAACCGACCGGCACGGTCCGCAACGCCGACGACGGCAGCGTCCTCGCCTCCTTCACCCCGCCGCAGCTCGGCACCGAGACCGCGCTGGTGGTCGTCGAGATCTACCGCCGGGCCGGCGCCTGGAAGGTCCGCGCGGTCGGCCAGGGCTACGCCAACGGCCTGGCGGGGATCGCCACCGACTTCGGCGTCAGCGTGGAGGAACCGGCCGCACCGGCCGCGGCCCCGCAGGCACCGGCCGCACCCGCCGCCCCGCAGGCACCCCCCGCTCCCCCGGCCGCGGCCCCGGCGCCCGCAGCACCCACCGGCCAGTGGGGACCGCCCACCGGCGCCCCGGCCCCGGTCGCGCCCCCGGCCCCCGCCGCTGCCGCCCCCGCCCCGGCCGCCGCCCCGGGCAAGATCAACCTCGACAAGGGCCGCGTCAGCCTCCAGAAGAACCAGACCGTCTCCCTGGTCAAGGGCGGCCGTCCGCTGCTCAGCTCGGTGCGGATGGGCCTCGGCTGGGAGCCCGCCTTCCGCAGCAAGAGCATCGACCTCGACGCCTCCGTGATCGCCTACGGCCCGGACCGCAAGAAGGTCGACAACTGCTTCTTCGGCAAGCTGATGATCCTGGGCGGCGCGATCCAGCACTCCGGCGACAACCTCACCGGTGAGGGCGCCGGCGACGACGAGGCGATCACCGTCCACCTCGGCGGGCTGCCCCCGGAGGTCACGGGCCTGGTCTTCGTCGTGAACTCCTTCTCCGGCCAGAAGTTCTCCGATGTCGCCAAGGCGTACTGCCGCCTGCTGGACGCCCAGAGC
Source organism: Streptomyces platensis (assembly GCF_008704855.1). Taxonomy (NCBI): domain Bacteria; kingdom Bacillati; phylum Actinomycetota; class Actinomycetes; order Kitasatosporales; family Streptomycetaceae; genus Streptomyces; species Streptomyces platensis. Next base: position 2,175,679 of record NZ_CP023691.1, read on the forward strand.
GGCGAGGAGCTGGTCCGTTTCGACCTCACCCACTCGGAGCCCCGTACGGGCGTGATGATGGCCAAGCTCATCCGCCAGTTCTCCGGCGAGTGGGAGATGACCGCACTGGGCGAGTATGTCGACGCCCGCACGGTCCGCGGCATGGTCAAACCGGCCGGCCAGGCCCTGTGATCCGACGACGCCCGCTTCCCCGACGGCCCCGCCGCCGCCAGGGAGGCGGGCCGCGGCGCCTCACCCGCGCGGCGCCACCGCCACGGACGCCCTTCCCTGGTGCGTCAACGGGCCAGGACCGAGAATTGTGTCGTCCGTATCGACGAGCTCAGCAGCCTCTCCTCCCCCGTCCACCGGCCCCCGGATCCCGCCCTCTCCGCCACGCCCTTCCGCCTCGCCCCGTCACGGCAGAGCCCGTCACGGCATGTCCCCCACGGCACGCACGAGGAGCGTTCGATGACGCAGCAGCCGCCGCCGGCCGGCCCCGCGGACCCCCCGGACGGCCCAGCACCCCCGGACCTTCCGGAGCGGGTCGCGCGGGTCTACGGCGAGTTCGACCTCAGCACCGTCCCCGCCTTCGCCGGCGGCTTCATCAACTTCGGGTACTGGACGGGTCTGCCCGGCCCCGCGGACCGCGAGCTGACCACGGCCGACCGGGTGCGCAGCGAGGAGGATCTCTACCGCCTGGTGCTGGGCACCTTCGACCGGCCGCGGGGCCGCACCGCCCTGGACGTCGGCTGCGGACGCGGGCTGGGCTGTGCGCTGGCGCTGCGGGAGTTCGGGCTGGAGCCGGTCATCGGGCTGGACGCGCACCCCGACCAGATCGCCCGTGCCCGGGACGCCAACGCGGACCTGCTCCCTGCGGCCGGGGGCTCCCCCGGCCGGCTGGAGTTCCTGCTGGGCGCGGCCCAGCGCATCCCGCTGCCCGACGGCTCCGTGGACTGTCTGTTCTCGGTAGAGGCGGCGCAGCACTTCCGCGATCTGCCCGGTTTCGCCCGGGAGGCCGCGCGGGTGCTGCGCCCCGGCGGCCGGCTGGCGCTGACCACGTTCTTCGCCCGCACCCGGGCGGCCGCCCGCGCCCTGCCCGAGCTGCTGCCCCCGTACGCCGACGGCCTGGACGTCCCGCATGTGGTCGACGAGGTCGCCGCGTCACTGACCGCGGCGGGGCTGCGGGAGGTGCGGGTCCGGCCGATCGGCGACGGGGTCTGGGAGCCCTACGACCGCTATATGGCCCAGCAGCCGGAGCTCCGCGACGACGAGTGGCCGCGCCGCTATCTGACGGCGTATGAGACCGGTCTGCTGGACTACTACCTGCTGACGGCGGCGGCCGGCTGAGCCGCCGCCGGACGGCCGGCTAGCGCTGGCGGCGCTGCCGCTTCCACGGCCCGGTGATGGCCAGCATGATGCCGGGCTCCTGGATGTTGGCGAACAGCGTCCGCCCGTCCGGGGAGAACACCGGGCCGGTGAACTCGCTGAACTCGGGCTCGGCCGCGGTACCGATGTTGAGCTCGTTACGGGCGATCGGGTAGGTCCGGCCGTCGTCGGTGGCCCCGAAGAGGTGCTGGACGCCCTCGCCGTCCTCGGCGATGATCAGCCCGCCGTAGGGCGAGACGGTGATGTTGTCGGGACCGTCCAGCGCGCCGTCCTTGGCCGGGTCCGGGTTGACGCCCAGCAGCACTTTCAGCGTCAGGGTCCGCCGCCGGGGGTCGTAGAACCAGACCTGGCCGTCGTGCTGGACCGGGCTCTCGTCACGGGCGTACGAGGACACCACATACGCGCCGCCGTCCGCCCACCACAGGCCCTCCAGCTTGCGGGCGCGGGTGATCTCGCCGTCCGTGAACTGCTTGCGCACCGAGACCTTGCGGGCGTCGCGGTCGGGGACCTCGACCCAGTCGACGCCGTAGACGGTGCCGGTCTTGGTGGCGCGGGAGAGGTCGTCGACGAACCGGCCGCCGGAGTCGAAGCACTTGAAGGCCTCCAGCACCCCCGAGTCACCGGCGAGCGAGCGCAGCTGCCCGCGGCCGTGGCGGAAACCGTGCGGCGGGGTCCAGCGGTAGAAGAGGCCGTTGGGGCCGGAGGCGTCCTCGGTCAGGTAGAGGTGGCCGCGCTTGGGGTCGACGACGACGGCCTCGTGGGCGTAGCGGCCCAGCGCCTTGACGGGCTTGGGGTCGCGGCCGGCCCGGCGGTCGTGCGGGTCGACCTCGAAGACATAGCCGTGGTCCTTGGTCATGCCGTGCTCGCCGGCCTTGTCCTCGGTCTCCTCGCCGGTGAGCCAGGTGCCCCAAGGGGTGGTGCCGCCCGCGCAGTTGGTGGAGGTACCGGCGATGCCGACCCACTCGCCGACCGGGCTGCCGTCCTTGGCGACCTCGACGACGGTGCAGCCGCCGGACGCCGCCGGGTCGTAGACCAGTCCTTCGGTCAGCGGCACCGGGTGCGGCCAGTCGGCGCGCGGGCCCTTCAGCTCGTGGTTGTTGACCAGGAGGGTGGTGCCGCGGTGGCCCTCGAAGGTGCCGGTGCCGTCGTGATTCGAGGGGGTGGACTCACCGCTGTCGAGCTTAGTGACCCCGGTCCGGGTGATGATCCGGTACGAGAACCCGGCGGGCAGCGCGAGCAGGCCCTCCGGGTCCGGGATCAGCGGGCCGTAGCCGACACCGTGCCCGTCCGCCGCGTCGTCCGGGCCGCCGGCCGGTGCCTCCGCGCCGATGGCTCCGGGCGCGGTGGCCAGCACGCCGACGCTGCCGGCCAGGGCGACCCCGGCACCGGTGAGGGCGGAACGCTTGGCGAAGTCTCTGCGGGTGAGCGGCATTGTCATCTCCTGGATGGCCGGATTCTTCTCCCCTTGCCTGCGGGCACACGCTCTCGTGCGCCGCCGAACTCCAGTTGAACGCGATGCGACATCCGGGCAGCGGTTGCCACCGGGCCGCTCCCTCAGCCGTCGAGCAGCCGCCAGGCGGTGAGGGCGAGCCCGGCCCGGGTCAGTCCGGTGGGCTCGGTGAGGTCGATGCCCAGGATCTTGCCGATCTGTTCCAGCCGCCGGGCGACGCTGCTGTGGTGCAGGTGGAGCAGGTCGGCGGCGCGGCGCAGGGAGCCGGCGGCGCAGTAGGTGTCCAGCGTCTCCAGGTCCGCCGGGCGGCCGGCGATCCGGGCGATGGCGGCCACATCGGCGTTGTCCCGCGCGGTGTCCCGGGGTATCTCGGCCAGCAGTGCCAGTGCGCCCAGGTCGGCGTAGCGGATGACCGGTTCGCGCGGGCTGGTGAAGCGGAGGGCGGTACGGGCCTCCCGCCAGGACCGGTCGGGGCGCGCGGCGGCGCCGAGGCCGGCGCGTACACCGGCCGGAATCCGCGTCCGGTCCACGGTGGTGGCCAGGATGACGCCCACATCGGCGAGGGGCGCGGCCTTCACCGGGCGGGCCGGGCAGAGCAGCCCGCCGATCCGGTCGAGCGGCAGCGGCGACCGTACGGCGACGACCTGGACCGGCAGGTCGGCGGCGAAGCCCAGGAGCCGCAGCGCCCGGGCCCGGGCCGCCTCGTCGCTGTCGGCGCTGATCGCCAGCTCGACCAGGGCGGGGTCGGCCATGGTGGTGCGGGCCGGGCCGTAGCGCTCGACGACCGCCGCGACGGCGAGGGCGAGCCGCTCCAGCAGCAGCTCGTCGAGGTTCGGCGCGCCCGGCGGGCCGGGGCGCTCCAGCCACACCGTGCCGATCTCCTCCTCGTCGAGGGTGATCGGTGCCGTGGTGGACGCCGGTGGCGCCGGAGCGGCCGCCGCCGTGCCGTCGGGCGAGAAGCGGATCACCTGCCCGGTGCCGTGCAGCCGGATCCCGGTCACGCACTCGGCCAGGCCCGCCGAGGCCCGGGCGAGCGCCGGGAGATCCACCCGTCGGCGCATCAGGGTGTCGTAGAACATGACGACGCGGATCGCGCCCTCGCCTTGCGCATCCAGTTGCGACAGCCGTGCGGCCAGTGCCTCCATGTGCCGAGGATAGGCGCCGACCGGCGGGCAACTCGGGCGGGATGGCCGACAGTTGGCGGATGATCCGGTGGGCCGGCAACGGTGAGGATGGCCGACATGGATCCCGAACTCGAAGCATTCATCCCGCTGTTCCCCCGGGCCGATCTGACGGACCCGGTCACCGAGCGCAAGAACTTCGCCGACCTGGCCGCCGCGGTCCCGGCGCCGGACGTCACCCGCCTGGACATCGAGGACCGCACGGTGCCCGCCGATCCGGACGTGCCGGTGCGGATCTACCGCCCGCGCGAGGCCCAGGGCGCCGTCGTCTGGCTGCACGGCGGCGGATTCGTCATGGGTGACCTGGAGACCGAGCACCCCTGGGCGGCCCGGATGGCGGACCTCTCCGGCACGGTGGTGATCTCGGTGGGCTACCGGCTGGCCCCCGAGCATCCGTACCCGGCCGCCCTGGACGACGCGTACGCCGTACTGGCCTGGACGGCGGAGCACGCGGCCGGGCTCGGCATCGACCCGGAGCGGATCGCGGTCGGCGGGCACAGTGCGGGCGCGGGGCTCGCGGCGGCGCTGGCGTTGCGGGCGCGCGACCGGCAGGGGCCGCCGATCCGCTACCAGCTGCTCAATCAGCCCGGACTCGACGACCGGCAGGAGACCTGGTCGCAGCGGCACTTCACCGATACGCCCTGGATGAACCGCGACAAGGTCACCGCCTCCTGGCGGCACTACCTGGGCGGCGCCCCCGCCACACCCGACGCCGCCCCCGCACGGGCCGCCGACCTCTCCGGCCTGCCCGCCGCCTATATCGCCACCGCCGAACTCTGCCCGAACCGCGACGAGGACATCACCTACGCGCTGCGCCTCCTACAGGCCGGCGTCTCGGTCGAGCTGCATCAGTGGCCCGGCACCTTCCACGGCTCGCAGGCGATCCTGTCCGCCGAGGTGTCCCAGCGCCAGATCGCCGAACTCGGTGCCGTCCTGCGCCGCGCCCTGGCCGAGTGAGACGGCCGCGAACGGCCGCCCCCGTGCCACCACCCCACCGCCCGAAAACCCGTCGCCCGAAAACCCACCGTCTGAATACCCACCGCTGGAAGGACCTCCCGGCATGACCGTCACCCCGATCGATCTCTTCAGCTCCTTCCTCCACCTCGACGACCGCCGGGTGCGCGCCGAGCCGCCCTCGTTCGACGCCGAGCGCGACGGCTGGCAGCTGATGACCTTCCATGTGGAGACCGACGCCGATCTCCACGCCGACCACTGGGAAGTCCACCCCGACGCGGAGGAACTCGTCTCCTGCCTCACCGGCGGTATCCGCCTCGTCCTCCGCCCGGAACAGCCGGGAGACCCGGAGGAGGAGATCGCGCTGACGCCCGGCACCGCGGTCATCGTGCCGCGCGGGCGGTGGCACCGCCTCGCCCTGGACGCCCCCGGCGACATCATGTCCGTCACCCTGCCGCGGGGCAGCCGCCTGGAGAAGCGGAGCGCGGGTTAGCGGGCGTGTCCGGCGGATCGGGGCTGCCCCTGGTCCGCCGGACACGCCCGGACAAGCCCTAGCCCGACCGTCGCGACCGCGCCTTGAACGCGGCCTTGCGGGCCTCCTTGGCGGCCTTCTTGTCCGGGTGCAGGCGGCCCATGGCCTCCAGGACGTCGGCGGTGGCCGGGTGGTCCACCCGCCAGGCGGTGTCGAAGAACCCGCTGTGCTGTTCGGTCAGGCCCTGTACGAGGTCGCGCAGCTCGGTCGAGGCGTCCTCGTCGACGCTGTCCAGCTGGGCCGCGATGGTGTCCACCGTCAGCCAGAAGATCAGCTCCTGGGACGGCTCGGGGATGCCGGGCAGCGCGCGCTCGGCGAGCCAGACCCGGGCCAGGCCGCCGAGCTGCCGGTCGTCGAGCACCTCACGCAGCGCGGCCTCGGCGTCCGGCGAGACCAGCGAGAGGGTCTGCTGGGCGGCGAGCCGGCGCCGCGGGGCGCGCTCGTCGTCCCCGCGGGCGGCGGTGAGCAGGTCCCGGGCGGCGTCCACGGGCGTACGGGCGGCGAGCCAGAGCTCGGACTCGGCCTGGGCGAGCGCCTCGGGGTAGTCGGGCAGCGCGTCCAGGAGGACATCGGAGCCCTTGTCGGTGAGGTCGCCGACCGCGGGGGCGTGGACGCCCGCGTCCAGCATCCGGGCGCGTACGGCGTAGACACCGAGCGGGGTGAGGCGGACCAGGCCGTAGCGGGAGACGTCCTCGTCGGTCAGCGGCTCGTCGGAGGTCCCCCGGGGCTTCTGGGGAAGGGCCGTCTCGCCGTCCTCGTCCAGCTCCTCGATGAGTGCCTCGTCGACGGGCTGGTAGGCGACCAGACCGATCGGTTCCAGCACCCGGAACTGGTCGTCCAGGCGCATCATCGCCTCGGAGACCTCTTCGAGGACATCGTCCGTGGGCTCGTCCATATCGTCCGGGACGATCATGGAGGCGGCCAGCGCGGGCAGCGGAACCTCCTGGTCAGGGCGCTCGTTCAGGGCCGTGAGCAGATAGAGGTTGCCGAGGATGCCGTCCAGCAGCTCGGCCTCCTCCTCGGGGTTCCAGTCGAGCGCGTCCAGATCCAGTTCGCCGCCCTCGGTGAGCTGGTCGGCGAGGTCGGCGAGGTCGGGGGCGGCCGCGTCGGCGAGCACGGTCTCCATGCCGCCGAGCCAGATGTCGAGGATGTCCTGCGGGCTGCCGGAGGTGAGCAGGCCCAGCTCCTCGCCGGGGGTGGCGATCCCGGCCATGGCGTCGTCGGGCAGGTCGGCGCCGTCCTCGCTCTCCTCGGTCTCGGTGATCTCCACGAGTCCGGTGTCCACCGCGAGCTGCCAGGCCTCGGCGGTGTAGGCGGGGCCGTCCTCGTCACCGGCCAGGCCGAGGTGTTCGGTGGCGGCGGCCAGCGGCTCTTCCAGGATCTGGCCGCCGACGCCGACCGGGACGCCGGGCTCGGCCCAGCGGGCGAGCTTCGCGGCGCGGGCCATCAGGGGGGCGCTCAGCGCGTCCCGGGCCAGTTCCGCTTCGGAGTGCAGCCGCACCGGCGGCAGGGTGGGGCGGTCTGCGGACATCGGGTGCTCAGCTCCTCGGACGGACTACGGCTGGGGATACTCCTCCAGCTACCGCTGGGGGAACCCCCACCCAGCGGTGGCTGGGGTGTGCGCCGCCCAAGCGTAGACGGAATTCTCCGTATCTCGGACGGTTCACCCCCGCGCCCCCTTCTGGTTACCCGCAGAAGCTTGACAACTCCCGTGCGTGCACAAGAGATTGACGCAGATCGACGCGCGTAGCGTGCGCCGGTCCCGCTTCGTATCGACGTTGCCCCAGCCACCCCCCAAACCCCTCGGAGGCATCCATGCCGTCCCGTCGCTCGCTCCGCAGACCGGTCACCGTCGCCGCGGTGGTCTGCGCCGCCCTGGCCGGCGGACTGCTGACCGCCACCCAGTCCGCCTCGGCAGCCGGCGCCCGGATCCACGACATCCAGGGCAGCACCCGCATATCCCCGCTGGCCGGGCAGCAGGTCAGCGAGGTGCCCGGTACGGTCACCGCGATCCGCTCGTTCGGCTCGGCGCGCGGCTTCTGGGTGCAGGACCCGCACCCGGACCGCGACCCGGCCACCAGTGAGGCGGTCTTCGTCTTCACCGGCAAGGAGACGCCGAAGGTCACGGTCGGTGACGCGGTCACTTTCTCCGGCACGGTCAGCGAGTACTACCCCGGCGGCAAGGACGCCGGTCTCCAGTCGGTCACCGAGATCACCGATGCGACCTGGAAGACGGTCTCCGCCGACGCCCCGCTGCCGGCCGTCTTCCCGCTCAACCCGGCCTCGGTGCCGAATCGTTACGCCCCGAACGCGGGCGGCAAGAGCATCGAGTCCCTGAAGCTGCGCCCCGGCTCGTACGCCCTGGACCGCTACGAGTCGCTGGAGGGCATGCGCGTAGCGGTGGCGGACGCGCCGGTCGTCGGGGCGACCAACACCCATCACGAGCTGTGGGTGACCGCCGAGCCGCGGCACCACCGCACGGCCCGCGGCGGCACGCTCTACCGCTCGTACGCGGACCCCAACGGCGGCCGGGTCAAGGTGGCGTCGCTGATCCCGTTCGCGCAGCAGCCGTTCCCGGTGGCCGATGTCGGCGACGCGCTGACCGGCACCACCGCCGGGCCGCTGGACTACGACAGCTTCGGCGGATACACCCTTCAGGCCACCGAGCTGGGCAAACTCGCCGACAAGGGCCCGGAGCCGGAGAAGACCCGCAAGCAGAAGTCCGACGAGCTGGCGGTGGCGACCTACAACGTCGAGAACCTCTCCCCCAGCACCCCGCAGGCCAAGTTCGACCGGCTGGCCAAGGGGCTGGTGGAGCACCTCGCCACCCCCGATGTGGTCGCACTGGAGGAGGTCCAGGACGACAACGGCCCCAAGAACAACGGGGTGGTGACCGCCGGGGAGACCCTCAAGAAGCTCACCGAGGCGATCAAGGCGGCCGGCGGCCCGGCGTACGAGTGGCGGCAGATCGACCCGGTCGACGGCCAGGACGGCGGCCAGCCCGGCGGCAACATCCGGGTGGCGTTCCTGTTCAACCCCGAGCGGGTCTCGTTCACCGACATCAAGGGCGGGGACGCCACGACACCGGTGAAGGTGGTCGACGACCACGGCAAGGCCACACTGTCCGCGTCCCCGGGCCGGATCGCGCCGGACGACCCTGCGTGGAAGACCAGCCGCAAGCCGCTGGTCGGCCAGTTCTCGCTGAAGAGCCGCCCGGGGAGCCGGGTGTTCGTGATCGCCAACCACTTCAACTCCAAGGGCGGCGACCAGGGTCTGGACAGCCGGTTCCAGCCGCCGGCCCGCAGCTCGGAGACCCAGCGCACCGCCCAGGCCGGGCTGGTGAACACGTTCGTCAAGGAGTTGCTGGCGAAGGACCCGAAGGCCGCGGTGGTGGTCGCCGGTGACCTCAACGACTACCAGTTCTCGCCGGCCCTGAAGTCCCTCACCGCCGGGGGTGTGCTCACCGATCTGGTCGGCCGGCTGCCCGCCGCGGAGCGCTACGGCTATGTCTACAACGGCAATTCGCAGGTGCTGGACCACATGCTCACCAGCCGCCGGCTGACCCGCGCCGACTACGACATCGTGCACCTCAACTCCGAGTACGCCGACCAGGCCAGCGACCACGATCCGCAGGTGCTGCGGATCCGCCCGTAGCACGGCGGAAGGTCACCGCACGTGACTCCCTCGTCACCCGTCCGGCCCACGCCCGGGGGCCAACTGCCGCCGGGGGTGCGGTACTGGGCAGGTAAGCACCATTCGGCGAGACATAGGGAGTCATCATGCCGAAGTCCCAGAACCGTAAGTCGGGCAACAAGGACCGTGCCGCCGAGAGGCGCGCCGACCAGCGGAAGCCGAAGTCGTCGGAGGAGTCCGCTTCCGAGCGGACCCAGGACCTGAAGCGTTCGCGGAACGGCCTGACTGGCGCGTGATGGGCCTGTGATGCCCGAGCGGCCGTCGCACCGAAGGGTGCGGCGGCCGCTTCGCGTTTCCGGGCCGCACTGGCGTAGCGATGCTTAACAAACCCAGCAGTACAACTAAGTGGACGTGAATTATGAGGCGCCCTCACACTCCTGGCATGACCACCCTGACCGCCCCCCGCACCGCCGCGCCGCCCTTCGGGCGCACCGCGGCCGCCATGATCACCCCGTTCACCGCCGACGGCGCGCTCGACCCGGACGGCGCGCAGCAGCTCGCCACCCGCCTCGTCGACGACGGCGGCTGCGACGCACTGGTGCTGAGCGGCACCACCGGGGAGTCCCCGACCACGTCGGACACCGAGAAGGAGACCCTGCTGCGGGCCGTGGCCGAGGCCGTCGGCGACCGGGCGCGGATCATCGCGGGGGTCGGCACCAGCGACACCCGGCACACCGTCTCCCTGGCCCGCGACGCCGAACGGGCGGGCGCCCACGGCCTGTTGGTGGTCACGCCGTACTACTCGCGGCCCACCCAGGAGGCCGTCGGCCATCATCTGCGGACGGTCGCGGACGCCACCGGACTGCCGGTGATGCTCTACGACATCCCGGGCCGCACCGGCACCGCGCTGAGCACCCGGACCCTGCTGCGGCTGGCCGCCCATCCGCGGATCGTGGCGGTCAAGGACTGCGGCTACGACCCGCTGAAGACGGCGAAGGTGCTGGCCGCGACGGACCTGGCCTACTACGCGGGCTGCGATGAACAGATCCTGCCGCTACGGGCCCTCGGCGGCGCCGGCTGCGTCAGCACGGTCGCCAATGCCGCACCCCGGGCGGTGCGCGCCGTACTGGACACCTATGACGCCGGCGACACGGCCGCTGCGGCCCGCCGTCAGCTCGCCCTGGTCCCGCTCATCGAGGCGGTGACCGGCGGGGAAGCCCCCGGCACGGTCACCACGAAGGCGCTGCTCCAGCACCTCGGGCTGCCCGCGGGACCGGTGCGCGGCCCGCTGCTGGCGGCCGACGCCGAGCTCACCAGCCGGCTGGTGGACGCGCTGCGGACGACCCTGGACCGGACTGCTGATGCGGATACCGCGGTGCCTGCGGGGGTCCCTGGTTAGGCGGGAAGGGGGCGGGCGGCGGCCCGAAGCCGCCCGGCGCGCCCGGCTGCCCGTACGGAGCCGCGGTCTGGTCCGGTCCGGCGGCCGCCGCGCCCCGCTCCGGCTCGGACGGCTCGTCCGGGCCCGGCACCAGGTCACGGACGAGCAGCGTCGCACCGGCGACCGCGCCCGGCATCAGCACCACCGCGACGAACGGGATCAGGAACAGCAGCACGATGGGGGTGCCGAAGCCGACCGCGAGGCCCTTGCGGCCGCGCAGCAGCCGGAGCCGCTCGCGCACCGGGATGTCCCGGCGCTGCATGGCCACCGAGGTCAGCTCGACGGCGAGGAAGAAGCCGGAGACACAGAAGCCGATCACGGGGATCACGGTCTGCCCGATGAACGGGATGAACCCGAGGACGAAGAGCAGGAGGCCGAAGCCGGCGGCGCGCAGCAGCACATGCACGCTGTCCCGCAGCGCGATCCAGATCTCCTGCCAGAGCGGCCGGTCCGGGGACGGCGGGCAGTGCCCCTCGGACTCCTCGACCTTCTCCGAGAGCGACTCGTAGAACGGGTCGCCGATCAGCAGGGTGGCCGCGGTGAACGTCAGCACCGACAGCATCAGCCCGCCGGCGAACAGCAGCGCCACGAACACCCCGCGCAGCAGCCCCTGCCAGGGCGAGCCCCAGCCGTCGGCGAACGGCGTCGCCCAGGCCGCGATATCGCCGGACCAGATGGCCAGCACGGTGAGCACCGCGGCATACAGCACCAGGGCGATCAGCGCCGGAATCAGCCCGAATCCCCACCACCGGCCGTGCTGGGCGACCCAGCGCTGCCCCTTGCCCAGATACCGCATCCCCGCTACAAGATCACGCATGGCGCAAGCTTATCGGCGGCCGGCCGGGCCGGTGAGCGGGGTGACGGCAACAGCGCGGCCCGGCGGGACACCCGCCGGGCCGTGGTGTGACCGTGACCGCTCAGTTGTGGCTGTGCAGCACCTCGTTGAGGCCGCCCCACTCCGCCTTGTTCGGGCGGGCCTCGACGGTTCCGGTGGTGGAGTTGCGGCGGAAGAGGATGTTGTCCGCGCCGGAGAGCTCCAGGGCCTTGACGATCTGGCCGTCGGGCAGCGTGACCCGGGTGCCCGCGGTGACGTACAGACCGGCCTCGACGACGCACTCGTCGCCCAGCGCGATCCCGATACCCGACTCGGCGCCGAGCAGGCAGCGCTCGCCGATCGAGATGATCTGCTTGCCGCCGCCGGAGAGGGTGCCCATGGTGGAGGCGCCGCCGCCGATGTCGGAGCCGTCGCCGATGACCACACCCGCGCTGATCCGGCCCTCGACCATGGAGGTGCCCAGCGTCCCGGCGTTGAAGTTGACGAAGCCCTCGTGCATGACCGTGGTACCGGCCGCGAGGTGCGCGCCCAGCCGCACCCGGTCGGCGTCCGCGATCCGCACACCGGTGGGCGCGACATAGTCCGTCATCCGCGGGAACTTGTCGATGCCGGTGACCATCAGATGCAGGCCCTCGGCACGGGCGTTCAGCCGCACCGTCTCCACCCGGTCGACGGCCACCGGGCCCAGCGAGGTCCAGGCGACGTTGGCCAGCAGGCCGAAGACGCCCTCCAGGTTCTGCCCGTGCGGCTTGACCAGCCGGTGGCTGAGCAGGTGGAGGCGCAGGTACGCGTCATGGGCGTCCAGCGGCTTGTCGTCGAGGGAGCCGATGACCGTGCGGACGGCGACGACCTCGACCTCGCGGACCGGGTCGGGACCGATCGCCTTGAGCACGGCGGCGCCCAGCAGTTCGGTGGCGCGCTCGTCGTCGAGGCGCTCGGTGCCGGCGGGGCCCAGGCCGTCGGCGGCGGCCAGCTGGGGCGCCGGGAACCAGGTGTCGAGAACGGTGCCGTCGGAGGTGACGGTGGCGAGCCCGGCGGCGACGGCGCCGGTCGTACGGGAGGTAGCAGCTTCGGTCATGTTCGAAACCTAACCGGAGGGCGCCCGCCGAGGCGAACCGGTCTCAGCGATCGGGCCGCTCCGTAGGGTCGCACCACCGGGTTCGTACGGGCACACAAGGCCCGCGCCACCGGGGCCGCCGTTCAGCCCAGCACCCCGGCCAGCCCGGCCCGTACCGACGCGGGGTCGAAGGGCTGCCCGGTCAGCAGATGCTGGAGCAGCAGTCCGTCGGTGAGCGCCACCACGGCCCGCGCGGTCGGGACATCGCCGATCCGCTGTCCGAGCAGCCGCACCATCTCGTCCAGGCACTCCGCGGCGATCGGCCGCACCGCCTCGCGCCGCAGCGCCGCCAGATACAGCTCGTACTCCAGCTGCATCCGCGAGCGGTCCCCGGTCAGGGCCTCCTCGACGAACCGGGCCACCTCGTCGGTGAGCGGCACCGCCGGATCGAGGCCGTCCACCCAGCGCGCGAAGTCGGCCAGGCATTCGCCGTTGACCTGCCGCAACGCGGCGACCAGCAGCTCGTCCAGGGTCGAGAAGTGGTACGTGGTCGAGCCGAGCGGGACATCCGCCGCGGCGGCCACCGAGCGGTGGCTGAGCCCGGCGATCCCGCGCTCGCCCACCACGGCGATCGCCGCGTCGATGATCCGCTGCCGCCGGTCCGGGTCGTAGCGCCGGGCCATCAGTGCGCCCCGCCCATGTTCAGCACCACGACACCGGCGATGACCAGCAGCACCCCGAAGATCCTCAGCGCACTGGTGCTCTCCCCCAGGAACACCATCCCGATCGCGGCGATCAGCGCCGTGCCGACACCGGCCCAGATGGCGTACGCGGTGCCGACGCTCATCGTCTTGAGCGTCTGCGCCAGCAGGAAGAAGGCCAGCAGATAACCCGCCGCGGTGTACAGCGACGGCCACAGCTTGCTGAAGCCGTCGCTGTACTTCATCGCGGTGGTCGCGAGGACCTCGGACAGGATCGCTCCGGCGAGCATCAAGGGGGCCATGCGTACGAGCGTACACAACGTTGCGTACGGGTGTACATAGTCATGCGCGGGCCCCGGAAACGCCGAAACGGCCGTGCCCGCCAGTGGTGACTGGCGGGCACGGCCGAAGCGCTCAGGAGATCTCGTCAGACGTTGAAGCCCAGCGCGCGGAGCTGCTCGCGGCCGTCGTCGGTGATCTTGTCCGGGCCCCACGGGGGCATCCAGACCCAGTTGATCTTCAGCTCGTTGACGATGCCGTCCGTGGCGGACTTCGCCTGGTCCTCGATGACGTCGGTCAGCGGGCAGGCCGCGGAGGTCAGCGTCATGTCGATGGTGGCGATATTGGCGTCGTCGACGTGGATGCCGTAGATCAGCCCCAGGTTGACGACATCGATGCCCAGCTCGGGGTCCACGACGTCGTAGAGCGCCTCGCGGACCTCCTCCTCGGAGGCGGGCTTGGTGGTGGTCGGAGTCTCGGTCATGCGGTCTTCGCCTCCTCGGAGAGGGCCTTGGCCGTGGCGTCCTTCCAGGCCATCCAACTGAGCAGCGCGCACTTCACACGCGCCGGGTACTTCGAGACACCGGCGAACGCGACCGCGTCCTCCAGCACCTCCTCCATGGCGTCATCCGGCTCGACCTGACCCTTGGACTGCATCAGCTCCAGGAACGTCTCCTGGATCTTCTGCGCCTCGCCGAGCTCCTTGCCGACCAGGAGGTCGTTGAGCACCGACGCGCTGGCCTGGCTGATGGAGCAGCCCTGGCCCTCGTAGGACACATCCTCAATCGTCGCGCCGTCGAGCCGCACGCGCAGCGTGATCTCGTCGCCGCACGTGGGGTTGACATGGTGCACCTCTGCGTCGCCGTCCCGAAGACCGCGCCCATGGGGGTGCTTGTAGTGGTCCAGGATGACGTCCTGGTACATGGAATCCAGCTTCACGACTCAGTCAGTCCTCGTCCTCATCCGCTGTGCTTGATTAACCGAAGAAGTTGCGGACGTGCTCCAGCCCCTCGACCAAGGCGTCGACCTCGGCGGGCGTGGAGTACAGATAGAACGACGCTCGCGTGGTCGCGGGAATTCCGTAGCGCAGGCAGACCGGCCGTGCGCAGTGGTGACCCACCCGGACCGCGATGCCCTGCTCGTCCAGCACCTGGCCGACGTCGTGGGGATGGATGTCGCCGAGCGTGAAGGAGATCGTCGCCCCGCGGTCCTCGGCCGTGCTCGGGCCGATGATGCGCAGGTCGGGGACCTCCAGCAGCCGCTTGACGGCGTACTCGGTGATCGCGTGCTCATGCACGGCGATGTTGTCCATGCCGATCGAGGTGAGGTAGTCCACGGCCGCGCCGAGGCCGACGGCCTGGGCGATCGGGGGCGTACCGGCCTCGAACTTGTGCGGCGCGGGCGCATAGGTCGAGGAGTGCATCGAGACGGTCTCGATCATCTCGCCGCCGCCGAGGAACGGCGGGAGGTCCTCCAGCAGCTCCTGGCGGCCCCAGAGGACGCCGATGCCGGTCGGGCCGCACATCTTGTGGCCGGTGAAGGCCACGAAGTCGGCCTGCAGCGCCTGCACGTCCAGCACCATGTGCGGGGCGGCCTGCGAGGCGTCGATGCAGACCAGCGCGCCGACCTCCTGGGCGCGGCGGATGATCGTCTCGACCGGGTTGACGGTGCCCATGATGTTGGAGACCAGCGTGAAGGAGACGATCTTCGTCTGCTCCGTGATGACCTCTTCGATGTTGGACAGGTCGAGACGGCCGTCGTCGGTGATGCCGAACCACTTCAGCTTCGCGCCGGTGCGCTGCGAGAGCAGCTGCCACGGGACGATGTTGGAGTGGTGCTCCATCTCCGTGATGACGATCTCGGTCTCGCGGTCCACGCGGTAGGGCTCATCGGCCCAGCCGAGCATGTTGGCCACGAGGTTGAGCGACTCGGAGGCGTTCTTGGTGAAGATCACCTCGTCGCGGCTCGGCGCGTTGATGAAGGCGGCGACCTTGTCACGGGCGCCTTCGTACAGCGCCGTGGCCTCCTCGGCGAGCACATGCACGCCGCGGTGGACGTTGGCGTTGTGACGTTCGTAGTAGGCGTTCAGGGCGTCGAGGACCTGGCGCGGCTTCTGGGAGGTCGCCGCGTTGTCCAGGTAGACGACCTTCTTCCCGTCGTGGATCTGGCGATCCAGGATGGGGAAGTCCTTACGGATCGCCTCTGTGTCGAGGAGGCCCGGCAGCTGTGTCACGCGGTTGCGCCACCCTTCGTGTATGCCTCGTAGCCCTCCGCCTCCAGCTTGTCCGCGAGCTCCGCGCCGCCGGACTCGGCGATCCGGCCGTTGGCGAAGACGTGGACCTGGTCGGGCTTGATGTAGCGCAGGATGCGCGTGTAGTGGGTGATCAGCAGAGTGCCGACCTCGCCGGTCTCGCGGACGCGGTTGACGCCCTCGGAGACGGTGCGCAGCGCGTCGACGTCCAGGCCGGAGTCGGTCTCGTCGAGGATCGCGATGGCCGGCTTGAGCAGCTCCAGCTGGAGGATCTCGTGGCGCTTCTTCTCACCGCCGGAGAAGCCCTCGTTGACGTTGCGCTCGGCGAAGGAGGGGTCCATCTGGAGGCGCTGCATGGCCTCCTTGACCTCCTTGACCCACAGCCGCAGCTTGGGGGCCTCGCCGCGGATCGCGGTCGCGGAGGTGCGCAGGAAGTTGGAGACCGAGACGCCGGGGACCTCGACCGGGTACTGCATGGCGAGGAAGACGCCGGCCCGCGCGCGCTCGTCGACGGACATCTCCAGGACGTCCTCGCCGTCGAGGGTGACGGTGCCGCCGGTGATCGTGTACTTGGGGTGACCTGCGAGGGAGTAGGCGAGGGTCGACTTGCCGGAGCCGTTGGGGCCCATGATGGCGTGCGTCTCGCCCTGCTTCACAGTCAGGTCGACGCCCTTCAGGATCTCGCGCGGGCCGTTCTCGGCCTCGACGGAGACGTGCAGGTCGTGGATCTCAAGCGTTGCCATGGGGAACTCAGGACTCCTGGGTGACGGAGACGAGCACGTCGTCCCCTTCGATCTTTACGGGGTATACGGGGACGGGGCGCGTCGCGGGAAGGCCGTTCGGCTTGCCGGTACGCAGGTCGAAGCTCGAACCGTGCAGCCAGCACTCGATCGAGCAGTCCTCGACCTCGCCTTCGGAGAGCGAGACGTTCGCATGCGAGCAGATGTCGTTGATCGCGAACACCTCCCCCTCGGTGCGGACCAGGGAGACGGGCGTGCCGTCGAGTTCCACCCGCTTGGGGGTGTCCTCCTCCAGCTCGCTGAGCGCCGCTGCGCGTACGTACGTCATGCCGCGGACGCTTCCAGCTCGGCCTCGATCTTGCTCATCAGACGCTCTTCGACGTCCGGGAGACCGATCTGCTGGACCAGCTCGGCGAAGAAGCCGCGGACGACCAGTCGGCGGGCCTCGTCGGCCGGGATGCCGCGGGCCATCAGGTAGAACAGCTGCTCGTCGTCGAAGCGGCCGGTCGCCGAGGCGTGGCCGGCGCCGACGATCTCGCCGGTCTCGATCTCCAGGTTGGGCACCGAGTCGACCCGCGCGCCGTCGGTGAGGACGAGGTTGCGGTTGAGCTCGTAGGTGTCCGTACCGGTCGCCGAGGCCTGGATGAGGACATCGCCGATCCAGACCGCGTGGGCGTCCTGGCCCTGCAGCGCGCCCTTGTACGTGACGTGGGAGCGGCAGTTGGACGCCTCGTGGTCGACGAAAAGGCGGTGCTCCTGGTGCTGGCCCTCCTCGGTGAAGTACAGACCGTAGAGCTCGGCCTCACCGCCGGGGCCCGCGTACGTGATGCGCGGGTGCAGCCGGACGAGGTCACCGCCGAAGGTGACGACCACGGACTTGAAGCTCGCATCCCGGCCGACGAGGGCGTTGTGCTGCCCGACGTGCACGGCCTGGTCGTCCCAGTCCTGGACGGAGACGACGGTCAGCTTGGCGCCGTCACCGAGGAGGTAGTCGACGTTGGCGGCGAGCACCGCGTCACCGGTGTGGTCGATGACGACGACCGCCTCGGCGAACGCGCCCAGCTCGATGACCTGGTGGCCGAAGGCGGTGCCGCCCTCACCGTGCACGGTGATCCGGATGGGCTCGGCGAGCACGGTCTCCTTGGGGACCGAGACGACCGAGGCCTTCTCGAACGAGCTGTACGCCTGGGCGGCAACCCGGTCCACGGGCTTGCCGGCCTTGCCGACCCGCGGGTCGGTGCGGTCGACCAGCTCGTGGGTGACGCCCTCGGGAGCGGTGATGTCGATCTTCAGGTCCGGACCGCCGGCCTCGGCGCTGCCGTCGTGCAGGCCCTTCAGGCGCGCGAGCGGCGTGAAGCGCCACTCCTCCTCGCGGCCGTGCGGCACCGGGAAGTCCGCCACGTCGTAGGACGGCGGGGCGCTCATCCGGGTGGCAACGGTGGACTCCGCGGCCACCGCAAGTGAGCCGGTGGTCGTGGAACCCGCCGGTGGGGGTCCCCCCGCTCGAGCGGAGCCGAGAGTGGGGGAGTTCTGAGCCTCAGCCATGGCTGTCGTAGTGCTCGCTTTCTGCAATCAGGGAGTCAGTCGCTGCTGGGGGCCGGGCGTCAGCCGACCGAACCTTCCATCTGCAGCTCGATCAGCCGGTTGAGCTCCAGCGCGTACTCCATCGGCAGCTCACGGGCGATCGGCTCGACGAAGCCACGCACGATCATCGCCATGGCCTCGAACTCCGTCAGGCCGCGCGCCATCAGGTAGAAGAGCTGGTCCTCGCTGACCTTGGAGACGGTCGCCTCGTGGCCCATCGACACGTCGTCCTCGCGGACGTCGACGTAGGGGTAGGTGTCCGAACGGGAGATGGTGTCCACCAGCAGGGCGTCACACAGCACGTTGGACTTGGAGCCCGCGGCGCCCTCGCCGATCTCGACCAGACCGCGGTAGGAGGTCCGGCCGCCGCCTCGCGCCACCGACTTGGAGACGATGTTGGAGGAGGTGTTCGGCGCCATGTGGACCATCTTGGAGCCGGCGTCCTGGTGCTGGCCCTCGCCCGCGAAGGCGATGGAGAGGGTCTCGCCCTTGGCGTGCTCGCCCATGAGGTAGACGGCCGGGTACTTCATGGTCACCTTGGAGCCGAGGTTGCCGTCGACCCACTCCATGGTCGCGCCCTCGTAGGCGACGGCGCGCTTGGTGACCAGGTTGTAGACGTTGTTCGACCAGTTCTGGATGGTCGTGTAGCGGCAGCGGCCGCCCTTCTTCACGATGATCTCGACGACCGCGGAGTGCAGCGAGTCCGACTTGTAGATCGGCGCCGTGCAGCCCTCGACGTAGTGGACGTAGGCGTCCTCGTCGACGATGATCAGCGTCCGCTCGAACTGGCCCATGTTCTCGGTGTTGATCCGGAAGTAGGCCTGGAGCGGGATGTCGACGTGGACACCCTTGGGCACGTAGATGAACGAGCCGCCGGACCACACCGCGCTGTTCAGCGACGCGAACTTGTTGTCGCCGACCGGGATGACCGTGCCGAAGTACTCCTGGAAGAGCTCCGGGTGCTCCTTGAGCGCGGTGTCGGTGTCCAGGAAGATGACGCCCTGCTCCTCCAGGTCCTCACGGATCTGGTGGTAGACGACCTCGGACTCGTACTGCGCGGCGACACCGGCGACCAGGCGCTGCTTCTCCGCCTCGGGGATGCCGAGCTTGTCGTAGGTGTTCTTGATGTCCTCGGGCAGGTCCTCCCAGGAGGCGGCCTGCTGCTCGGTGGAGCGGACGAAGTACTTGATGTTGTCGAAGTCGATGCCCGACAGGTCCGAGCCCCAGTTCGGCATGGGCTTCTTGTCGAACAGCTTCAGGCCCTTGAGGCGGAGCTTGAGCATCCACTCCGGCTCGTTCTTCTTGCCCGAGATGTCGCGGACGACGGCCTCGGAGAGACCGCGCTTGGCGGAGGCGCCGGCCACGTCGGAGTCGGCCCAGCCGTATTCGTACTTGCCCAGGCCCTCGAGCTCGGGGTGAGCAGTCTCCGTGGGGAGCGTCATGCGGGGTTCCTCCCGGCCGTGCTTGCAGATGCTGTGGTGGTCTTACTGGTGCGTGCGGTGCTGTGAGCGGCCTTGCCGGCACCGGCCTTCGGAACGAAGGTCGTACACACCCCGTCGCCATGGGCGATGGTGGCAAGACGCTGTACATGGGTCCCGAGCAATCGGGAGAAGACCTCGGTCTCCGCCTCGCACAGCTGCGGGTACTGCTCGGCGACATGGGCGACCGGGCAGTGGTGCTGGCAGAGCTGTTCACCGAGCTGGGGATTGGGGGCGCTGCGCGCCGTAGCAGCGTACCCGTCCGCGGTCAACGCCTTCGCAAGGGCCTCCGTACGGGCCTCCGGCTCGGCGGCCTCGACCGCCTCGCGGTAACCCTCGGCCTGCGCGGCGAGGCGCGCGCGGGCGAACGCGGCGACGGCCGCCTCACCCTTCTCGCCGCCGCCGGCGCTCTGCGCGATCCAGCGCAGCGCCTCGGAGGCGAGCTGGTCGTAGGCCTGGTCGAAGGCGTCCCGCCCGCAGTCGGTGAGGGCGAAGGCCTTGGCCGGGCGGCCCCGGCCACGGGTGCCGTAGACGCGCTTCTCGCGGGGCTCGACGACGCCCTCCGCGGCCAGCGCGTCCAGATGCCGCCGGACGGCCGCCTGGGTCAGCTCCAGGCGCAGGGCGAGCTCGGCCGCGGTGGACGGGCCGTGGTCGAGAATGGAGCGGGCGACCCGGTTGCGGGTGCCCTGCTGTTCATCGTGCGGCGCCGCGGCGTGGGTGGCGGACCCTCGCCGCTCGGTCTTCTCGGGCGCGGAGGGGGCCGGCCCGTCGGTCTGCTCGACCGCGGGCCCTTCCTGTTCCTCGCTCGCGTATTTCACAACGCCATTGTTGCGTAATTCGTCAAAGCGATTCAAGCCTCGCGGGAGCACCGACGGGTGGCCTCTATCACTTAGGGTTACCTAATTCAAGTACCCGCCGGAGCGGCGAAAGCGGCGCCGACCTGCACGGGCGTCCACCGGGCCGGCAGCGGCGCACCAGGGGTCGCGGGCTCCGAAATCCGTTCGGTCGCACACCGCCGGATCGGGGAACGAACAGTATTCCGGGCCGTCGCCCCCATTGAAGCCCGGCCCGCCACTCTCCGTAGACTGCCCGGCATGCCCAGCACCTCCCCGGGGGGCGACCCCCGGCCCCCCGGCCGAGAGCCCGCCGTCGAGATCACCGGCCTGGTCAAGCGATACGGGACCAAGACCGCCGTGGACGGACTCGACCTGACCGTCGCGCGCGGCGCGGTGACCGCCGTGCTCGGCCCGAACGGCGCCGGCAAGACCACCACCATCGAGACCTGCGAGGGCTACCGCCGCCCGGACGCCGGCCGGGTGCGGGTCCTGGGCCTGGACCCGGTCGCCGACGCCGCGGCGCTGCGCCCGCGGATCGGCGTGATGCTCCAGTCCGGCGGCGTCTACGCGGGCGCCCGGGCCGACGAGATGCTGCGGCACACCGCCACCCTGCACGCCCACCCGCTCGACGTCGGCGCGCTGATCGACCGGCTCGGCCTGGGCAGCTGCGGCCGGACGCCCTACCGGCGGCTCTCCGGCGGCCAGCAACAACGGCTGGCGCTGGCGATGGCCGTGGTCGGCCGCCCCGAGCTGGTCTTCCTGGACGAGCCGACGGCCGGACTCGACCCGCAGGCCCGGCACGCCACCTGGGACCTCGTACGGGAACTGCGCGCCGACGGCGTCAGCACCGTACTGACCACCCACTTCATGGACGAGGCCGAGCAGCTCGCCGACGATGTCGCAATCATCGACGGCGGCCGGGTGATCGCCCAGGGCAGCCCGGACGAGCTGTGCCGCGGCGGCGCGGAGAACAGCCTGCGCTTCACCGGCCGCCCCGGACTCGACCTCGCCTCGCTCCTCAAGGCACTGCCCGCGGACAGCGCCGCCACGGAGCCCGCCTCCGGCGTCTACCGCGTCCACGGCAAGGTCAACCCGCAGCTGCTGGCCACCGTCGCCTCCTGGTGCGCCCAGAACGGCGTGATGCCCGACGCGATAGCCGTCGAACGCCACACCCTGGAGGACGTCTTCCTGGAACTCACGGGCAAGGAGCTGCGCGCATGACCACCACCGAGGCCGGTGGCGTCACCGGCACCTTCAGCCCGCGACCCGGTGCGGCTCCGCTGCCCCGGATGATCCGCGCGCAGGCGGCCCTGGAGACCAGGATGCTGCTGCGCAACGGTGAGCAGCTGCTGCTGACCGTGATCATCCCGACGCTGCTGCTGGTCCTGTTCTCCGCCGTCGACATCATCGCGGTGCCCACGGCCACGGCCGGCGGCGCGGGCCGCTCCGTCGACTTCCTGGCGCCCGGCATCCTGGCACTCGCCGTGCTGTCCACCGCCTTCACCGGCCAGGCCATCGCGACCGGCTTCGAGCGGCGCTACGGCGTGCTCAAGCGGCTCGCCGTCTCGCCGCTGCCGCGCTGGGGGCTGATGACGGCCAAGACCTGCGCGGTGCTGGTCACCGAGGTCCTCCAGATCGCGCTGCTGACGGCGGTCGCGCTCGCCCTGGGCTGGTCCCCGCAGGGCAACCCGCTCGCGGTGGCGGCGCTGCTCCTTCTGGGCACCACCGCCTTCTCGGGCCTGGGCCTGCTGATGGCCGGCACGCTCAAGGCGGAGGCCACCCTCGCCGCGGCCAACCTGGTGTTCCTGCTGCTGCTGGTCGGCGGCGGTGTGATCGTCCCGCTGGAGAAGTTCCCGGAGGCCGCGCAGAGCGTGCTCGGGCTGCTGCCGATCACGGCGCTGTCCGACGGGCTGCGCGCGGTGCTCCAGCACGGCGCCGGCCTCCCCTGGCCGGACCTCGGCATCCTCGCGGTGTGGGCGGTGCTCGGTCTGGGGGCCGCGGCCCGGTTCTTCCGCTGGGAGTGAGCGGCCGAGGCACGGGACGGGTGGCTTCGCCGCGAACGCACCCCTCGTGAAAGTTTGCACAAGGGGCCGCTTACGATGGCTCCCGTGCCGAACACGCTGAACCCCCTTGAGCTGATCGCCCGCCGCTGGCAGCCGTCCGCGGCCTTCGTACGACGGGCCGCACTGGCCACCGTCGTGATGGCCGTGATCATCGTCGTCACGGGTGGCGCGGTCCGGCTCTCCCAGTCCGGGCTGGGCTGCTCGACCTGGCCCAAGTGCACGCCGGACAGCCTGACTCCGACTGCCGCGATGGGCATCAACGGCCTCATCGAATTCGGCAACCGCATGCTGACGTATGTGCTGTGCGCGGTCGTCGGGCTGTTCATCATCGCCGCCCGCGCCCGTCACCCCCGGCGCCGCTCCCTCACCCGGCTCGGCTGGGCACAGTTCTGGCTCGTCATGAGCAATGCCGTCATCGGCGGTATCACGGTCCTGACCGGCCTGAACCCGTACATCGTCAGCTCGCACTTCCTTGCGGCCACGGCGCTGCTCACGGTCGCCGTGCTGAGCTGGAAGCGGGCAGGCGAGGGCGACGAGGAGCCGCGCGACCTGGTCGCCCGTCCGGCGCGGCAGCTGGCCTGGCTGCTGGTGGCCGCGACCGGGGCCCTCACGGTCATCGGCACGGTCGTCACGGGCACCGGCCCGCACGCGGGCGACGCCAAGAAGGTGCACCGCATCCCGCTGGACTGGCAGGAGATCACCCAGCTCCACGTCGACTTCGTCTACATCGTCGTCGGCCTGTCCGTCGCGCTGTGGTTCACGCTGCGCGCCGTCAAGGCACCGGCCGCCCCGCGCCGGATGCTCCTGGAGCTGTTCGCCTGTATCGCCGCGCAGGGCGTCATCGGCTATGTCCAGTACTTCTCGGGCCTGCCCGAGATCGTCATCGGGCTCCACATGCTGGGCTCGGCCCTGGTGTGGATCTGGGTGCTGCGGGTGTGTCTTTCCCTGCGCGACCGCGGTCCGCTCCAGGAGGAGGACCCCGGCCGGCCCGCCCCCTCCGGCACGCACGAGGCACCGGAGCCTCAGGCGGCCTCCGCGCTCAGCCGGTAGACCCGGCGCGCGGTCCCGAACCCGACCGTCTCGGTGATCCGCCGCCCGTCCCCGGGCCCGCACAGGCCCTCCTCGGTCCACTCCCGTACGAGCCGCGCCATGGCCCGTACGAAGCACCGGGCGCCGGTCACATAGAGCTCGGGCAGCCCGCGGGCCCCCGACGAGAACAGCAGCTTGCCGAACGGCGCCCGGCTCAGCGTCTCCTCGGGGCAGGGCCCGGCATCCGCGTACACATGGGTGTGCACCGCGGCGAGCTGCGCCGCCCGCCGGTGGTGCGGTGCCTCCGGCAGCAGGACGAGGTCCGCGCCGATGCCCGTGGTGGCGCGCAGGAAGGGCGTCAGCGGCTGCGGATCGGGGCAGTGCAGCTGCACCGGCAGACCGGTCGCCACCGCGCTCCACAACAGATGCCGTACGAGCACGGGCTCCCCGAGCCGCTCCCCGGGACGGCGGCGGAGCAGCCAGCGGTCCGCGGCGCGCCGCACCTCACCGGCCTCCGGGGCCCGCCCCTCGCAGTGGGTGGCGCCGGAGGCGAAGGCGGTGGCGTGCTGGGCCGCGGTGTAGAGGGCCTCGGCGGTGTAGCCGAGGAAGGAGTCGACGCTGCCGGAGGTGTCGGCGACCTGCTCGGCGAGCGGTTCGAGCCGTACCACCTCGTGAGCGTGGGCCGCGGCGGCGGTGGCGAGTTCGGTGGCCGAGGTCAGATCGCTGGGTGCCCCGGCCGCCAGCAGGAACGTGCCGATCCCGGAGCCGCGCAGCAGCATGCGTCCGGCCCGGTAGGCGCCCATCTCGCGGCGGCGCGCCAGGTAGTGGGCGGGCGGGCAGTGCGGTTCCAGGCCGAGCAGCGGGGGGCACCAGCGGCGTATCGCGAGGCCGGTGAAGCTGTCGAAGTAACTGGTGCCGGCGGGGGCCGGGCCATGGGCGCCGGCCGCGGCGGCGAGGTGGGTCTCGAAGGAGCCGAGGCCGAGCTCGTCGTGCACCGCGCCGAAGCTGTACTGGTCGATGAGCGGTGGAAGGCCGTCCATCCGCTTCTCCTCGCCGAGAGCCCGCCGGACGCGGCCGAAGCGCCGCGCCTGGTGGGCTTAACGGACGAGGTGGTGGTGAGGTAGCGGGCTCCGCTTCCGGCGTACGCTCCGGCGCACGGCGCCCGGGTACCGCGCCTCAGGCGTTGGCCGGGCCGCCGACCTGGATGCCCGCCATCCGGGACCACTCGTAGCGGCCGGTGCGGACCTTGGCGGCGAGGTCGCCGTCGAAGTCGTCCTGAAGGGTGATGCCGGACGCGGTGGCGGCTTCCTTGGCGGAGTCGAAGGAGTCCGCGACGAGGTTGCCCCACTCGCCGTTGGCCCCGACGAGGGCGATCCGGACGCGGCCGCGGCCGATGTGCGCAAGCTGGCCCTCGGCGCTGCCGCCGTGGCTGTCGGCGAAGGCGCGGATCTGCTTGGTGAGGCTGGCCGTGCGCCGGCCGGCCCGCTTGTCGGCCGCCGTGCCGGCCGCCGCCTCCACCTGCTCTTCCGCCTGCTGGGTGTCTGCCATACCCAGCATGCTACCCGCGAGTACGGCTTTTGGTGAGGGTGATCCCCCACACCTCTCAGCGGAGGAAGGGGTCCACGGCGACGGCGACGAACAGCAGCGACACATAGGTGATGGACCAGTGGAACAGCCGCATCTCCTTGAGCTTGGCGCCCGTGATGCCGGCCTTCGCGCGGGCCTGGAGGCCGTGTGCCTCCTTGAGCCAGAAGGCTCCGCAGGCGAGCGCGACCGCGGTGTAGAACCAGCCGGTGTAGCCCAGCGGCTGGAGCAGCAGCGAGACCGCCACCATCACCCAGCTGTAGGCGACGATCTGCCGCGCGACGACCTTGTTGCCCGCGACGGCCGGCAGCATCGGCACACCGGCGCGCTCGTAGTCGTCCTTGACCTTCATCGACAGCGGCCAGTAATGCGGCGGCGTCCAGAAGAAGATGACGAGGAAGAGGATGAACGAGGCCCAGGAGACGGAGTTCGTCACCGCCGACCAGCCGATGAAGACCGGCATGCAGCCGGCGATACCGCCCCAGACGATGTTCTGGCTGGTACGCCGCTTGAGGATCATCGTGTAAACGACGACATAGAAAAGCAGCGCACCGAGCGACAGCATCGCCGACAGCGGGTTGACGAGGACCCAGAACCAGGCCGTGGAGCCCACCGCGAGGGCGGTCGCGAAGACCAGGCATTCGGCGGGGCTCACCATGCCGGTGACCAGCGGCCGCTGGGACGTGCGGTCCATCAGCGCGTCGATGTCGCGGTCGAGGTACATGTTGTAGGCCGCGGCGCCGCCGGCGGACAGATAGCCGCCGATGCAGGTCGCCAGGACGAGCCACAGATCGGGCACACCCTTGGCCGCCAGGAACATCACCGGCACCGTGGTCATCAGCAGCAGCTCGATGACCCGCGGCTTGGTCAGCGCCACGAACGCCTTGACCCGGGCCCCGAACGGCCGCTGACCGGGACTCCCCGGGTTCTGAGAGAGCGCCCCCGCTGGACGGGATTCGACGGCCGTCACGCACACCCCTGGAAGTAACATCAGCGGCCTCTGCCGCAGAAGAGATAAGGCTTGCAAGCACTTCCGGCAGTGAAGACCCGGTAAAGGGCTTGCGCGTACCACGCCACTTTAGACGTTGGCCATACGGCGATCTTCGCGGGGGTCGGGTCGTGTTGGGCACCGGGCGGCGCCGCGCCCCCGCCACCTTTCCCCGGCCGTTCGCCCGGCGTTCAGGAGGCGAACCGGACCGCTGCCCGGCAGTCTGGTCGTATGGCTCTCGCATCGGGGACCGGAACGCCAGAAGTCCTGATTTGGTTGCCCAAAGCGACGGGCCGCAGTGACCGCGCCGCACCGACTGAGCGCCGAAAACACCGACTGAGCGTCGAAAAGACGCACGCACTCGCGGGGGTAGGCTCGACACCGCCTGGCGGACATACCGTCCGCGGCATTCGACATGTGGAGAGGAGCCCTGACTCAGGGTGAGCACCAAGCCGACCACCACAGATCTCGAGTGGACCGAACTGGATCAGCGGGCAGTGGACACCGTCCGTGTCCTGGCCATGGATTCCGTGCAGAAGGTCGGTAACGGCCATCCCGGTACGGCCATGAGCCTGGCGCCGGCCGCCTACCTTCTCTTCCAGAAGCTGATGCGGCACGACCCGGCGGACGCGAACTGGACCGGCCGCGACCGGTTCGTCCTCTCCGCGGGCCACTCCAGCCTGACCCTCTACATCCAGCTCTACCTCGCCGGTTACGGCCTGGAGCTGGCCGACCTGGAGGCGTTCCGCACCTGGGGCTCGAAGACCCCGGGCCACCCCGAGTACGGCCACACCACCGGTGTGGAGACCACCACCGGCCCGCTGGGCCAGGGCGTCGCCAACGCGGTCGGCATGGCGATGGCGGCCCGCTACGAGCGCGGCCTGTTCGACCCCGAGGCGGCTCAGGGCACCTCGCCGTTCGACCACACCATCTACTGCATCGCCGGTGACGGCTGCCTCCAGGAGGGCATCTCCGCCGAGGCGTCCTCCCTGGCGGGTCACCAGAAGCTCGGCAACCTCGTCCTGCTGTGGGACGACAACCACATCTCCATCGAGGGTGACACCGAGACCGCGGTCTCCGAGGACACCCTCAAGCGCTACGAGGCCTACGGCTGGCACGTCCAGCGCGTCGCGCAGCTGCCCAACGGCGACCTGGACCCGGCGGGTCTCGCCAAGGCCCTGGAGGCCGCCAAGGCCGAGACCGGGCGTCCGTCGTTCATCGCGATGCGCTCGATCATCGCCTGGCCCGCCCCGAACGCCCAGAACACCGAGGCCGCGCACGGCTCGGCGCTGGGTGACGAGGAAGTCGCGGCCACCAAGCGGGTCCTGGGCTTCGACCCGGAGAAGTCCTTCGACGTCGCCGACGAGGTGCTGGCGCACACCCGCGCCGCCCTCGACCGCGGCCGCGACGCCAAGAAGGAGTGGGAGAAGTCCTTCGCCGACTGGCGCGCCGCCAACCCGCAGCGTGCCGCGGAGTTCGACCGGATCGCGGCGGGCGAGCTGCCCGCGGGCTGGGAGGACCACCTCCCGGCGTTCGAGACCGGCAAGGCCGTGGCCACCCGTGCCGCGTCCGGCAAGGTGCTCCAGGCGCTCGGCGGGGTCATCCCCGAGCTGTGGGGCGGCTCCGCCGACCTCGCGGGCTCGAACAACACCACGATCGACAAGACCTCGTCGTTCCTGCCCGAGGGCAACCCGCTGCCGGGCGCCGACCCTTACGGCCGCACGATCCACTTCGGTATCCGTGAGCACTCCATGGCCGCGGAGATGAACGGCATCGCGCTGCACGGCAACACCCGCATCTACGGCGGCACCTTCCTGGTGTTCTCCGACTACATGCGCAACGCCGTCCGGCTGTCCGCGCTGATGCACCTGCCGGTGACGTACGTGTGGACGCACGACTCCATCGGTCTGGGCGAGGACGGCCCGACCCACCAGCCCATCGAGCACCTCGCCTCGCTGCGCGCCATCCCGGGCCTGAACGTCGTGCGCCCGGCCGACGCCAACGAGACCGCCATCGCCTGGCGCGAGATCCTCCGGCGCTACACCAAGGAGTACGGCGTGGGGGCCCCGCACGGCCTCGCGCTGACCCGTCAGGGCGTGCCGACGTACCCCGCCAACGAGGACACCGCCAAGGGTGGTTACGTCCTCTTCGACGCCACCGGTCCCGAGGGCCAGGACACCGCGCCGCAGGTCGTGCTGATCGGCACCGGTTCCGAGGTGCAGCTCGCCGTCGAGGCGCGCGAGCAGCTCCAGGCCGAGGGCATTCCCACCCGTGTGGTGTCGATGCCGTCCGTCGAGTGGTTCGACCAGCAGGACCAGGCCTACCGCGACAGTGTGCTGCCGCCGGCCGTCCGGGCCCGGGTCGCCGTCGAAGCCGGCATCGGGCTGACCTGGCACCGCTTCGTCGGTGACGCCGGGCGCATCGTCTCCCTGGAGCACTTCGGTGCCTCGGCCGACGGCAAGGTGCTCTTCCGCGAGTTCGGCTTCACCGCCGACGCGGTCGCCGCCGCCGCCCGGGAATCGCTCGAAGCCGCCGCGCGCTGACGCCCGTATACGACAAGTAGGAGATGCAGAACCCATGACAGACGCACTCAAGCGCCTCTCCGACGAAGGCGTCGCGATCTGGCTGGACGACCTGTCGCGCCAGCGCATCACGTCCGGCAACCTCGCCGAGCTGATCGACCAGCAGCATGTCGTCGGTGTCACGACCAACCCGTCGATCTTCCAGAAGGCCATCTCGGACGGCCACGGCTACGACCAGCAGGTCGCCGACCTCGCCGCCCGTAAGGTCACCGTCGAGGAAGCCATCCGCATGATCACGACGGCGGACGTCCGGGACGCCGCCGACATCCTGCGGCCGGTCTTCGACGCCACCGGCGGCCAGGACGGCCGGGTCTCCATCGAGGTCGACCCGCGCCTGGCGCACCACACCACCCCGACCATCGCCGAGGCCAAGCAGCTGGCATGGCTGGTGGACCGTCCGAACACGCTGATCAAGATCCCGGCCACCAAGGCGGGTCTGCCGGCCATCACCGAGGTCATCGGCCTGGGCATCAGCGTCAATGTCACGCTGATCTTCTCGCTGGAGCGCTACCGCGAGGTCATGGACGCCTACCTGGCGGGCCTGGAGAAGGCCAAGGCCGCGGGCCTGGACCTGTCGCTGATCCGTTCGGTCGCCTCTTTCTTCGTGTCCCGTGTGGACTCCGAGATCGACAAGCGCCTGGAGAAGATCGGCACGAACGAGGCCAAGGGCCTCAAGGGCAAGGCCGCGCTGGCGAACGCCCGGCTCGCCTACGAGGCGTACGAGGAGGTCTTCTCCTCGGAGCGCTGGGCCGCCCTCGACAAGGCCGGCGCCAACAAGCAGCGTCCGCTGTGGGCGTCGACCGGCGTCAAGGACCCCGCGTACAAGGACACCCTGTACGTGGACGAGCTGGTCGCCCCGGGCACGGTCAACACCATGCCGGAGGCCACCCTGGAGGCCACCGGCGACCACGGTCAGATCACCGGTGACACCGTGCGCGGCGGCTACGCGGCCGCCCGCGCCGACCTGGACGCGGTCGCCGCGCTCGGCATCTCGTACGACGAGGTCGTCCAGCTCCTGGAGGACGAGGGCGTGGAGAAGTTCGAGGCGTCCTGGAACGACCTGCTCAAGTCCACGGAGGCGGAGCTCAAGCGCCTCGCTCCCTCGGAGGGCTGATCTCCCTTGACTGATTCCCACGGAGCCAACCCGCTCCGTGACGCCCTGGACCGACGGCTCCCGCGTATCGCGGGGCCGTCGGGCCTGGTCATCTTTGGCGTCACGGGCGATTTGTCCCGTAAAAAGCTGATGCCCGCCGTCTACGACCTCGCCAACCGGGGGCTGCTGCCGCCGGGTTTCTCGCTCGTCGGGTTCGCCCGCCGCGAGTGGGAGCACGAGGACTTCGCGCAGGAGGTCTACGCAGCGGTCAAGGAGCACTCCCGTACGCCGTTCCGCGAGGAGGTCTGGCAGCAGCTGGTCCAGGGCTGCCGCTTCGTCCAGGGCAACTTCGACGACGACGAGGCCTTCGAGACGCTCAAGGAGACGATCAACGAGCTCGACAAGGCGCAGGGCACCGGCGGCAACTTCGCCTTCTACCTGTCCGTGCCGCCGAAGTTCTTCCCCAAGGTCGTCCAGCAGCTGAAGAAGCACGGGCTGGCCGACCAGAAGGAGGACTCCTGGCGCCGCGCGGTCATCGAGAAGCCCTTCGGACACAACCTGGAGAGCGCACAGGAGCTCAACCGGATCGTCCATGAGGTCTTCCCGCCGCACGAGGTCTTCCGGATCGACCACTACCTGGGCAAGGAGACGGTCCAGAACATCCTGGCGCTGCGGTTCGCCAACACGATGTTCGAGCCGCTGTGGAACCGCAGCTATGTCGACCACGTCCAGATCACGATGGCCGAGGACATCGGCATCGGCGGCCGGGCCGGCTACTACGACGGCATCGGCGCCGCCCGTGACGTCATCCAGAACCACCTCCTCCAGCTGCTCGCGCTGACCGCGATGGAGGAGCCCGCCTCCTTCGAGGCGGACGCGCTGGTCGCGGAGAAGACCAAGGTGCTGGGCGCGGTCCGGCTGCCCAGGGAGCTCGGCAAGGAGACCGTCCGCGCGCAGTACGCGGCGGGCTGGCAGGGCGGTGAGAAGGCCGTCGGCTACCTCCAGGAAGACGGCATCGACCCCAAGTCGAAGACCGACACCTACGCCGCGATCAAGCTGTCGATCGACAACCGCCGCTGGGCGGGCGTCCCCTTCTACCTGCGCACCGGCAAGCGCCTGGGCCGCCGGGTCACCGAGATCGCGGTGGTCTTCCAGCGTGCTCCGCACTCCCCCTTCGACCACACCGCCACCGAAGAGCTGGGGCAGAACGCCCTGGTCATCCGGGTGCAGCCGGACGAGGGCGTGACCGTGCGGTTCGGCTCCAAGGTGCCCGGCACCTCGATGGAGGTGCGGGATGTGTCGATGGACTTCGCCTACGGCGAGTCCTTCACGGAGTCCAGCCCCGAGGCCTACGAGCGGCTGATCCTCGATGTGCTGCTCGGCGACGCCAACCTCTTCCCACGCCTGGAGGAGGTGGAGCAGTCCTGGCGGATCCTCGACCCGATCGAGGAGTACTGGGACAAGCACGGCAAGCCCGCGCAGTACCCGGCGGGCACCTGGGGCCCGGCCGAGGCGGACGAAATGCTCGCACGAGACGGACGGAGCTGGCGTCGGCCATGAAGATCGATCTGACGGAAACCACCTCCAGCAAGATCAACAAAGCCCTGGTGGAGGGCCGCCGCGCGGTGGGCACTCCCACCAGCGGCATGGTGCTCACCCTCGTCATCGTCACCGACGAGGAGAACGCCTATGACGCCCTGAAGGCCGCCAACGAGGCGTCCCGTGAGCACCCCTCGCGCACCCTCGTCGTCATCAAGCGGGTCAGCCGGTCGCCGCGCGACCGCGCCAAGGCCCGTCTGGACGCCGAGGTGCGGGTCGGCACGGAGGCCGGCACCGGCGAGACGGTGCTGCTGCGGCTGTACGGCGAGGTCATCGACCACGCCCAGTCCGTGGTGCTGCCGCTGCTGCTGCCGGACGCCCCGGTCGTGGTCTGGTGGGCGGTGAACGCCCCGGCGGCCCCCGCACAGGACCCGCTCGGTGCGCTGGCCCAGCGCCGGGTCACCGACGCCTACGCCGACGAGCAGCCCATTCATGAGCTGTCCGCCCGCGCGGAGACCTACACCCCGGGTGACACGGATCTGTCCTGGACCCGCATAACGCCATGGCGCTCGATGCTGGCGGCGGCGCTCGACCAGGCTCCGTGCACGGTCTCCTCGGCCGAGGTGACCGGCGAGGAGTTCAACCCCAGCTGCGAGCTGCTCGCCATGTGGCTGGCCGACCGGCTGAACGTCCCGGTCACCCGCAAGGTGTCCGACGGCCCCGGTCTGACGGCCGTCCGGATGGAGTCCAGCATCGGCGCGATCGTGCTGGACCGCCCGGACGGCTCGCTGGCCACGCTCTCGATGCACGGCCAGCCCGACCGCGCGGTGGCGCTCAAGCGGCGGGAGACCGCCGAGCTGCTCGCCGAGGAGCTGCGCCGGCTCGACCCGGACGAGATCTACGCCAGGGCGCTGAAGTTCGGCGTGGACCGGCTCGGTCACGGCAACGGTGAGCAGCCGGCGGACGGGCAGCAGCCTGCCACCGGCGAGAAGGCGGCGGACGGAAGCGACCCGGCCAAGCCCGCGGCGAAGAAGGCCGCGAAGAAGGCGGCCGCCAAGTGAGTGCTCCGCAGGTTGTCGTGCACCGCGACAAGGAGCTGATGGCCAAGGCCGCGGCGGCCCGGCTGATCACGAAGATCGTGGACGCCCAGACCGCCCGCGGCTCCGCCTCCGTGGTCCTGACCGGCGGGCGCAACGGCAACGGGCTGCTCGCGGCCCTCGCCGAGGCGCCCGCCCGGGACGCGGTGGACTGGTCCCGGCTCGATCTGTGGTGGGGCGACGAGCGGTTCGCACCGGACGGCGATCCGGAGCGCAACCACACCCAGGCCCGGGAGGTGCTGCTGGACAGCGTCCCGCTGAACCCCGCCCGGGTGCACCCCATGCCCCCGTCGGACGGCCCGTACGGCAATGACGCCGACGCCGCCGCCGAGGCGTACGCGACCGCACTGGCCGCCGCCGCGGGGCCCGAGGACCACGGCCCGGTGCCGTCCTTCGACGTCCTGCTGCTGGGCGTCGGCCCGGACACCCATGTCGCCTCGCTGTTCCCGGAGCTGCCCGCCGTCTACGAGCAGGAGCGGACGGTGGTCGGGGTGCACGGCGCGCCCAAGCCGCCGCCCACCCGGGTCTCGCTGACGCTGCCCGCGATCCGTGCGGCGCGGGAGGTCTGGCTGCTGGCGGCCGGCGAGGACAAGGCCAATGCCGCGGCCATCGCCCTCTCCGGTGCCGGTGAGGTCCAGGCCCCGGCAGCCGGCGCACGGGGCCGCAGCCGGACCCTGTGGCTGCTGGACGAGGCGGCGGCGTCCCAACTGCCGCGCGATCTCTACCCGCCGGCGTCGGCCTGAGAGTCACCGCAGCAAGGCCGTGGGCCCCGCACCCCCGGAGGGTGCGGGGCCTACGGCGTCAGCGCGACGGCCCTGCCGCAATCCCGGGGATCAACGTCCGCGCAGCTCCCGGTACTTGGCGACCAGACCCGCCGTGGAGGCGTCCAGACCCGGCACCTCGGCGCCCTCGGTCAGGGCCGGTTCGACGCGCTTGGCGAGCACCTTGCCGAGCTCCACGCCCCACTGGTCGAAGGAGTCGATGTTCCACACCGCGCCCTGAACGAACACCTTGTGCTCGTAGAGCGCGATCAACTGGCCCAGCACGGACGGGCTGAGCTCGCCGGCCAGGATGGTGGTGGTGGGGCGGTTGCCCGGGAACGTCTTGTGCGGCACCAGTTCCTCGGCCACGCCCTCGGCGCGCACCTCGTCCGGCGTCTTGCCGAAGGCCAGCGCCTGGCCCTGGGCGAAGAGATTGGCCATCAGCAGGTCGTGCTGGGCGACCAGGCCCGGCTGGAGATCGGCGACCGGCTCGGCGAAGCCGAGGAGATCGGCCGGGATCATCTTCGTGCCCTGGTGCAGGAGCTGGTAGTAGGCGTGCTGGCCGTTCGTGCCGGGCGTGCCCCAGACGACCGGCCCCGTCTGCCATCCGACGCGGTTGCCCTCGCGGTCCACCGACTTGCCGTTGGACTCCATGTCCAGCTGCTGGAGATAGGCGGTGAACTTGGAGAGGTAGTGGCTGTACGGCAGCACGGCATGCGACTGGGCGTCCCAGAAGTTGCCGTACCAGATACCGAGCAGCCCCAGCAGCAGCGGGGCGTTCTCCTCCGGCGGGGCGGTGCGGAAGTGCTCGTCGACGAGGTGGAAGCCGGCCAGCATCTCGCGGAAGCGCTCCGGGCCGATCGCGATCATCAGCGACAGGCCGATCGCGGAGTCGAAGGAGTAACGGCCGCCGACCCAGTCCCAGAACTCGAACATGTTGTCCGTGTCGATGCCGAACTCCGCCACCTTCCCGGCGTTGGTCGACAGCGCCACGAAGTGCTTGGCGACGGCCTCTCCCCCGGCGCCCAGACCGGTCAGCAGCCAGTCGCGGGCCGAGGTGGCGTTGGTGATCGTCTCGATGGTGGTGAAGGTCTTCGAGGCGATGATGAACAGCGTCTCGGCGGGGTCCAGATCGCGGACCGCCTCATGCAGATCGGCGCCGTCCACATTGGAGACGAAGCGGAACTGCATGTCCCGGTGGGTGTAGGCGCGCAGCGCCTCGTACGCCATCGCCGGGCCCAGGTCCGAGCCGCCGATCCCGATGTTGACGACGGTCTTGATGCGCTTGCCGGTGTGGCCCTTCCAGTCTCCGGAGCGGACCCGGTCGCAGAAGATGCCCATCCGGGTGAGCACGTGCTGCACGCCCGGGGAGACGTTCTCACCGTCGCTCATGATGACCGCCGAGCCGGGCGCGCGCAGCGCGGTGTGCAGCACGGAGCGCCGCTCGGTGATGTTGATCTTCTCGCCGCGGAACATCGCGTCCCGCAGCTCGGCCACGCCGGCCGCCGCGGCCAGCTCGCGCAGCAGCCCCAGCGTCTCGTCGGTGACCAGGTGCTTGGAGTAGTCCAGGTGCAGATCGCCGACCTGCAGGGTGTAGCGCTCGGCGCGCTCCGGGTCGCGCTCGAACAGCTCGCGCAGATGCACCTCCGCCAGTTGCTCCCGGTGCTTGCCCAGCGCCGTCCACTCAGGCATCTGATCGAGCCTGCTGCGGCCTTCTGCGTTCATCTCGGACATCAGCCTTCTTCATCTCGTACCGGCCCCGCCATCTCCCAACCTAATTGATCAGGGCGCGGTATGAGGTATCTGTCCGCTGTCGGACGAGGCGCCGTCGGGGGTCTGAAGAACGGGTGTCAACGCGGCGGCCCCCAGGGCCAGCAGGACGGCGGCCAGCAGCGCGGGGGCGTTGGGCCCGAAGGCGGTGGCGGCCGCGCCGCCGCACAGCGCGCCGAGCGGGGTCCCGGCGACGGAGACCGTGCGGAAGGCGGAGCTGATCCTGCCGAGCATCCCGGCCGGGCTGCGCTGCTGCACGGCCGTGGTCTCCAGGACGTTCCCCACCATGCCGGCGAAGCCGAACAGGCCCAGGAGCAGCGCCGCGAGCCAGACCGAGCGCAGCGTCCCGAACCCCACCAGGGTCACGGCCTGGAGCACTCCGGCGAACAGCAGAGTGCGGCCGGTGCCGCCGGCCGCGGCGATCGTCCGGTCCGCGAGAAGCCCGCCCAGGACCATCCCGATGCCGTAGCCGATGGTCACGACGACATAGCCGAAGTCCCCGGCGCCCAGCCAGCCCTTGATGACCACCACCAGGGTCGCGATCAGTGCGCCGATGCCGACATTGCTCAGCGCCACCGCCACACAGAACGCGCGCAGCACCCGGTCGCGCCACAACTGCCGTATTCCCTCGGCGATTTCGCGCCGGACGGTGCGCCCGGCGGTGGCCGGCCGCCCGGCCGGCGGGCCGGTGCGCAGGGAGGCGACGAGGGCGGCCGCGACGAGGTAGGTGGCCGCGTCGGCCAGGAACGGGAGGGCGGCGCCGAGCGCGATCAGCACCGGTGCCAGCGGGCCACCGACGAACCGGCCCGCCAGCTCCTGACCGGTCATCAGCCGGGCATTGGCGGCGGCCAGCTTCTCCTTGGGCACCACCGCGGGCAGCAGGGCCGTGGCGGCGTTGTCGAACAGCGTCTGGAGGGTGGTGAGCGCGAAGGACAGCGCGAGCAGCAGCCCGATGCCCACGTGGCCGAGCGCCACGGCCAGCGCGAAGCCGGCCATCAGCAGCCCCCGCAGCACATCGACCGCCCACATCGCCCGCCGCTGGTCCACCCGGTCGGCGACCGCGCCGCCCAGCAGCCCGAAGAACAGCCAGGGAACGAAGCCGCAGGCGGTGACGAGCGAGATCAGCAGCGGCGAGTCGGTGAGCGTGTAGGCGAGCAGCGGGAGCGCCGTGCCGCGCAGAGAGTCACCGAAGCGGGAGATGGCAGCGGCGCTCCACAGCCGGCCGAAGCCGCCGCGCGGGGCGAGCGCGCCCGCCGCTGCCCCGTGCCCCGCTTCGGTGCCCGTCCCGCTGTCCGCCATGCCGCCCCCGTCCGCATCGTCCGCGTACGGAAAACGCTACGGGCAGCCACTGACAGTGGCCCTCGGGCGACTTCCCCATCAGCTACCTCAGATGCGGGCCGACCGCCCCGCGGCGGGCGCGTACGGCTCACCAGGACGCACAGACGCGGCCGACCCGGCCGGAAGGGGTGTGTCCCTCCGGCCGGGCCGGCCGCGTCAGGTGCTGATCCGTCAGATCTCGCCGCGGAGCTTGGCGAGGGCCTCCGCGAGGATCGCCTCACCGTCGGCGTCGCTGCGACGCTCACGGACGTAGGCGAGGTGGGTCTTGTACGGCTCGGTGCGCGGCGGGTCCGGCGGGCTCTCCCGGTCCTTGCCTGCCGGGAAACCACAGCGCGGGCAGTCCCAGGTGTCCGGAACCTGCGCATCGCCGGCGAAGCTGGGCTGCGTCTCGTGCCCGTTGGAGCACCAGAAGGAGATGCGGGTGCGCGGCGCGGACTCGCCGCGCTCGGCCTCCCCCATCGGCCCCGCCCCGACCCGACTTCCTCGGATCGCGTTGCCACTTGCCACGGTCGTAACTCCCTGCGTAATGGTGCTGCACAGCCTCTCGCAGCAGCTGCGCTGCGGAACGCCCCAGTCTACGTAAGGCCCAACGCGCGTCCAGTGGCTGGAGTTACCCGTCCGAGGACGCCTCCCTCATGATAGGCCGCGCCTCCGACACTGTGTCAGTTGCTGAGCTTCATCAGGATGCCGAGCACGACGATGCAGGCGAACCACAGCAGACCGATCACGATGGTGATGCGGTCAAGGTTGCGCTCGGCGACCGAGGAGCCACCCACCGAGGACTGCATGCCGCCACCGAACATGTCGGACAGGCCGCCGCCCTTTCCCTTGTGCATGAGCACCAGCATCATCAGCAGCAGGCTGAAGACGATGAGGGCGATCGAGAACCCGATGACCACGGCTGGACCAACTCTCTAGGACTGACGGACGGACTTATGGATCACGATATACGGAACAAATGGTGCGGGGCCGGGGGCGGTGCGGCTGCACCGGTCCCGGCCCCGACAGGGTACGACGAGGGTTCCCCCTCGTCATAGCTGCTACTGGTCGCGGAAACGGACGATCTTCACAAACTCGTCCGCGTCCAGCGCCGCGCCGCCGATCAGCGCGCCGTCGACGTCGGGCTGCGCCATGATCGCCGCGACATTGCCGGACTTGACCGAGCCGCCGTACTGGATGCGGACCTTGTCGGCCAGCTCCTGGCCGTAGAGCTCGGCGAGGCGGCCGCGGATCGCACCGCAGACCTCCTGCGCGTCCTCGGGGGTGGCGACCTCACCGGTGCCGATGGCCCACACGGGCTCGTAGGCGATCACGATGGTCTCGGCCTGCTCGGCCGGGACGTCGGCCAGACCGCCGTCGACCTGGGCGAGGGTGTGCGCGACCTGGTTGCCGGCCTTGCGCACGTCCAGGCCCTCGCCGACGCACAGGATCGGGGTGATCCCGTTCTTGAAGGCGGCCTTGACCTTGGCGTTGCAGATCTCTTCGTTCTCGCCGTGGTACTGGCGGCGCTCGCTGTGGCCGATGGCCACGTAGGCGCACTTGAGCTTGGACAGCATCGCGCCGGAGATCTCGCCGGTGTAGGCACCGGAGTCGTGCGCCGAGATGTCCTGGGCGCCGTACTTGATCTTGAGCTTGTCGCCGTCGACCAGCGTCTGCACCGACCGCAGATCGGTGAAGGGCGGCAGGACCGCGACCTCGACGGCGTCGAAGTCCTTGTCGGCGAGGGCGAAGGCGAGCTTCTGGACGTGGGCGATGGCCTCGAGGTGGTTGAGGTTCATCTTCCAGTTGCCCGCCATCAGCGGGGTACGGTCAGTCACGTTGTTCAGTCCTCCAGAGCGGCGAGGCCGGGGAGCGTCTTGCCTTCGAGGTATTCGAGGCTGGCGCCGCCGCCGGTCGAAATATGGCCGAATGCATTCTCGTCGAAGCCCAGCAGGCGCACCGCGGCGGCCGAGTCACCGCCGCCGACGACGGTGAAGGCGTCCGAGTCGAGCAGCCCCTGCGCGACGGCCTTGGTGCCGCCGGCGTAGTCGGGGTGCTCGAAGACGCCCATCGGGCCGTTCCAGAAGACGGTGCCCGCGTCGGCGAGCTTCGCGGCGTAGAGCTCACGGGTCTTCGGGCCGATGTCCAGGCCCTCCTTGTCGGCCGGGATGGCGTCCGCGGCGACGACGTCGGGGTGGGCCGGGGCCTTGGTCTTCAGGTCCGGGAACTCGCCGGAGACCAGCACGTCCACGGGGAGGACGAACTCCACACCGCGCTTCTCGGCCCGTGCCAGGTACTCCAGGCAGGCCGGGACCTGGTCCTCCTGGAGCAGCGAGATGCCGACCTCGTGGCCCTTGGCCTTGAGGAAGGTGTAGGCCATCCCGCCGCCGACCAGGATGCGGTCGGCCTTCTCGATGAGCTGGTCGATGACAGCCAGCTTGTCGGAGACCTTGGCGCCGCCCAGCGCGACGACGTAGGGGCGCTTGACGTCGTCGGTGAGCTTCTTCAGGACGCCGACCTCGGTGGCGATCAGGTCGCCGGCGGCGTGCGGAAGGCGCTTGGGCAGGTCGTACACGGAGGCGTGCTTACGGTGCACGGCGCCGAAGCCGTCGCCCACGTACAGGTCGGCGAGGGCGGCGAGCTGATCGGCGAACGCACCGCGCTCGGCGTCGTCCTTGCTGGTCTCGCCCGCGTTGAAGCGGAGGTTCTCCAGCACGGCCACCTGGCCGTCGGACAGGCCCGCGACGACGGACCGGGCGGACTCGCCGACCGTGTCGGTCGCGAACGCCACGTCCTGCCCGAGGATGTCGCCCAGCCGCGCGGCGGCCGGGGCCAGCGAGAAGG
This sequence comes from Streptomyces platensis, assembly GCF_008704855.1. Lineage (NCBI taxonomy): Bacteria > Bacillati > Actinomycetota > Actinomycetes > Kitasatosporales > Streptomycetaceae > Streptomyces > Streptomyces platensis. The sequence continues at coordinate 2,214,660 of NZ_CP023691.1, forward strand.
CCGGGTCCGGGGCACCCTTGGGACGGCCCAGGTGCGAGGCGACGATCACCTTGGCGCCGCGCTCGACGAGCTTGGCGATCGTCGGGGCGACGGCGCGGATCCGGCCGTCGTCGGTGATGGTGGTGCCGTCCAGCGGCACGTTGAGATCAGCGCGGACAAAGACGCGCTGTCCGGCGACCTGGAGGTCGTCGATCGTCTTCATGAGAAGTGACTCCGTGTTTGCGTAGCTCGGCCATGGGACGGGGCCCGTACGACGCTTCTTCGCGTCATACGAGCCCCGTCCTCACATCTCGGTGCCTCGGGCGTCAACCAGCGATCAGAGCTGGCCGCCGACGAAGGTGGTCAGGTCCACCAGGCGGTTGGAGTAGCCCCACTCGTTGTCATACCAGCCGACGACCTTGACCTGCTTGCCCTGGGACATGGTCAGCGAGGAGTCGAAGGTACACGAGGCCGGGAAGTTCACGATGTCCGAGGAGACGATCGGGTCCTCGGTGTACTCCAGGATGCCCTTGAGCTGGCCCTCGGCGGCCTTCTGGAAGGCGGTGTTGATCTCGTCCTTGGTGACCTCGCGGTCGAGCTCCAGCACGAGGTCGGTGACCGAACCGGTGGGGACGGGCACGCGCATGGCGATACCGTCCAGCTTGCCCTTGAGCTGCGGGAGGACCAGGGCGGTGGCCTTGGCGGCACCCGTCGAGGTCGGGATGATGTTCTCCGCGGCGGCGCGGGCGCGGCGCAGGTCGCTGTGCGGGAAGTCCAGGATGCGCTGGTCGTTGGTGTACGCGTGGACCGTCGTCATCAGGCCCTTGACGATGCCGAAGTTCTCGTCGAGCACCTTCGCCATCGGCGCCACACAGTTGGTGGTGCAGGAGGCGTTGGAGATGACGTGGTGCTTGGCCGCGTCGTACTTGTCGTTGTTGACGCCCATCACGATCGTGATGTCCTCGTCCTTGGCGGGCGCGGAGATCAGGACCTTCTTGGCGCCGGCCTGGATGTGCTTCTCGGCGTCGGCCTTCTTGGTGAAGATGCCGGTCGACTCGATGACGATGTCGGCGCCGAGCTCGCCCCAGGGGAGGTTCGCCGGGTCGCGCTCGGCCATCGTCTTGAAGGTCTGGTTGCCGACCGTGATGGTGTCGTCGGTGTGGCTGACGGCCTGCTTGAGGCGACCCAGAATGGTGTCGTACTTCAGCAGGTGAACCAGGGTGGCGTTGTCGGTCAGGTCGTTGACACCGACGATCTCGATGTCCGCACCCTGCTCCAGGAGCGCGCGGAAGTAGTTGCGACCAATGCGGCCGAATCCGTTGATGCCTACGCGGATCGTCACGAACCGATCTCCTCGTTAGGTACGCCGATGGGTCACCGGCGAGCTGTATGGGCTGTCCCCGACCGCCTCCGACCCTACCCCCAATAAGAGACGTACGTGACATTGACAAACGGGCTTTCGTCCCCTCAAACGAGCAGTCCCGGCCAGGTCCTTCGTCGCCTGTTCGCGCCGGTCAAACGGGCTTTCGCCCCCTCAAACGAGCACCCCCGGCCGCGTCCTTCGACGCCCGCTCGCGCCGACCCCCGGTAACACAGATCCGGGAGTGACACAAGGGCATCAGGGAGCAGCCGGGGGTGTACGCGGCGCGGGCGGTCAGCCGACCATGCCCTCGGCGAGTTCCTCGGTGAGGTTGGACTCGGTGCCCGGGATGCCGAGGTCCTGGGCCCGCTTGTCGGCCATCGCCAGCAGCCGGCGGATCCGGCCGGCGACCGCGTCCTTGGTCAGCGGCGGGTCGGCGAGGGCGCCCAGCTCCTCCAGCGAGGCCTGCTTGTGCTCCATGCGCAGCCGGCCGGCCGCCGCGAGGTGCTCGGGGACCTCCTCGCCGAGGATCTCCAGGGCCCGCTGGACCCGGGCGCCCGCGGCGACCGCGGCGCGCGCCGAGCGGCGGAGGTTGGCGTCGTCGAAGTTGGCGAGGCGGTTGGCGGTGGCGCGGACCTCGCGGCGCATCCGCCGCTCCTCCCACGCGAGCACCGACTCATGGGCGCCGAGCCGCGTCAGCAGGGCACCGATCGCGTCACCGTCCCGGACCACGACGCGGTCCACTCCGCGCACCTCTCGGGCCTTGGCACCGATGCCGAGCCGGCGGGCGGCACCGACCAGGGCGAGCGCCGCCTCGGGCCCGGGGCAGGTGACCTCCAGGGACGAGGAGCGGCCCGGCTCGGTCAGTGAGCCGTGGGCCAGGAAGGCGCCGCGCCAGGCCGCCTCGGCGTCGCAGGTCGCGCCGGAGACCACCTGCGGGGGCAGCCCGCGGATGGGCCGGCCGCGGCCGTCCACCAGGCCGGTCTGGCGCGCCAGCTGATCGCCACCGGCCACCACCCGGACGACGTAGCGGCTGCCGCGCCGCAGGCCGCCGGGGGCCATCACCACCAGGTCGGAGCTGTGCCCGAAGATCTCCAGGATGTCCTTGCGCAGCCGCCGGGCCGCGATGCCCGTGTCCAGCTCCGCCTCGATCACGATGCGTCCGCTGACCAGGTGCAGACCGCCCGCGAACCGCAGGATCGACGAGACCTCCGACTTCCGGCAGCAGGTCCGGGTGACGGGGAGCCGGGAGATTTCATCCTTCACCGCTGCCGTCATCGCCATGGGCCGATCCTTCCATGCATCCGAAAAATACGGTCGTACGCGGCTGCCAGCAGCTCCGGGTCGTGCCGGTCGGGGGCTCCCCCGGCACTCGACCGGGCGTCGTCTCCTTGTGCGGCGACCGCCGCCAGCTCGACCTCGCTGCCGACCAGCTGCTTCGCGGCAACCGTCAGACCTTCGATGTCGGGCACGGCGGCCTTGTCGGCCAGCACCACGTCGAAGGCGAGTTTAGGGGCGTGTCGGGCCAAAACCTCCAAATGACGCTGCGGGGAGAAGCCATCGGTTTCGCCCGGTTGGGGCGCAAGGTTGAGCGAAAGGACCTTTCGGGCCTTGGTCTCCTCCAGCGCCTCGCGCAGCTCCGGCACCAGCAGATGCGGGATCACGGAGGAGAACCAGGAGCCGGGACCGAGCACCACCCAGTCGGCGTCCCGCACCGCGGCTACCGCCTCGGGGACGGCCGGCGGGTCCTCGGGGACCACATGGACGGACTGCACCTCGCCGCGGGTGAGCGCGACGGTGGCCTGACCGCGGACCGTGGTGATCGCGTCCGGACGGCCCGATTCATGGCCCCTGACCTGGGCCTGGAGCTCCAGCGGCACCGCCGACATGGGCAGCACCCGGCCGTGCGCGCCGAGCAGCTTGCCGACCAGGTCGAGGGCCTGGACATGGTCGCCGAGCTGCTCCCACAGGGCCACGATCAGCAGATTGCCGACCGCGTGGTCGTGCAGCTCGCCCTCGCTCTGGAAGCGGTGCTGGATCACCCGGGACCAGGTCTGGCCCCAGTCGTCGTCACCGCACAGCGCGGCCAGCGCCTTGCGCAGATCGCCGGGCGGCAGCACGCCGAGCTCGTCGCGGAGCCGGCCGCTGGAACCGCCGTCGTCGGCGACCGTGACGACCGCGGTCAGATCACCGGTGATCCGGCGCAGCGCGGTCAGCGAGGCGGACAGGCCCATGCCGCCGCCCAGCGCCACCACCTTGGGCGTGGCGCCCTTCGTGATACGGCCACTGGGGACGAACCGCCGGACCCGGCGCAGCCGTGGGGTGCGCCCGCTCACTCGCGCCCCATGTCCCGGTGGACGATGACGGTTTCCACCCCTTCGGAGACCAGGCGGCGGCCGAGCTTCTCGGACATCGCGACGCTGCGGTGCTTGCCGCCCGTGCAGCCCACGGCGATGGTCACATAGCGCTTGCCCTCCCGGCGGTAGCCCTCGGCGACGATCCGCAGCAGCTCGGCGTAGCCGTCCAGGAACTCCTTGGAGCCGGGCTGGCTGAAGACGTAGTTGGAGACCTCGTCGTTGAGGCCGGTGAAGGGGCGCAGCTCGGGGACCCAGTGCGGGTTGGGGATGAAGCGGCAGTCGATGACCATGTCGGCGTCGACCGGGAGGCCGTACTTGAAGCCGAAGGACATGACCGTGGCGCGCAGTTCGGGGACCTCCTCGCCGGCGAACTGAGCGTCCATCTTGGCGCGCAGTTCGTGGACGTTGAGGCTGGAGGTGTCGATGACCAGGTCGGCGTCGCCGCGCAGCTCGCGCAGCAGATCGCGTTCGGCGGCGATGCCGTCGACGATCCGGCCGTCGCCCTGGAGGGGGTGCGGGCGGCGCACGGATTCGAAGCGGCGCACCAGGGCCTCGTCGGAGGACTCCAGGAAGACGATGCGGCGCTTGACGTTCTGCGCGTCGAGGGTGGCCAGCGATTCCTTGAGGTTGGCGAAGAAGCGGCGGCCGCGGACGTCGACGACGACCGCGATCCGGGCGACATTGCCCTGCGACCGGGCGCCCAGCTCGACCATCGGTGCGATCAGCTCGGGCGGGATGTTGTCGACGACGAACCAGCCGAGGTCCTCCAGACACTTCGCGGCCGTGCTGCGGCCGGCGCCGGACATCCCGGAGATGATCACCAACTCGGGAATCGCGGCACTCTCGCCCTGGTCGGTCGTGCCCGTACTCACCTGTGCACCGTCTCTCTCGGTTTCCTGCGCTTCGTGCGGTGTACTCATCGGTCCTGCCCCCGTTCTGCTGACAACGCGGCCGGTGGGGCCCCGTCATCCTCAATGATCTCTCCTGTGGCGGTGTTCACCGCGGGGGCGGACGGCGCCGCCCCGGCCAGCGCCGCGGCGACCGTCTCCGCCGTTTTGCGGCCGACGCCCGGAACCTCGCAGATCTCGTCGATCGTCGCGGCCCGCAGCTTCTTCAGCGAGCCGAAATGCTTGAGCAGCGCCTGGCGGCGGGTGTCGCCCAGTCCGGCGACGGTGTCCAGCGGCGAGGACTTCAGTCGCTTGGTGCGCTTGCTGCGCTGGTAGGCGAGGGCGAAGCGGTGTGCCTCGTCCCGGACGCGCTGGAGGAGGTAGAGACCCTCGCTGCTGCGCGGCAGCACCACCGGGTCGTCGTCCTCGGGCAGCCAGACCTCCTCGAGGCGCTTGGCCAGGCCGCAGACCGCGACATCGTCGATGCCGAGCTCGTCCAGGGCCCGGCGGGCGGCCGCGACCTGCGGGGCACCGCCGTCGACGACCACGAGCTGCGGCGGGTAGGCGAACCGCTTGGGGCGGCCGTCCTCGTCGGTCGGGCGGCCGGCCATCGGGTCCGGCTCATCGTCCGGGCCGGCGGCGACGGCCGAGGCGGTGGCGCCGTTGTCGTCGACACGGGCGTCGCCGGCCGGCTCCTCCGTCCACTCGCCGGCCTTCTGCTTCTCCTGGAGATAGCGCTTGAAACGGCGGCCGATGACCTCGTGCATGGACCGGACATCGTCCTGGCCCTGGAAGGTCTTGATCTGGAAGCGGCGGTATTCGCTCTTCCGGGCGAGACCGTCCTCGAACACCACCATCGAGGCGACGACGTCATCGCCCTGGAGGTGGGAGATGTCGAAGCACTCGATACGCAGCGGCACCGAATCCAGGCCGAGGGCCTCGGCGATCTCCTCCAGGGCACGGGAGCGGGTGGTCAGGTCGGAGGCGCGCTTGGTCTTGTGCAGGCCCAGGGCCTGCTGGGCGTTGCGGGCGACCGTGGCCATCAGGTCCTTCTTGTCGCCGCGCTGCGGGATGCGCAGCGAGACCTGGGAGCCGCGGCGCCCGGTCAGCCACTGGGCGACCGGGTCGACGGGCTCGGGCAGCGCCGGGACCAGGACCTCCTTGGGGACGGCGTCGCCCCGCTCCTCGCCGTACAGCTGCTGGAGGGCGTGCTCGACCAGATCGCCGGTGGTGACGGCCTCGACCTTGTCGGTGACCCAGCCTCGCTGGCCGCGCACCCGCCCGCCGCGGACGTGGAAGATCTGGACGGCGGCTTCCAGCTCGTCCTCGGCGACCGCGATCAGATCGGCGTCGGTGGCGTCGGCGAGCACCACGGCGCTCTTCTCCATGGCCCGCTTGAGCGCGCCTATGTCGTCCCGCAGCCGGGCGGCGCGCTCGTATTCCATCTCCTCCGCCGCTTCCTGCATCCCGCGCTCCAGGCGGCGGATGTAGGCACCGGTGCGGCCGGCCATGAAGTCGCAGAATTCCTCGGCCAGTTCATGGTGTTCGTCGGCGGAGATCCGGCCGACGCAGGGGGCCGCGCACTTGCCGATGTAGCCGAGCAGGCAGGGGCGGCCGATCTGCGCGGAGCGCTTGAAGACACCGGCGGAGCAGGTCCGTACGGGGAAGACACGGAGCAGCAGGTCGACGGTCTCGCGAATGGCCCAGGCGTGCCCGTACGGACCGAAGTAGCGCACGCCCTTCTTCTTGGCGCCGCGCATGACCTGGACGCGCGGGAACTCCTCGTTGAGGGTCACCGCGAGATACGGATAGCTCTTGTCGTCGCGGTACTTGACGTTGAAGCGGGGGTCGAACTCCTTGATCCAGGTGTATTCGAGCTGGAGCGCCTCGACCTCGGTGGTGACGACGGTCCACTCCACGGAGGCGGCGGTGGTGACCATCGTGCGGGTACGCGGATGGAGGCCGGCCAGGTCCTGGAAGTAGTTGGCCAGCCGCTGGCGCAGGCTCTTCGCCTTGCCGACGTAGATGACCCGGCCGTGCTCGTCGCGGAACTTATAGACCCCCGGCGAGTCGGGGATCTGTCCCGGCTTGGGTCGATAGCTGCTGGGGTCTGCCATGCCCACCACCCTACTGACCGCCACCGACAATCACGGCCGGGACCGGCTGCGTTCCTGGCGGGGGAGGCGGGGTGTGGCCGTGCTCGGCTGCCGTGGGGGCATTGGGGGCGTGGGCCGGGGTGCAGGGTGCTCGTGGGGTCGCGGTGCGCGTTCGCGTCGCGGCTCCCCCCCCACCCCCGAACCCACCCCCCTCCCCCTCCCCCCGAAGGGGGAGGAGGGGGAGGGGGCGGCGGAAGCGCCTGCCCGCCGTACGGACGGCATGCGGCGGGCAGACGCGCCCCGTCAGCCGCTGCGGCGCGGGCGCGCCCGTTCAGCCGCTGCGGCGCAGGCGCGGCCCGCTCAGCCGTTGCGGCGCCGGCGCAGGGCCGCCGCGGCGGACAGTCCCAGGGCCAGCAGGGCGGCGGCGCCCGCCACGGTCGTGGCCGCGGTCACCGGCAGGCTGGCGTCCGTGAACGCGCCCGCCATGAGGGGCTGCTGGGCCGGCGCCGCCTGGGCCTGGGGCTCCTTGGCGCCGGCCGCGGCCTCCGGCCCGTAGCCGCCGGCCTCGCCGCGCCGGTCGTACGCGGAGCCCGGCAGCTTGTCCCCGTAGGCCTTCGCCACCCGCTTCCGGTAGGCGGCGACGGTGGTGCCATGCGCCCCGACGGCCTTGCGGGCGTCGGCGTCCAGCGGCTCGATCCGGTCGCCGCGCTGCACGTACCAGGCGTCGATCTGCGGCTCGTGGAAGACCGTGCCGCCCTTGGCACGCGCGGCCCCGGCCGCGGTGTAGCGGGCCTCGTCGTCGCCGTCAGCGATGTTGACGACCTTCCAGGCCGCGCCCTGCCGCACGGTCCATACGGAGGCCGTGCGGCCGTCGGCGGCGACGGCCTTGCTGGCGAGGAACTCCAGACGGGCCACGGGGGCCGCGGTCCGGCCGCGTACGAAGTCCGGTGACAGGAGGTAGACGGGGACCGTGCCGCCCTCGATGCGCGGGGCACCCTGTGCCGCGGGGGCCAGTGCCGGTGCGCCACCGCGCTTGCGGTCGGCGGCGAAGAAACGGGCGAGGGTGTCCAGCGTCGCGGGGGCGGCGGCGGCTTCGTGGGCAGCGGCGACCACCGCACGGGCCGGGGCCTGGGGCGTGGGGACGGGCGCGGCCACTGCGGCCTGCGGGGCGAGGCCGAGGAGGGTGGTCGCGAACGCTCCTGTGGCGACGGCGCGGAGGGCGGTGCGGACGGCGGTGCGCTTCGTCATGGCCTCAGGCTCCTATCCGGTAGAGGGAGTGCGTCCAGGAGAAGGAGCTTCCGTTCACGTAGTAGTCGAAATCGCCCCAGTTGTAGCGGGAGTTGGCCGCCCAGGGATCACCCCAGTAAATCCAGTTTCGATCTGTGTCATAGCCATAGACCACGTGCATATGGCCACCGCCGGAGGACCACTGGATGCGGGTCTCGACCGGCCGGCGGGCGTCGATCTCGCTCTGCACGGTGCCGGGGCGGAGCCAACCGGTCACATAGGAACCGGAGTTGATGCCCATCCAGGTGAGGGCGGTCTGCACATTACCGAGGGTGGCCTGGTCGTTGGGGCAGGTGCTGCCCTGCTGGCGGTTGAAGGCGGCGTTGCAGAACTGGTTCTGGGTGTAGTTCCTGCCGAACCAGGTCGCGATGGTGTTGCCGGAGGCGGCCCAGCACCAGTTGGTGTTCTCCTGGGCCTGCATGGCGATGTCGAGGCGGTTGGCGGCGAAGCGCGGTGCGGCCGCCGCCTTCGCGGCGGTGGGGGTGTGCGCCGGGGGCGTGAGGGGCGCTGCCGAGGCGGCGGTCACGCCCGTGAGCAGGGATAGTGCGGCGGTCGTGAGCGCTGCGGCCGACAGCCCTCTGCGGCGGGAACGGCGTGCGTGGGGTGCACGTGTCATGGCGTTCCTCCCGAACATGGGGGGTGAGGGGGTGAGAGGAGCGCATCCGGATGCTGCTGAGGAGCATCAGGTGTTGTCGCAGGCAGGTCAACACGCTTCAATGCGGAAGTACATGGGGGTGTGGACGGACGGGCCCGGATGTGAACGGCCGGTGCCCGGCGTACTGCGGTGAACGGACAGGCAGAGTGTGCGGCGCGCGATCCGGTTGTGAACGTTCACCCGCGCGCCGGAGGAGCGAGGCAATGGGACAGAACACTCCGCAGTCGGCCGAGCTGGCGCAGCTGCTCCGGACCGGTCCGTTCCACCTCGCGCTCCGCTCCGCGCTCACCGAGCGCGGCCTCGCCCTCGCCCGCGTCCAGCACAAGCTCGCACAGCGCGGCATCACCATCGGCGTGACCAGTCTGAGCTACTGGCAGCAGGGCGCCCGTCGGCCGCAGCGCCCCGAGTCGCTGCGGGCGGTGCGCGCCCTGGAGGAGGTCTTGGACCTGCCCGCGCACTCGCTGCACCGGCTGCTGGTACCGGAGGGCGCCGCCCGCCCGGAGGCCGAGCGGCCGCTCGCCCGCTCGTACCGTTCCCTGGTGGCGCCCGCCGCCGCGCTACAGCAGCTGTTCGCCGAGCTGGAGACGCCCGTGGACGGCGGGCTGCACACCGTCGGCCACCACGAGCGAGTCGCCATCGGGCCCGGGCGTGAGCTCCTCACTCGCGAATCGCTCCAGGTGGTCCGGGCCCACCGGGACGGCGTGGACCGCTATGTCGCCATCCACCGGGGCGAGTCGGGCTGCGAGACGTCCGGGGTCCGGGTGCGGGCCGCGGAGAACTGCCGGCTGGGCCGGGTCCGCGGGCACGCCGAGACCGGGGTGGTGGTCGCCGAGCTGCTCTTCGACGCCCGGCTGCGGGCCGGTGACACCCATGTCTTCGGCTACGCCTTCGAGGACGGCAGCGGCGGCCCGAGCACCGAGTACCTGCGCGGCTTCACCTTCGCCGGCGGCCAGTACGTCCTCCAGGTGCGCTTCGACGAGGCGGCGCTGCCGGTGCGCTGCCGCCGCTTCGCGCAGACCTCCGCGGGCGCCCCGCGCAGCGGTCAGCAGGAGCTGACGCTCAGCGGACGGCACCGCGCCGTGCACCTCGTGGAGCAGGGGGTCCGGCCCGGGATACTGGGCATCGCCTGGGACTGGGGGTGAGCCCCGCGGGGCCGGCGATCCGCCGCCTCAGCCCGCGATCAGCTTGCCGTCCTTGGCCTTGACCGGGACCTCGGGCAGCGGCTCGGTCGCCGGGCCCTGGAGGACCTTGCCGGTGGCGACGTCGAAGCGGCTGCCGTGGCAGGGGCAGCTGCCTTCCTTCTTCTCGACGTCGGACAGGATGCAGCCGGCGTGCGTGCACTTGGCGCTGAAGCACTTGTAGGTGCCCTTGGAGGGCTGCGACACGACGAGCCGGTCCTCGCGGTAGAGCTTGGCGCCGCCGACCGGCACGTCGGCGGCGGCCCCGAGGTCGACCGGCTCCTCGGGCACCGCCGAGGCGTTCGCGCCCGACTCCCCCGAGGAGCAGGCGGCCAGCCCGAAGCCGGCGGCCCCGGCGAGCGCCGCCCCCCGCAGCACGGTTCGGCGGTCGGGGGACTGGCTCATGGCTGCTCCAGAGGTCAGGGGTCAGAGGCGGCGGCTCCCGACGATACCGGCGCAGATCGTTCCGCTTCCGGCCGGGCCGGACGCCGGGTCGGGCACCGGGGCACCCCCGGAGCGTAAACGCTTACGTAAGCGTTTACGTTTGAGGTCGGCGCTCGTAGTGTGGGGGCTTCGCGGGACGAGGCCCGGGAAGCCGGGGCGCCGCCGTGGTGCCGCACACGCGGGAGGAAGAGTGGATGACGACGATGACGGATGTGGCGCGGCGGGCCGGGGTCTCGGTCGCCACGGTCTCGCATGTGCTGAACGGGACCCGGCCGGTGCGCCCCGCCACCCGCGCCGCGGTGCTCGGCGCCATCGACGAGCTCGGCTACACCCACAACACCCTGGCCCGTTCCCTGGTCACCTCCCGCACCCGCTCGATCGGCCTCGCGGTCTCCGCGATCAGCAACCCGTACTTCACCGAGATCCTCCAGGGCGTCGAGGCCGGCGCCTTGGCGGCCGGCTACAGCCTGCTGATCGCCGATCCGCACGACGACCCCCGGCATGAGCGCACGGTCGTCCAGCTGCTGCATGAGCGACGGGTGGACGGTGTGATCGTCGCGCCGTCCGCGGAGCCCGCGGAGATGGTGGAGTATCTGGCCCGGCGCGCGGTGCCGGCGGTCTTCCTGGACCGGCTGGTCGGCGACGCGCACGACCAGGTGTGCGCCGAGAACACCGGCCCGGTGCGTCAACTGGTCGAGCATCTGGCCGACTTGGGGCACACCCGGATCGGACTGGTGGCCGGCCTCCCGGGGCTGAGCACCACGACCGAGCGGGTCGAGGGCTACCGCGACGGGCTCGGCGCCCGCGGGCTGCCGTTCGTGCCCGCGCTCCTCGCCGGCGGCAACTCCGAGGCCGCGGGCGCCCAGGCCGCCACCCGGCAGCTGCTCGCCTCGGCGAAACCGCCCACCGCGCTGATCACCGCCAACAACGCGATGACCATCGGCGCGCTGCGGGCGCTGCGCGAACTGGGCCGGGCGGTCCCCCACGACATCGCGCTGGCGTGCTTCGACGACTTCTCGTGGGCGGAGCTGTTCACACCCCGGCTGACCGCGATCGCCCAGCCCAGCAAGGACATCGGGGCGGCGGCGGTCCGGCTGCTGCTGGAGCGTCTGGCGGAGCCGGACCGGCCCCCGCGCACCCTCCGTCTCCCCTGCACCTTTGTGCACCGTACGTCGTGCGGCTGCCCCGAACCCGCCCCGGCCGGCCGCCCGGCCGCACCCCAGGCCGCCCGTCCGGCCGCCCAGGAAAGGAACCGCACCCCGTGATCGTCGTCGCCGGCGAGGCACTGATCGACCTCGTCCCCAGCCCGCAGACCGCACTCCCGCCCGCCCCCGACGGGGGCTCCCCCGCCCCGGGCGGCCCGTTGCCGGCGTTGCTGCCGCGGCGTGGCGGCGGCCCGTACAACACCGCGGTCGCGCTGGGGCGGCTGGGCTCGCCCGCCGCTTTCTGCTCCCGGATCTCGACCGATGCGTTCGGCGAGGCGCTGCTGGCCTGGCTGCGCGCAGGGGGCGTGGACACCTCGCTGGTGCAGCGCGGCAGTGAGCCGACCACCCTTGCCGTGGCGGACATCAGCCCGGACGGGTCGGCCGGCTACGGCTTCTACGCCGACGGCACCGCCGACCGGCTCTTCGCCCTGCCGCCGGCGCTGCCCGCCGCGGTCCGGGCGCTCTCCCTGGGCACCTGCTCGCTCGTCCTGGAGCCGGGCGCGAGTGCGTATGAGTCCCTGCTGCGCCGGGAGGCCGGGCGCGGGGTCTTCACGGCGCTCGACCCCAACGTCCGGCCCGGTCTGATCCCCGACCCGGACGCCTACCGGGCCCGCTTCCGCTCCTGGCTCCCCGACGTCGCCCTGCTGAAGCTCTCCGAGGAGGACGCGCTGTGGCTGGCGGGGGCCGGCGAGGGACCGGGCGGGGGCCGGGACGCGGTCCTCGCGGCGGCGAAGGAGTGGCTGGCCGCAGGGCCCGCGGCGATCGTTCTCACCCATGGCGGGGACGGTCTGACGGTGCTGACGCCAGGCGGCGGCGAGCTGACGGTGCCCGGCGAGCGGGTCACCGTCGTCGACACCATCGGCGCCGGTGACACGGTCAACGCCGCGCTGCTGCACCGGCTGGACGCCCACGACGCCCTCTCCCGCACCGCCGTCGCCGCGCTCGGCACCGAGGACTGGCACGACATCCTGCGCTTCGCCGCCCGCGCGGCCGCCGTCACCTGCTCGCGAGCGGGCGCGGAACCGCCGTTCGCCGCGGAGGTAGCGGCGTAGGAGGGGGTTGGAGGCCGGTGGAGGGGAGGCCCGCTCCGGTGCGGGGCGTACGGGCCGCCGGGCCCCCGGCGCACCGCTGGGCCCGGCCCGTCACCACGACGGGCGCCACCACGACGGGCCGCCATCGCCCCCCGTCGTACGGAGAGCGGTGACGGCCCGGCAGGCACGGCTCGTGGGTGTCAGGAGGACCGACGGGCCCGCGCCGTGGTCTTCTTGGCCGCGGTCTTCTTTGCTGCGGTCTTCTTCGCCACGGCCTTCTTGGCCACCGGCTTCTTGGCGGAGGCCTTCACCGGTGCGGCGTCGCTGACGCGGTCGCCGAGGATCTCCCGCAGGAACTTGCCGGTGTGGCTGGCCGGGATGGACGCGATGTCCTCCGGGGTGCCTTCGGCGACGACCAGGCCGCCGCCGTTGCCGCCCTCGGGGCCCATGTCGATGACCCAGTCGGCGGTCTTGATCACATCGAGGTTGTGCTCGATGACGATCACCGTGTTGCCCTTGTCGACCAGGCCGGCCAGCACATTGATCAGCTTGCTGATGTCATCGAAGTGCAGACCGGTGGTCGGCTCGTCGAGGACATAAACCGTGCTGCCCGTGGAACGCTTCTGGAGCTCGCTGGCCAGCTTGACGCGCTGCGCCTCGCCGCCGGAGAGCGTCGGCGCGGACTGCCCGAGCCGGACATAGCCGAGGCCGACCTCGTTGAGCGTCTTGAGATGCCGGGCGATGGTCGGCACCGCCTCGAAGAAGCTCAGGGCCTCCTCGATGGGCATGTCCAGCACCTCGGCGATGGACTTGCCCTTGTAGTGGACCTCCAGCGTCTCGCGGTTGTAGCGCGCCCCGTGGCAGACCTCGCACGGCACATACACATCCGGCAGGAAGTTCATCTCGATCTTGATGGTGCCGTCGCCGGAGCAGTTCTCGCAGCGGCCGCCCTTGACGTTGAAGGAGAAGCGGCCCGGCAGATAGCCGCGGACCTTGGCCTCCATCGTCTCCGCGAAGAGCTTGCGGACATGATCGAAGACACCGGTGTAGGTGGCCGGGTTGGAGCGGGGGGTACGGCCGATCGGCGACTGGTCGACATGCACGACCTTGTCCACCAGATCGTCCCCGGCGACCCGGGTGTGCCGGCCCGGCACCGACTTGGCGCCGTTCAGCTCGCGCGCGAGGTGGGTGTAGAGGATGTCGTTGACCAGCGTCGACTTGCCGGAGCCGGAGACTCCGGTGACCGCGGAGAACACCCCCAGCGGGAAGGAGACGTCGATGTCGCGGAGGTTGTTCTCCTTCGCGCCGTGCACCGTCAGCTGCCGCGCCGGGTCGGCGGGCCGCCGGATGTCCGGGGTCGCGATGGCCTTCTTGCCGGACAGATACTGGCCGGTGACCGAGTCCTTGTTGGCCAGCAGCTGCTTCATCGGGCCGCTGTGCACGACCTTGCCGCCGTGCTCACCCGCGCCCGGGCCGATGTCCACGACCCAGTCGGCGACCTTGATGGTGTCCTCGTCGTGCTCCACGACGATCAGGGTGTTGCCCATGTCGCGCAGCCGCACCAGGGTCTCGATCAGCCGGTGGTTGTCGCGCTGGTGCAGTCCGATCGAGGGTTCGTCGAGGACGTAGAGCACGCCCACCAGGCCGGAGCCGATCTGGGTGGCGAGGCGGATGCGCTGGGCCTCACCGCCGGAAAGGGTGCCGGCCGCGCGGTTCAGCGAGAGGTAGTCCAGGCCGACGTCGACCAGGAACTTCAGCCGCTCGTTGACCTCCTTGAGGACCCGCTCGGCGATCTTCTTCTCGCGCGCGGTGAGCTTCATCTCCCGCAGGAAGTCGGCACAGTCGCTGATCGACATGGCCGCGACATCGGCGATCGACTTCTGCTGGACCGTGACGGCGAGCACGATCGGCTTGAGCCGGGTGCCTTCACAGGTCGGGCAGGGCACCTCGCGCATATAGCCCTCGAAGCGCTCCCGGCTGCTGTCGCTCTCCGCCTCGGAGTGCCGCCGCTTGACGAACGGGAGGGCGCCCTCGAAGGGGGTGGTGTAGGCCCGCTCGCGGCCGTACCGATTGCGGTAGCGCACCTCGATCTGGGTCTTGTGACCCTGGAGCAGGGCCTTCTTGGCGCGGGCCGGCAGCCCGGCCCACGGGATGTCCGTACGGAACCCGAGGGCATCCGCCAGCGCACCGACCAGGCGCCCGAAGTACTCCTTGGTGTGCCCGTGCGACCAGGGGTGGATCGCGCCCTCGTCGAGGGAGCGGTCCTCGTCGGGGACGATCAGCTCGGGGTCGACCTCCATGCGGGTACCGATACCGGTGCAGTCCGGGCAGGCGCCGAAGGGCGAGTTGAAGGAGAAGGAGCGCGGCTCCAGCTCCTCGAAGGAGAGGTCGTCGTAGGCGCAGTACAGATGCTCCGAGTACATCCGCTCGCGCTGCGGGTCATCCGGGTCCAGGTCGACGAAGTCGAGGATGACCATGCCCCCGGAGAGCCCGAGGGCCGTCTCGACGGAGTCGGTCAGCCGCCGCTTGGCGGTCTCCTTGACCGTGAGGCGGTCGACGACCACCTCGATGGTGTGCTTCTCCTGCTTCTTCAGCTTCGGCGGCTCGGCGAGATGGATCGTCTCCCCGTCCACCCGCGCCCGGCTGTAGCCCTTGGTCTGGAGGTCGGAGAAGAGATCGACGAACTCACCCTTGCGCTCGCGCACCAGCGGGGAGAGCACCTGGAAGCGACTGCCCTCGGGGAGTTCGAGCACCTTGTCGACGATGGCCTGCGGCGACTGCCGGGCGATCGGCCGTCCGCACTCGGGACAGTGCGGCTTGCCGACCCGGGCGAAGAGCAGGCGGAGGTAGTCGTAGACCTCGGTGATCGTGCCGACCGTCGAGCGCGGGTTGCGCGAGGTCGACTTCTGGTCGATCGACACCGCGGGGGACAGGCCCTCGATGAAGTCCACATCGGGCTTGTCCATCTGCCCGAGGAACTGCCGGGCATAGGAGGAGAGCGACTCGACATAGCGCCGCTGCCCCTCGGCGAAGATCGTGTCGAAGGCGAGCGAGGACTTGCCCGACCCGGAAAGCCCCGTGAAGACGATGAGGGAGTCGCGGGGGAGGTCGAGCGAGACGTTCTTGAGGTTGTGCTCGCGAGCGCCACGGACGATGAGACGGTCGGCCACGCCGGTCGGCACCTTTCTTGAAGGGGGCGGGGGCCGCGGCTCTGCGTCCGCCGCTCGGAGTGAGCAGGGGCGGCGGAGCGAGCGGAGCCCCGCCCCAGGGTAGGGGCCCGCCGCGGCACTGTCTTTGGGATGCCACACACGAGCTTATAGCACGCGCATTCGATTTGCCGGACTCGCAAGTCCTCTTCACCCGAACGTGTGGCGGCCGCACAATCTTCCCGCCCCGCCACACGCCCATACGCTGCGGAAACGCCCCCGTCAAGCAAAGCCCGGCAGCGCCCGCTCCAGCGCATCGAACGTCCGCCGCAGCACCTCCGCCTGCTCAACGGCCACCTCGTCCACCGGGTCACCCCCGAGCTGCCGGGACGCGGTGTCGACGTATGCCACCCGGATCGCCGCGACGGTCAGCGCCGCGCCCAGCCGTGCCTCATGACCGGGCCGCTCCGCGTCGCCCCCCGCGGCCTCGGCGAGCAGTGCGGCGAGCACGCCCTCCATCTCCTCGACCGCCTCCCGTCCCCGCGCCCGCAGCGCCGGGGAGTCCAGCACCGTGCGCCAGAAGTGCTCGGACCCCTCCCCCACCCCGCCCAGCGGATGCCGCTCCGCCAGCAGGGCGAGCACCCGCCGGCGCAGCGCGGCGAGGGGCGACTCCTCCGGGCCGCGCTCCCGGACGGCGCGGACGTAGTGGTGGCGGGGGGCGGCCCGGTGGGGCTGATGCTCGCCTGCGAACTCGCACTGGCAGAGATACCGGTCATCGTCCTGGAGCGGCTGACCGAAGTGGACACGACGATCAAGGCGGGGTCGGTCAAGTGGAATTCGACGGGCCGCCCGCGGACCGTGAAGCCCCCGTCACCGCCGAGGAGTTGGAGGAGTCCCTGCGCAAGGTGTCCGGGGTGCCGGACGTCAGGATCCACAAGGTGCTCTCGGCGACCCGGTTCACGGACAACGCGCGCCAGGTACCGGACTACCGCTCCGGGCGGGTACTACTGGCCGGTGACGCGGCCCATGTGCACTCGCCGTTCGGCGGCCAGGGGCTGAATCTCGGTATCGGTGACGGGATGAACCTCGGCTGGAAGCTGGCCGCCACGGTACGCGGCCGGGCGCCGGAGGGACTGCTCGACACGTACACCGCCGAACGGCACCCCCTGGGTGCTTGGGTGCTGGAGTGGACCCGGGCCCAAGTGGCCCTGATGCGGCCGGAGTCGCATGCGCGGGCGCTGCGCGGGGTGCTCGCGGAACTGACCGGGACCGTCACCGCCACCACCTTCTTCGCCAAGAAGATCTCCGGGGTCGGCCAGCGCTACGACCTGCCCGGCGGCCATCCGCTGACCGGCCGCAGCGCCCCGGACCTGGAGCTCTCCGACGGCACCCGGCTCGCCGGCCATCTGCACGACGGGCGCGGGCTGTTGCTCGATCTCGCCGAGGACGCCGGGGTGCGGGCTGCCGCCGCGGGGTACGGCGACCGGGTGCGGGTGGTCACCGTGGGCTGCCCCGGGCGGCCCGGCCTGACCGGACTGCTGGTGCGGCCGGACGGCTGCACCGCCTGGGCGGCGGACTCCGGCGGCCCGGACACCCGGGACGAGCTGGCCACGGCGCTCCGCAGCTGGTTCGGCACACCGGACGGCGCGGTGGCCTGACCCGCGGGGCGGGTGGCGCGGACCAGCCCTCCCGTTCGGCTGATACGCGCTCCCCGCCCCGCCCGCGTACGCCCCGACCGGCGTCGACCGACTCCCACAGCCGCCCGGACAGCGCTAGCGTCGCACCATGACCCTCACCCCGTCTGACTTCCCGCACGATGTGGCAGCCGTCCGCGAGGCCACCGACCGGCTCCTGGTCTCGGTGAGCAAGCTCGACGACGCGGCGATCGGCGAGCCGTCGCTGCTCCCCGGCTGGACCCGCGGCCATGTCCTCGCCCATCTGGCGCGCAACGCGGACGCGCTGGGCAACCTCCTCACCTGGGCGCGTACGGACGTACGGACCCCGATGTACGCCAGCGCCGAGGCGCGCGAGCGCGATATCGAGCAGGGCGCGGACCGGCCGCTGGCGGCGCAGCTGGAGGATCTCCGGGAGACCGCAGCGCGCTTCGACGCGGCGATGGAGGAGCTGCCGGAGGCCCGGCGGGCGTTCGAGGTCGAGATGCGCAACGGCGTCGTCGAGCGGGCCGACCGGCTGCCGCTGCGCCGGCTGGCCGAGCTCGAACTGCACCATGTCGACCTCGGCGTCGGCCACACCGTCGACCAGCTGTCCCCCGCGTTCATCGACCGTGAGCTGGACTTCCTGTCCGCGATCAAATTCGCCGGGCACCCGGACCTGCCCCCGCTGGAGCTGCGCGCCGACGACGGCCGCCGGTGGCGCACCGGCCGCACGGCCACCGGGCCGGACGCCGCGGCCGCCCCCCTGGTGGTGACGGGCTCCGCGGCCGACCTGGTCGGCTGGCTCACCGGCCGCGGCGACCACGCCAAACTGGACAGCCACGGCTGCGTACTGCCCGCCGTACCGCCGCTTTAGAGTGGTCCCATGGGCTACAGCGGAGCAGTGAAGGTCGGCGGACCGGCCGACGTGCACGAGCTGACCGACCTGATGATTTCCAAGGTCGCGGTCGGTCCGATGAACAACAACGCCTATGTGCTGCGGTGCCGGGCGACCGATGAGCAGCTGCTGATCGACGCGGCCGCCGAACCGCACACCCTCCTCTCGCTGATCGGCGACAGCGGTATCGCCTCCGTGGTCACCACCCACCGGCACGGTGACCACTGGGGCGCGCTGCGCGAGGTCGTCGAGGCGACGGGCGCGCGGACCTACGCGGGGCGGTACGACGCGGAGGGCATTCCCGTCCCCACGGATGTGCCGGTCGAGGACGGCGACACCCTCACCGTCGGCCGGGTCGAACTGACCGCGCGCCACCTGGTCGGGCACACCCCGGGCAGTATCGCGCTGGTCTACGACGACCCGCACGGCGCCCCGCATCTGTTCACCGGGGACTGCCTGTTCCCCGGCGGCGTCGGCAACACCTTCGGCAGCGCCGAGAACTTCGCCCGTCTCATCGACGACGTGGAACACAAGCTCTTCGGCGAACTGCCCGACGAGACCTGGGTGTATCCCGGCCACGGCAACGACACCACGCTCGGCGCGGAGCGCCCGCAGCTCGCGGAGTGGCGCAAGCGCGGCTGGTAGCACGGGTGGCGCGGCGGATCACGGTGACGTACTGACAGGCGCTGACCCGTACACGGCGACGGCGCCCGGCCCCGCCCCTGGAGGGAGCGGGAACCGGGCGCCGTCGACGCTCTTCCGGGGCCTGGGTGCCGGCCTTAAGCGTCTATGCGCTCCTTGGCCGTGGCCTCGGCCGCGGCCTGCTTCTTCGAGGCTCGCAGGCTGGTGAGGGTCGTGATGACCAGGACTGCGCAGATCACGCCCAGCGAGACCGGAATGCTGATCTCCGGGACCGGCACGCCGGACTCGTGGAGGGCGTGCAGCACCAGCTTCACGCCGATGAAGCCCAGGATGACCGACAGGCCGTACGAGAGGTGGACCAGCTTCTTGAGCAGTCCGCCGATCAGGAAGTACAGCTGCCGCAGACCCATCAGGGCGAAGGCGTTGGCGGTGAAGACGATGTACGGGTCCTGGGTGAGGCCGAAGATCGCCGGGATGGAGTCCAGGGCGAAGAGGACGTCGGTGGTACCGATCGCCAGCATGACGATCAGCATCGGCGTCATCAGCCGCTTGCCGTTCTCGACGATGAACAGCTTGGTGCCGTGGTACTTGTCGGTCGACGGGAAGCGCTTCTCGACCAACTTCAGGAAGCGGTTCTCCTCGAACTCCTCGTCCTCCTGGTCGGCGCGCGCCTCCTTGATGAGCTTCCAGGCGGTCCAGATGAGGAACGCGCCGAAGAGGTAGAAGATCCAGGAGAAGTTGGCGATGATCGCGGCGCCCGCACCGATGAAGCCGGCCCGCAGCACCAGCGCGATCAGCACACCCACCATCAGCACCCGCTGCTGGTAGATCGCCGGGACCGCGAACTTCGCCATGATCAGCACGAAGACGAAGAGGTTGTCGACGCTCAGGGACTTCTCGGTGATGAATCCGGCGAAGAACTCACCGGCCGGTGCGGTGCCGCCGAACAGCAGCAGCCCGACGCCGAACAGCGCGGCGAGGGCGATCCAGACACCGGTCCAGATTCCGGCCTCCTTGAGGGAGACCTCGTGTGGTTTGCGGCCGCCGATGAAGAAGTCGGCGGCGATCAGGGCGCAGAGACCAAGGATGGTCAGCACCCACAGGTTCAGGGAAACGTCCACTGCTCCTCCGGCAGAGTCGTACGGCACTTACAGCGTCGTCGCTGCCGGAGGTCTCTTCCGCCCCGTCCGCCCGAAGAGGGACGGGACCGACGCCCCGGGATCTCGTCACACTCGCAATCCGTGATGACGGGTACGTCGTGGTGGGAATACTCCCCTCCGCACAAAGAAGCGTAAAGGAAGACCAATGAATAGTAAAGAAAAAGGTAAAATGGCTGGTCAGGAGGCCCGGCGGGCCGCAGCGAGCCGACCCAGCACCTGACGCACCACCTGGCTGCCCGGCGGAGCGAGCGGCGGCTCGTACGTCCAGGCATGGCCGACCCAGGGGTCGGCGAGGTGCGCATCGGGCACCGGAGTGAGACGCAGCAGGGAACGCCACAGCGGATCCAGGACCGGGCCGTACTCCCGGCTCTGGGCGCGGTCGGCGACCAGCATCAGATGCACCCCGACCGCCGGCCCCTCGTCGGCCAGATAGCGGAGCCGGGTGAGGGCACGGTCATCGAAGCCGTGCGGGAAGTCATGCACGATCAGCAGCTGCTCGGCGGTGTCGAGATCCACCGGCAGCGCGTCCGCGGCGCGATGGCGGACGGCCATCTGGACGAGCTCCACCCGCCGGGTCAGCTCCTCCAGGACCGCCGCCACACCCTTGGCGCCGGGCAGCGGGTAGGCGGGCAGGGCGCCGCTCTCCACCAGCGGCGCCAGCGCGGGCGCGGCGGCCCCGGCCGGGTCGATGACCTGGACCGCGAACTCACCGGCGGGGTGGATGGCGAGCAGCCGGGCGGCGATCGCGACGGCCGACTCCATGGCCAGGCGGCGCAGCT
Organism: Streptomyces platensis; assembly: GCF_008704855.1. NCBI lineage: Bacteria > Bacillati > Actinomycetota > Actinomycetes > Kitasatosporales > Streptomycetaceae > Streptomyces > Streptomyces platensis. The sequence goes on from NZ_CP023691.1 coordinate 2,235,416, forward strand.
CGGCCCCGTCCGGCGCCCCGTCCGTGAGCGCACCGGGCAGCTCCCGCCGGCCGATGTCCCGCTCGGGGCCGGGACCGCCGCGGCCGTAGCTGTCGGGCCCGCTGTCGATCCACAGCCCGCGCTCCAGCGGCAGCCGCACCAGCATGGGGATACGCAGGTCCAGGACTTCCGGGAGGTGCAGATCGCCCAGGCGCAGCGCCATCGGGCGCTCCAGCGGGACGTGGTAGCCCTGCCATACGGGGTTGTCCCAACGGGCGAAGGCGGGCGGCAGCGCGGGCTCCACGACCTCCGACTCGGCTGTCAGCTGCGCGAGGTCGCGGTCGAGGGCGGCGCGGGCCTGGGTGACGAGGGTGGCGTGCTTGTCGCGGGCGGTGGCGCGCGCGGCGTCGCCCGCCGTGCCGAGCCGGGCGCGCGGGTCGGCGAGGGCCCGGTCGAGCTCCTGCTCCAGGCGGGTCTCGGCGAAGTCGGCGGCGCTGCGGTACGCGGCGACCGAGCGCGCCAGATCCTCGAACATGCCCCAGACCTGGTTGTAGAGCCGCTCGTCCATGCTCCAGCCGGCGGCGTCACCGGCGACCGGCAGCGGGGAGCCGTCCGGTGCGGTCGGACCCGTGGCCGAGGGGGACGGGCCGGCCGGGCGCGGGGAAGACGGGGCGGGGGCGGCCGGGGCGGGTGTGCTGCGGCGGCGGGGGTGCCGGTAGTCGATGGGGCCGCCGTCCGCCGAGGTGGGCGGCAGGTCTCCGGCCTTCGGGCCGGCGGCGGACTTCGCGCCTACGCCGGTCCCGGGGCCGGCTGCGGTTCCGGAGCCGGGGCGGGGACCGGATGCGGTTCCGGGACCGGGGCGGGGACCGGATGCGGTTCCGGTCCCGGATACGGCTTCAGTCCCGGCACCGGTTCCCGCCCCGGCCCCGGAAGGTGTCGGGCCGTCAGCTGCTGTGGGGGGTGCGGGGGACGGCCGGTCCTGGGCGGGCGCGGCGGCCGGGCCGGTGCCGGGGCGTTCGGACCGGCCGGCCGTCATGGGGGCGGGGACCGCACGGGCCTGCCCCCGGCCGACCGCTTCCTCGATCTCCGCGGCCAGCTCCGCCGCCTGCGACAGCCCCTGGTCCCGCAGCATCGCCGGGAGGCCACCGGCGTAGCCCTGGCCCACGGCGCGCACCTTCCAGGCGTCCTGCCTGCGGTAGAGCTCCACGGCGACGACGGCGGACTCGGCGCCCAGGCCGGTGATCGGGTAGCGGACGATGCCGGTGCCGTCGAGGCCGGTGACCGTGACGGCGGGTGCGGCGGCGGCGCCGAAGGCGGTCAGCCCGCCGATCCCGCTGGGCAGCGCCAGCAGCACGCTCACCCGGTGGACGGCGGCGGGCAGCGCGTCGAGATCGACCGCGATGCGGTGCTCGGCGGCCGCCTGGCGGGGAACCTCGATGCCGGTGCGGCGGGGCGCGCCCGGGTGGGCCACCGCCTCGACGCCGGAGAGCCTGCCCTGCTCGTCGCCGAGGGTCACCCCGGCCACGACGGGGCCGCCCGCCGCCACCCGGATCTCCACCCGTGTCCGGTCCAGTGGATGGTTCTGCCCCCGGACCAGCTCGGCCGTCATCGTTGTTCCCCCTGGTAGTGATGGCGTTCCCCGGGCCGGACGCCGGGCGCGGGCCCGGAGCGGCGGCGCGGCCCGGTGCGCGCTGCCACGACGGTGGTGGCTACAGGTGCGGCACGATCGCCGGCACGAGGTCCTGGAAGGTGCGGCCGACACAGGGCTCGCCGATGGCGGTCATCTGCCAGCCGCTGCCGGTGCGGTGCACCTTGGACATGACCTGTGCGGTGTAGTCGCCGCCGCCCGTGAGGGTGTAGCGGGCCAGCTCCTGGCCGGTGGACTCGTCCACCAGACGGCAGAAGGCGTCCTGCACCTCGGCGAAGGTCTGGCCGGTGAAGGAGTTGACGGTGAACACGATCTGGTCGATGTGCACCGGGACCCGCGCCAGGTCGACCAGGATCGCCTCGTCGTCGCCACCCTGGCCCGCGCCGCCGACCAGGTTGTCGCCGGTGTGCCGGACCGCGCCGTCATCGCTGACCAGATGCTGGAAGAAGACGACGTCTATCGGCTTCTTGTCGGCGAACAGCACCGCCGAGGCATCCAGGTCGATCTCGCTGGTCCGCCGCCCGAACAGGCCACGGCGCGGCGCCGAGCGCCACCCCAGCCCCATCCGCACCGCGGTCAGGGCTCCTCCGTCGGACTTCTGCAGGCTGATGCCCTGCCCCTTGGACAAATTGACCGACACGCGCCGTCCCCTCTCTCGTACTGTCCCCGCCCAGCTTTCCGGCGGCCCTTCGACCCTATGCACGGCGGCGGGCCGGGCACGCACAAGGCCCGCGTTTTGTGGCGCTTCTGCAACACACCGGTCCGCTGAGCACACCGCGCCCACGTGCGGCGATACCCGCCCCTGGCCGGTGCGGCCCGCCACCCGGACGGCCCGGCCGCGTACGTCCCCGACCTCCCCCTCAGCGCACGCCTGCCGCCTCTACTTCACCCCGGCCTCCCTCATTTGCCGCAGCTCCTTCTTCAGTTCACCCACCTCGTCGCGCAGCCGGGCGGCGACCTCGAACTGGAGCTCCGCCGCGGCGGCACGCATCCGCTCCGTCATCTCCTCGATGAGCGCGGCCAGTTCGGCGGCGGGACGGTCCGTCAGCTCCGCGCCGGCCTTGCCGCCCTTGCCCTTCGCGCCCTTGGCACCGAGCGCCGGGACCGGTGCCTTGCCCTTGGCGTCCTTGCCCTCGGAGCCCTTGCGGTAGCCCGTGCCCAGCAGCTCCTGGGTGTCGATCTCCTCGCGGGCGAGGGTGGCGACGATGTCGCCGATCTTCTTGCGGAGCGGCTGCGGGTCGATGCCGTTCTCCTTGTTGTACGCCAGCTGCTTCTCCCGGCGGCGGTTGGTCTCATCGATGGCCTTCTCCATCGCCCGGGTGACCTTGTCGGCGTACATGTGCACCTGTCCGGAGACGTTGCGTGCCGCGCGTCCGATGGTCTGGATGAGCGCCGAACCGGAGCGCAGGAAGCCCTCCTTGTCGGCGTCCAGAATGGCCACCAGGGAGACCTCGGGGAGGTCGAGGCCCTCCCGCAGCAGGTTGATGCCCACCAGGACGTCGTACTCACCCGATCGCAGCTCCCGCAGCAGCTCCACCCGGCGCAGGGTGTCCACGTCGCTGTGCAGATAGCGGACCTGGATACCGAGCTCGAGGAAGTAGTCCGTGAGGTCCTCGGCCATCTTCTTGGTGAGGGTGGTGACCAGGACGCGCTCGTTCTTGTCCGTGCGCGTACGGATCTCGTGCACCAGGTCGTCGATCTGCCCGTCGGTGGGCTTGACCACCACCTCCGGGTCGACCAGGCCGGTCGGGCGGATGATCTGCTCCACGAAGCCGTCGCCCCGGGCGAGCTCGTACGAGCCCGGGGTCGCGGACAGATAGACGGTCTGGCCGATGCGCTCCAGGAACTCTTCCCACTTCAGCGGCCGGTTGTCCAGGGCGGACGGCAGCCGGAAGCCGTGCTCGACCAGGGTCCGCTTACGCGAGGCGTCGCCCTCGTACATGGCGCCGATCTGCGGGACGGTCACATGCGACTCGTCGATGACCAGGAGGAAGTCGTCGGGGAAGTAGTCGATGAGGGTGTTGGGCGCGGAGCCGGGTTCACGGCCGTCCATGTGCATCGAATAGTTCTCGATGCCCGAGCAGGAGCCGATCTGCCGCATCATCTCGATGTCGTACGTGGTGCGCATCCGCAGCCGCTGGGCCTCCAGATGCTTGCCCTGCTTCTCCATCGTGGCGAGGCTGTCCGCCAGCTCCGCCTCGATCCCGGCGATGGCCTTCTCCATGCGCTCGGGGCCGGCGATGTAGTGGCTGGCCGGGAAGATGTACAGCTCCCGGTCGTCGCTGATCACCTCGCCGGTGAGCGGGTGCAGGGTGGACAGCGCCTCGATCTCGTCGCCGAACATCTCGATCCGCACGGCCAGCTCTTCGTAGACCGGGAAGATCTCGATGGTGTCGCCGCGCACCCGGAAGGTGCCACGGGTGAAGGCCACGTCGTTGCGGGTGTACTGGATGTCGACGAAGCGGCGCAGCAGCTGGTCGCGGTCGATCTCGTCGCCGACCTTCAGCGGCACCATCCGGTCCACGTACTCCTGCGGGGTGCCCAGACCGTAGATGCAGGACACCGAGGCGACCACGACGACGTCACGCCGGGTGAGCAGCGAATTCGTCGCGGAGTGGCGCAGCCGTTCGACCTCCTCGTTGATGGAGGAGTCCTTCTCGATGTACGTATCGGACTGCGGGACGTACGCCTCGGGCTGGTAGTAGTCGTAGTAGGAGACGAAGTACTCGACGGCGTTGTTGGGCAGCAGCTCGCGGAATTCGTTGGCGAGCTGGGCCGCGAGGGTCTTGTTGGGCGCCATCACGAGTGTGGGGCGTTGCAGCTTCTCGATCATCCACGCGGTGGTCGCCGACTTGCCGGTGCCGGTCGCACCCAGCAGGACGACGTCCTTCTCACCCCCGCGGATGCGCCGCTCCAGCTCGGCGATGGCCGCCGGCTGGTCGCCATTGGGCTGGTAGGGGCTGACGACCTCGAAGGGCGCCACCGTGCGTTCGATCTTTGATACGGGCCGCATGGGATCCACCGTACGACCCAGCACTGACAACCGACGTGGCCAATGCCCCGACCTGCGGCTTTACCGCGGGGGCGGCCGGTGCCCGCGGCGGGCGCGGGGCGTTCGCCGCCGGGCGTCGGGCGGTGGGGCGGCCGGGCGACGCGGCGGGACGGCGGCGAGCGCGGGGCGGCGCGGTGCTGAGCGGCGGCGCGGGGCAGTCAGGTGGCGGTACCCGGCGGGCCGGGGCCGCCGCGGAATCAGGGCGCACGCGGGACGCCGTGCGGGACGTGCCCTCTGCGTCCCCGGGACTCCCCCTTCTTCCCGGCCGGAGGCAGGTCCGTGAGCGCGTCGCGCCCGTGCCCGGAGCCCGCCGCGCCGGTCCGTCCAGCGAGCTGTTCGACCAAAACCGGTCAGAAGCACGAGGGGTGACGCATCATCGGCCAAGATGCGCGGATGCCGCGCCTCCGGCAAGTTGGACGACGGCGGAGCGTACGTCTGTGGCAGGGCTGATCCGGGCATCCTGCAACTGCGCGCTGCTCCAGAACGGCACACCGGCCACGTCTCGTTCAGGTCCCGGACACCACACGACCGTCTCCCGCTACGGCCCGGCTGCGAGCCTCTGTCCGTCCGACCCGGTTCACGTCACTTCACGTCAGCTCACGTCCACGACGTCACGAGGAGCCCGTATGCGTATTCGCCCCGTCGCCACCGTTGTCTCCGGTGCGCTCATGGGTCTGTCCACGCTCGCCCTCTCCCCGGCCGCCGCCCAGGCCGCGCCGGCCGGACACGCACCGCTGACGGTCGCCCACCGCGGCGCCTCGTCGTACGCGCCCGAGAACACCCTCGCCGCGATCGACGCGGCCGACCGGCTCGGTATCGAGTGGGTCGAGAACGACGTACAGCGCACCAAGGACGGCGAGCTGGTCATCCTCCATGACAACTCGCTCGCCCGGACGACGAACGTCGAGCAGGTCTTCCCCGGGCGCTCGCCCTGGAACGTCTCGGACTTCACCCTCGACGAGATCGAGAAGCTGGACGCGGGCAGCTGGTTCGGGCCGAAGTTCCGGGGGGAGCGGGTGCCGACCCTGGAGGACTACATGGATGAGGTCGAGCACAACGACCAGAGCCTCCTGATGGAGCTCAAGTCGCCGGAGCTCTACCCGGGCATCGAGCTCCAGACCCTCACGGAGCTGCGCCGCGCGGGCTGGCTGGACAAGGGGCACGTGAAGCGCCGTCTGATCATCCAGAGCTTCAACGCCGACGCCATCAAGACCGTGCACAGCCTCCGGTCGGACATCAAGACGGGCTTCCTCGGCAATCCCTCGGTCGCCGACCTCCCGAAGTTCGCGAAGTACTGCGACCAGATCAATCCCGTCCACACGGCGGTCACCCGGGAGTACGTCGCCGCCGTGCACGGTCTGCGCGGCCCGCACCGCAAGGCGCTGGACCTGTACACCTGGACCGTCGACGACCCGGCAGTCGCGGTGAAGGCCGCCGGTCTGGGCGTCGACGGGATCATCACCAACAAGCCCGACGTGGTGCGGGACGCCCTGGAGAAGCACGACGACGGCTGAGTGGCCGACGGGACGGGGCGTGCGGCGCCGGGCGCCGGTCCGTTCCCCGTCGCGTTGTCAGTGGTGCGTCCTACCCTGATCAGGTGACGTATGAAGAGCAGGATTCCGGTCCGGCGACACCACCGGACGCGGCACCGGACGCGGCGGCGCGGCGCGACTGGGCCTGGGGAGGGCTGACGACCCCCATCGGCCCGCTGCTGCTCGCCGCGACCCGGGAGGGCCTGGTCCAGGTCGTCTTCCATGCCGATGAGCGGACGACCCGCGGTGCGCTGGCCCGTCTGGAGCAGTTCTTCGGCGGACCGCCCCTCGCGGAGATACCTCATCTGACGACGGCCACCGCCGAGCTGACCGCCTACTTCGCCGGGGAGCTGCGGTCCTTCACCGTCCCCCTGGACTGGTCGCTGTCCGCCGGCTTCAATGCCCGGGTCCTGCACGCGCTGGCCGACGGCGTCCCCTATGGCAGCGTCGTCGGCTATCAGGACCTCGCCGACCGGGTCGGGGAGCCGGGCGCCGCCCGTGCCGTGGGCGCGGCGATGGGTTCCAATCCGCTGCCGGTCGTCGTCCCCTGCCACCGGGTCGTGGCCAGTGACGGCGGGATCGGCGGCTTCGGCGGCGGCCTGGAGACCAAGCGCCTGCTGCTGGCCCTGGAAGGTGTGCTGCCCGCCCCGCTCTTCTGATCCCGACCGTCGTCCGGCCTCGCCGAGGCCGGCTCCCATGAAGGCAGCGTCATGTCCCGTCAGATCGCTCTGCTCCGCGGCATCAACGTCGGCGGCCACAACTCCTTCCCCAAGGCGAAGCAGCTGGAGCTGGCCGAGTCGCTGGGCTACCAGGACGTCTCGGTCCTGCTCCAGACCGGCAATATCGTCTTCGCCGACCCCGGTACACCGCCCCAGGAGACGGCCCGGGTGATCCATGACCGGATCGCCGCCGACCTCGGTCTGACGGTGCCGGTGATCGTCCGGACCGGTACCGAGCTGGCCGCCGCCGTCGCCGCGAACCCGTTTCCGCAGGCCGTGCCGGAGCCCAAGAGCCTCCATGTCACGTTCCTGTCGGCGGTGCCGGCCGACACCTCCCGGCTCGACGCACTCGACCCGGCCGCGTTCACGCCCGATCAGTACCGGCTGATCGGGCGCGAACTGTATCTGTGGTGCCCCGGCGGCATCGGCCGCTCCAAGCTGGCCGACGCGGTGAGCCGCGCACCGCTGGGGGTCACTGCCACCGCCCGTAACTGGAACACCGTCACCAAGCTGCTGGCCCTGGCGGCCGCCTGAGACCCCGCCACCGGCCCGTCAGCGCCAGCCGTAGCGCTCGCGCAGCCGGTTGCCGACCAGGTTGAAACGGCCCCGGTCCAGGGCGCAGGCCTCGCGCCGCATCCCGGCCGGGTGCACCCGCAGCACCCGGTCCACGGCGACCCATGAGTCGCGCCCCGCGCGGTCCCACGGGCCGGCCCCTATCGGGACCCACTCCCGGTCGTTGTTGTGGCGCTTGCTGGACAGCTGCACGGCCAGCAGCGTGCCGCCCGCCTCCCGGGCGACGACCAGCACCGGGCGGTCCTTGCCCCGGCCGTCGTTCTCCTCGTAGGGCACCCAGGTCCACACGATCTCGCCGGGGTCCGGGTCGCCGTCAGGGTCCGGCGCATAGGTCATCTTCACGGCGCCGACCGAGCGCGGCCGGGCCTCCACGGTGGCGGTGGGGCCCTGGCTGCCGGGCAGCGCGTCGGGCTCGTCGGATGCAGGGAATGAAGTCGTCACGGGGCCACGCTAACCGCCGTCCCGCAGGCGCCGGTCAGCGGTCCGCGCCCGGCGTCTCCACGGTCGATTGTCAGTGGTCGGCCGTACGGTTTCTACAGCGGGGGACGGCCGTCGGGCCGCCCGGGGAGGGGGAGAGAGATGTCCGGGGCCGCGAGATATCCGGCGCTTTCACAAGAGGGCTGCGGCGCCCATGAGTTGCTTCGGCAGCCCGTCTGGGAGCGGCCGCCCGACGAGGACGAACCCGCGTGCCGGGAAGGCCACTTCGGACGCCGCGGACGCTCACTCCGGTCCGCTCCAGGCCGGCCGGCGGGGATCGTCGGCCCGTACGACCACATCGGCCGCCTCCTCGGGCCGGGTCTCGGCCTCGTAGCGCGCGAAGGCGGGCAGTGTCCAGCGCTCGTCCTCCGGGGTGCGGCGGGCGAGCGCGGCCGGCGACAGCTTCAGGTGGACCGAGAGATCGAAGGGAAACCAGTGACCGAGCAGCAGGGGACCGTGCAACAGCAGGACGCCGCCGGGCGGCAGCTCCACGTACGCACTGCGGGTCGCCCGGTCCGCCACCGGATCCCACAGGTCCGGGAGCACCCGCCCGGTGCCGCCCGGCTCCAGCGGCTGGAAGATCTCGCGCCACAGCGCCTGCCGGTCGAACCACTCGTCGTGGTAGGCGTCGGGATCCTCCCGGCCGTATTCGAGCCGCAGCGAGGCGGGGCGCAGAAAGCCGAAGGTGCCGGCCTTGTGCACCGCCCGCCCCCGCAGCCGCAGCTCCTCGGCGAGCCGGGCGGCCAGCTCACCGGGCGACGCGGCGGGAGCCCCGTCGACGGCCACCCGCAGCCACGGGCTCCCGTCCTTCGCCGGCATCGCGACCAGCCGCTCGGCGAGCGCGTCGGTGAGCCGTTCCCAGGTGATCGCTTCGAGCCGCACCCCGCCATTCTGCACGGCCGCCCGGCGCGGGCCGCCTCATGAGGGGACGGGCGGCCGGGGGCCGCGCGTCAGGCCTGGTCCGCGGACGGGCTGGCCGCTCCGTAGCGGCTGAGTTCGGCCGCCGCCTCCTTCGTCGCCTCGATGACGCCGTCGGGGGCCACCGGCATCACGGACTTGAGCTTGAGGAGCAGGACCGCGCCCATGATGGAGCCGTCCCACATGATCGGCGCCGCGCAGGAGTTCCAGCCGGCCATGCACTCCTCGTACCCGAGGGCGTAGCCGAGGTCGCGAACCTCCGCGAGGGAGTCCAGCAGGGCGCCGTTGTCGCGGAAGACACCGGGTCCCGCCTGGTCGGGTACGGGCTCGGCCAGCACCCGCTGCTGGAGCACCTCCGGCAGGTAGGCGAGGATCGTCCGCCCGGAGGCGCCGGTGCGCAGGGAACGCGTCACGGACAGCACATCGCGTGGCGTCATGCCCAGCTCCGCGAGGTCGGAATCGCCGACGGCCATGTCGACGCACTGCCGTTGGGCACCGGAGAACGGGGCCACCATGTAGAGGAACGCCAGCCCGCTGTCGGTGGCCGTCCGCAGTTCGCGGAGCACCGTCTGCGAGATCTCGCCGTCGATCCGGTGGTCGAGCGCGGTGAAGGCGAGCTGTGCGGCCGAGGTCCGCAGCCGGTAGAGGCCGCGGTCCACCCGCTCGAAGATGCGCTGGTAGATACCGGACTGAAGGATGCGGTAGACGACGGAGTCGTCCAGGCCGGTGAACTCGGCGATCTCACCGGGCCCGTGGGCGGATCCGCCCAGCTCGGCGAAGGCAGTCTGGACGAGGAAGACCCGCTCGGCATGGCCGGATCCCGATGCCCGGGAGCCCGCGGACGTCATGCCCTTGGGCGCCTGGCGCGTCTTCTTGGAGTGGCCCGCGGTGCGCGGCGCCACGCCGGTGGCGGGCTCGGCGGCCGGGGCCGGCGATCCCGTGGCTGCGGTGCTGTGACCCATCGTGTGCTCTCTCCCCTGGCGGTGATCCGCGCCCGAAGGCGCGCGGCATGTGCGGCACGGGCCGCCCCCTTTGCCCGCTGCTCCCGATGGACGGCCCCGGGCGGTGCTCCCGCGCCCCCGGTACCCGTCCGGTCCCCCGGGCCGCCCGTCTTACCGGGTGACGTCGAGCGCCAGCTTCCCGGTCGGGGTGCGGGCGGCCAGCTCGTGGTGCGCCCGTGCCGCCTCCCCGAGCCCGTAGACGGCGCCGGTCAGCGGCTTGAGGGTGCCCTCGGCGACCGCGTCGAACAGGGCCCGCATGGACGTCGGCAGCGCCGTACGGTCCGCGTAGAGCTGCGGCAGCCAGAAGCCGGAGACGGTGAGGCTCCGTTCCATCAGCTCCCGGGTGGGCACGCTCGCCAGCTCGCCGCCCGCGAAGCCGTACACCGCGAGCCGCCCGCGCGGCGCGACAGCGGCAAGGGTCCGCTCGAAGGTGGCGCCACCGGTCATCTCCAGCGCCGCCGCCACGGGACCGCCGGCCGCGTCCAGGATGCGCTCCGTCAGGTCCTCGGCGGTCGAGTCGACCACCGCGTGGGCGCCCAATTCGGCGGCCAGTTTGCGCTTTTCCGGGGAGCCGGCGAGACCGATGACCTTGGCGCCGGCGCGCGCGGCGAGCTGGACGGCCAGCGACCCGACGCCGCCCGCCGCGGCGGGCACCACTACGGTCTCGCCCCCGGTGAGACGCAGCGAGGTGAACAGCAGATGCCAGGCGCTGTTGCCCTGGAGCGCCAGGGCGACGGCCTGTTCGTCACTGATGGCGTCGGGGACGTCCCAGGTGACGCGGCGGTGCAGCAGCGTCCGTTCCGCGTATCCGCCGCCGCGGCACAGCCCGACGACACGTCGCCCGCCGTCGACCGTCCCCACGACCTCGTTGCCGGGTACGTACGGCAGCTCGACGGGCGCGAGATAGGAGTCCCCCCGGGCGTGCACATCCGCGTAATTGATGCCGGCCAGGGCCACGTCGACCAGCGCGTGGCCGCCGCGGGGTGCGGGCTCGGGCACGTCTTCGAGCCGCAGCACGTCCGGGCCGCCGAATTCTCGCATCACAATCGCGCGCACGACTCTCCCTCGGGTTCTCCAGTGCGGTGCCCGCACAGGGTAGGCACGGCGGCCAACTGCCCGCGGTCACCCGATCATTTCGCGCCAACCATGCGGTGCTCCGGGGGCGCCCGCCCCTCTTCCCGCGAGGATTTCCCGCCCGCTTTCTCGCGTCGCGAGAAATCGCCACGGCGGTTTCTGCCCATTGCACCGTTTTGCTGCGCATCTACCCATCGGTATCCCGGGGGTGGCTGCCTCGTGTCTCTCGCTCAAACCCGGCTGTCGGATGTGATCGCCGCCGCCTACGATCCCGAAATGTGTCCGCTGTCGACCACATGTGACGGCCGCGTCCCCCGGGCGGAGCACGCTCCGCGAGGCAGATGTGCCCGCCCACCGCACCCGGTGATACGGGCGGGTGGTGGAGGAGGACGTGGCGGTGCGCAGGGCGGGCGGGCACGGCCTGAGGGGGAATCATGATGGGGAAATCGGGGGGCGGCAGGCCGGCGTTCGCGCCGGCCTGCCGGGACCCACAACGCGCACAGCCGCTTCCACCGGCAGCGCTGCGCTTCCTGCGGAACGCCTCCGCATCCTTGCCGTCCTCGTTGGCGGCATCCTTCACGGCTTCCTTCGCGGCCGCCTCCGACGCCGTCATCGCCGCCGCCCGCCGACGTTCCCGACCGTATGCGGCACCGCCCTTTCTGGACGTGTCCCGCTCCCGCCGGGGAACGGCGCGCCGCTGCCGAGAAAGGGACTGCCCATGAACGCGTCGAGCAGCAACGGGCTCGAGTTCACCCACCCTTACCTCGCCGTGGTGCTCGGCGGCGGTTTCACCGGCATGCTCGCCGCCGCGGCCCTGTCCGGACACGCCGATGTGATCGTCGTCGAACGGGAGCGGCTGCCGCGGACCCCCGCCCACCCCACGGACCTCCCGCAGGCCCGGCACGCGCAGTTGTTGACGGCGGACGGCGTCCGGCTGATCGACTCCGTGCTGCCCGGCAGTGCCGCGCGCTGGCTGGCGGAGGGCGCCCGCCGGATGCCGTTACCGACGGAGTTCGCCGGCCGCGCCCCTAAGGGCCGGCCGGGCCGCCGCGCACGCTCGCGGTATCTGCTCGCCTGCTCCCGCGATCTGCTCGACCGGGTCATCCGCCGGCAGGTACCGGCCCTCCCCGGGGTGACCGTCCTCGACGGAACCGAAGCGACCGAACTGACCGGTACCGCCGAACACATCACCGGCGTACGCGTCCGGGACACCACCAGCGGCGCCGGCTACCTGCTCGACGCCGACCTCGTCGTCGACGCGACGGGCCGGCACTCCGCCACCCGGGAGTGGCTGACCACACTGGGGCTGCCGGCCGCTCACGAGGACGTGGCGGACTCCGGGACCGTCTCGGCGACCCGGATCTTCCGCGCCACCGAGGGCGCGGAGAACTGCCCGGTGCTCACCGCCCGTTCGGCGCTCACCGGCCCTGGCACACGGCACCGCCGCCCGTTTCCCGAAAAGACGGCGACGCTGGTGCCGATCGAAGGCGGACGCTGGCTGGTCACGCTCACCGGCACCGGCGACGACCGGCCCTCCGAACACGCGGGCCGCTTCGTCCCGTTCGCCCGCCGCACCGGCCACCCCGCCATCGCCGACCTCATCGCCGACGCCGAGCCGCTGAGCGAGGTACGCCTCACCCGCGACACCTCGGACCGGCGGCGGCGCTACGAGCAGCTGCCGTCCTGGCCGACGGGGTTCATCGCCCTCGGCGGTGCTGTGGTCTCGCTCGCCCACGACTGCGGTCAGGGCCTGTCCCTCGCCGCCCACGGGGCCGCCGCGCTGCGCGGGGCACTGCGACGGCACGGCATCGACGAGCCGTCCCTCGCCCGGAAGATGCAGCGGACCCTCGGACGCCTCGCCCAGGAATCGTGGTCCGTGGCCACCGGCGACCTGCGCCCCTCCCCCACGACCGGCCGGGCCATCCGCCGCGCCTACCTCGACGTCCTCGCGCCCACCGCCCCCACGACCCCGCTCCTGCGCCCCACCGCCGCACTCGGTCTGCTCCGGGGGACGGCACGGACCCGGCCCACGGCCGACAGCGCACCGGCCCGGCAGGCGTCGCCCGATCCGGTCCCGGCGCCCCTCACAGCAGCGCCCGGCAGCCCGTCCGCCGCCGGTCCGCACCCCCCGGCGGCCGGTACCGCCCCGGCCCTCTCGGCGCGGCCCGCCGCCGCCCTGTCGGCCGCGCCGCCCGCGCCGGGACGGCCCCCGGCCCCGCCCCTCCCTCCCGGCTCCACACCCGCCTCCAGACGCCTCCCCCGCCCGCTCAGCTTCGGGCCGACGGCGCTGCGCCGGATCAACTGGGCGACCCGACGGAAACCGGCTGACGGCTGACGGCTGACGGCTGACGGCTGACGGCTGACGGCTGACGAGGGGACCGTGGGCGCCCGTCCGCCCGGTGGCCCTCCTCGCTCCACGACTGCACACACGCATCGGCGAGGGTCGCTCCTCGGGCGCGGCGGTCGCCGAGGAAGCTCACCGGAACCGTTGATCCCGCCGCGGACGGAGGCATCACCCCGCCAACGGGTCACTCCCCGCCGGGCGTTGTGGCCTCTTGGCGTGGTGCCGGGACCCCCAGGAGGCGGTGGGCGAGGGCGAGTGGCGCCCGGTGGTCACGGGTGGGGGCGGGTGCCGTGGCGCGGTGGGTGGGGAGGCGTTCGACGGTCGTGGTGCCGGTGTCGGATTCCAGGGTCGGTGCGTAGCCGGCGGCGCGCAGTGCGTCCAGGGTGGCGGCCGGCGGACGGGCGCTGACCAGGACGGTCGGGGCGATGGCGCGCAGCCCGAGGTCGTGCAGCGCCCGGTGGGCGGCGAGTTCCTTGACGAGGGCCTCGTCGTCGGAGCGGATGCAGCAGGCGGCGGGCAGGACGCGCATCCGGCCATGGGCGCGGGCGGTGTCCTGGATGAGGTAGTCGAGGGGCTGCGGCAGGACGCCGGTCGCCGAGGCGCGGGTGAGGTCCGCCAGGAGGGTGTCGGCAGTGTGGCCGGTGTCCAGTGCACGGCGTACGGAGGCAGGGGTGAAACGCCAGGTCACGGCGTGGTCTTCGGATTCACGGTCGGCCGCGGACGTGAGCAGGGCGGCGAGCGCGGCGGCGGGGCGGCCGGGCACGACGACGGTCAGATCGGCCTGGAAATGGGCCTGTTCGAGGAGCGGCGGCAGCAGATCGGCGAGCGGCCGGTCCAGCGACCGTGGGTCGGTGAGCAGTGCGCGGCCGAGCGGGGTGAGGGTGCCGTGGGCGGCGATGCCCAGGTAGGCGGCTTCGTGGAGGGTGTGGGCGGCACGTTCCCCGGCCATCGGCTGGTGGGTGACGGCGAGGGGGCGGTGCCAGTCCGCCGCCCGGAGGAGAGCGTTCCAGGCGGTGCCGTTGCTGGTCTCCTGCTCCGCGGGTTCGGTGAACGGCAGTGCCGGGAAGGGCGCTCCCGCCCCGTAGGGGACGGCGGCCAGGGCGGCGAGGAGGGCGTGCCGGAGGGCGGGCGCGTGCCGGTCGTGGCCGCGGACCAGTGCGGTCGGGGTCTCGCCGAACGGGGTGTGGGTGGGGATGTCCCACAGCCCTGACCAGGCGGCCAGTACGGGGGCGAGGCGGGCGCCGGGCGGGCGGCCGAGCCAGTCGTCGTAGGCGCCGGTGGGGAGCGCGGTGATGCCGGACGGGGTGCGGGTCAGCGCGATCAGGTCGGCGGCGAGCGCCAGGTCGAGGAGGAGGCGGGTGTGCGGTTCGGTGGCGCCGGCCGCTTTGGCCAGCCGTTTGATCTCCCGTACGGCCAGCCCGCCCGATTTGCGCAGCGCGGCGGGCTGCGTCGCCAGGGAGGCCAGCAGGCGGTCCAGGGTCGCGGCGAGGGTTGCCGCGGCGGCCCGGGATTCGTCGTACGGCGAGGTCGGCGCGACGGATGCGGCGGGTGTGGTGGAGTCGGCGGGGTTGTCCAGGGTGGGCCGCGGGGCGTCGGCGAGGAGCGGGCCGGGGTCGTGGGCGGCCAGGAGTTGCGGGGTACGCGGCGGGACGACGATCGCGCCGTCCCCGGTGGGCGCGGCGAGTCCGTCCTCGTAGAGGGCGTGCAGGGCGGTTTCGGCGGCGGTGCGAGCGGGGCCGGGCGGGGTGGCGCCGAGGGCGGCGAAGACCTCTTCGGGCGGGACGGGTTCGGTGGCCAGGTGCGCGAACGACAGCCGGTGCGCCATCAGGGACTGGTAGTCGGCGCCCGGGGCGGGGGCCGCGGGGCCGGGGGCGGCATTCCGGGCGCGCTCCTGGCTGATGCGGGCGGTGGCGGTGAGCACCTGGAGCCGGGGGTGGTCGAGGTGCAGCACCAGTTGGTGGAGGGTTTCGTAGGACCACAAGGCACCGGCCAGGCCGCGGAGTTCGGTGGGGGCGGGCCGGCGGGCGAGCGGCTCGGCATGGCGGGTGAGGAGCGCGGCGAGCTGTTCGGGGGTGCGCCGGGCGAGGGATTGGGTGAGTGCGTCGAGACCTTCCACGGCGTTGAGGTTAGTCATCGCGCGAGCAGGGCGGTGAGGGCGCCCACGGGGTCGGAGTCGGCCGGACCGGTGGGCCACCAGTCCTCGGTGCCGGGCTCGGATTCGTACGGATACCAGCGGTGGTCGTGGCCGAAGCGGAGCTGAATGCCGCGCTCCGGGTCGGTGAGGTGGTTGTGGCGCGGGCGCAGGGACGGCAGGTCCGCGGCGAGGAGGGCGCTGCGGGCCCGGTCGAAGTCGCCGGCCGGGGGGTTCCAGGCGGTGTCGAGGAGGGTGAGGCCCTCGGGTCCGCCCTGCCGCCAGGCGGCGACGGCACGGGCCACGTCCGTGGTCGTACGGCCGGTCGCCGCGGCGAGGTCACGGTAGAGGGCCCGGGTGGTGGAGGTCAGGCCGGCGGTGGGGTGGGCGGTGGCCGTCAGGCGGATGGCGTCCTCCCATGGGGGCAGTGACGGGAACGGGCTGTGGACGGGCGGACGTCCGGAACCGGGGCTCGGGGGCGCGGCGGCGGTCACGCAGGCGTGCGCGCGGGCGGCGGCGTCGGCTGCCAGGAATTCGAGGGCGGCGGGGTCGAAGGGCAGACCGTCACCGTCCGGCAGGGCCGGCGGGCGGCCGGGCTGTGGGGGCGCCGGCAGCGGGGGCGGGAGCGGCGGCCGGGGGCGGTCGGCGAGCGCCACTCTGGCCAGGACGCCGTGAGAGGTAGACGCCGCCCCTGGTACCGCACGCTCTCCGGGGGCCGCCTCCGCGGCCGGTCCGGGGGCGGCGGTTGGCGTCGCCGGACGGCCCTCGGTCCCCTGGCCCTGCCGGGGCGGCGAGGTGGTGGCGACGGTGTGGGCGCGGGCTTCGTGGGCGGTACGGGCGGCATTGCGGCAGGAGAGGTCGTCGAGAAGTTCGCGTTCGCCGCGGCCGCGCATCAGCAACAGCACGAACGGGTCCGCGTCCAGGAGTCGGGCCACCTGGAAGCAGAGTGCGGCGGCGTGCTTGCAGGGCCTGCCGTGGTCAGGGCACGAGCAGCGGGCGACGAGGTCGCCCGGCCCGGGAAGGAGACGCGTCTCGCCGTCGGCCAGCGCCCGGGGCAGCTTCTTGGCCAGCAGAGCGGTCAGTTGGTCGGGCTCGGCGGCGATGGCATCCAGGAGGCCGTCCCACTCCTGGTCGCTGAGGGTTCGCAGACGGATGTCCGCGCTGTAGGGCCGGGGCCTGCTGCCGCGTACGGTGGCGACGATGCGGCCCGGGGTGACGTTGATGGTGTCGACATGGCCGTCGCGGGCGTAGGTGCGGCCACGGGCGAGCCGGGCGCTGTCGAGCGCGGCGGTCTCCAGTGCGTCCAGCCAGGCGCTGCCCCACCAGGATTCGGCGAACAGCCCCCGGGCACCGGTCCGGACCGGCAGGGGCAGGAAGGTACGCGAGCGGTCCGCGCGGGCCAGCCGGTCCGCGGCGGCGGCGCGCCCGGAGGTGCGGCGAGGGTTCATCCGGGCCTCCTGAGGGAGACGAGGTCGGCCAGGTCGGCATCGGTGAGCTCGGTGAGCGCGGTCTCGCCACCGGAGAGCACCGCGTCGGCGAGCGCCCGTTTGGCGCTGAGGAGTTGGGCGATGTTGTCCTCGACGGTGCCCTCGGCGATCAGCCGGTGGACCTGGACGGGCTGGGTCTGGCCGATCCGGTAGGCGCGGTCGGTGGCCTGCTCCTCCACCGCCGGATTCCACCAGCGGTCGTAGTGGATCACATGTCCGGCGCGGGTCAGATTCAGACCGGTGCCCGCCGCCTTCAGGGACAGCAGGAAGACCGGCGCATGCCCGGACTGGAAGCGGTCGACCATCTTCTCCCGTTCGGCGACGGGGGTGCCGCCGTGCAGGAGTTGCGCCGGGATGCCGCGGGTGGCCAGGTGCCGTTCGAGCAGCCGCGCCATGCCCACGTACTGGGTGAAGATCAAGGTGGCGCTGCCCTCGGCGAGGATGGTGTCCAGGAGTTCGTCGAGGAGTTCGAGCTTCCCGGATCGGGCGGCGAGACCGGGCGCGGCCTCCTTCAGATACTGCGCGGGGTGGTTGCAGATCTGTTTGAGGGCGGTGAGCAGCTTCATGACCAGGCCACGGCGGGCGATGCCTTCGGCGGTCTCGATCCGGGTGAGGGTCTCGCGGACGACGGCCTGATAGAGCGCGGCCTGTTCGCGCCCCAGTGCCACCGGGTGATCCGTCTCGGTCTTGGGCGGCAGTTCGGGCGCGATCCCCGGGTCGGACTTCTTACGGCGCAGGATGAACGGGCGCACCAGCCTGGCCAGCCGCTCGGCCGCCGCCGGATCCTCGCCGCCCTCGACCTCACGGGCGTGCAGGGCGCGGAACGTCTTGAGGGGCCCGAGGAGTCCAGGGGTCGTCCAGTCGAGGAGGGCCCACAGCTCGGAGAGGTTGTTCTCCACGGGCGTGCCGGTGAGGGCGATCCGGGCGGGGGCTTTGATGCTGCGCAGCGCCTTGGCCGTCGAGGAGCGCGCGTTCTTCACGTGTTGGGCCTCGTCGGCGACGACCCAGGCCCATGACCGCCCGGCCAGCCGGGTGGCGCTGCTGCGCATCGTCCCGTAGGTCGTCAGCACGAAGCCTCCGTCGAGGCCGTCGAGGCTGCGGCCGACGCCGTGGAAGCGGCGTACGGGGGTACCGGGAGCGAAGCGCTCGATCTCGCGCTGCCAGTTGCCCAGCAGGGAGGCCGGGCAGACCACCAGGACGGGCGCGCTCGGCCGCCGGTGCCGGTGGAGCGCGATGACGGTGAGGGTCTTGCCCAGGCCCATGTCGTCGGCGAGGCAGCCGCCGAGACCAAGGGAGGTCATGGTGTCGAGCCAGGCCATGCCCCGTAGTTGGTAGTCGCGGAGGGTGGCCCGCAGTCCGGGCGGCTGGGGCAGCGGGCGGGCCTCGGTGGTGAGGCGGCCGCGCAGTGCGGCGAGGGCACCCTGGGGCACCACCTCGACCTCCTCGCCGTCCACCTCGGCGGTGCCGTTGAGCGTCGCGGCGAGGGCGTCGACCGGCTCCAGATAGCCCAGTTCCCGCTTACGGGCCTTGCGGACGAGCCCGGGGTCCACCAGGACCCACTGGTCACGCAGCCGGACGACGGGCCGGTGGGCCTCGGCGAGGGCATCCATTTCCGCCTCGGTCAGCGGTACTCCGTCCATCGCCAGCTGCCAGCGGAATTGCAGCAGTTCACTGGTGTCGAAGAAGCCGAAGCCGTCCGCGGCCGAGGCCGGCGCAGGGCGCAGCACCGCCGCGGCGGCCAGGCCACGGGCGATCTCCCTGGGCCAGTGCACGGTGACTCCCGCGGCACCCAGGCGTGACGCGGCTTCCCCCAGCAGGTCGTACAACTCGTCCTCGCCGAGCGGCAGTACGTCGGGGACCGGCCGCTCCAGGAGGCGGGCGAGCGGGGCCCAGATACGGGCGGCGCGGCGCAGAGCAAGGAGAGTGTCCACCCGGGAACGCGGCCCGAAGTGGTCGGGGCCTTCGCCTTCCCACAGGTCCCGGGCGTCGGCGACCAGGGTGGGGTCGGTGAGGCTGTGCACCTGGAGGACAGCGGCGGCCGCACTGCGCTCCTCGGTGCCGCCCTCCGCTCTCTCCTCCGCCCTGTCGAAGAGCTTGTGCGGGGCAAGGTCGAGGCGCAGGGAAAGCCGCACACCGGCATCGACACCGGCCGCCACCTCGGCGGCCCATTCCCGGGCGCCGGGGAGATGTTGGGACGCACTCGCGGCGAACGGGGCACCGGCCACCAGCCCGGCGGCGGGCGTACGGGGCAGCGCATCAACGACCGCGTCCACATAGAGCCGCACCAGGACCGCGGGATCGGTCACCTGAAGAGGATGGCTGCCGGGGACCGGCACGGCATGCGCCTCGGCGGGCATGGCGGCGGCGATGGCCCGGAGGTGCGCGATGTCCTCGGCGTCGAGCGGGCCGGCGCGCCAGGCGTCGGTGTCCTCGAGGGTCAGTCCGGGCAGCATGCGGCCGCGGGCGGCGAGGTGCAGCGCATGCAGGGTGGCCGCGCCCCAGCAGGCGGCGGCCGGGTGAGCCGTCGGGTCGTGCCGGGCACCGACCAGCAAGGGGACGGCCTCGGCCACCGGGAGCAGGACGGCGGGGACCGTACGGCTGCGGGCCCCGTTCCCATGACGGCGGGCGACGGTCAGCATCCCCTGCTCGGCGCCCCCGTACCCGTCCCACGCCCCTTCGTCGCTTCCCCGGGCGGCGAGATCCGGAAGCGGCCCGCCATCAGGCCGCCAAAAAGCGATCTTCCCGGCGCGTGGCAGCTGGGCCGGCCGGAAGACCGCGGCGCAGCCGACCAGGGCGGCAGCACCGATTCCGCGGCCCTGCCCCGTGCCCACGGGAAGGGCCACAGCGGGCGAACCGTCCGGCGACCGGGCCTCCCCCGCTGCCGTCTCCCACCGCCTCGCCATTCCATCCCCTGCTGCCTGGTCGATTGCCTGGTCGTTCCGCCCCGGGCGCGACACCCTCCGAGCCTGCCGCGCCCGCCCTGCTCCGACGCCCCCGACCTGCGAGTCTACGGTCGTACCCACTGCGTCTCCCGCCCCCTCTCCCGCGTCTGCGCCTGCGTTTGATCGAGCGGCGGGCGATGGATCACCGGTCACCCACCCTCGGCTCCGCCCCGCCGCGGCACGCGCCCGGCGCCAGGACGGAGACAGCGAGCGCACGGCCTGTCGCCTCGTCCGGCCGATGGCAGCCGTGCCGCCCCGCCCGCCGGCGATCGTCCGACCGCGTGCTGCCTGACTCCGATGGAAGCAGACAGCACTGACAACGCCCCCCGCCTGCGCTTTTCGCACACCGATCAGGGTTATCCACAGCCCACGAAAATCTCCTTGCCCGCATCCCGAAATCCGCTACGGTGAGTGACGTCATCACTCTCAGTGATCAATCAGTCGGCATCGGTGAGGAGCTCTCATGAACAGCCCTACGCACGAACAAACCGCCGCGACGGAGGCGTTCCCGACCGGCGCGCATCTCGTGATCCAGGCGGGCGCCGGGACCGGCAAAACAACGACCCTTGCCCTGCTGGCCCGCACCGCCCGGCGACAGGGCCGGCGGGGCCGGTACATCGCCTTCAACAGAGCCGTCGCCCGCCACGCCGCCCGGACCTTCCCCGCCGAGGTGGCCTGCGGGACCGCCCACGCCCTCGCCTACACCGCCGTGGGCAGGGACTACCAGGCACGGATGAACGCCCCACGGCAAGCGGGATGGCGCACGGGAGCGGCCCTGGGCATCGACGAAGAGACGTCCTTACGCCTCGGAGCACGCAACGTCACCAACAGGGCGCTCTCCCACACGGCCCTGCGCACCGTCACCCGCTTCTGCCGGTCGGCCGACGAGGAGCTCGCACCACACCATGTCCCGCCCCTGCGCGGAGCCAAAGCCGAGCCCCTGCGGGCGCAGCTCGCCGAGCTCACCCTTCCCTACGCGCGCAAGGCCTGGGCCGATCTCCAGCACCCCGCTCACGGCGTGGTCCGCTTCGAGCACGACCACTACCTCAAGATGTGGGCGCTGCGCGATCCCGTCATCCCGGCGGACTTCCTGCTCCTCGACGAGGCACAGGACACCAACCCCGTGGTCGAGCAGGTCTTCACCGCCCAGCGCGACCACGCTCAGCTGGTGCTGGTCGGGGACTCCGCCCAGGCCATCTACGGCTGGCGCGGCGCACGCGACGTGATGACCGGATTCGACGGCAGACAGCTCAGCCTCTCCCACTCGTTTCGCTTCGGCCCGCCGCTCGCGGCCGAGGCCAACCGCTGGCTCACGATCACCGACGCACCGATCCGGCTCACAGGTTCGCCCGGTCTGGAGACGGAGTTGGGCACGGCCTGTGCACCGGACGCGGTCCTGTGCCGGACCAATGTGGGAGCGATGGTGGAGGTGATACGACACCTGGACGCGGACCGCCGGGTCGCGCTGGCCGGCGGCGGCGAGGCACTCAGCGCCCTTGCCCGCGCCGCTCACGACCTCGAATCCGGGCGCCGCACGGCCCACCCCGAGCTGATGCTCTTCGAAACCTGGGGCGAACTACGCGAGTACGCGGAGTTCGACCCGGCCGGACGGGACCTGCTGCCCTTGGTGGAGCTGATCGACGAGCACGGCACCGAGGCCCTGCTGTGCGCCCTGCACCGGCTCTCTCCCGAGGACTCCGCCGAGGTGACGGTGTCCACGGCCCATCGGGCCAAGGGCCGGGAGTGGGCGCGCGTACGCATCGCGGACGATTTCACCGGCCCCGAAGATCTCGACGAGCGCGACGAGGACGGGACCCCTCTCCCCGGCCCGATCGACATCGGCGAGGCGCGCTTGGCCTACGTCGCCGTGACCCGCGCCCGCTCACTGCTCGACATCGGCGGACTCTCATGGATCAACAGCCACCCCGCCGGCGACCCACGTCCCACACAACCAAGAAGAGGAGCAAAGGGTGAAAAGTAGGGAAAGAGGTGCCAGGGACAGGTGACTGGCTCGTCGACCGGGAGGATCCTGGAGGTGGGAGATGGGTTCCGATGCGTACAGGAAATGAGCCCCTTCACGCACGCAGCCCGCTGAAAATCCGCTGCGGGCTGGCGCTGTGGGGGTTGCTGTGGACGATCGCCGGAGCCGTGGCCTTCGTCAATGCCGGCAGGCCGGAATGGGCCGCCGCGTGTGCCGCCCTGGCGATGGTGGCGGCCGCGGACCTGGCCATGGTGATCCGCCACATCCGCCAGGGACCGCACTACCAGCCGGGCAAGGACATACCGCCCTACGCCCCTGACCGAGGCCGGAACGACGCATTCGGCATACGCAACGACACAGGCCGGAGACGGGACACCAGGCCGTAGGGCTGCGGCGCAACGGTGCCGGGCCCTCCTTGCCGAGACGATGCCGTACTGCGAGCTGCGGGGCAGCATTGCCAGGTTCCGTACCGTCCACCCGCCTGAGGACCGTCGGGTACGGAGTCGGGCGGGAGGGACCCAGAGGGGCCTGACGTCCAGCACTCCGGACCCGGGCTCCCCGCCTCTGACTCGGACGTGGAACGACCTCCGCTCAGCTGCTACTGATCGCCGTTAGCGGGACCAGGGCCGCGTTCGCCATCGCCGTCGCCGGTGTCCTGTGCGAAGCGGGCGGCTTCGATGTAATCCGGGCGCGGGTCGAGAGCCGCCGCCAGTCGGAAGTGGCGCAGTGCCTCCTCGGACCGGCCGGCGCGCTCCAAGGTGCGGCCGAGCGCGAAGTGCGCGAAGGCATTGTCCGGTTCGCGCTCCAGAACGATCTGGAACTCGAGTTCCGCAGGACGCAGTTGAGCGGCGAGAAAGAAGGCACGGGCGCGCAGCAGTCGGGCCGCGGTGTTCTCGGGGTGCGCGGAGATGACCGAGTCCAGCAGGCGGATCGCCCCGCGCGGGTCGCGGGCCGCCAACAGCTGCTCCGCGGCGCGGAAGTCGATGACATGCGTCTCGGGGCTGCTCTCGGGCACGGCCTGCTCCTCTCGGTCGCCGTCGGGACTTCCCTTACCTGCGGACCGTACGGCGTTGCCTGCGGCACAACAATCCCATCGGTCCGGGCATTCCCCCGCCGGCCCGGCCTCAACCGGCCCTACCGGCGGCCCCGCATGAGGCTCTCACCATGTACCGGGAGGAGGAACGACGCGGGGCAATGATCTATCCCCGTCTCCAGCCTGGGAGGTTGCGGAAACAGACGGTGGGGTGTCGCGAGAGAAGGCAGAAGGGCGAGAAGCGGAGGTGCCGGCAGCAACGGGCGACCAGCAGAGGAGGAACCCGAAGAGGTGGCACCGGCGGAGGCGGATACCGAGGAGGCGGCACCAGCGGAGGCGGTGGCACCAGCGGAGGCGGAGGGTGGGAGGGGAGGGGAGGGTGGGAGGGGAGGGGAGGGGGAGGGGGCCCCAGGGCCACGCCTCCACTACCCCGCCTCCACCGCCCCGCCACCAGGCACCAGGCACCCCGCCCGCAGCCCGCAGCCCGCCGCCCGCCGCCCGCCGCCCGCCGCCCGCCGCCCGCCGCCCGCCGCCCGCCGCCCGCCGCCCGCCGGACCCTACTGCTACAAGCTGATGTGGTACGCCTTGCGCAGGGTCTCGTGCACGGTCCAGCGGGTGCGGTCGCCCTCGCGCAGGACGCAGGCGTCGCCGGGGCCGACCTCCAGTACCGGGCCGCCCTCGACCTCGATGGTGGCGCGCCCGCTGACGACGACGAACAGCTCATTGGCCTCGGTGTCCGTCACCACGCCCGGAGTGATCTGCCAGATGCCCCGGATCTGCCGGCCGTCGGGGGCCTCCCACAGCACCTTGCCCGTCACCACCGGCTCACCGGAGACGATCTGGGAAGGGTCCAGGGGATCGGGCTCCAGATCGTTGTCCGCGATGCCAGGGATGTTGACCACGAACGATGCCGGCGCCGCGTCCCCGGCAATGGGGGACTCTGCGGAGGTGTCGGAGCCGGGCTCCGCGGCGAGATCGGGCTCTATGTCAGGGGTCTTGGCGTCAACGCCGGAAGCAGCAGTCATGGCGGCGAGGGTATCGTCCGGCCTCAAGCGGTCCGCAGGCGCTCCCACACTGCGCGGACCTGCGGTTCCAGCGCCTCCAGCGGTCCATCGTTGTCGATGACCAGATCCGCGACTGCCAGCCGCTGTTCGCGGGTCGCCTGGGCCGCCATCCGCGACTTCGCCTCGTCCTCCGCCATGCCACGCAGCCGCACCAAGCGGTCCAGCTGGGTCCGGGGTGCGGCGTCGACGACCACCACCAGGTCGTACAGCGGGGCCAGCCCGTTCTCCGTCAGCAGCGGCACGTCGTGCACCACCACCGCGTCCGGGCCTGCCGAGGCTTCGAGTTCGGCCGAGCGTGCCCCGACCAGCGGGTGCACGATCGCGTTCAGCGCCTTGAGCCTGCCGGGGTCGGAGAACACGATGCCGCCCAACTTCGGCCGGTCCAGCGTGCCGTCCGGCGCGAGGATGTCGGCGCCGAACTCCTCCACCACCGCCGCCAGTCCGGGCGTACCCGGCTCGACGACCTCGCGTGCGATCTTGTCCGCGTCCACGATCACCGCGCCGTACGACGCCAGCAGTCGCGAAACCTCACTCTTGCCCGCGCCGATTCCGCCGGTCAGCCCCACCTTCACCATGGGCCCACGCTATACGCTGCGCCCGGACGGCAGGAGACTCCCATTGATTCAGGCGCCGACCAGCTCAGGCACCGGCCGATTCAGACGCCGGACGATGAGAGCCTCCCGCCAAAAGAGCCACCGGCCGCTACCGGCACCAGCCGGTCCAAGCACCCGCCGATTCCAGCACCGACCGATCCAGGCCCGCCCGATTCAGGCCCCGCCCGCCCCGCCATCGCCTTCCCGCTCCGCCAGGAAGCGTTCGAATTCCCGGCCGAGCTCGTCGGCCGACGGGAGTTCGGCCGGCTCGGCCACGAGGCTTCCGCGGCTCTCCGCGCCGGCCACCGCGTCGTACTGATGCTCCAGGCCACTGACCAGCGCGACCAGTTCCTCGTCGCCCTCCGAGATCTGCCGCTCGATCTCCTCCTGGGTCCGCAGCGCCTCCGTACGCAGCGAATGCGCGGCGCCCGGCAGCACCAGGCCGGTCGCGGCCGTCACCGCCTCCAGAGCGGTCAGCGCGGCGTCCGGGTAGGCGGAGCGGGCGATGTAGTGCGGTACGTGCGCCGCCACTCCCAGGACATCGTGTCCGGCTTCCGCGAGCCGGAATTCGATCAGCGCCTCCGCGCTGCCGGGCACCTGCGCCTCGTCGAAGAAGCCGCCGTGGCCCGGCATCAGGTCGGTGCGGTTGCCGTGCGGGGTGAGGCCCACGGGACGGGTGTGCGGGACGCCCATGGGGATGCCGTGGAAGTTCACCGAGAGGCGCACGCCGAGCCGCTCCACGATCTCCTTCACGGCGCTCGCGAAGCGCTCCCACTCGACGTCCGGTTCGGGTCCGGACAGCAGCAGGAACGGCGCGCCGGTGGTGTCCCGTACGAGCCTCAGCTCGATGCTCGGGGTCTCATAGGCGGTCCAGCGGCTGCGCTCGAAGGTGAGCAGGGGCCGGCGGGCCCGGTAGTCGACGAGGCGATCGTGGTCGAAGCGGGCGACGACCTCGTTCGGCAGACCGTCCAGCAGCCGGTCCACAATCTGGTCGCCGGTCTCACCGGCATCGATGTACCCGTCGAAGTGGTACAGCAGCACCAGTCCGGCGGAGTCCCTGGAGGCAAGCGCCTCCACCTCCGCGAGCCCGCTCGGCTCCCATTCGTACAAACCCTGGGGATCCAACACAGTGACCGCTCCTCCTCGTTCTCATGAGCGGCAACGCACGACCCGGCGCAGGCATTCCCGGCAACGGAGATGCCCTGGCCCACCGTGCGCACCGCCCGGCCCCACACCAGGCCAGTCCCCCACCGCACCGGCGCCACACACCGACCCCGCCCCGCCCATCCGAAACCGGCCGTTTCCAGCCCCCCACGGCCCCACGCGACCCCACCCGGCCTGCCACGCCCCCGGACCCACGGACGCCGCACGCCCACGGGGCACCCCCACGCCTCCACCCCCAACGCACGCCATGCCCCCTCCCCTCGCCCCTTCCTCCGCAGAACCGTCAACTTCCCCACAAAGCAGGCAAGTTCACCTCCAGCTCCCCATCACAGACCCAACCGCCCCAGCCGCCACGTTCCGTCCGGTTCTCGCCGCCCTCCCGGACACAACAGCCCCACCCCCGCCCCACCGCACCGGCCCCACCCCACACACGACGAAGACCCGCTCCCCCCAAGGGGAACGGGCCTTCGTCTATCGGCTAGTGCCTGGCAGCGGCGGACCGCTGCCTACCGGCGAGAGCTCAGCTCTGGCCGCCGGCCAGCTTCTCGCGGAGCGCGGCGAGGGCCTCGTCCGACGCCAGGGCGCCGGAGTTGTCCGCCGACTCCGAGGAGTAGGAGCCGCCGCCGCCACCGGCGTTGCCGCCGCCGGTCTGGCCGCCACCCTGCGCCGCCGGCGCCGCAGCGCCCTCGGCCGCAGCCTGCTCGTCGGCCTCGCGGGACTTGATGACCTGAGCCTGGTGCTGCTCGAAGCGCTGCTGCGCCTCGGCGTACTGGTTCTCCCAGGCCTCGCGCTGGGTCTCGTAGCCCTCGAGCCAGTCGTTGGTCTCGGGGTCGAAGCCCTCGGGGTAGATGTAGTTGCCCTGGTCGTCGTAGGACGCGGCCATGCCGTACAGGGTCGGGTCGAACTCGACGGCCGACGGGTCGGCGCCGAAGGACTCGTTGGCCTGCTTCAGCGACAGCGAGATCCGGCGACGCTCGAGGTCGATGTCGATGACCTTGACGAAGATCTCGTCGTTGACCTGGACAACCTGCTCCGGGATCTCGACGTGGCGCTCGGCCAGCTCGGAGATGTGGACCAGGCCCTCGATGCCCTCGTCGACGCGCACGAACGCACCGAAGGGAACGAGCTTGGTGACCTTACCCGGGACGACCTGACCGATCTGGTGGGTCCGGGCGAACTGCTGCCACGGGTCTTCCTGGGTCGCCTTGAGCGACAGGGAGACGCGCTCGCGGTCCATGTCGACGTCCAAGACCTCGACCGTGACCTCCTGGCCGACCTCGACAACCTCGGACGGGTGGTCGATGTGCTTCCAGGACAGCTCGGAGACGTGGACGAGACCGTCGACGCCGCCCAGGTCCACGAAGGCACCGAAGTTGACGATGGAGGAGACGACGCCGGAGCGCACCTGACCCTTCTGGAGGGTGGTGAGGAAGGTCTGGCGGACCTCGCTCTGGGTCTGCTCCAGCCAGGCACGGCGGGACAGGACCACGTTGTTGCGGTTCTTGTCCAGCTCGATGATCTTGGCCTCGAGCTCCTTGCCCACGTAGGGCTGGAGGTCGCGGACGCGGCGCATCTCGACCAGGGAGGCCGGGAGGAAGCCACGGAGGCCGATGTCGAGGATGAGACCACCCTTGACGACCTCGATGACGGTACCGGTGACGATCCCGTCCTCTTCCTTGATCTTCTCGATGGTGCCCCAGGCGCGCTCGTACTGGGCGCGCTTCTTCGAGAGGATCAGGCGGCCTTCCTTGTCCTCCTTCTGGAGGACCAGGGCCTCGATCTCGTCACCGACGGCAACGACCTCGTTGGGGTCGACGTCGTGCTTGATCGAGAGCTCGCGGCTCGGGATCACACCTTCGGTCTTGTAACCGATGTCGAGCAGGACCTCGTCCCGGTCGACCTTCACGATGACGCCGTCGACGATGTCGCCGTCGTTGAAGTACTTGATCGTCTCGTCGATCGCGGCGAGGAAGGCTTCCTCGTTACCGATGTCGTTGACCGCAACCTGCGGGGTGGTGGCGGTGGTCTCGGTGCTGCTCGTCATGTGGGTAAAGGCTCCGGTGCGGACATTGAAGTCGTAGGTACTGCTACGCCGAGAGCCTCTATCGCCTCTGCATAAGACCGGACAGTGTGAAGGGCGAGTCTGGGGGAAGCTCGCAAATGCAAAGCATCCGGAACGACCCGAATCGCCTCAAACCGAGGGGACATACATACAGATGCGAGCGCGGCCTGCTCCGTCTGAGGCGCGCAAGCCCGCAGCGCAACTTGTAGCATACGGGGGCAGCCGGACCCGGTCAATGCGCGAACGCGCACACCGGGGGCGGAATACCCCATAACCGGCACACGCGATGTTCCGCGAGGTCGAACGGCCTCACAGTCCCTGCAGCGACAAGCAGAGCAAAGACTACGACGACGGGCGCGATGAACCAAGACCACGAGCCCGAGGCGACCCGCCGTGACGCCTCGGACACCGAAAGCAGCCGGGCCAGCCGTGGATGGTGGGACCGCAACGCGGACGAGTACCAGAGCGAGCACGGTGCGTTCCTCGGGGACGACCGGTTCATCTGGGGGCCCGAGGGGCTGGACGAGGCGGAGGCCGCGCTGCTGGGGCCGGCCGCCGAGCTGAAGGGGCGGCGGATCCTGGAGATCGGGGCCGGCGCGGCGCAGTGCTCCCGCTGGCTGGCGGCGCAGGGCGCGCTCCCGGTGGCGCTGGACCTCTCCCACCGGCAACTCCAGCACGCGCTGCGGATCGCGGACGGCGCGACGGACGACGCCGTCGGGCTGGTGGAGGCGGATGCGGGGGCGCTGCCGTTCCGCGACCACAGTTTCGATCTTGCCTGCTCCGCCTATGGCGCGCTGCCGTTCGTCGCCGATCCGGTGCGGGTGCTGCGGGAGGTGCGCAGGGTGCTGCGGCCGGGGGGCCGGTTCGTCTTCTCCGTCTCCCACCCGATCCGGTGGGCCTTCCCCGACGAGCCGGGGCCGGAGGGGCTGTCGGTGGCGGCGTCGTATTTCGACCGCACGCCGTATGTGGAACAGGACGAGGCCGGCCGGGCCGTGTATGTCGAGCACCACCGGACGCTGGGTGACCGGGTACGGGACGTGGTGACTGCCGGGTTCCGGCTGGAGGATCTCGTCGAACCGGAATGGCCCGAGTGGAACACCCAGGAGTGGGGCGGCTGGTCCCCGCTGCGCGGGCATCTGATCCCGGGGACGGCGATCTTCGTGTGTACGGCGGACTCTTAGGGCTGTGTCTTAGGGGCCGCAGACGACTCGGAGGCCCGGGGCAGCGGACCGGGGTGCGGGGCCGGGGCGGCAGACTGGGGGCGTGATCCGCCGTGACGCCCTTGCCCAGCTGCCCGTCCGTACCGCGTTGCCCGCGCTGCGCGCCGCCCTCGACGGGCCCGGGAGCGCGGTGCTGTGCGCCCCGCCGGGTACCGGCAAGACCACGCTGGTGCCGCTGGATCTGGCGGGGCTGACCGGTGCGGGGCCGGTGCGACGGGTGCTGGTCGCCGAGCCGCGCCGGATGGCGGCCCGTGCGGCGGCGCGGCGGATGGCCTGGCTCCTGGGCGAGGAGGTCGGCACGGGGGCTGCCCCGGCGCAGGGCTGGGGCCGGGTGGGGTTCACGGTGCGGGGTGAGCGCCGGGCCGGGCCCCGTACCACCGTGGAAGTGGTGACCACCGGTGTGCTGCTCCAGCGGCTTCAGCGCGATCCGGAGCTGGCCGGGGTGGATGTGGTGGTGCTCGACGAGTGCCATGAGCGGCATCTCGACGCCGATACCGCCGCGGCGTTCCTCCTGGACGTACGGGAGACGCTGCGGCCCGAGCTGCGGCTGGTGGCGGCGTCCGCCACTACGGACGCGGAGGGGTGGGCGCGCCTGCTGGGCGGCGCCCAGGGCGCGGCGCCGGTGGTCGAGGCGGCGGGCGTGTCGCATCCCGTGGAGGTGGTGTGGGCGCCGCCGGAGCGGCCGGTGCGGCCGGCCCATGGGACGCGGGTCGATCCGGCGCTGCTGTCGCATGTGGCGGGGGTGGTGCGGCGGGCGCTGCGTGAGCGGTCGGGGGATGTGCTGTGTTTCCTGCCCGGTGTCGGGGAGATCGGGCGGGTCGCCGGGGAGCTGGCCGGGGTGGACGCCGAGGTGCTTCAGGTGCACGGGCGGGCGCCGGCGGCGGTGCAGGACTCCGTATTGGCGGGCGGGAACGGCGTACGGCGGGTGGTGCTGGCGACGTCGGTGGCGGAGTCCAGCCTGACCGTGCCGGGCGTACGGGTGGTGGTGGACAGCGGGCTGACGCGGGTGCCGCGGACGGATCACGCACGGGGGCTCAGCGCGCTCACCACTGTGCGGGCCTCCCGGGCGGCGGCCCGGCAGCGGGCCGGCCGGGCGGGGCGGGAGGCGCCGGGCGCGGTGTACCGCTGCTGGCCGGAGGGTGAGGACGGGCGGCTGCCGGCGTTCCCCGATCCGGAGATCAAGGTCGCCGATCTGACGGCGTTCGCCCTTCAGGCGGCCTGCTGGGGTGATCCGGCGGCGGACGGACTGGCCCTGCTCGACCCGCCGCCGGCCGGTGCGCTGGCCGCGGCGCGGGAGGTGCTGACGGCGATCGGTGCGGTGGACGGGGCCGGCCGGGCGACGGAGCGGGGCGCGCGGATGGCGCGGCTCGGACTGCATCCGCGGCTGGCGCGGGCTCTGCTGGACGGGGCGCCGGAGGCCGGGGTGCGGCGGGCGGCGGAGGTGGTCGCCCTGCTGAGCGAGGAGCCGCCGCGGGCCTATGGGGACGATCTGGCGGCGGCGTGGCGCACCGCGCGGCGGGGCGGGGATGCGTACGGAGCCAGGTGGCGGCAGGAGGCGCGGCGGTTGGCGTCGGCGGCCGGGGAGCCGCGTACCGGGTCGGGCGGGGACGGCGGGGCGGCGCTCACCGATGATGCCGTGGCCGGTCTCGTCGCCGCGCTGGCGTTCCCGGAGCGGGTGGCCCGGGCTCGTGGTGGCGGGAGCTACCTGATGGCGTCCGGGACGGGGGCCGAGACGGCGGGGGCGTCGGGCGGCTGGGGGCAGCGGCCGGGGTCCCCGGGCGCGGGGGGCGGTTCGGGGCTGCGGGACGCGGAGTGGCTGGCGGTGGCGGTGGCGGACCGGCCGGTGGCGGCCGCGTCGGCGCGGGTGCGGCTGGCGGCGGTGATCGACGAGGAGACGGCCATTGCGGCGGCGCCGGCGTTGTACGCGTCCGGTGAGGAGGTGCGCTGGTCGGACGGGGACGTGGTGGCCCGGCGGGTGACCCGGCTGGGGGCGATCGAGCTGGCGGCCCGGCCGCTGACCGCCCCTGACCCCGGGCTGCTGCGGGACGCGGTGGTGACGGGCCTGCGGCGGGAGGGGCTCGGGCTGCTGCGGTGGTCGGCCGCCGCGGCGTCGCTGCGGGAGCGGATGGCATTCGTGCACCGGGAGTTGGGCGCGCCCTGGCCCGAGGTCTCGGATGCGGCGCTGCTGGAGTGCGTCGAGGAGTGGCTGGGGGTGGAGCTGGGGCGGGCCCGGCGGCGGGCCGATCTGGAGCGGATCGATGCGGGGCAGGCGCTGGCCCGGCTGCTGCCGTGGGCGACCGGCGACGCGGCCCGTTTCGACGAGCTGGCGCCGGAGCGTCTCGAGGTGCCGAGCGGTTCCCGGGTGCGGGTGGACTACGGCGGTGCGCAGCCGGTGCTGGCGGTCAAGCTCCAGGAGTTGTTCGGCTGGCAGGAGTCGCCGCGGGTGGCCGGCGGGCGGGTGCCTGTGCTGGTGCATCTGCTCTCCCCCGCGGGTCGGCCGGCCGCCGTCACCGCCGATCTCGCCTCGTTCTGGCGGGACGGCTACCGGTCCGTGCGCGCGGAGTTGCGCGGCCGCTATCCGAAGCATCCCTGGCCGGAGGATCCGTCGACGGCGGAGCCGACGCGGCACACGTCGGCGCGCCTCAAACGGAGCTGAGCGGCGTCACGGGCCGCCGCCCGCCGCGCCGTCACCGGCCGTCGCCGCGGGGGCGGGCGGCCGGACCGCTGCGGGGGCGGGGCGGCGGCCGCGGGCTTCGAGGTACAGGCTCAGGGCGAGCAGCGCGGCGCCGAGGAGGAGGAAGCCCCAGGGGAGATAGCGGGTGAGCAGCAGGACGAGGGTGCGCTGTGAGGTCACCAGGGCGACGGTGGAGTCGACGTAGTCGGCGCGCATCTTCACATGGCCGGCGAAGGCGGTGACCTTGCCGCCGCCGGGCAGCAGATCGCCGCCGCGCAGCTCTTCCCGGTGGATCTCCTGGCCGTTGACGGGGGCGCCGGTGACGGGTTCGACCCAGAACATCCGCTTGGTGGTGTACCAGCGGGTGGTGCCCATCTTCGCGACGGACTGCGGGGTGATGCCCTTGACCGGCATCTTCTTGGGGAGGGCGACCTTGGTCCAGGGGATGGTCTGCTCGAAGTAGTAGACCTCCAGGCCGCGGAAGGTGCGAGTCCCCTTGTAGTGGATGGGGGCCGAGGTGCGGGTCTGGGCGTCGAAGTAGGTGTAGTCGCGGCGCTCGGTGAGGAACGGCCACTTGAACTCGATGCCCTCGCGGCGCACCGGGTCGCCGTCGACCATCTCGCCGGTGGCGTGCACGGGTTCCTGGGAGTGCGCGTCGAAGAGATAGCGCTCGGGGATCGCGGAGACCATCTTGCCGTCGGGTCCGGCGACGTAGGACAGCGCGTCCCAGACGACGATGTCCCGGCCCGCGGACTTCTCGATCCGGTCGGAGGCCGCCACATCGCCCTTGAGGGTCTGCACGATGGTGACCTTCGGGACGCGTTCGGCCTTCATCGTCCCGTAGTTGAGGAGGGTGGCGGGCCGGGCCTCCAGGACCATGTCCTGGTACTGGCCGGGCGGGATCTTGGCGAGGCGGGGGAAGGCGTACCACCGCATCAGCGGGGACAGCGCGGTGAAGAAGACGGCGCAGGCGAGCAGCACCAGGCTCGACCGACGGCGCATGCCGCGGGCGGGGCGGCGCCGGCCGGGTTCGGGCGGTGGACCGTCGGAGGTCCTCTGAGTGGGCACGGTACGGCGCATGGCGGGCGCGTCCCTCCCTCAGGGGTGCTTGGGGACAGTGGTCAGCAGCGGTTCGGGGGAGGTCGTGCCGCTGGGTGCGCCGGTCGCCGTGAGGGTGAGGACGAGGGCGAACGCCGCGGCCAGTCCGACCGCGGCTGCTGTCAGGGCGCGCATGGCCGGCCTCCCGGGAGCTGATGCTGCGTCAGGGCGGGGGCACCGTAGCAACGGGCGGCGCAGATGAGAACACGTGGCACCGCCGTCCTGCCCGGGACGGCGGGCAGGACGGCGGAGGCATACCGGGCGCGGACGGCGGCCCGGGGTGTGGAACCGGCCGCGCGGACGGGCCGGCCGGCGTGGTCAGGAGCCGGCCGGGGCGGCGACCTTCAGCTTGACGGTGAGGACGGCGCCGTCGGCGGTGGTCAGCCTCAGCAGGAACGTTCCCGAGTGCGCGTCGGTGTAGATCTTCGGGAGTTTCAGCAGGCCGTTGGCGTCCGTGGTGAGCCCGGTGAGCGTGCGGACCGGCTTGTCCCCGTCGTGGCCGGTGGCCGCGGGGTCCTTGAAGTAGGGGCCCTTGTCGTTCTCCACGGGCCGCTGCGGATCGTTGGTGACCATGGTGGCGGTGACCGCCACTCCCGCCGCGAGCTCGCCCCGGTAGGTCGCCTTGATCTCGACCGCGTCCTCCGCGAAGGCCTTTCCGGCGGTCGCCGTCAGCTCCTTGTCCGAGGTACGGGCGAGCTTGTCGGCCTTCGGGGCGGGCTTGGCCTTGACGGTGGCGCCGACCTCGACGGCGGGCGCGGTGTGCCGCACGGTGCTGACCCGGATGCGGAAGTCCCCGGTCCGGTCGCCCGCACGCAGAGTGGGGGCGGTCGCCAGGCCGTCCTTGTCCGTGGTGACGGTGACGGCGGTCGCGTCGCCGGGGAAGCGGGCGTCGGTGGCCGGGGGGAGGGTGAAGCGGACGGGGACACCGGCGACGGCCTTGCCCTGGGCATCCTGGGCGCGGACCTGGGGCGGGGTGGCGAACTCGGCGCCCGCGGTGGCCGTCAGATCCTTGTCGCCGACCCGTACGAGGGTGGTGGGGTGCGCGGGCTCGGGGCTGGGGGTGGGCTTCTGGGTGGGGGGCTGCGTGCCGCCCGGGGTGGGGCGGGTGCCGTCCGGGCGCCCCGGTTTGCCGGGGTGGTGCTGCTGTCCCTTGCCGGGCTTGCCGGGCTTGCCGGGCTTGGACGGCTTGTCGGAGCTGCCGGGGCGCGGGCTCTTGTCCGACTCGGCGCCGGAGCCGCGGCCGTGGTGCCGCTTGCCTTCGGACCGGCCGCCGTTGTTGTCGCCGGACCGGCCGGCGTCGCGGTGGACCGGCAGCACGCCCTTGCCGTCCGGTACCTCGTGGGTGCCGTTGCGGTAGAACGCGTACCAGGACAGCACCGTGCGCAGATACGCGTCGGAGTGGTTGTAGCCGAGGATCGCCCGGTCCAGGTCGGCCTGAGCCGTCAGATCGCGGTCGCCGGCGCAGAGATAGCGGCCCGCGGCGAGCGCCGCATCGAAGACGTTGTGGGGGTCCTTCTTGCCGTCGCCGTTGCCGTCAGCGCCCCAACCGGTGCCGTCGGGGCCGCCGTTGGACCAGGTGGACGGGATGAACTGCATCGGGCCCACGGCGCGGTCGTGGGTGAGGTCGCCGTCATAGCGGCCGGCGTCGGTGTCGGTGATCCGGGCGAAGCCGTGGCCGTTGAGCTGCGGGCCGAGTATCGGACGGAGGGTGGTGCCCTCGGCGTCGACCGCGCCGCCGCGCGCCTGGCCGGACTCGACCTTGCCGATCCCGGCGAGCAGCTGCCAGGGCAGCCGGCAGCCCGGGTCGGAGGCGTCGATCGTGGTCGCGGCCTTCTTGTACGCGGCCAGGACGGTGGCGGGGAGGCCGGCCTCGGCGGGCCCCCGGCCGGTGGCGGGGCCCTTGCCGGTGTGCGGCGAACCGTGCGGCGGCACCGGGCTCTTGAGGGGCGGCAGGTCGGTGTAGTACGCGGAACCGCCGTCGATCGGGACATCGGCGGGCGGCGGGGCCGGCCGCCGTTTCGCGGCCGCGGCGCCGGTGGCTCCCGGCGCCTGAGAGGCGGTCAGCGCGGCCAGCACCAGGGCTGCCACGGCCGTCGAGGCCGCTCCCCTTTGGAGCCGCCGTCGGAATGTGGCTGCCATACGTGGTTCCCCTCCGCATTGCCTGACCGCGCTCCTGACGCGGTATCGCGCTCCCCAGCGCGCCAACTCAGGCGAGACTACGACAACTCGGGCCTGGCATCTACCACCCGCTTCACCCACATAATGATCTGAATCGATCAAGGAGTGGCACATGCCGTTCACGCTCAGCCATGCCGCCGCCGTGCTCCCGGCCATCCGGCGGAACGGCGCG
Source organism: Streptomyces platensis (assembly GCF_008704855.1). Classification (NCBI taxonomy): domain Bacteria; kingdom Bacillati; phylum Actinomycetota; class Actinomycetes; order Kitasatosporales; family Streptomycetaceae; genus Streptomyces; species Streptomyces platensis. Next base: position 2,270,532 of record NZ_CP023691.1, read on the forward strand.
GCCCGCGGTCCGCTGGTCGCCTCGGCACTCGTGGCGGGGTCGTTCGCACCCGATATGACGTACTACGCGGACTCCCTGGTTCCCGGCGGCATGGCTTTCGGCGATTTCACCCACTCACTGCCCGGGGTGCTGACCGTGGATGTGCTGGTCACCGCGGCGCTCGTGGGCGGCTGGCTGCTGGTGCGCGAGCCGTTGATGGCGCTGGTGCCGCGGGCGTGGCGCAGCACGGTCCACACCTTCGTCCGCGGCCGGTCCTGGCGGCCCCAGGGGCCCCGTGAACTCGCCGCCCTGGTGGGCTGGTTCGTGGTCTCGGCGGTCCTCGGGGCGGTGACCCATGTGGTCTGGGACGCCTTCACCCACCCCGGCCGCTGGGGCACCCGGCTGGTGCCCGGCCTGGACCGGGTCGTGGGCGGCCTGCCGCTCTCTACGTATGTCCAGTACGGCACCTCGGCGCTCGCACTGGCCGCGATGGGCGCGTTCGTGTGGCCGATCCTGCGGCGGCGGGACGGCGGCGGCACGGCGGCCGGGGCGGCCGTGCCGGTCGCGGTACCGGTGCTGACCGTACGGCTGCGGCTGCTGCTGACCGCCCTGCTCGCGCTGTGTGTGGCGGCCGGCACCGTGCACCGTGTCCTGCGGGCGCGCGCCGTGTTCGGGCCCGAGGTGAGCGCGCTCGACTACCTCCCGACCGCGCTCTTCGGTGCCGGGGCCGGCCTCGTCCTCGGGCTGCCGCTCTACGCGGTGGCCGTACGACTGCTGCACCGCCGCAGTCTCCGCAACCGGGCGGCCGGCGGCACGGGCCGCCCGCCGAGGCCCGCGGAGCGGACCGTGCCCCGGGCGGTGGCGCCGGGCGCCGCGGATGCGCCGCCCGTGACCCCGTCCGGGGCCGCGGCCACGTCGCCGAACTCGCCGTCCGCCACGGAGTGACGGGGCCCGAGGACCCCGCTCGCACCCGCGCCCGCACCCGCGCCGCCGCGCCCCGTCGGGCTACTCGACGAGCGCCGGGCCGGGCTCCGGGCACCGGGGCCGGGGCCGGGGCGGCGCGCCGGGCGGCCCGGAGCAGGAAGGCGCCGCAGACGAAGCCGATGGCGGCCGCGAGCAGATGTCCGACGGTGGTGAAGTCGGGCAGCACCCCGCTCCAGTCGCCGCCGAGCACCGGCCAGGCGACGACTCCGGCCGCCGCGAGCCAACGTGCCCGGGGCAGCAGCAGCGCCCCCGCCGCGAGCACCGTCTCGGCCCCGTAGCTGATGCCGAAGTCGGGGGCGTGCCGGACGCTGTCCGGGTACCAGCCGTGGGCGAGGGCCACCTGGATCACCGGCACGGTGAGCAGCGTCGCCGCGAGATGCCCCAGGAGGAAGATGCCGTAGGCGCGCCCCGGTCCGTACCGCCGTTCCAGCCATGCCAGGCTCACGGCGACGCCGAGGCCGAGCGTGATCAGCGTGCCGGCGAATGCCTCCGAGGCGATCTCGGTCAGGGTGCCGTCGAAGAACAGCAGGCTGCCCGCCAGCACCCGGAGCGGACGGTCCTGAAGATTGTCCAGATGGGTACTGACGCCGAGCAGCACCCGCTGGGACTCCGCGGTGGACAGCACCGCGGTGCACCAGACATGCGTCGCCAACAGCAGGGCGAGATAGCCGACGGTGACCGGGCTACGGGAGACATAGGTGCCCAGGGCGCGGGCCGCACGACGCATCACGCGGTGATCAAAGCACAGCGCTTCCGGGCGGAACACGCTCCATGACGCGCCGGGCGACGACCGGTTTCACGCCACCGGCGGGCGGGCCCGGACCGGTCGCAACTCGCTGCGGTGCGGGCCGGGTTGGGTGATGCGGGCGGGTGGTGGCGCGGGGCATTCGCGCCACCACCCGTGTCCCGGCTCAGTGGGCTGCCGACTCCCAGTCCTTGCCGAAGCCGACCGAGACGTCCAGCGGGGCGCTCAGTTCGGCCGCGGCGGCCATTTCGCGGCGGACCAGTTCCTCGACCTGCCGGCGTTCGCCGGGGGCCACCTCGACCACGATTTCGTCATGGACCTGGAGCAGCAGCCGGGACTCCAGCTCCGCGGTCCGCAGCGCCGCGTCGACCCGCAGCATCGCGATCTTGACGATATCGGCGGCGGTGCCCTGGATCGGGGCGTTGAGCGCCATCCGCTCGGCCGTCTCGCGGCGCTGGCGGTTGTCGCTGTTGAGGTCGGGGAGATAGCGGCGGCGGCCGAGCATCGTCTCCGTGTAGCCGGTGGCGCGGGCCTCCTCCACGACGCGCTGGAGGTAGTCGCGCACCCCGCCGAAGCGCTCGAAGAAGTTGTCCATCAGCTTGCGGGCCTCATCGGGCTGGATGCCCAGCTGCTGAGAGAGGCCGAAGGCCGACAGCCCGTACGCCAGGCCGTAGGACATCGCCTTGATCTTGCGGCGCATCTCCGGGTCGACCTTGGTCTTGTCGACCGAGAAGACATGCGAGGCGACGGTGGTGTGCAGGTCCTCACCGGAGGTGAACGCCTCGATCAGGCCCTCGTCCTCGGAGAGATGGGCCATCACCCGCAGCTCGATCTGGCTGTAGTCGGCGGTCAGCAGCGAATCGAAGCCCTCGCCGACGACGAAGCCGCGGCGGATCGCCCGGCCCTCGTCCGTGCGCACCGGGATGTTCTGGAGATTGGGGTCCGTGGAGGACAGCCGGCCGGTGGCCGCCACGGTCTGGTTGAAGGTGGTGTGGATCCGGCCGTCGGCGGCGATGGTCTTGATCAGGCCCTCGACGGTCGTGCGCAGCTTGGCCTGCTCACGGTGCCGGAGCATGATCACCGGGAGCTCGTTGTCGGTCTGCGCGGCCAGCCACGCGAGCGCATCGGCGTCGGTGGTGTAACCCGTCTTGGTCTTCTTGGTCTTGGGCAGGCCCAGCTCGCCGAAGAGGACCTCCTGGAGCTGCTTGGGCGAGCCCAGGTTGAACTCATGGCCCGCGGCGGCGTGCGCCTCCTTGACGGCCTGCTGCACCGCGCCGGCGAACTGCTGCTCCATCCGCTCCAGCCAGCCCCGGTCCGCGGCGATACCGGCCCGCTCCATCCGGGCCAGCAGCACGCTGGTCGGCAGCTCCACATCGCGCAGCAGCCCGGCCGCGCCGGCCTCCGCCAGCTTCGCCTCGAACGCCGTCCCCAGATCGAGGACCGTACGGGCCTGCCCCATCAGGGCGTCCGCCTCGGCCTCCTCGTCCGCGCCGAACGCCAGCTGGCCGTCACCGGCCGCCGCCGGGGCGAGATCACGCCCCAGGTATTCGACGGACAGTGCGTCCAGGGCGAAGGAGCGGCGGCCCGGCTTGACCAGATAGGCGGCCAGCGCGGTGTCCATGCCGACGCCGTCGATGGTCCAGCCGTGCTCGCCGAAGACCCGCATCAGGCCCTTGGCGTTGTGCATCACCTTGGGGCGGGCGGCGTCCGCGCTCCAGGCGGCGAAGGCCCGCTCGTCGGCCTCGTCGAGCTGCGACGGGTCGAACCAGGCGGCCGGGCCGTCGGCGGCGGCCAGCGCGATCTCTGCGACGCTGCCGCTGCCGAGGGTCCAGACGTCGACCGTGGCCACGCCGAGCGGTCCCGTGCCGTGTTCGGCCAGCCACGGAGCGAGTTCACCCGCGCCGATGACGGTGCCGTCCACCTCGACGCCGGGGGCCGGGGCGGCCTCGTCGGCGGCCTCGGCGGCGCCCGGGTCGACGGCGTGCAGCCGGTCGCGCAGGCCCTGGTTGCGGATCTCCAGGGCGTTGAAGAGGACCGCGAGGGCGTCACGGTCGTACGCCTCGCGGGTCAGCTCCGCCGGGCCGCACGGCAGCTCGACATCGCGCACCATCTCCGTGAGCCGGCGGTTGAGCTTCACCGCCTCCAGGTGCTCGCGGAGGTTGGCGCCCGCCTTGCCCTTGACCTCGTCGACGCGCTCCACCAGCTCGGCGAACGAGCCGAACTGGTTGATCCACTTCGTGGCGGTCTTCTCGCCGACGCCCGGGATGCCGGGGAGGTTGTCGGACGGGTCGCCGCGCAGCGCCGCGAAGTCCGGGTACTGGGCGGGGGTCAGGCCGTACTTCTCGAAGACCTTCTCCGGGGTGAAGCGGGTCAGCTCCGAGACGCCCTTGGTGGGGTAGAGGACCGTGACGTCGTCGGAGACCAGCTGGAAGGAGTCGCGGTCGCCGGTGACGATCGAGACGTGGAAGCCCTGGGCGGTGGCCTGCTCGGTGAGGGTGGCGATGACGTCGTCGGCCTCGAAGCCCTCGATCGCGAAGCGCTTGACCCGCATCGCGTCGAGCATCTCGCCGATCAGCTCGACCTGGCCCTTGAACTCGTCGGGCGTCTTGGAGCGGTTCGCCTTGTAGTCCGCGAATTCCTCGGACCGCCAGGTCTTGCGGGAGACGTCGAACGCCACCGCGAAATGCGTGGGCGCCTCGTCGCGCAGGGTGTTCGCGAGCATCGACGCGAAGCCGTAGATCGCATTGGTCGGTTGTCCCGTGACGGTCGTGAAATTCTCCACGGGCAGGGCGAAGAACGCCCGGTATGCCATGGAATGCCCGTCCATCAGGAGCAGGCGGGGACGGCCGCCCGCCGCCGCTTCGGTCCCGGTCGCTTCGCTCTTCTTCGCTGCCTTTGCTGCCACGCCCCCGATCCTGCCACGCCCCACTGACAATCCCCGCCGCGGCGGCCCCGGCCCCTCGCCGTACACCGCTCCGCCCCCGTCGCCGCACACCGCACCGGCACCCGCCCGCACACCGCTCGGGCCGTGCCGCACCCCCGGGAACCGCCCCCGCCCGCACCTGCGGCGAGCACCTCTACACCGCCCCGCACGTCCGTGACAGGATCTGATGCGTACCGCAACGATCCGCCGGTGCCGGCGGAGCAGCTCACGGCTCAAGGGAGAGCGCCATGGCAGGCAAGCCGCCCGCGTCGGACCCCGTCCAGGACGCGCCCCAGGTCAGCGCACCCCAGCACGCCGCCGTCGGGCTGCCGGCGATCGCTCACGCGCTGCGCATCTCCCAGCAGCAGATGGGCGTGCGCCGCACCGCCCTCACCCTGCTGCGGGTCAACCAGCCGGACGGGTTCGACTGCCCCGGCTGTGCCTGGCCCGAGCCCGACAAGCCGCACACCGCCGAATTCTGCGAGAACGGCGCCAAGGCCGTCGCCGAAGAGGCCACCCTGCGCCGCGTCACCCCGGACTTCTTCGCCGCGCACTCCGTTGCCGACCTCGCGGACCGCAGCGGCTACTGGCTCGGCCAGCAGGGCCGCCTCACCCACCCCATGTACCTCGCCGAGGGCGCCGACCACTACGAGCCGGTGAGCTGGGAGCGGGCCTTCGACATCGTCGGCGAGGAGCTGACCGCCCTCGACTCCCCCGACGAGGCCGTCTTCTACACCTCCGGGCGCACCAGCAACGAGGCCGCCTTCCTCTACCAGCTCTTCGCCCGCGAATTCGGCACCAACAACCTCCCCGACTGCTCCAACATGTGCCATGAGTCGTCGGGCTCCGCCCTGACGGAGACCATCGGCATCGGCAAGGGCAGCGTCCTCCTGGAGGACCTCTACAAGGCCGACCTGATCATCGTCGCCGGCCAGAACCCGGGCACCAACCACCCGCGGATGCTCACCGCCCTGGAGCAGGCCAAGGCCGGCGGCACAAAGATCATCTCGATCAACCCGCTGCCCGAGGCCGGACTGGAGCGCTTCAAGAACCCGCAGACCCCGCGCGGTCTGGCCGGCGGCGGCACCGCGCTGACCGACCTCTTCCTCCAGGTACGCCTCGGCGGCGACCAGGCACTCTTCCGCGCCCTCAACCGCCTCGTGCTCGACACCGAGGGAGCCCTCGACGAGGACTTCATCCGTGAACACACCCACGGCTTCGAGGAGTTCGCGCGCACGGCCCGCGCCGATGACGACTGGGACGAGACGCTGCGCGCCACCGGCCTGACCCGCGCGGAGATCGACCGCACGCTCGCCATGGTCCTCGCGTCGAAGCGCACCATCGTGTGCTGGGCCATGGGCCTGACCCAGCACAAGCACTCCGTCCCCACCATCCAGGAAGTCGTCAACTTCCTCCTGCTGCGCGGCAACATCGGCCGCCCCGGCGCCGGCGTCTGCCCCGTACGCGGCCACAGCAACGTCCAGGGCGACCGCACCATGGGCATCTTCGAGCGGCCCGCGCCCGCCTTCCTCGACGCCCTGGAGAAGGAGTTCGGCTTCGCTCCGCCCCGGGAGCACGGCCTCGATGTCGTCCGCGCCATCCGCGCGCTGCGCGACGGGCAGGCCAAGGTGTTCTTCGCGATGGGCGGCAACTTCGTCTCCGCCACCCCCGACACCGACGTCACCGAGGCCGCCATGCGCCGCGCCCGGCTGACCGTCCATGTCTCCACCAAGCTCAACCGCTCGCATGTGATCACCGGCGCCCGCGCACTGATCCTGCCGACGCTGGGCCGTACGGAACGCGATGTGCAGACCGGCCCGGACGGCGCGCCCGCCGAACAGTTCGTGACGGTCGAGGACTCCATGGGCATGGTGCACGCCTCCCGCGGCCGCCTGGCGCCCGCCGGCCCCCAGCTGCTGTCCGAGACGGCCATCGTCGCCCGGCTGGCGCGCCGTGTCCTGGGCGCCGGAAGCCGCACCCCCTGGGAGGAGTTCGCGCGGGACTACGCGACGATCCGCGACCGTATCGCCCATGTCATCCCGGGCTTCGAGGACTTCAACACCAGGGTCGCCCGCCCCGGAGGCTTCGCCCTCCCGCACGCCCCCAGGGACAAGCGCAGCTTCCCCACCGCCACCGGGAAGGCCAACTTCACCGCCGCGCCCGTCGAATACCCCACCGCCCCCGAAGGGCGGCTGCTGCTCCAGACGCTGCGCTCCCACGACCAGTACAACACCACCGTCTACGGCCTCGACGACCGCTACCGCGGCATCAAGAACGGCCGCCGGGTGGTGCTCGTCCACCCCGACGACGCCCGCGAACGGGGCCTGGCCGACGGCGCGTACACCGACCTGGTCAGCGAATGGACGGACGGCAGCGAGCGGCGCGCGCCCGGCTTCCGCGTCGTGCACTACCCGACGGCCCGCGGCTGCGCGGCCGCCTACTACCCCGAGACCAATGTCCTGATCCCGCTCGACCACACCGCCGACACCAGCAACACCCCCGCCGCCAAGTCGATCGTGATCCGCCTGGAGAGCCCCCGGGAGGACTGACCGCCCACGGGGCGGCCGGGCGGGAACAACGACCCCGCGCTGAGCGCTTGCTCAGGGGCCTGATAGGAACAGCACGGATCGACGACGATCACGGGCGAGCGAACGGAGCCGTAGGCATGGGTGAGCGCAGCACCACCACATTTCCGCAGGAGATCCTGGACCAGTGGGCCGGCCTCGGCCTCGACCTGCCCTCCTTCTTCTCCGCGGGCCACCTCGGCGAGCGGATGAGCGTGCAGGTCACCGAGGCCGCGCCCGAGCGCATCGTCGGCACCATGCCTGTCGAGGGCAACACCCAGCCCTATGGACTGCTGCACGGCGGCGCCTCGGCCGTCCTCGCCGAGACCCTCGGCTCCGTAGGCGCCATGCTGCACGGCGGCCCCACCAAGCTCGCCGTCGGCGTCGACCTGAACTGCACCCACCACCGCGGCGTGCGCTCCGGACTGGTCACCGGCGTCGCCACCCCGGTACACCGCGGCCGCTCCACCGCCACCTACGAGATCGTGATCACCGACGAACAGGACAAGCGGGTCTGCACCGCCCGGCTGACCTGCATGCTGCGCGAGGTGGACACCGACGCCTACCGCGCCTGATCCACCCCGGCCGGCACTCCGCCCGCCGCCGTCACGGCCCCGCCCCCGGTCCCGGGAGCGGGGCCGTCCGCGTATCCGTAACTCTGAGTAACCCATGCGCCGTGCGTCGCCCGGCGCAACTCCCGTACCCCCCACGGGCATCGGCACCACCCTGACCGGCGCATCCGCTATCCGGACGCCGTTCCGTCACCACGCGCCCCATCCCCCCGTGGAAGTGCGAGTTCACCCTCCGCACCGCGTTCGCCCTGCGGTGTAAGGACCATAACGGCATAACGCTCATCGAAGGTCATAACAAGAGCGTCACATCCTGGTCGGCGCCTCTGCCGATGCGGCGAACACCGGCTTAGAGTCACCGCCAGTCACCGCGCCGCCGGGCCCGCTGACGGAGCACGCACCCTCGCGCCCCAGCCCGCCCGGCCGCGGAACGGCCATGCGACAGCCGTGGCCGCGCCAGGGAAAGGACTGATCGTGCGTCACCGTTCCTTGCTTCTCCTCACCACCGCAGTCACCGCCGGCGCCCTCACGCTCTCCGCGTGCGGCTCCCGCGGCGACAACAAGAGCGGCGACGGCTCCAAGACCACCGTCGTCATCGGCCTCGACGCCCCCACCACCGGCGAGCTCTCCGCCCTGGGCCTGGGCATCCGCAACTCCGCCCAGCTCGCCATCGACACCGCCAACAAGGCCGGCGAGGTCAAGGGCGTCACCTTCAAGCTCGAAGCCCTCGACGACAAGGCCCTCCCCAACGTCGGCCAGCAGAACGCCACCAAGCTCGCCGGCGACAAGGACGTGCTCGGCGTGGTCGGCCCGCTCAACTCCGGCGTCGCCCAGTCCATGCAGCAGGTCTCCAAGCAGAACAACCTCACCCTGATCTCGCCGGCGAACACCACGCCCGACCTGACCCAGGGCAAGGACTGGAAGCAGAACAAGCGCGTCCGCCCCTTCCCCACCTACTTCCGCACCGCCACCACCGACGAGGTGCAGGGCGCCTTCGACGGCCAGTACGCGTGGGAGAAGATGAAGGTCAAGAAGGCCTATGTGATCGACGACCAGAAGACCTACGGCGTCGGCCTGGCCTCCTCCTTCAAGGACCAGTTCAGCAAGCTCGGCGGAAAGATCGCCGGCACCGAACACGTCAGCCCCGACGACCGTGACTTCAAGGCCGTCGTCTCCAAGGTCAAGTCCGCCAAGCCCGACCTGGTCTTCTACGGCGGCGAATACCCCGCCTCCGGCCCGCTCAGCCAGCAGCTCAAGGACGGCGGCGTCACCGTTCCCCTCATGGGCGGCGACGGCATGTACAGCGGCGACTACATCAAGCTCAACAAGAAGGCGCAGGGCGACTACGCCTCCTCCGTCGGCAAGCCCGTCGAAGAGCTGCCCTCCGCCAAGAAGTTCATCGCCGCCTACAAGGCAGCCGGCTTCAAGGAGTCCTACGAGGCCTACGGCGGCTCCACCTACGACTCGACCTGGGCCATCATCCAGGCCGTGAAGAAGGTCGTCGAGGACAGCGACGGCAAGCTCCCCGACGACGCCCGCAAGAAGGTCGTCGACGCGATGAACAAGGTCACCTTCGACGGTGTCACCGGCCCCATCGCCTTCGACAAATACGGCGACACCACCAACACCATGATCACCGCCTACCAGGTGGACAAGGGGAAGTGGGCCTCCCGCTTCAGCGCCGAATTCAAGAAGTTCGACAAGAGCTGACCGACCGCACCACACCACACCACCGGGCCGCGCCAGGACGCACCACGACCCTGGCGCGGCCCGTGGCACACCGGAACCCCCCGGCTTCTCCTCACTCCCACGCAACGGAGGCCCTGCGGTGAGCGAACTGCCGCAACAGCTGGCCAACGGACTCATCCTCGGCGCGATGTACGGTCTCATCGCGATCGGCTACACGATGGTCTACGGAATCGTCCAGCTCATCAACTTCGCCCATGGCGAGATCTTCATGGTCGGCGGCTTCGGAGCGCTCAGCGTCTTCCTCGCACTGCCCGCCGGCACCTCACTCGTCCTCGCCCTGCCGATCATGCTCCTCGGCGGTATCGCCGTATCCGTCCTCGTCGGCATCGCAGCGGAGCGATTCGCCTATCGCCCGCTGCGCGGCGCCCCACGCCTGGCCCCCCTCATCACCGCCATCGGCCTGTCCATCGCCCTCCAGCAAGCCATCTGGAAGTGGTACCCCGACGGCAAACAGGCCCGCGTCTTCCCCCAGTTCAAGGGCCACGCCTTCGACATCCTCGGCGCCACCGTCCAGCGCGGCGACCTCTTCGTCCTCATCGCCGCCCCCGCCTGCATGATCGCCCTCGGCTTCTTCGTCGCCAAGACCCGCAGCGGCCGCGCCATGCAGGCCACCGCGCAGGACCCCGACACTGCCAAGCTCATGGGCATCAACACCGACCGCATCATCGTCCTGGCCTTCGCCATCGGCGCCGCCTTCGCCGGTGTCGCCGCCGTCGCCTACGGACTGCGCACCGGCGAGGTCCAGTTCCGCATGGGCTTCATCATGGGCCTCAAGGCCTTCACCGCGGCCGTGCTCGGCGGCATCGGCAACATCTACGGCGCCATGCTCGGCGGTGTCGTCCTCGGCGTCGCCGAAGCCCTCGCCACCGCCTACATCGAGGAAATACCCGGCATGGAGCAATTCGGCGGCGGAGCCTGGAAGGACGTCTGGGCCTTCGTTCTCCTCATCCTCGTACTCCTCCTGAGACCACAAGGCCTCCTGGGCGAACGCGTCGCGGATCGGGCGTGATACCGATGACCACCCACACCACCACCCCGGCCCGCGGCCTGATACCGCTCCCCGAGCGCACCGCGCGCCTCGTCACCGCCGCAGGCGCTCTGGCCACCACCGCCAGCACCGCCCTCGCCTGGACCTGGAGCAGCGACTTCCCCGGCGACCTCACCTACTACCTCTCCCCCGCCGGCCTCCAGATCGTCACCCTCGTCGGCGGCCTCCTCACCCTGCTCCTCGCCTGCTCCGCGCTCGGCGTCCGCGGCCTGCAATGGCTCACCCCGGCAGGACGCCACGCGCCCACGCTCCTCGCGGCCCTCGCGACCTTCGCCGCCACCTGGTTCACCCTGCTCTCCATCGCCGTCGAGCTGCACGGCCTGGTCAACCTCGAACCCGGCGGCGCCGTCGCCGGGATCGCCTCCCTGATCACCGTCGCCGGCGCCCTCGCGCTGCCTCCCGATCAGGTCCCCGACACACCGCCCGCCAACCCGTGGCAGCGCTTCACCGCGAGCCTGGCCGCCTCCCCCCTACGGCGGCGCACCCTCGAACTCCCCTCCTGGGCCGAGATCCTGATCATCGCGGCCGCGTTCGCCGCCGGGCTCCTGGTCTTCACCTACGGGATCGACACCGACGACGGCGCCCCCTTCGTCGGCTACCTGATCTTCATGGTGCTGGCCATCCCCGCCCTCAACCGGGCCGGACTCATCGCGCGGCTCACCGCACTCACCCACACCCACCGCGGCGTGGCCCTCGGCGCGGCCTTCGTCGCCGCCGCCTGCTTCCCCCTCACCCAGGACACCGACCAGTACACGATCATCGGGGCCAACATCCTGATCTTCGCGACCGTCGCCCTGGGCCTCAACGTCGTCGTCGGCCTCGCCGGCCTGCTCGACCTCGGGTACGTCGCCTTCCTCGGCGTCGGCGCCTACGCGGCCGCCCTCGTCTCCGGCTCCCCCGAATCCGCCCTCGGGCTCCGCTTCCCCTTCTGGGCGGCCCTGCTGACCGGCGCCGCGGCCTCCCTCATCTTCGGCGTCCTCATCGGCGCCCCCACCCTGCGCCTGCGCGGCGACTATCTCGCCATCGTCACGCTCGGCTTCGGTGAGATCTTCCGCATCGCCATGCTCAACCTCAACGGCACCACCGGCCCCGACGTCACCAACGGCGCCATGGGCATCCCCAACATCCCCAACCTGGAAATCTTCGGCTTCAACTTCGGCGAGCCCCACACCATCCTCGGCATCCCCATCGCCACCTACGGCAACTACTACCTGCTGATGATCCTCGTGACGGCCTTCGTCGTCCTCGTCTTCCGGCGCGCCGCGGCCTCCCGCATCGGCCGCGCCTGGATCGCCATCCGTGAGGACGAGACCGCCGCCATCGCCATGGGCATCAACAGCTTCCGGCTGCGCCTGCTGGCGTTCGCGCTCGGCGCCGCGCTCGCCGGACTCGCCGGCACCGTGCACGCCCACGTCGTCACCACGGCCACCCCCGAACAGTTCCAGTTCGCCGGGCCGCAGCCGCCCAACTCCGCCTTCCTGCTCGCCGCCGTCATCCTCGGCGGGATGGGAACCCTCAGCGGACCCCTCGTCGGCGCCGCCCTGCTCTTCCTCATCCCGGCCAAGCTCGACTTCATCCAGGACTACCAACTCCTGCTCTTCGGCATCGCCCTCGTCCTCCTGATGCGCTACCGCCCCGAGGGCCTCATCCCCGACCGCAGGAAGCAGCTGGAATTCCACGAGACCGGCCAACTCGACGTGCCCGACCAGCGCCTCCCGGACGCAGACGCCACCCTCGGCGCCACCAAGGCAAAGGCGTGACGACCATGACCACAGCACCCAGCCTCGCACCCGCCACTGACACCGTCCTCAAGGCCGACGGCGTCACCATGCGCTTCGGCGGACTCACCGCCGTACGCGGCGTCGACCTCACCGTCGGCGCCGGCGAAATCGTCGGCCTCATCGGCCCCAACGGTGCCGGAAAAACCACCTTCTTCAACTGCCTCACCGGCCTCTACGTGCCCACCGAAGGCACCGTCAGCTACCGGGGCACCCGCCTCTCCCGCAAACCCCACCTCGTCACCCAGGCCGGTGTCGCCCGCACCTTCCAGAACATCCGCCTCTTCGCCAACATGACGGTCCTGGAAAACGTCCTCGTCGGACGGCACACCCGCACCAAAGAAGGACTCTGGTCCGCGCTCCTCCGCAGCCCCGGCTTCAAAAAGGCCGAACGCACCAGCGAGGAACGCGCCATGGAACTCCTGGAGTTCACCGGCCTCGCCCACAAACGCGACCACCTCGCCCGCAACCTCCCCTACGGCGAACAACGCAAGCTCGAAATCGCCCGCGCCCTCGCCAGCGAACCCGGACTGCTGCTGCTGGACGAACCGACCGCCGGCATGAACCCCCAGGAAACCCGCGCCACCCAGGACCTCGTCCTCGCCATCCGCGCACAGGGCATCGCCGTCCTCGTCATCGAGCACGACATGCGCTTCATCTTCAACATGTGCGACCGCGTCGCCGTCCTCGTCCAGGGCCAGAAACTCGTCGAAGGCACCTCGGACGTCGTCCAGGCCGACGAACGCGTCATCGCCGCCTACCTGGGCCCCCCCGTCGAGGACGTCACACCACCGGACCGGCCCACCGACACCGCAGACGGGACGGCCCCCGCAGACCGGCCGGCCCAGGGACAGACCGGAGACACCCCATGACCGCACTGCTCGAGGTCGAGGACCTCCGCGTCGCCTACGGCAAGATCGAAGCCGTCAAAGGCATCTCGTTCTCCGTCGAAGAAGGCCAGGCCGTCACCCTCATCGGCACCAACGGCGCCGGAAAGACCACCACCCTGCGCACCCTCTCCGGCCTCCTCAAGCCCCTGGCCGGCAAGATCACCTTCGATGGCGAACCGCTCAACGGCGTCCCCGCCCACAAAATCGTCGAACGCGGCCTCGCCCACTCCCCCGAAGGCCGCCGCCTCTTCCCCCGCCTCACCATCTCCGAAAACCTCAAGCTCGGCGCCTTCCTCCGCAAAGACGCCGACGGCATCGAGAAAGACATCCAGCGCGTCTACGAGCTCTTCCCCATCCTCGGCGAACGCAGCAAACAAGCCTCCGGCACCCTCTCCGGCGGCGAACAGCAAATGCTCGCCATGGGCCGCGCCCTGATGTCCCGCCCCAAACTCCTCATGCTCGACGAGCCCTCCATGGGCCTCTCCCCGATCATGATGCAGAAGATCATGGAGACCATCCGCGAACTCCGCTCCCAGGGCACCACCATCCTCCTCGTCGAACAGAACGCCCAGGCCGCGCTCTCCCTCGCCGACCAGGGACACGTCATGGAAATCGGCCGCATCGTCCACTCCGGCAGCGGCGAATCCCTCCTCCACGACGAATCCGTCCGCAAGGCCTACCTCGGCGAGGACTGACCCGCCCCCGCGCCACAAACACGAGCGGCCCCGCACCGGTCAACACCGGTACGGGGCCGCTCACACGCTCGGCAGCGCCTACTGATCCTTCTGCTGCTTCTTCTCCTCGGCGTCCTCGATGACCGCCTCGGCGACCTGCTGCATCGACAGCCGCCGGTCCATCGACGTCTTCTGGATCCACCGGAACGCGGCCGGCTCCGTCAGCCCGTACTGCGTCTGCAGAATGCTCTTGGCCCGGTCCACCAGCTTCCGGGTCTCCAGCCGCTGGGTGAGGTCCGCGACCTCCTTCTCCAGCGTCCGCAGCTCGGTGAACCGGCTCACCGCCATCTCGATCGCCGGCACCACATCGCTCTTCGAGAACGGCTTCACCAGATACGCCATCGCCCCCGCGTCCCGCGCCCGCTCCACCAGCTCACGCTGCGAGAACGCGGTCAGCATCAGCACCGGCGCGATGCTCTCCTCGGCGATCTTCTCGGCCGCCGAGATACCGTCCAGCACCGGCATCTTCACGTCCAGGATCACCAGGTCGGGACGGTGCTCCCGGGCCAGCTCCACGGCGGTCTGCCCGTCCCCGGCCTCGCCGACGACGGTGTAGCCCTCCTCCTCCAGCATCTCTTTGAGATCGAGACGGATGAGGGCCTCGTCCTCGGCGATCACGACGCGCGTGGTCAGCGGCGGGACATGCGACTGATCGTCATCGGCGACGGGCTGCTCGGGCTCGGCGGCGCTCACGGGACTCCTCATTCCAGGCAGGTGGTGCCATTGCAGCCTACCTAGAGGCGACCGAAGTGATGCACACGGTAGGGTGTCTCTCGCAACCGGCCCGGTTGGTGGAACTGGTCAGACACGCGGCTCTCAAACAGCCGTGCCCTTGGGCATGTGGGTTCGAATCCCACACCGGGCACCTTTGAATAAGTGGAATTGCACCTTCGCGTGGTTCGCACGCACTTTCGTTCCTTTCTCGCGCTTCGTCACGCACAGTGATGTCATGAACTTCCACGGCACAGACGTGCGACACAAGGCAATCGCCCAGCTCCGCGCGGGGGCACGGAACGCGGAGGTGGCCCGCGCGCTGGGCGTCCCTCTCGGCACCATCGGCTACTGGCGACATATGGACCGCGCCGAGCGCGGAGAGTGTCCGGGCGCCCACAACCCGAAATGCCCACGGTGCGACGGGCGCGAACTCGACGCGGCTGCCTACGCCTACCTCCTCGCCCTCTACCTCGGCGACGGCCACATCATCCAGTACTCGGCACATCGCGCACCGAGCCTCATGATCACGTGCGGCGACGGCTGGCCCGGCCTGATGGATGCCTGCGAAACCGCGATGCGCGCGGTGTTCCCGGACAACTCCGTGTGCCGGGTGCGCAGGACCGGCTGCCACAACGTGAAGCTCTACTCGAAGCACTTATGGTGCATGTTCCCGCAGCACGGCCCCGGCAAGAAGCACGAGCGGCCGATCGTCCTGGAACCCTGGCAGCAGCGGATCGTGGACGCACACCCCTGGGAGTTCCTCCGCGGCCTCATCCACTCTGACGGCTGCCGGATCACCAACTGGACGACGCGGACGGTGGGCGGCGAGCGCAAGCGCTACGAGTACCCGCGGTACCTCTTCACCAACAAGTCCGACGACATCCGCAGGCTCTTCTCGGACACCCTCACCAAAGTCGGCGTCGAGTGGACCGTCCTCGCCCGCGGCAGCGACCCGTTCAACATCTCCGTCGCCCGGAAATCCTCCGTCGCCCTCATGGATCAACACATCGGGCCGAAGTACTGACAGGGACGGCAGTCAGGTACCTCGGCCCAGCGGGAGCGCGGTGCGGGTGGGGCTACTTCGGGGAGTCGTCCTCGCCAATGTGGTGGACGCGGACGAGGTTGGTGGAGCCGGGGACGCCGGGCGGGGAGCCGGCGGTGATGATGACGACGTCGCCCTTCTGGCAGCGGCCGAGCCGCAGGAGCTGCTCGTCGACCTGGGCGACCATCTCGTCGGTGGAGTTGACGGTCGGGCCGAGGAAGGTCTCCACGCCCCAGCTGACGTTGAGCTGGGAGCGGGTGGCCGGGTCGGGGGTGAAGGCCAGCAGCGGGATGGGCGAGCGGTAGCGGGAGAGGCGGCGGACGGTGTCGCCGGACTGGGTGAAGGCGACGAGGAATTTGGCGCCGAGGAAGTCGCCCATGTCGGCGGCGGCGCGGGCGACGGCGCCGCCCTGGGTGCGGGGCTTGTTGGCCTCGGTGAGCGGCGGGAGGCCCTTGGCGAGGAGGTCTTCCTCGGCGGCCTCGACGATGCGGCTCATGGTTTTGACGGTCTCGGTGGGGTACTTCCCGACGCTGGTCTCGCCGGAGAGCATCACGGCGTCGGTGCCGTCGATGACGGCGTTGGCGACGTCGGAGGCCTCGGCGCGGGTGGGGCGGGAGTTGTCGATCATCGAGTCGAGCATCTGGGTGGCGACGATGACCGGTTTGGCATTGCGCTTGGCGAGTTTGACGGCGCGCTTCTGGACGATCGGGACGGTTTCGAGGGGCATTTCGACGCCGAGGTCGCCGCGGGCGACCATGATGCCGTCGAAGGCGGCGACGATGTCGTCGATGTTGTCGACGGCCTGCGGCTTTTCGACCTTGGCGATGACGGGCAGGAAGCGGTTCTCCTCGCGCATGATGCGGTGGACGTCCTCGATGTCGCGGCCGCTGCGGACGAAGGAGAGGGCGATGATGTCGGCGCCGTAGCGCAGGGCCCAGCGGAGGTCGTCCCGGTCCTTTTCGGAGAGGGCGGGGACGGAGACGGCGACGCCGGGGAGGTTGAGGCCCTTGTGGTCGGAGACCATGCCGCCCTCGATGACCTTGGTGCGGACGCGGGGTCCGTCGACGCCGGTGACTTCGAGGGTGACCTTGCCGTCGTCGACGAGGATGCGTTCGCCGGTGGTGACGTCGGCGGCGAGGCCGTCGTAGGTGGTGCCGCAGATCTGGCGGTCGCCTTCGACGGCCGGTTCGACGGTGATGGTGAACTCGTCGTCGCGTTCGAGAAGTACGGGGCCTTCGCGGAATCGGCCGAGGCGGATCTTCGGGCCTTGAAGATCGGCGAGGATGCCGACGCTGCGGCGGGTTTCTTCGGATGCTTTGCGGACCCGGTCGAATCGTGCCTCGTGGTCGGCGTAGGTGCCGTGGCTGAGGTTGAAGCGGGCGATGTTCATTCCGGCGTCGACGAGGGCTTTGATCTGCTCGTACGAGTCGGTGGCGGGTCCCAGAGTGCAGACGATCTTTGCTCGGCGCATGTTTCGACTCTATGACTTACCGAGCGGTAGGGAACTGTAAGAAAGTGACTGCCCAACGAGCGCTTGATGAAAGGCTGTTGACAACTAATGAAATGCGCGCGAAGGCGCTCCGATGAGCGGAATATAGCTCTCGCGGCGGGCGGTCTCACAGTACGGGACGGGTCATCGTAAAGCGCGCGTTGACATGGGCGTAGACGGCCTGGCGCTGGGGTTCGAGATCGAGGGCGGGGGCGGATTCCTGGGTGGCGCCGCCGTAGCCGGCGAAGGAGCGCATGGCGGGGGCGGCCGTGGGGGCGGAGTTCTCGGCGCCGAGGTCGGCGATTTCGAGCAGGGCGTCGAGGCGGGCGCTGAGGGCTTCGGCGTATTCGCGGGCGCGCTGGACGGCTTCGTGGACGGCTTGGGTGCGGGCGGCGCGGTGGGCGGGTGAGTCGGGGCGCAGGGCCCACCAGGGGCCGTCGACGCGGGTGAGGTCGAGGTCGGCGAGGCGGGTGGTGAGTTCACCGAGGAGGGTGAAGTCGTTGAGGGTGGCGGTGTGGGTGACGCGTCCGTGGTAGGCGCGGATGCGTTCGTGGCGGCCTTTTTCGGTGAGCTGGGGGGTGAGGCTGAAGGTGCCGGTCTCGAGCTTTTCGATGGCGTCGCCGTAGCTCTTGATGAGGGTGAGGGCGGCTTCGTTGCGGCGGGTGAGGTCGGCGAGGGCGGCGGTGCGGTCGGTGCCGCGGGCGCTGACGGTGACGGCGAGGCGGGCGATTTCGGGGTCGACTTCGAGGCGGGCTTCGCCGCGTACGGCGAGGCGCGGGGTGTCGGGGGTGCCGTAGGGAAGGGTGGTGGGGGTGGTGCCGGTGGTGGGAACGGTGGGGGTGTCGTCGGCGTCGGTCATGGGTTGCTCCCGGGTGCGGGGGTGTGGGTGGTGAAGGGTCGCATATCGGGGTGGCCGCTGGCGGGTAGTCAGGCCGCCGAGTGTGAGGGGTGTTCCGGGCGGGGCGGCTGCGCCAGAATCTACGCGCGTTGCCCACCGGTGTGGCGGCTTTCGTCCGCATGGTTCCGCGTTCTCCGAGGGAGTTGGCATGTCGCTCGACCGTAGGAAGTTCTTGGGGAGTTCTGTGGTGACGGGAGCGGGTGTGGCCCTCGTGGGCGGTGCGCCGGCGGCGGAGGCGGCGGCCCGGGAGCCGGGCGGGCACGGGCACGGCTGTCGGGAGCGGTATGCGTTCACGGTCATGGGCACGACGGATCTGCACGGCAATGTCTTCAACTGGGACTACGCCACGGATGCGGAATTCGATGACGCGGCGCACAACGATGTGGGGCTGGCGAAGATTTCCACCCTGGTGAACGAGGTGCGACGGGAGAAAGGCCGGCAGCACACCCTGCTGATCGATGCGGGTGACACCATTCAGGGGACGCAGCTGGCGTATTACTACGCCAAGGTGGATCCGATCACGGATCCGGACGGTCCGGTGCATCCGATGGCGCGGGCGATGAATGCGATCGGCTATGACGCGGCGGCGCTGGGGAATCATGAGTTCAATTACGGGATTCCGGTGCTGCGGAAGTTCGAGGAGAGCTGTGATTTTCCGCTGCTGGGGGCGAATGCGGTGGATGCGAGATCCCTGCGTCCGGCGTTCCGGCCGTATGTGCTGAAGCGATTGCGGTCACCGCGGGGGCGGGTGGTGACGGTGGCCGTGCTGGGTCTGACGAATCCCGGGATCGCGATCTGGGACAAGGCGCATGTGCAGGGAAAGCTGGCGTTTCCGGGGCTGGTGGAGCAGGCGGCGAAGTGGGTGCCGAAGCTGCGGTCGATGGGCGCGGATGTGGTGTTCGTCGCGGCGCATTCCGGGATGAGCGGTACGTCGTCGTACGGGGATCAGCTGCCGTATGTGGAGAATGCGGCGGCATTGATGGCGGAGCAGGTGCCGGGGATCGATGCGGTGTTGGTGGGGCATGCGCATGTGGAGGTTCCCGAGCGGCGGGTGCGGAATGAGCGGTCGGGCCGGGAGGTGGTGCTGTCGGAGCCGCTGAAGTGGGGGCAGCGGCTGACGCTTTTCGATGTGGTGGTCGAGTGGCGCCGGGGGCGTTGGGAGGTGGGGTCGGTCGGTTCGCGGGTCATGAATGCGAATGCGGTGGCGGAGGATGCGCGGATCACGGGTCTGCTGCGGGCGGAGCACCGGAAGGTCGTGGCGTATGTGAACCGGGTGATCGGCCGGTCGAAGGCGGAGATGACGGCGGCCGAGGCGCCGGTGCGGGACACGCCCCTGCTGGATTTCATCGCATGGGTGCAGGCGGAGGTGGTGCGCAAGGCGCTGGCGGGGTCGGCGTATGCGTCGTTGCCGGTGGTGTCGCAGGCGTCGTGTTTTTCGCGGACCGCGCGGGTGCCGGAGGGTGATGTGACGATCCGGTCGATGGCGGCGCTCTATCCGTTCGACAACACCCTGGAGGCCCGGGTGTTGACGGGGGCTCAGCTGCGGGCGTATCTGGAGTTCTCGGCGCGGTATTACGTGCGGACGCCGGCCGGTGGGGGTCCGGTGGATCCCTCGAAGGTGACGAATGCGGACGGTGTTCCGGATTACAACTACGACGTGGTGCGTGGGGTGTCGTACGAGGTCGATATCGCGAAGCCGGCGGGGCAGCGGATCGGGAAGCTGATGTTCGGCGGGAAGCCGTTGGACGATGCGGCGCGGTTCGTGCTGGCGGTGAACAATTACCGGGCGAGCGGTGGCGGCAATTTCCCGCATGTGGCGGCTGCCGAGCAGGTGTGGTCGGCGTCGGACGAGATCCGGAATCTGATGATCGGGTGGGTGCAGGGGACCGGGGAGATCGATCCGGCTCAATTCGCCTCGGTGGACTGGATGTTGACCCGGGACGGGGTGCCGGTGTTCTGAGTCGGGGCGGGGGCCGGGAGGTCGCCCCCGAGCGGCGGCGGGTGCGGGTCAGCGGCGGGGCACGAGGGTGGAGCCCTGGCGGGGAACCGTGCCCGCGCGGCCGGTGGTGGGCTGCGGGAGGCCGAAGGTGGTGAAGGCGGTGCGGGTGGGGAGCGGGTAGGGGGTGTTGCCGGTTAGGGAGTTGAGGATGGTGGCGCTGCGCCAGGCGGCGAGGCCGAGGTCGGGGGCGCCTACGCCGTGGGTGTGGGTTTCGGCGTTCTGGACGTAGACCGAGCCGGTGACGGTGGGGTCGAGGACCAGCCGGTGGTGGGCGTCGATGCGGGGGCGGGCGCCGGAGTCGCGGCGTACGTATGGGTCGAGGGCGGCGAGCAGGGTGTCCATCCGGCGTTCGCGGTAGCCGGTGGCGAGGACGACGGCGTCGGTGGTGAGGCGGGAGCGGGTGCCTTGCTGGAGGTGGTCGAGGTGGAGTTCGACCTTGGTGGTGCCGACGCGGCCCGCGGTGCGGACGAAGACGCCGGGGGTGAGGGTGGCGTCGGGCCAGCCGCCGTCGAGGGTGCGGCGGTAGAGCTCGTCGTGGAGGGCGGCGAGGGTGGTGTGGTCGATGCCTTTGTGGAGCTGCCACTGGCCGGGGACGAGGTCGTCGCGGACGCGTTCGGGGAGGGCGTGGAAGTAGCGGGTGTAGTCGGGGGTGAAGTGTTCGAGGCCGAGCTTGCTGTACTCCATGGGGGCGAAGGCGGGGGTGCGGGCGAGCCAGTGCAGGCGTTCGCGGCCGGCGGGGCGGGCGCGGAGCTGGTCGAGGAAGATTTCGGCGCCCGACTGGCCGGCGCCGATGACGGTGAGGTGGTCGGCGGCGAGCAGCCGTTCGCGGTGGTCGAGGTAGTCGGCGGAGTGGATGACGGGGACGGCGGGGGCGTCGGCGAGGGGGCGTAGCGGGACGGGGATGTGGGGGGTGGTGCCGATGCCGAGGACGAGGTTGCGGGCGTAGGTGCGGCCGAGGGCTTCGGCTTCGCCGTCGGTGTCGAGTTGGGTGAAGTCGACTTCGAAGAGTTCGCGTTCGGGGTTCCAGCGGATGGCGTCGATCTGGTGGCCGAAGTGCAGGGTGGGGAGTTTTTCGCTGACCCAGCGGCAGTAGGCGTCGTATTCGGCGCGGTGGATGTGGAAGCGCTCGGCGAAGTAGAACGGGAAGAGGCGTTCGCGGGTCTTGAGGTAGTTGAGGAAGGTCCAGGGGCTGGCGGGGTCGACGAGGGTGACGAGGTCGGCGAGGAAGGGGACTTGGAGGGTGGCGCCGTCGATGAGGAGGCCGGGGTGCCAGTGGAAGGCGGGGCGCTGGTCGTAGAAGGCGGTGCGGAGGTGGGTGAGGGGGTGGGCGAGGGCGGCGAGGGAGAGGTTGAAGGGGCCGACGCCGATGCCGGCGAGGTCGAGGGGTTCGTCGGGGCTCGTGGTGTCGTCGGTGAGGGGGCCTTGGGGGTGTGGAGTGCTGCTCATCTGGGGGTGTGGCCTTCCACGAGTTTGAGGAGGGTGCTGAGGTCTCCGGGTTGGGTGTGGGGGTTGAGGAGGGTGGCCTTGAGCCAGAGCCCGGTGGGGGTGGTGGCGCGGCCGAGCACGGCCTGGCCGTCGGTGAGGAGGGTGCGGCGGATGGTGGCGAGGGTGGTGTGGTCGGCGCCGGTGGGGCGGAAGAGGACGGTGCTGAGGGTGGGGCGGGAGTGGAGTTCGTAGCGGGGGTGGGCCTCGATGAGGTCGGCGAGGGTCTGGGCAGCGGCGAGGGTGCGGTCGACGAGTTCGCCGAGGCCGTGGCGGCCGAGGGCCTTGAGGGTGACCGCGATTTTGAGGATGTCGGGGCGGCGGGTGGTGCGCAGTGAGCGGCTGAGCAGGTCGGGGAGGCCGGCGTCGGTGTCGTCGTCGGCGTTGAGGTAGTCGGCCTGGTGGGCGAGGGGGGCCAGGGTGGCGGGCCCGGGGACGGCGAGAAGGCCGGCCGCGACGGGTTGCCAGCCGAGTTTGTGCAGGTCGAGGGCGACGGTGTGGGCGCGGGCGAGGCCGTGCAGGGCGGTGCGGTGGGTGTCGCTGAAGAGGAGGGTTCCGCCGTAGGCCGCGTCGATGTGGAAGCGGGCGCCGTGCTGTTCGGCGACGTCGGCGAGGGCGGGCAGGGGGTCGATGGCGCCGGAGTCGGTGGTGCCTGCGGTGGCGGTGAGGAGGACGGGGCCGGTGCGTCCGGCGAGGTTGGCCAGGCAGCTGTGGACGGTGTCGGCGGTGAGGATGCCGTCGGGGGTGGGGAGGGTGAGGGGTTCGGGGAGGCCCAGGAGCCAGGCGGCGCGGTGGATGCTGTGGTGGGCGTTGGCGCCGCAGACGATCTGGAGGGGGCGGGCGGGCCGGTGGGGGTCGGTCGCGGTGCCGTCGGGGGCGGTGGCTTCGCGGGCGAGGAGCAGGGCGAGCTGGTTGGATTCGGTGCCGCCGGTGGTGATCAGCGCGTCGGGGTCGGTGGCCTGGGGGTAGACCAGCGCGGCGAGGGCGCGGCTGGTGAGGGCTTCGAGGGTGGAGGCGGCGGGGGCCTGGTCCCAGGAGTCGAGGGAGGGGTTGAGGGCGGCGGCGGCGAGGTCGGCGGCGGCGGCGAGGGCCAGCGGCGGGCAGTGCAGATGGGCGGCGCAGTGCGGGTCGGCGGGGTCGGCGGCGCCGGCGGCGAGGGTGTGGACGAGGGTGCGCAGGGCGGCGACCGGGCCGCTGCCGTGGTCGGGGAGCAGGGGGTGGCAGGCGTCGCGTACGGTGCGGGCGACCGTTTCGGGGCCGCCGGGGGGCAGGGGGCCGGCGCGGTCCTCGGCTCCGGTGGTGAGGGCGTCGAGGACGGTGTCGAGGAGGGGGCGGAGTGCGCGGGGGCCGTTGGTGCCGCCTGCGAGGGCGGTGCCGGCAGGGGGCACAGGCATCAATGTGCTCTTCTGTCAGGGGAGTTCGGGCCGCGGCCCGGTGCGGACGAGCCCTTTTAGGCGGCCCTAAGTTACTTTCCCTGTACGGTGCGTATCCACTGGTCGCGGTCATACCACCCGTAAGTGGTACGGGTGTACCGCACGTGTTCGGGTGCCGCCGGCTGCCGGTCCGGCGGCGCCCGGTGCGTTCAGCCGGCGGTCAGGCGCCGCCGGCCGCGGCGCGTACCCGCAGGGCCCACCGCAGGTCGTCGAGTTGGTCGAGGAGCTTACGGCGCAGGGCCGGGGTCGGGTCGCGGTCGGTGAGGCAGGCCTCGCCGAGCAGGAGGGTGTGGTCCTCGACGAAGGGCGCCGGGAAGGCGTAGCGGCCGGCGGCCGTGGCGAGGGCCGGGCCGCGGGCGGCAGCGAGGCCGGGGACCTCGGTGAAGTAGCGGTCGACGTAGGGGCGCAGCAGGTCGAGCTGTTCGGGGGCCCAGAAGCCGGTGGCGGTGGCCGTGAACAGGTAGTTGGAGAGGGCGGCCGCGCCGTCGGTGGTGAACAGGGCGTCCCAGGCGGCCTGTTTGGCGGCCGGGTCGGGGAGCGCGGCATGGCAGCGGGCGGCGCCCTCGCGGCCGGTGGCGCTGGGGTCGCGGGCGAGTTCGGCGTCGATGGCGTCCGGGGTGGTGGCGCCGAGGGTGGCGAGCCGGCCGAGGATGCGCCAGCGCAGTTCGGGGTCGAGGCGGGGGCCGCCGGGGACACTGCCGTCGTCGAGCCAGTCCTGGATGCCCGCGGGGGTGGTGGCGCTGTCGATGAAGGCGCGTACGGCGGTGAGCCGCAGTCCTGCTTCGGTGCCGTGTTCAGGGCCCTCGGTGCGGCGGAGTATGTCGCGGCTGAGGGCGGTGAGGGTGGTGAGGGCACCGTGGCGTTCGGAGTGGGGGAGGTAGTGGTCGGCGATCTGGGTGCGGGCGAAGGCGAGGACGCCCTGGACGAGGGCGAGATCGGTCTCGTGCGGGAGGTGGGCGCGGGCGGCGTCCAGGTAGGCGGTGGGGGCGAGTTCGCCGTCGCGGACCATGTCGCGGGCGGCGTTCCACACGACGGCGCGGGTCAGCGGGTCGGGGAGGCCGGACAGGGCGCCGAGGACGGTGTCCCAGGAGACGGGGTCGAGGCGGACCTTGGCGTAGGTGAGGTCCTGGTCGTTGAGGAGGAGCAGGGCGGGGCGGCCGCCGGTGCCCGTGAGGGAGCCGTCGTCGGGCACGTCCCAGGACAGCGGCTCGCGCGGGACGAGGCGGCCCGTGGCGGCGCGGTCGTGGTCGTAGAGCCCGATGGTGAGCCGGTGCGGGCGGGTGCCGTCCCCGCTTCCGGTCTGCTCGACGGACACGCTCCAGCTGCCGTCCGCGGCCTCCTGCACGATCGGCGTGAGGGTGTCGACTCCGGTCGTACGCAGCCAGCGCGCGGCCCAGGCGTGCACATCGCGGTCGGTGGCGCGGGCCAGGGAGTCGAGGAAGTCGGCGAGGGTGGCGTTGCCGAAGCGGTGCCGGGCGAAGTGCTCGTTGATGCCGGTGAGGAAGTCCTTCTCCCCCATCCAGGCGACGAGTTGGCGCAGTGCGGAGGCGCCCTTGGCGTACGAGATGCCGTCGAAGTTCAGCAGCGCGGAGGCGGTGTCGGGGACGTCCTCGGGGGTGGGGGCGACGGGGTGGGTGGACGGCCGCTGGTCGGCGTCGTAGCCCCAGCCCTTGCGGGCGACGGCGAAGTCGGTCCAGGTGTCGGTGAAGCGGGTGGCCTCGGCCAGCACCTGGTAGCCCATGTATTCGGCGAAGGACTCGTTCAGCCAGATGTCGTCCCACCACTGGAGCGTCACCAGATCGCCGAACCACATATGGGCCATCTCGTGGGCGATCACGACGCCGCGGGTCTGGCGTTCGGTGTCGGTGACGGCGGAGCGGTAGACGAACTCGTCGCGGAAGGTGACCAGTCCGGGGTTCTCCATGGCGCCGGCGTTGAACTCGGGGACGAAGGCCTGGTCGTAGGAGTCGAAGGGGTACGGCTCCTCGAAGATCTCGTGGTAGCGGTCGAAGCAGCGGCGGGTGAGGTCGAGGATCTCCTCGGCGTCCGCGTCCAGGTGGGGCGCGAGCGAGCGGCGGCAGTGGATGCCGAAGGGCAGTCCGGCGTGCTCGGTGCGGACCGAGTGCCAGGGGCCGGCGGCGACGGCGACCAGGTAGGTCGAGATGAGGGGCGTCGCAGCTGCCTCCCAGCGGCCCTCCCCCAGGTGCTCGGTGCGGCCGTTGGCGAGTACGGTCCAGTCCTCCGGGGCCTGGACGGCGAGCGCGAAGACGGCCTTGAGATCGGGCTGGTCGAAGGCGGCGAAGACGCGCTGGACGTCCTCCATGAACAGCTGGGTGTAGACGTAGCTCTCGTCGTCGGCCGGGTCGGTGAAGCGGTGCATGCCCTCGCCGGTGCGGGAGTAGTCCATGGTGGCGTCCAGCCGCAGCTCGTGGGCGCCGGGGGCCAGGCCGGTCAGCGGGAGGCGGTTGTCGTCGAGGGCCGCGGGGTCGAGCGGGCGGCCGTCGAGGGTGACGGCGTGCAGCTCGGCGGGCTTGAGCTCGACGAAGGTGTCGCCGCCGGTGCGCGCGGTGAAGTGGATGACCGTCCGGGAGCCGAACCGCTCCGTGCCTAGGGTGAGGTCGAGGGCGACCTCATAGCGGTGAACGTCGATGAGTCGGGCTCGGGTCTGCGCCTCGTCGCGCGTCAGTTGGGGCATGGGGCCCATGCTGCCGTACGGCCTGCGGCCGGGGGTGTGTGTTTTTTGTCTGCGGGTTTGTTGTGGCTGGGCGCGCAGTTCCTCGCGCCCCTGTGGGGGTGGCCGTGGCGTTTTTGCTGCGGCGGCGTTGTGGCTGGCGCCGTTGCGGGTTACGTGGTTGCCGCGGGGGCCGGAGGGGACGCACCGGGACCCGTCCTCGGCGCGGGCGACGCGGCTACGTGCGATTGAGCACCCCGGTGTTTGCTCCGGTCCTGCGGGCGGGCCCCGGTACATCCCCTCCGACCGTCCAACGTTGCCGACTGCCGGACGGTGGCACCGTCCGTCACCACCCAGCTCGGCCCGCGCCCAACCTGCGGGGACCAGATGCCTGCCAAGAGGTCCTGCTGCCTTGCCGTAACGGTCATCGGTACGGCGGGACAGCCGCGCAAGGACAGTGGTCGGAGGGGATGTCCGGTGAGCCGCCCGCAGGACCCGGAGCGGACAACGGGGCTTAGAACCTCTGGGACCCGCGTCGCCCGCGCCGAGGACGGGTTACCGGGCGTCCCCTCCGACCCCACCACCCACACGCCATGGGCGCACCGGCCCAGCCCACGGCAAACCCGCACCGGCCCAAGCCACTGCGCAGCTTCAACCGCTCCAGCCGCTGACCAAGGGGGGATCGTTCGGGTCGGGAATCTCCGTGGACCAGCCGCCGGGGACGTTGTGGACCTGGCGGTCGCGGAAGCGGATGGGGGCGGTGCCTACGCGGCGGGTGAAGAGGCGGCTGAAGTAGGCGGGGTCGTCGTAGCCGACGCGGCGGGCGACTGCGGATACCGGGAGTTCGGTGCCTACCAGGAGTTCCTTGGCGCGGCCCAGGCGTATGCCGAGGAGGTAGTCCTTCGGGCTGCAGCCGGCGCCGCGGCGGACGGCGGTGCGGAGTTCGGCGGGGGTCATACCGTGCCGGGCGGCGTGTTCGGCGACCGAGAGGGGGAGGAAGGCGTCGCGGGCCAGGGCCTGGAGGACGGGGTCGCCGTCGGCGTCGGTGTCGGCGCGGGCGCGGCGCAGGGCGACCAGGAGTTCGTGGACGGCGGCGGAGGTCTCGACTTCGAGCAGGGGGTTGCCGCGGCGTGCGGCGCGTGCGATGCGCCCGACCGCGGCCCGCGCGGGTCCGGTGTCCGCGAGCGGTACGACGGGCCGGTCCGGCTCGATGTAGCCGAGTTCGGTGTAGGTGGCGGCGGCGGGGCCGGTGAAGTCGACGAAGCTTTCGTCCCAGCCGGTCTCGGGGTCGGCCCCGTAGTGGTGCACCACGCCCGGCGTGATCCACAGCAGGGCGGGGGCGGTGACCGGGTGGCGGCGGCCGTCGGGGGTGGTGCTCCAGCCGCGGCCGGCGCTGATGACGATGGCGACGTGATGGTCGAGGGTGCGCGGGCCGACCGTGGGCAGGGCGCCGTGCTGGAGGCCGACGCCCAGGCACACCAGGCCGAGCCGGTGGTGGACCGGGTTCGGCGTGAAGTAGCGCATCCAGGTGTGGTACACGCCCGGCCTCCCGTCGCTCCGTATCTCTCCGTGCCGCTCCGTCGAACCGTCCAAGCAGGGTCGATCTTTGTCCATGGACCGGCACACCGCCAGAGGGCGAGGGTGACCGATGACGTATCGGTGACCGTGCCCGCCCGGCCCGCCGGCGCCCAGGCGGCCACGGCGCGGTGGCGGCGGCGCGGGACGACACAGGGGCGGGGCGGCGTGGCGCGTTTTGCGGTGGGCGAGCGGGACTTCACGGTGGACGGGCGGCCGGTGCGGCTGCTGTCCGGTGCGCTGCACTACTTCCGGGTGCACGAGGCGCAGTGGGGCCACCGGCTGGCGATGCTCCGGGCGATGGGCCTGAACTGCGTGGAGACATATGTGCCGTGGAATCTGCACGAGCCGCGGCCCGGGGAGTTCCGGGACCCGGAGGCGCTGGGACGGTTCCTGGACGCGGTGCGGGCGGCGGGGCTGTGGGCGATCGTCCGCCCGGGGCCGTACATCTGCGCGGAGTGGGAGAACGGCGGGCTGCCGGAGTGGCTGACCGGGCCGCTGGGGCGGCGGGTGCGGACCCGGGACGCGGAGTATCTGCGGGCCGTGGACGCGTGGTTCGGGCGGCTGCTGCCGCAGGTCGTGGCGCGTCAGTGTGACAGCGGCGGGCCGGTGATCCTGGTGCAGGCGGAGAACGAGTACGGCTCGTACGGGAGCGATGCCGGCTATCTGGCGTGGCTCGTGGAGCGGCTGCGGGCGCTGGGGGTGCGGGTGTCGCTCTGCACGTCGGACGGGCCGGAGGACCACATGCTGAGCGGCGGTGCGGTGCCCGGCGTCCTGGCCACCGTCAACTTCGGCTCCGGGGCCCGGGAGGCGTTCGCGGCGCTGCGCCGCCATCGGGCGGACGGGCCGCTGATGTGTATGGAGTTCTGGTGCGGCTGGTTCACGCACTGGGGGCGCGGCGAGGAGCCGCGCGCCGCGGAGGACGCGGCGGCGGCGCTGCGGGAGATCCTGGAGTGCGGCGCCTCGGTCAATGTCTATATGGCGCACGGCGGGACGAGCTTCGGCGGCTGGGCGGGCGCGAACCGCGCGGGTGCGTTGCAGGACGGGGAGCTGCGGTCGACGGTCACCTCGTACGACTACCAGGCGCCGGTCGATGAACGCGGGCGGCCGACCGAGAAGTTCTGGCGGTTCCGGGAGGTGCTCGCCGAGTACGCGGACGGGCCGCTGCCCCCGGTGCCGGAGCCGCTGCCCGTACTGGCGGCGCCGGTGCGTGCGGTGGTCGGGGAGTGGGCGCCGGCCGTGGAGGTGCTGGCGGCGCTCGGTGGTGCGGAGGTCGAGGCGGCCGGTCCGGCGACGTTCGAGGAGCTGGGGGTGGACCGGGGGCTGGTCCGCTATCAGGTGACGGTTCCGGGGCCGCGGGGGCGGTACCCGCTGCGGGTGCGCGGGCTGCGGGACCGGGCGGTGGTGTGCGTCGACGGGGAGCTGCGGGCCGTGGTGGACGGCGAGGACGCGGTGCTGGGTGCGGTGGCGGGGCCGGCGTCGGTGGAGCTGTGGGTGGCGTCGCTGGGGCGGGTCAACTACGGGCCGCGGCTGGCCGAGTCCAAGGGGATCGTGGGCGGGCTGCTGCACGAGCGGCAGTATCTGCACGGGGTGCGGTCGCGGGGGCTGCGGCTGGACGCGCTGGAGGAGGCGGGGGCGGCGGACCGGGTGCCGTTCCGGGCCGTGGAGGGGGCCGGTGGCGGTGCGGGGCTGTACCGGGGAACGCTGACGGTGGCCGGGCGGCCCGGTGACGCGGATCTCGCGCTGCCGGGCTGGCGCCACGGGTTCGCCTGGATCAACGGGTTCTGCCTGGGCCGCTACCGGGCCGAGGGGCCGCAGCGCACGCTGTACGTGCCGGGTCCGGTGCTGCGCGAGGGCGACAACACGCTGCTGTTGTGGGAGTGGGAGGGCGCCCCGGCCCTGGTGGGAAGAGGGGCGGGGGCGCCCGGTCTGTATCCCTGCACGGCAGGGAGCTGACGGCGGCCGTGGGGGCGCGCCGGCCCCGCCCCCACGGCCCGGCTACACCTCGCGCACCTCGAACGTGTCCAGGACGCACTCCGCCGTCCCGTCGTCGCCCACCTTGCGCAGTCCCACCCATGCCGTGCCGCTGTCCGGGGCGGTGAACTCGTAGGTCCAGGTGGCCGGTTGGGTCGCCACCGGGAGCGGGCGGCGGCTCAGCTCGCGGGGCGCCGGTTCGTCGACGGCGGTGACCCAGGCGTACTGGCCGGCCTTCTCGTTCGCGTAGCGGAAGGTGACCCGGTAGCGGCGGCCGGGGACGAAGCGGACGGTGTGCGGGACGGTCCGGTAGACCAGCCCGGTGTTCTCGCCGCGTGACTTGAGCGAGGAGCCGCCGTCGATGACGTCGTCGATCGCCTTGCCGTTCCAGCCGCGCCGGGTGAACGGGGCGTGCCGCTGGGCGATATGGGTGCGCGGATCGGTGCTGCCGCCCGCGTCGCCCTTGACGAAGACGCCCCAGCCCTGGGGGACGTGCTCGAAGTCCTCGTAGGCCAGGGCACCCTTCTTGGTGGTGGGCCGGGCGGGCACGACGCGGACGTTGTCGAAACGGACCCGGGCCCGGCCGGCCGCCGCGGTCAGGGCGAGGGTGACCGGGCCGCCGCCCTCGGGGACGGTGAAGTGGGTGAACAGGCGCTGGAAGCGGGTGCCGGATTTGCGGTCCGCCGCCACGTAGTTGCCGGCGGTGGAGGTGTCCGTCCAGTTGGTGGCGGTGACACCGTCGGCGGTACGGACCTCCAGGCCGGCCCGGCGCCGCTCGCCCGCCTCGGCCCCGACCTCGATCTGGACGGAGGCGGCGTAGCTGCCGGGGGCGAGCCGGGCGAGCTTCTGGGCGACGGTGGCGGCGGCGCCCGCGCCGATGACCAGCTCGTAGTCGCCCGGCTTGCTGAGCTGTACGGAGGCCGGGCCGGTGGTCCGCCAGCCGTCCAGGGTGCCGGAGTGGAAGCCGGGGTCGGTGACGGGGGTGCCCTCGCCCCAGTGGGGGTCGCCCTGGGCGGGGGCCTTGGTGCGGTGGACGACATAGGCCACGCCGGGCCGGGCGGTGAGGGTGATCCTGCCGTCGCGGACGGGGATCCGGGTCTCCTCGGTGCGGCCCTGGTCGGTGAGCCGGTAGGCGTAGACGGCGCGAGTCGCCGACCAGCCCCGGGGAAGCGCCCAACTCGTGCTGCCGCCACGGGGGTTGTAGTGGTAGAGCTTGTCGGGGTCGGTGGCCCGGCGGGGTTCCCAGGGCAGCAGATAGGTGCCGCCGTCGTAGACGAGGCGGCCGTCGGTGGTGATCCGGCGGGTGCCTTCGGCATCGCTGACCGAGGTCCTGGTGGGGCCCTCGAAAGTGATCTCGTGCGCGCCCCAGGATGTGATCGGGTACGCCTGGAGGTATTTGGCGGGCAGCGCGTCGGTCCAGATGATCGTGTGGAACGCGTGCCAGTCGGTCTTGCCCACCCAGCCCTCGAAGTTGCCCATCCGGCCGCAGCCGAGCAACGTGGGCCACTTGTCGGCGAAGACGTCCTTCTGGTGGTGGTGCAGGAAGCGGATCAGCTGGGAGTTGATACCGCGTGAGGTGTCGGGGCCGTAGTCGGTCTCGTTCGCCCAGTGCGACCACAGGGCGGAGCGCTCCAGCCCGTGGCCCCATTCGGTGGTGATCTGCCAGCCCTGGTCGCGCAGATGGCGCTGGAGCCGGTCGGAGTTCCAGCCGGACTCGCGGAAGACGTCGAGGTAGAGGGTGTTCAGCGCGGGGTCGGTCTCCTCGCGCAGCTGGGCGAAGCGCCGGGCGATGTCGCCGGAGACCAGATCGCGGCGGGCGTCGATGCGGTACGACTGGTCGAGCCAGTCCCACTGCTTGTCGTTCTTGTCGACGAGCTGCTCGGAGAAGGCGTGCGCGACGGGGTAGGACTCGGTGGCGTTGACGTGCACCGCGAAGTCGCTGTTCCACTTCTTGCCGGCGCTGAGCAGGGCGTTGAGGTCGGCGAGGCCGCCGGCCCGCTCGTTGTAGTTGCCGCCGTAGTCGGGGTGGGCGGAGTCGTGGCCCTCCGACTGGTAGCCCTTGAGGAGGGTGAACTGCCGCAGCCCGTCGGTGGCCAGCGCGATGCGCTTGACGGTGTCGAGGGTGGCGAGAAAGGGGTTGGTGGCCTGGCTGGCGAAGTTGAAGGGGATGTGCGGGACGACCCGCAGATGCTGTTCTTCGGCGCCCAGCGGCCGCACCATGAGGTCGCGCAGCGCGATCGCGCCGTCCTGCCAGTCGGCGGTGCCGTCGCCGTTGCGGTCGCGGGTGACGATGACGGTCGCGTACGGCAGCGGGTCGGTGGCGAGGGGGGCACCGGACGGCTGGCCGGCCGCCCGGTGGGTCCACTGACCGCAGCCCAGCTGGGCCGTGACGAGGCCGTCGCCGTGTACGGTCTGCCGCCACAGCCGGCCGTTCTCCCAGGTGGTGGCGCCCGTGGGCCGGTCGTAGCAGGTGTTGGTGTCGAGGCCGGCGGCCAGTTGGCCGGTGGCGACGACGGCGTAGGCGCATCCGGTGGGGGTGGCCTCGGCGGGGGTGTCGTCGGTGACCCGTATCAGGGTGTCGCCGCTGGTGGCCTTGTCGAGGGCGATCCGGGCGGCGAGCAGGGTGGCGCCGGGCTGGTCGCTGCGGACGGCGAGCAGGGCGAGGCCGGGGATCTCCAGGGTGCCGATGCGCAGTGTCGGGGTGTCGGTGATGCCGGTGACCCGCCAGGTGGTCCGCCGGCCGTGGACGGCGATCTCGACGGTGATGCTGGTGCCGCCGTCGAAGCCGAGGGTGTAGGTGGCGCGGCCGGCGCGGGTGCGGTGGGTGACCCGGGGGGTGTGGGCGGTGCCGTCGATCAGGACCCGGGTGACCGGGGTGTGCCCGCCGTGCAGCACGGCGCCGGTGCCGCGGTCGGTGTAGGAGACGATGCGCGGGAAGGCGGTGTCGACGCGGACCTCCAGCGCGTCGGACCGCAGCACCGCCTCCGCCGCGCGGGGCGCGGCCGTGGCGGGCTGCGCGGCGAGCGGGAGGGCGCCGACGGCCCCGGCGAGCGCGGTGGCGGCGACGACCTTTCGGCGGCTGGGCCCGGCCGGGGCTGCGGTCTGTTCGTTCACGCGCGCGGTCCTCCTTCGTACCTGCACTGCCTCTCGGCGGACAGCGTGCTGCCGGTGCGGGCTGTGCGCCTATGGACAAAGGAGGGGCAGGTGTTGGACAGATGTGCGGCGGGCCGAGCGGTGGCGCCGCCCGCGGGGGGGCGGGTCAGGCCGTGGCCCCGCCGTCGAGGGGCAGGACGGCGGTGAGTTCCCAGCCGCCCTCCGGGGCCGGGCCCGCGGTGAGCCGGCCGCCCATCGCCTCGGCCCGTTCGGTGAGTCCAGCCAGGCCGAAGCCTCCGCCGCGGGCCTGTTCGGAGAGGCGGGCGGGGGCGCCGCCGTCGTTGGCGACGCGCAGCTCCACCCCGCGGGGGACGGACCGCAGACCGATACGCACCGCCGTGGCGTCCGCGGCATGCTTGCGGATGTTGGTGAGTGACTCGCGCACGATGCGGTGGACGGCCGCGGCCACCTCGGCCGGCAGCGCGTGCGCGGCGGCGGATTCCAGGGCGAGGACGACCGGCGGGCCGGTGCGGGCGAAGGTGTCGGTCATCGCCCGGACCTCGGCGAGCCCGGCGAGCGGATGGGCCCGCGTCCCGTCCTCACGCAGTACCCGCACCAGTCGCCGCATCGCGCCCAGCGCCTCGCTGCCGGCGGTCTCGATCCGTTCGAAGGTGGCGTCGGCCGGCGGGCCTTCGAGGCCGGTGCAGCGGGCGGCGCGGGCCTGGACGACGATGCCGGTGACGTGGTGGGCCACCAGGTCGTGCAGCTCCCGTGACAGTTCCAGACGCTCGGCGGCCCGGACCGCGGCGAGATCGCGCAGCCGCTGGGCGTCCTGCCGGCGCAGGGTCAGCGAGTAGGCGGCGACGACCACCGTGAGCACCGCCTGGACCACGGTGAACAGGCCCGGCCGGAGGTCGCGCAGCGGGGTGAGGACGCAGGCCAGGCCCAGCAGCGGGCCGAGGACGGCGGCGGTGCGGCCGGGCGCCCGGCGGACCACGGCGGCGAGCAGCAGGAGCAGGGCGAGGCCCTCGCCCAGGCCCCATACGTGCGGTGGGCGCGGTCCGGCGATCAGCAGCGCGGACCCGGTCAGCGAGACCACGGCCGCGGCGGCGGCCCGGGCGGTCAGCGGGATCCGGGCACTGGGCACCGTGCACAGGCAGACCGCGAGGGCGGTCGCGCCCATGACGGCGTGCGGCCGGGCGGGCTGGTGGGTCATCGCCACGGCCTCCAGCCCGGCGAGGAGCAGCAGAAGCACCGCCGGGCCGGCCGCGGCCGCGACGCGGTGCGGTGGCCGGCCCGTCGGCCGCCCGGGCAGGGGGTTCATCCGCGGGGCCCGTCCGGTGTTGCCGTGCGGTTCACCCCCACGCCGCAGTCGTGGGGGCATCGTCCGGTGTCTCAAGGGGGTCGTGATGACCGCCGAGCAGGACGTAGGCGAGGGCCGCGGCGGAGGCGGCGAGGAGCAGGGCGGCGAAGACGGTGGTGCGGCGGTCGCGGTCGGGCGCCGGGGGCCGGCGGCGGGGCTCGGGGGTCATGCCGTTCACGCTAGGGAGCGGGCGCGGGGCCGCCCAGAGGCCGTCCGGTCATCCGTGGCGGCACAGGGCCCGGCCGGGAACCCGTATTTGGTCCCGGGGCTGACGGACCAAGGGCCGTGGCGGGGCGGGACCAAGGACCGGGACCGAGGTCCGGGACTTCCGGCCCGGCGAAGGGCCCGGGGGCAGTTCCCCGGGCCCTCGGTGTGCGGGGAGCCGGTCAGCCCAGTTCGCCCGCGGCCTTCTTGATGTTGGCGGCGAAGGCGCTCACCTCGCTGTAGACACCGGGCTTGCCGGGTCGTGCGCAGCCCTCGCCCCAGGAGACGATGCCGACCTGGAGCCACTGGCCGGCGTCGTCCTTGCGGAACATCGGGCCACCGGAGTCGCCCTGGCAGGTGTCGACGCCGCCGGTGTCCACCTTGCCGGCGCAGATCTCGTCGCCGGGCGTCAGCTGGTCGCCGTACGCCTTCTGGCAGGCGGCGTCGTCGACGAACGGCACGGTCGCCTTGAGGAGGTAGCGCTGCTGGTCGCCGCCTTCCTTGTCGGCGCCCCAGCCGGCGATGGTGAAGTCGCCGCTGTTGAGCTTGTCGTCCTCGGCGATCTTCAGGGTGGGCTGGTCTATCGGCTTGGCGAGCTTGATCAGGGCCCAGTCCTTGCCCTTGCCGTTGTAGCCGGGGGCCTGGAGGACCTTGGTGGAGTTGACCTTGACGGCGGCGGAGTCCTCCAGGTCGACCACGCCGGCGGTGGCGGTGATGGAGGTGTTGTCGCCGCTGCCGTCGACGCAGTGCGCCGCGGTGAGCACGATGTCCTTGGCGTAGAGGGCGCCGCCGCAGCCCATCGACAGCCGGACCATGAAGGGGAATTCACCCTGGTCGGCCTTGGTGCCGCCGACGACCTTGGTGGACGGTTCGGAGGAGGGGGCGGCCGAGGCCGAGCCGGGCTGGAGGCTGAAGGCGGCCAGGGCGACCGCGCCGACGGCGAGGGTTCTCTTGAGGGGCTTCCGGTAGGTGCGCAACGGGCTTCCTTTCGTGGGGGGTTGCACGTCGATGACGAGCCCATGCCAACACCGGAGCCGGATGTGACCGCCGCACACAGCACATGACGGACGACAGCACACCGTGAGGCGTCCGGACCCAGTGGGGGATGAGTCCGTACAGCGCTCTGTGATTATGTGGAGTGGCCGATCAGAGTGACAAGGGTGCGCATCCGGCCAACTCCCGTACGCGCCACGCCCGTACACCTCATTCCGGACTTTCCCGGCCCCCCGTACAGTGGCCGGGTGACCACCGGCGGCAGAGCGATCGAGCACGGCTACCCCCACCTCGACACGGTGCGTTCAGCCCTCCACGCCCTGTTCAAACGCCTGTCGTACGACACGGTGCGCACCTTCGACACCAGCGTGCTGCCGGTCGATGTGGCCTTCGGCGAGGACGAGGATCTGCATCTGGGCGCGCAGCGGGTGGCCGGTGCCATGATCCGGCAACTGCATCTGCCGGACGCGCGGGCGGTGATCACCTTCCGCGAGATGGAGCATGCCGCGAATGTCGAACTGACCGCGGGTCCGGAGTACTTCATCGAGCTCAACGACCGCTTCCGCACGCACCGCAAGGACATCGGCGCCGCGCTGGCCCATGAGGTGACGCATGTCGCGCTGCACCGTCTGGATCTGGCGTTTCCCGGCACCCGTGACAACGAGATCCTCACCGACACCGCCGCCGCCTACCTCGGCGCGGGCTGGCTGCTGCTGGACGCCTACCGGGAGCACGGCCCGTTCTCGCAGAAGCTGGGCTATCTGACGCCGGAGGAGTTCGGCTATGTCCTCGCCAAGCGGGCCCGGTTCTTCGGGGAGGACCCGGCGCCGTGGTTCACCAGCCCGCAGGCGTACGACGCGTACACGGCGGGCGCCGCGCGGGCCCGCCAGGACCTGCGCCGGCCCCCGCTCGCCGGTGCGGGCTGGGCCGCCCGGCTGCGCTATGCCAAGGACCGCCGGGCGGCGCAGGATCCGCGGCGCACGGGCCGGCCGGCCGCCACGGCCGAGGGCTATGCCTTCGAGGGCCCGTCGCCACTGCGGGTGTCGTTCCCCTGCCCGGCCTGCCATCAGCGGATCCGGGTCCCGGTCCGCGGCCGGCTCCAGGCGCGCTGCGGGCTGTGCAAGACGCTGCTGGACTGTGACACCTGACGGGTCGCCGGCCGCTGCGCGGGGCGCTCGGCTCCCGGGCCGTTCCTAGACCCACCCCTCCAGGCCGGCCATGAAGCCGTCGAAGTCGTCCCGGTGGATGGTGTGGCCCGTGCGGGGCACCGTACGGACCTCGAAGCCCCGCTCGGTCAGCTCGGCCGCCGCCTGCGCGGAGAAGAGGAACCCCTCCCCCGCGAACTGCACCAGGGACGGGACGACCGGCTTCTCGGGCGTGTGGTCCTGGAGGTGGACGGCGGACAGCGCGAGGGCGGTCCCGGTGTCCCAGTCCGCGACGGTGGCCAGTTCGAGGTCGACATCGGCCTCGGACCAGCGCGGGTTGAAGGTCCGCACCATCTCCCGGCCGGCCCGCTTGAACGCGACGAACAGGGCCGGGTCGACGGGCTGTCCGACCCTGGCGAGCGACCAGGCCGGATCGCAGTACACCGCCCGCCGCGGCTGGAGCCGCTCCACCGCCCGGGACAGCGCCAGCCCGCCCAGGGAGTGGCCGATGGCGACCTCGGGTGCGGTGGGCAGGGTCTCCACGAGGTCCTCGGCGAACAGCTCGGTGTCGTACGGGCCGCGCGGGCTGCGGCCGTGGCCGCGCAGATCGACGGCGAGCACCCGGTAGCCGCGGTCGGCGAGCGCCGGACCGACGCGGTGCCAGGTGCGGTGATCGGACATCAGGCCGTGGACCAGCACCGCGACGCGTTCGCCGGTGCCCCATTCGTGGGTGTGCAGCTGCATGCCCTGCCTCTCCTCGATTCCCGCGCGCTCCGGCTCCCGGGGGTCCGGTCCCGTTCGCCGGTCCGGTGGCGCACCGGCCCGACGTTACACGGACGATCTGCTGCCGGCGCGGCTGCTGCGCCCCCGGCTGACCAGCGTCCGCGCCGAGATCACACGCCCGGAGCAGATCGCCGGCCTGGTCGCCGACCTGCTCCGACGCCGTCCGGGGCGCTCACAGCCAGTCCGTCTCCGGGGTGGCCGCGGCCAGGATGGCGCGGGTGCCGGTGCGGAGCGGGACGCCGTGCGGGACGCACACCGTGTCGACCGCGTCGAGGGCGGCGAGCCGCCGGAAGGAGGCGATGGCTTCCTCACGGGCGACGTTGATGGGGCCGAGGACCACGCGGGTGCCGTCGGGGCTGGTGCCCATGATGTCGCCGGGGAAGAGCAGCCGGCTCTCGGGGAGGTGCAGTGCGATCCCGCCGGGGGTGTGGCCGGGGACGTGCAGCACCCGCACCGGCTCCGCCCAGCCGTCGAGGGTGTCTCCGTCGTGGAGTGCGACATCGACCTCGACGGGGCGCAGCGGCGGCATCCCGGCGGTCGCGAAATCGGCCATGATCCCTTCATGCAGCGACCGTTCCGCAGGGCTGAGCGCCGGCACGGGTTCGGGGACACTGCCGCGGATGTACGGGGCCTCCAGGGCGCCGGCCAGGACCCGGGCGCCGGTGGCGGCGACCAGGTCGGCGGCGGAGCCCATGTGGTCCACGTGATAGTGGGTGAGCACGATCTGCCGCAGCTGGTCCGGCCGGCCGCCGAGCCGGGCCAGCGCATCGAGGACGGCGGGGGCCGAGCCGGGGATGCCGGTGTCGACCACGGCGTATCCGTCGTCGGGGAGGGCGGCGAGGTACACATGCCCTACGGGGAAGGCGAGTTGCCAGACGGTGGGGGTGATCTCGGTAAGTGTGTCCATGGCCGGGACGCTAACCGGACCGCGCCGCTGACCACCGGCCGTTGCGCCGTGGGCGGATTGAGCGCAGAGCGGACGCCCCGGCCCAGCGCGGCCGAACGCGGCCGGAACCTGTCTTGCCTTCGGTGCGTCTCATCGCCGAACACCAAGGAGGCAAGTCATGCGAGGATCCCACCTCTCCCGCACCCGTTCCCTCACCACCGTGCTCGCGCTGGCGGTGGCCGGCACCGCCGTACTGTCCGGCTGCGGCCAGAAGCAGCAGACCGTGGGCAGCGCGCCGCCGCCGAAGAAGCCGGACGCCTTCGAGCAGCGGGCGGACCAGATCGTGCGGCACTGGCCGAAGGTCTCCCCGGTCACCGGGCGGCAGCAGGCGCTGCTGCCGCTGGCCGGCGCGGACCGCCCCAAGGACACCGGGGCACGGGAGATCACCGTGACCGTCGGGCACAGCGCCTGCGATGTGGACTTCGGCGCCCGCGGCCATGAGTCGAAGGACCTGGTGGTGATCACCGGCTGGGGCAAGCGGAAGAGCTCCAAGGGGATGTGCACCGAGCAGCTGGCCACCGACAAGGTGAAGGTGCAGCTCAAGAGCGCGCTGGGCGACCGCAAGGTCGTGGACGCGGCCACCGGCAAGGAGCTCTTCAAGAGCTGACCGCCGGTCCGACGCGGCGGTGGACCGGCTCCGCGGCTCCGGCCCGGAGGGCACTCCACGCCCTAGGCTCACCCGCATGAGTCCTTCCACCGCCACCAACACCCGTGTCGAACTGCCCGAGCTGCTGGAGTTCGTCCGCTCCCGCCATCGCGCGATCCTGCTCACCCGCCGCTCCGACGGCACCCCGCAGGGCTCGCCGCTGACGTGCGGGGTGGACGACTCCGGGCGGCTGGTGATGGCGACGTATCCGGAGCGCGCCAAGGTCCGCAACGCCCGCCGGGTCTCGTCGGTCAGCGTCATCGTGCTGTCCGACGAGTGGAACGGCCCGTGGGTGCAGATCGACGGCGAGGCCGAGGTCATCGACACCCCGGACGCCATCGAGCCGCTGGTCGAGTACTACCGCAACATCGCCGGTGAGCACCCGGACTGGGACCAGTACCGGGAGGCCATGCGCAAGCAGGGCAAGTCACTGATCCGGGTGACACCGCTGCGCTGGGGCCCGGTCGCCACCGGCGGTTTCCCGGCCCGTCTCACGGAGGGCGGCGGCTCCTAGGGGGTGTCCGCAGCACCTCTTGAACCGGCCGGACCGGGCGTCAACGGGTGGTGCGGGTACCGCCGTTGACGTTCAGGACCTGGCCGGTGATGTGCCGGGCCGCCGGGGACGCCAGGAAGGCCACCGTCCCGGCGATGTCTTCCGGGGATCCGGCGCGGCGCACCGCCGCGGCGGCCACCAGCCGGTCGCGGCGCTCGTCGGTGAGCTTGTCGCGGAAGAAATCGGTGTCGGCGATATAGCCCGGCGCGACGACATTGGCGGTGATGTCGCGGGGGCCGAGGTTCCGGGACAGTTCGACGTTCCAGGAGGCGAGGCCGGCCTTGGCCGCCCCGTAGGCGCCGCCGCCCTGGTCGGCGGCGATCGACCCTAGCTGGACGACCGCGCCGCCGGCCGCCAGCCTGCCGTCCAGCGCCCTGGTGGTCAGGGCGGCGCTGACCAGGTTCGCGTCGAGGTTGGCGCGGAAGTCCCGGGCGTAGGAGGCCAGATCGGTGGCCTCCTCGGCATCGAGGTCGGTGTTGGCGCCGGCGTTGTTGACCAGCACGTCGATCCGTTCGGGGAGCCGAGCGAGCAGTTCGGTGAGCGACCGCGGGTCGGTGTGGTCGCACACCAGCGGCCGGACGGTCGCCCGGCCGGCCGCGGTCTCTTCCAGGGGCGCGAGGCGCCGGCCGGTGACGACGACCTCGTCGCCGTGCTCCGCGAAGTGGTGGGCGACGGCGCGTCCGATGCCGGTTCCGCCGCCGGTGACCAGGATGGTGCGTGACATATGCTGAGCTCCGTCCATCACGTTCAGACCTAAATTTAGACCTGAACATAACATCGACGGGAGGCCCCGTGGCAAGAGAACCCGAGGCGCAGGACGGCCGCGACCGGGCGGGGGCACGCGCCTCGGCGTACCCCGTGGAGGAGATCGCGGCCGCCTGGGAGCGCGAGCGGCCCGGCACACCGGTCTCCTCGATCGGGATCGTGACACCGATCTGGCAGCTGGCGAAGCTGCTGGGCGACGACCGGCGCCGGGTACTGACCCGCGCCGGGGTGGACCCGGCCACCCTCGATCTGCTCAGCGTGCTGCGCCGCGGCGGCGCGCCCTACACCCTGACGACCCGTGAGCTCGGCCGCCGCTCCATGGTCACCGCGGGGGCGGTCTCCCAGCGGGTGGCCCGTGCCGAGCGCGAGGGGCTGGTGACCCGCCGGCCCGGCGAGGGCCGACCGCGCACGGTCCTGGTCGAGCTGACCCCGGCCGGCCATGAACTCGTCGAGGCCACCGTCGACCAAGTGCTCTACCGCGAGGCGGAGTTGATCGACGGCCTGACCCCCGGCCAGCAGACACAGCTCGCCGGTCTGCTGCGGACCCTACTGCAGGACACCCAGCGCAAGCTCGGCGACGACCGGATCAGCCAGGTCGGTGACGTCTGAGAAGCGCCCAGACTGTCAGCCGCGGGGCGGCTGGAGCGTGAGGGACGGAAAAAGCGCCTCGTCGGGGAGGCCGAGCTGTGCGCGGAAGGCCGCCCGGCCCGCCGCGGTGACGGTGAGGATGCGGGTGGCGACGGCCTTGACGACCCAGGCGCGTTCCAGGGCGTGCCGGTAGAGGGCGGCGCCGACCGCGCCGGAGAGATGCTGCCGGCGCACCGTCCAGTCGAGGCAGGTGCGGACATGGGCCCGGTGGGCGTCCCGCGGCGCGGTGTCGGGGAGACCGAGCGCGGTGAGCCAGTCGGCGCCGGCGGCGGTCAGCACCAGGCCGTAGTCCCGGGCCAGCAGGCCGCGTTCGGTCATCGCGTCGGCGATGGCGACGCCGAGGGCGCCGGCGATGTGGTCGTAGCAGGTCCGGGCGTGGTGCAGGGCGCGGCGGTGGTTGGCCTCGGCCAGCGAGCGGACCGGGACGCGGCGGTAGGGGGCGAGGCCGGCGAGGTTCTCCAGGGTCTCCGCGGTCTCCGGCCCGGCCAGCCGGACGTAGCGCCGCCGCCCCTGGCGTTCCTCGGCAAGGAGGCCGCCGGCGACCAGGAGGTTGAGGTGCTCGGTGGTGGTGGACGGCGCCACCGCGGCGTACTCGGCCAGTTCGCCGGCGGTCCAGGCGCCGCCGTCGAGCAGGGCCATACAGATCGCGGCACGGGTGCGGTCCGCGAGCAGCGCCGCGAGGGCGGCCAGGTCGGGGGTTTCCGCGACGCTTTCCTGATCGGCGTCCCATCGGTTCATCTACACAGAGTAACCTCTCATAACATTTCGGTGAGCACCGAATCGTCCGGCTTCTATCCTCGGCAGCATGAAAGGCGCGCTGGAGAAAAGCAGTTCGGTCGCCCCGGCGCTGCTGTCCACGGAGAACGACGACGGAACCTTCGTCCTGATCGAGCTGCGCATCCGGTGGGAGCTCGGACCGGTCGTCAGCGTCTGGCTGCCGGCCCGCGGCCGGACCGCGCGCAATCTCGCGGTACGCCCGGACGTGGTCTTCAATCTGCCGCCGGACGGGACGGGGGCCGAGGAGGGGGCGAGCGCCATGCCGTCCACGGACGCGCCGTGGACGGAGCCGTCCGAGCTGGTGCGGCCGCCCCGGCTGGTGCACTGTCCGGTGCAGTTGGAGGCGCGCCGGGTCGGCGAGCGGACGGTCACCGACGGGGCGTGGACACAGATCGAGGCGCAGGTGCTGCGGGTGCATGCCGATCCGCGGTGGGTGCTGCCGCTGGGCGACCGGCGGATCGACCTGGGGGGCTGGCATCCGCCGGTGCATGACTTCCGGCCGCCGGCCACTCCCCCGCCGCAGGCCGTACCGGCCTCCGCACAGGAGATGGCACGGCAGTTGGGGCGGCGTTTCCCAGCCGCCCGAGGTGGCGCGTAGGGCGCCGGCACACCGGGCCCGGGGCCGCCAAAAATGCCGCGGCGCCTGCCCTCCGGTCGGGGGAGGAGGCAGGCGCCGCGATTGTTCCGCACGACGTTGTACGGGACATCGGGGGACGGTCGGTCACACGGTGAGTGCCCGGTCCGTCGGCTTGATGGGAGCCGGCAGCGCGCTGACTCCGGTCAGGAAGCGATCCACGCCCTTGGCCGCGGAACGGCCCTCGGCGATGGCCCACACGATCAGGGACTGGCCACGGCCCGCGTCACCGGCGACGAACACACCGGGGACGTTGGTGGCGAAGTCACCGTCACGGGCGACGTTGCCGCGCGGGTCGAGCTCCAGGCCGAACTGCTCGACCAGGCCGTTCTCCTGGTCGGTGCCGGTGAAGCCCATGGCGAGGGTGACCAGCTGGGCCGGGATCTTCCGCTCGGTGCCGGGCTTCGGCTCCGGCCGGCCGTCCTTGAACTCCACCTCGGTCAGGTGCAGCCACTGGACGTTGCCGTCCTCGTCGCCCTCGAAGTGGGTGGTGGAGACGGAGTAGACCCGCTCGCCGCCCTCCTCGTGCGCGGAGGTGACCTTGTAGAGCATCGGGAAGGTCGGCCAGGGCTGGTTGGCGTTCCGCTCCTCGCCCGGCTTGCCCATGATCTCCAGCTGGGTGACGGAGGCCGCGCCCTGGCGGTGGGCGGTGCCGACGCAGTCCGCGCCGGTGTCGCCGCCGCCGATGACGACGACGTGCTTGCCCTCGGCGCTGATCGGGGCGACGGTCAGATCGCCCTCCTGCACCTTGTTGGCGAGCGGCAGGTACTCCATCGCGAAGTGGATGCCGTTCAGCTCACGGCCGGGCACCGGCAGGTCACGGGAGGTGGTGGAACCGGCGGCGATGACGACGGCGTCGTAGCGCTTGCGCAGCTTCTTCGCGTCGAGGTCGCGGCCGATCTCCACCTCGGTACGGAACTTGGTGCCCTCCGCGCGCATCTGCTCGATGCGGCGGTTGATGTGGCGCTTCTCCATCTTGAACT
This sequence comes from Streptomyces platensis, assembly GCF_008704855.1. Taxonomy (NCBI): domain Bacteria; kingdom Bacillati; phylum Actinomycetota; class Actinomycetes; order Kitasatosporales; family Streptomycetaceae; genus Streptomyces; species Streptomyces platensis. The sequence goes on from NZ_CP023691.1 coordinate 2,313,305, forward strand.
CGGGGATGCCGTAGCGGAGAAGGCCGCCGATACGGTCCGCGCGCTCGTAGACGGCGACGGTGTGGCCGGCCCGGGTCAGCTGCTGGGCGGCGGCCAGACCGGCCGGTCCGGAGCCGATGACGGCGACGGTCTTGCCGGAGAGGCGCTCGGGCGGCTGCGGGGTGACGTCGCCGTTGTCCCACGCCTTGTCGATGATGGAGACCTCGACGTTCTTGATGGTCACCGGCGGCTGGTTGATGCCCAGCACACAGGCGGCCTCACAGGGCGCGGGGCACAGACGGCCGGTGAACTCCGGGAAGTTGTTGGTCGCGTGCAGCCGCTCGCTGGCCTCGGTCCAGTCCTCGCGGTAGGCGTAGTCGTTCCACTCGGGGATGAGGTTTCCGAGCGGGCAGCCGTTGTGGCAGAACGGGATACCGCAGTCCATGCAGCGCGACGCCTGCTTGCTGATGATCGGCAGCAGGGAGCCGGGTTGGTAGACCTCGTTCCAGTCCTTGACGCGCTCCTCGACGGGGCGGGTCTTGGCGACCTCGCGCTCGTGGTTCAGGAAGCCCTTGGGGTCAGCCATTGGTCGCCGCCTCCATCATCTTCTCGTGGGTCTCGGACTCGGAGAGTCCGGCCTGCTCAGCGGCGTCCTTGGCGACGAGCACTGCCTGGTAGGTGGGCGGGATGACCTTGCTGAAGCGCGCGGCCGCGGCATCCCAGTCGGCGAGGAGCTTGGCGGCGACGGTCGAGCCGGTCTCCTCCTGGTGGCGCTGCACGACGTCGTGCAGCCACTGCTTGTCGGCGTCGTCCAGCGTGTGGACGGCGTCGACGAGCTCCTTGTTGACGTTGGCCTTGTCGAGGTCGATGACGTAGGCGAAGCCGCCGGACATACCGGCCGCGAAGTTGCGGCCCGTCTCGCCCAGCACGACCGCGTTGCCGCCGGTCATGTACTCGCAGCCGTGGTCGCCGACGCCCTCGGAGACCACCGTGGCACCGGAGTTGCGGACGCAGAAGCGCTCGCCGACCCGGCCGCGCAGGTACAGCTCGCCGCCGGTGGCGCCGTAGGCGAGGGTGTTGCCGGCGATGGTGGAGTACTCCGCCAGGTGGTCGGCGCCGCGGTCCGGGCGGACCACGACCCGGCCGCCGGACAGGCCCTTGCCGACGTAGTCGTTGGCGTCGCCCTCCAGGCGCAGCGTGATGCCGCGCGGCAGGAACGCGCCGAAGGACTGGCCGGCCGAGCCGGTGAAGGTGATGTCGATGGTGTCGTCGGGCAGGCCCGCGCCACCGAACTTCTTGGTGACCTCGTGGCCGAGCATGGTGCCGACGGTCCGGTTGATGTTCCGGATCGCGATCTGTGCCCGGACCGGCTGGGCCTCCTCGGCGGTGTCCGCGGCCAGGGCGTCGGCGGCGAGCTTGATCAGCTCGTTGTCGAGCGCCTTCTCCAGGCCGTGGTCCTGCTCGATGACCTGGTGGCGCACCGCGCCCTCGGCCAGCTCGGGGACGTGCAGCAGCGGGGCCAGGTCCAGGCCCTGCGCCTTCCAGTGGTTCACGGCGCGGGAGGTGTTCAGCAGCTCGGCGTGGCCGATGGCCTCGTCGAGGGTGCGGAAGCCCAGCTCGGCCAGCAGCTCACGGACTTCTTCGGCGATGAACTGGAAGAAGTTGACGATGTACTCGGCCTTGCCGCTGAACCGCTCGCGCAGCGTCGGGTTCTGGGTGGCGATGCCGACCGGGCAGGTGTCCAGGTGGCACACGCGCATCATGACGCAGCCGGAGACGACCAGCGGCGCGGTCGCGAAGCCGAACTCCTCGGCGCCCAGCAGCGCGGCGATGACGACATCGCGGCCGGTCTTGAGCTGGCCGTCGGTCTGCACCACGATCCGGTCGCGCAGGCCGTTGAGCAGCAGCGTCTGCTGGGTCTCGGCCAGGCCCAGCTCCCAGGGACCACCCGCGTGCTTGAGGGAGGTCAGCGGGGAGGCACCCGTACCGCCGTCGTGGCCGGAGATCAGGACCACGTCCGCGTGCGCCTTGGAGACACCCGCGGCGACCGTGCCGACGCCGACCTCGGAGACCAGCTTCACGTGGATGCGGGCCTGCGGGTTGGCGTTCTTGAGGTCGTGGATCAGCTGAGCCAGGTCCTCGATGGAGTAGATGTCGTGGTGCGGCGGCGGGGAGATCAGGCCGACGCCCGGGGTGGAGTGCCGGGTCTTGGCGACCCACGGGTAGACCTTGTGGCCGGGCAGCTGGCCGCCCTCGCCGGGCTTGGCGCCCTGGGCCATCTTGATCTGGATGTCGTCGGAGTTGACGAGGTACTCGGACGTCACACCGAAGCGGCCGGAGGCGACCTGCTTGATGGACGAGCGCCGCGCCGGGTCGTAGAGCCGCTCGGGGTCCTCGCCGCCCTCACCGGTGTTGGACTTGCCGCCCAGCTGGTTCATGGCGATGGCCAGCGTCTCGTGCGCCTCCTGGGAGATGGAGCCGTACGACATGGCGCCGGTGGAGAAGCGCTTGACGATCTCGGACGCCGGCTCGACCTCCTCGATCGGGATCGAGGGGCGCTCGGAGGCGAAGGAGAACAGGCCGCGCAGCGTCATCAGCCGCTCGGACTGCTCGTTCACCCGCTCGGTGTACTGCTTGAAGATGTCGTAGCGGCGCGAGCGGGTGGAGTGCTGGAGCCGGAAGACGGTGTCCGGGTCGAAGAGGTGCGGCTCGCCCTCGCGGCGCCACTGGTACTCGCCGCCGATCTCCAGCGCGCGGTGCGTGGCGGCGATGCCGGAGGCCGGGTAGGCCTTGGCGTGCCGGGCTGCGACCTCCTTGGCGATGACGTCCAGGCCGGCGCCGCCGATCTTGGTGGCGGTGCCGTGGAAGTACTTCTCGACGAACTCCTCGTCCAGGCCGACGGCCTCGAAGACCTGCGCGCCCCGGTAGGAGGCGACGGTCGAGATGCCCATCTTGGACATGACCTTCAGGACGCCCTTGCCGAGCGCCTTGATCAGGTTCTTGATGGCGGTCTCGGCCTCGACACCCGGCAGGAAGGTGCCGGCCCGGACCAGGTCCTCGACCGACTCCATGGCCAGGTACGGGTTGACGGCCGCGGCACCGAAGCCGATGAGCAGCGCGACATGGTGCACCTCGCGCACATCGCCGGCCTCGACGAGCAGACCGACCTGGGTGCGCTCCTTGGTGCCGATGAGGTGATGGTGGACCGCGGCGGTGAGCAGCAGCGACGGGATCGGCGCGTGCTCGGCGTCGGAGTGCCGGTCGGAGAGCACGATCAGCCGGGCGCCGTCGTCGATGGCGGCGTCGGCCTCGGCGCAGATCTCCTCGATCCGGGCGGCCAGCGACTCGCCGCCGCCGGAGACCCGGTAGAGGCCGGAGAGGGTCACGGCCTTCATGCCGGGCATGTCGCCGTCGGCGTTGATGTGCACGAGCTTGGCCAGCTCGTCGTTGTCGATGACCGGGAAGGGCAGGGTCACGCTGCGGCAGGAGGCCGCGGTCGGCTCCAGGAGGTTGCCCTGGGGGCCGAGCGAGGAGATCAGCGAGGTGACGAGCTCCTCGCGGATGGCATCCAGCGGCGGGTTGGTGACCTGCGCGAAGAGCTGGGTGAAGTAGTCGAAGAGCAGCCGGGGGCGCTCGGAGAGCGCGGCGATCGGCGAGTCGGTGCCCATCGAGCCGATCGGCTCGGCACCGGCCTTGGCCATCGGGGCGAGGATGACGCGCAGCTCTTCCTCGGTGTAGCCGAAGGTCTGCTGGCGGCGGGTGACCGAGGCGTGGGTGTGCACGATGTGCTCACGCTCGGGCAGGTCCGCGAGCTCGATCAGACCGGACTCCAGCCACTCCTGGTAGGGCTGCTCGGCGGCGAGCTGCGCCTTGATCTCGTCGTCCTCGATGATGCGGCCCTCGACGGTGTCCACGAGGAACATCCGGCCGGGCTGGAGGCGGCCCTTGCGGACGACCTTCGCGGGGTCGATGTCCAGGACGCCGACCTCGGAGGAGAGCACGACCAGGCCGTCGTCGGTGACCCAGTAGCGGCCGGGGCGCAGACCGTTGCGGTCGAGGACCGCGCCGACCTGGGTGCCGTCGGTGAAGGTGACACAGGCCGGGCCGTCCCAGGGCTCCATCATCGTGGAGTGGTACTGGTAGAAGGCGCGCCGGGCCGGGTCCATGGAGGGGGAGTTCTCCCACGCCTCGGGGACCATCATCAGCACGGAGTGCGGCAGCGACCGGCCGCCGAGGTGGAGCAGCTCCAGGACCTCGTCGAAGGAGGCGGAGTCGGAGGCGTCCGGGGTGCAGACCGGGAAGAGCCGCGAGAGGTTCTCGGCGTCCTCGCCGTTCTCCGCGCCGAAGAGCTTGGTGGCGAGCTGCGACTCACGGGCGCGCATCCAGTTGCGGTTGCCCTTGACCGTGTTGATCTCGCCGTTGTGCGCGACGAAGCGGTACGGGTGGGCCAGCGGCCAGCTCGGGAAGGTGTTGGTGGAGAACCGCGAGTGGACCAGCGCGATGGCGGTGGCGAAGCGGCGGTCGGACAGGTCCGGGAAGAAGGGCTCCAGCTGGCCGGTGGTCAGCATGCCCTTGTAGACGATCGTCCGGGCGGACAGCGAGGGGAAGTAGACCCCGGCCTCCCGCTCGGCGCGCTTGCGCAGCGCGAAGGCCTTGCGGTCCAGCGCCAGGCCGGTGTTCACCCCGTCGCTCACGAAGATCTGGGAGAAGGCCGGCATGGTGGCGCGGGCGCCGTTGCCGAGCAGTTGCGGGGCGACCGGGACCACGCGCCAGCCGATGACGTCCAGGCCTTCTTCGCCGGCGATCGTCTCGATGCGTGAGACGGCCTCGGCCGCTTCCTGGGCATCGGAGGGGAGGAAGGCGATGCCGACGGCGTAGGCGCCGGCCTCGGGGAGCTCGAAGGTGACGTTCTCGCGAAGGAACGCGTCCGGCACCTGGAGCAGGATGCCGGCGCCGTCGCCCGAGTCGGGCTCGGAGCCGGTGGCACCGCGGTGCTCCAGATTCGTCAGGACGGTGAGCGCCTGCTCGACCAGTGCGTGGCTGGCCTCGCCGGTGAGGGTGGCCACAAAGCCGACGCCACAGGCGTCGTGCTCATTGCGGGGGTCGTACATCCCCTGCTGGGCGGGGCGGCCGTCCATGGGCGACCAGGCTGCGGCGTCGCTGCTGCTGGTGGTCGCGGAGTGCGTGGACGCGAAACGCATCGGCTCTCCCAACGTCGTCGTGGCATAGGCATTGCCGAGGGACGACGTTGGCCCTCCGCGAAATTTCGTGCAGGTTACAGGATGACTCCCTTCTCAAAAAGCGAAAAGGGGCTTCCAACATGCGGACACCGCACCTGCGGTGAGTCAGTACGCGGACGGAAACGAGGCCGTCCCACAAGGCGGCGTTCGGCGAGCGACATTGCCCGCGACGCCTGGGCCTTATGCCCGGCCGTCAACAAACCGAAACCGCTGGGTAACGCTGTAATTATGCAGTCACCCGTATGACACGTCACCCTACGACGGTTCCGAACAGTGCTCCCAGGACGTACGTCACACCCGCGGCCGCACCGCCGAGGACCAGTTGACGCAGCCCGCTGAACCACCAGGAACGCGCCGTCACACGCGCCACGACCGCCCCGCAGGCAAACAGTCCGACCAGCGCGAGCAGCACCGCGGGCCAGATGGCGGACGCCCCCAACAGGTAAGGAAGGACAGGCAACAGCGCGCCCAACGCAAACGATCCGAAGGAGGAAATCGCGGCAACAGCAGGCGAAGGAAGGTCGGACGGGTCGATGCCCAACTCCTCGCGGGCATGGATCTCCAGGGCCTGCTCCGGGTCCCTGGAGAGCTGTTCGGCGACCTGCCGGGCGAGCGCCGGCTCGACCCCGCGCGACTGGTAGAGGGCCGCCAGCTCCTCCAGCTCGTCCTTCGGATGCTTGCGCAGTTCTGCGCGCTCGATATCCAGCTCGGCCTGCACCAGCTCGCGCTGCGAGGCGACCGAGGTGTACTCCCCCGCCGCCATCGAGAAGGCGCCGGCCGCCAGGCCCGCGAGGCCGGTGATGATGATCGCCTGCTGCGGCAGCGCACCGCCGGCGGCGCCCGTCATCAGGGCGACATTCGAGACCAGCCCGTCCATCGCACCGAAGACGGCGGGGCGCAGCCAGCCGCCGTTCACATCGCGGTGGGTGTGGTTGTCACGGTGGGCGACATGCGTCGGCGCCGCGGCGTCCATGATCTCCATGACGGACATATCGGTACCTACTCCCTGCGAGCGAGGTGTGGGCCGATGGCGGCACTTCCCCCTCCAACGCTTCGAAGTTATGCGGCTCCTGGCCTTCTCCGCTAGCAAGGAAGGCCGAACTTACCGCGCTGACCTGCGGTTTTTCCGCGAGGTCGGCGATGAGATCCGGGTCACACACCCGTACGGGGCCAGCCGGACACACCCCTCCGGGGCCGTCCGGGGCGGTCGACCGGGTGACCCTGCCGCCCGGGACAGGAGAGCCGGGCCGTCGCGTGGCACGGATACAGCGCAGCGGTCCGCAGCCGGGCGGCCGCCCTGCGGGCCCGGCGGCGGTCCGGCCCGTACGACAGAACGGCACGCACATGAGCGCAGCGCACCCTCCGCCCGTGGAACCGGCCGGGCCCGGCGTGGGCGACGCCGTCCGCGACCGGGCCCGCGGCGCGCTGCTCGGGCTCGCCGTCGGTGATGCGCTCGGCGCCCCCGCGGAGAACATGAAGCCCTCGCAGATCCGCCGCCGCTGGGGCCGGATCGAGGGGTATGTCGAGGACGACCCGGCCGGCACCGATGACACCGAGTACGCGATCTTCTCGGGGCTGCTGCTGGCCGCGCACGGCTCGGCGCTGACCGTCGCCCAGGTCGAGGCCGCCTGGCACCAGTGGATCGCCGACCGTGACGAGGGGCCGTTCCGCGGTGCGGGCTTCAGTGAGCGCGGCACCCTGGAGAACCTGCGCCGTGGCCTGGCCGCGCCCATCTCCGCCCAGCACCGGCACGCCTGGAGCGACGGGCTGGCGATGCGCGCCGCGCCGTTCGGGGTGTTCGCCGCCGGGCGGCCCGCCGAGGCCGCCCGGCTGGTGGCCATCGACGGCACGGTCAGCCACGACGGCGAGGGGATCTACGGCGGCCGGGCGGTGGCCGCCGGCGTCGCCACTGCCCTGGTCGCCTCCTCCACCGACGCGGTGATCGCCGCCGCGCTGTCCGTCGTGCCGGAGGACTCCTGGACCGCCCGTTCGCTGCGCCGTGCGGTCGGGGCCGCCCAGCGCTCCCGGCACACCCCGGGCATCACCCAGCTCGGCACCGAGCGCGCGGTGCGCTCCGCCGTCGTGATCGGCGGCTACCCGTGGACGGATCTGGCGCCGGAGGCCGTCGGCCTGGCCTTCGGCGCGTTCGAGGCGGCCCGCGGTGACTTCTCCGCCTCGGTGCTGACCGCGGTCAACATGGGGCGCGACGCCGACACCACGGCGGCCGTCGCCGGTGCGCTGGCCGGGGCGCTGTGCGGCGCCGCGGCGATCCCCGAGGCCTGGGCCGCCGCCATCGGCCCAGCGCGCGGCAGCTGTCTGCCGTCGATGGCGGGCTATCACGTGCTGGACATCGCGGAGCTGCTGACCGCGCAGGGGGCGGGCCCGCGGGCGGATGCCGCAGTGGGGCCCGGTGCCGGGGCGGTCGCCGAGGACGTGGTGGGCGCCCGGTGAACGGCCGGGAAGCGGTGAACGACGCCGGGCCCGGCGACCTTGCCGGGGCGCGCAGCCGTATCGAGGGGCTGCTGCTCGGGGTGGCCGCGGGGGACGCCGCGGGATGGCCGGCGGCCCGGCACCGGGCGGCGCGGATGCCGGAGTGGACCCGGCGGCTGACCCGGGAGCTGGACACCTTCGCCGAGCAGAACGCGACCACCACGCTGCCGGTGCCGATCGCCCTCAACCAGCCGCCCGAACCGCTGCGATTGGGCCCCTCCGACGACGCCGAGTGGGCCGCCTTCACCGCCGAGTCGGTGCTCACCGCGGCCGGCGCTCCCCTCAGCGACCTGGGCCGGGACCGCCGGATGCGGGCCGCCGTCGATCTCGCCTGGAACGCGCTGGCCAACGAGGTAGCCGCGGCCGCCGACCGGGCGCCCGAGGTCGAGTCCGCAGTGCTGCCGCTGCGCGCCCGGATCTCCGTACGGGCCGGGCTCGGCAACCTCGCCGCCGGGCTGCGGCCGCCCGCCACCGGCCATGACAACCCGCACTACTTCGACGACGCGGCCTGTGTACGCGCCGCCGTCCTGGCCGTGGTGCACCCCGGCGAGCCGTCCGCCGCCGCCGAACTGGCCGAGTACGACGCGCGCTACACCCAGGACGGCGACGGGGTGCACGGGGCGCGGGCGATGGCCGCCGCGGTCGCCGCCGCGCTCGGCGGCACGGCGGCCGGCGGCTGTGTGGACGCGGCGCTGGACCAGCTCCCCGACGGCACCGAGATCCGCCGCAACGCCCTGCACGCGGTCCGGCTCGCCCGGTCCTTCGCCACCGACGGCCCGCCCGGCCGCCCCGGCACCGCCTTCGCCCTGGTGCCCGTGCTGGAGCACGAGATCGTCGACCACGTCTACAGCTACGGCATCGCCGCGGCCGAGACCGTCCCGGTGGCGCTGGCACTGGCCCTCGCGACGGACGGGCGGGTCGCCGAGGCGGTACCGGCCGCCGCCTGTCTCTCCCGGGTCGCCGACTCCGCCCCGGCCCTCGCCGGAGCGCTGACCGGAGCGCTCGGCGGTGCGCACGCGCTGCCCCGCACCTGGCGCGACGCCTGCCGGGTGCTGTCCGGCTGTGCGCTGCCGCGGCTGGCCGGCACGGACCTGGTCGAGCTGGCCGGGTTGCTCGCCCGTACGGAGCTGACCGCGCCCGAAGCCGCCGCGGCGCCCCCGCCGGCCCGTCCGGAAGCCGTCTCCGGCGCCCTTCTGGCTCCCGCCCCCTCCCCCACCGTGGAAGGACTCACCCGCACATGACGTACGCAAGCGAGCAGACACCGGCCGCGGCGCCCACGGCCGACCCGCAGGCCACCCGGATCCTGCCGGTCACCCCCGTCACCGTGGTCGCCAAGCCGTCGCCGGTGAACCCGGTGCCCCCCGTCGCGCCCGTCCCCCCGACCCTGGAGGACCGGGCGACCGGCGCGCTGGTCGGCGCCGCCGTCGGCGATGCGCTCGGCGGGCCGGTGGAGGGCCGGACACCGGAGGAGATCGTGCAGCGGCACGGCGGCCGGGTCGAGGGCATCGTCGGCCCGTTCCACGACGACTGGCGCACCGCCCGCCCGCTCGCGCCGTACCACAAGGGCGACGGCCATGTCACCGACGACACCCTGATGACCCATGCGCTGGTGCGGGTCTACGAGGCCGTGCGCGACCACCTCGACGCCTACGACATCGCCGACCACCTGGTACCGGATCTGATCGGCACCCCGCGCTGGATCCCGGAGCTGGAGGCCGAGGCGCTGCCGGTGCAGCGGATCTTCCTCGCCGAGAAGTGGATCGTGGCGCGGCTGCACTACGGGCACGCGGATCCGCGCGAGGCGGGCGTCGGGAACATCGTCAACTGTGGTGCGGCGATGTACATGGCGCCGGTCGGCATCGTCAACGCCGGCAACCCCGACCGGGCCTACGCCGAGGCGCTGGACATCGCCGGGGCCCATCAGTCCTCGTACGGGCGGGAGGCGGCGGGGGTGTTCGCCGCGGCGGTGGCCGCCGCGTTCATCCCGGACGCGACCCCGTCCTCGGTCGTCGTCCAGGCGCTGCGGCTCGCCAAGGACGGCACCCGGGCCGCGATCGAGGCGGTCTGTGAGGCGGCGTCCTCGGTCACCGACCCGGCTTCGGCACCGGCCCCGCTGCGCGCGGCGGTCGCCCCCTTCGACACGGTCGGCCCCGACTACCGCAACCCGTCGCTCGGCGCCCGGCGGCCCTCCCGGCTGCACGCCATCGAGGAACTCCCCATCGCCCTGGGCATGTTGCTGATCGGCGGCGGCGACTTCCGGTCCACGGTCCTCGGCTCGGTCAACTACGGCCGCGACTGCGACTCGATCGCCACCATGAGCGGCGCGCTGGTCGGCGCGCTGCGCGGCGCGGAGGCGGTACCGGCCGAGTGGAGCACGGAGGTCGCCCGCGCCAGCCGCCTCGATCTGGAAGCGCCCGGCGCCGCGCTGGCCGCCGTCGCACGGGAGGTCTTCACCCGCGACCGGGCCCGCGCCCGCACCCATGATCAGGCCTTCACCGCGATCTCGGCGATCCCGGCGATGACGGAGGCGGTCGGGCCGTGACGGCCACGGCGGCGGCGCCCGCCCGGCCCGCGCCCGCGGCGCCGCTCCGGGTGACCTGGGTGCAGCCCGAGGACCTGGTCGGGCACGAACTGCGCCAGGCGGCGGAGGACGGCCGGGACGCCGCCGGGCTCGCGCGGCGGTGGCGGACGGCGGGCGGTACGACGGCACCGGGCCGGGCGGGCGCCTCCCCCGGCCCGGCCGGTCCGGCCCTGCGTACGCTCGCCGGGGCGCTGCTCGACGAACTGGCCCTGCTGCCCTGCCCGTCGGCGGCCGATGAGCCCACCGAGCTGACGGCGATCCAGCGGGAGTGGGCGCCGTGGCCCGAGGAGGGTGGGCCGAGCCCGGGCAGCAAGGTGCCGACCGCCCGGCTGGAGGCCGCCTGGCTCGGGCGGGCGGCCGGCTGTCTGCTCGGCAAACCCGTCGAGAAACTGCCGCTCGACGGGATCCGGGCGCTCGCCCGCTCGACCGGAAACTGGCCGCTGGACGGGTACTTCACCGAGGCCGGACTCGACCCGGCGGTGGCCGCCCGCCACCCGTGGAACCGTCGCAGCCGCGCCACCTCACTCGCCGGGAACATCGACGGCATGCCCGAGGACGACGACCTCAACTACCCGCTCCTGGGCCTGCTGCTCCTCGAACGCCACGGCCCCGGCTTCACCACGGCCGACGTGGCGCGGCTGTGGCTGGACGAACTGCCGGCCGGCCGGACCTTCACCGCCGAGCGCCTGGCGTACCGCAACCTCCTCGACGGCATCGAGCCGCCGCACACCGCCCGGTACCGCAACCCGTTCCGGGAGTGGATCGGCGCCCAGATCCGCGCCGACGTCCACGGCTGGACCCACCCCGGCGACCCGGCGGCCGCCGCGGCCCAGGCCTGGCGGGACGCCACGCTCAGCCATACCGCGAACGGGGTGTACGCCGCGATGTTCGTGGCCGCCGCGCTCGCCGCGGCGGCCGGCGGCGGCACCGAGGTGCACGGCGCGCTGCGCGCCGGGCTGGCCGTGCTCCCCGCGCGCTCCCGGCTCGCGCGGGCCGTCCGCCGCGGTATCGCACTGGCGCGGGCCGAACCCACCGGCACCCCGGCCGGCTTCGCGACCGTCGTCGACCGGCTGCACAGCGCCTACGGACACCACCACTGGGTGCACGCCGTGCCCAACGCGGCGCTGCTGGCCGCCGCGCTCACCCACGCCGACGGCGACTTCAGCGGCTCCATCTGCCGTGTGGTGTCGGGCGGTTGGGACACCGACTCGAACGGCGCCACCGCCGGGTCGCTGACCGGCCTGCTCGCCGGGTCGCCCGGGGCGCTGCCCGCCCGCTGGACCGCACCGCTGCGCAACCGGCTGGCCACCAGCGTCCGCGGGCTGGACGGCATCGGCTTCGACGCCCTCGCCGCGCGCACCGCCGCGCTGGTCGTGCCCGGTACCCCCGCCCACCGAACGAAGGCCCCCGCACCATGACCGACCCCTCCCAGTCCGGGGCGCCCCGGCCCACCGCCGACGACGGCACCGCCCCCGGATCCCCCGCCGCCGGCCCGCTCACCGGGCTGCGGGTGCTCGATCTCGCCACGCTGTTCGCCGGCCCGCTCGCCGCCACCCTGCTGGGCGACTTCGGCGCCGAGGTGATCAAGATCGAGCATCCGCACCGGCCCGACCCGTCCCGCGGCCACGGGCCCACCAAGGACGGCATCGGCCTGTGGTGGAAGCTGCTGGGCCGCAACAAGCGAACCATGACGCTCGATCTGTCCCACCCCGGCGGCCGGGACGTACTGCTGCGGCTCGCCGCCGGGGCCGATGTGGTCGTCGAGAACTTCCGGCCCGGGACCCTGGAGCGCTGGGGCCTGGGCTGGGACGAGCTGTCCGCGGTCAACCCGCGGCTGGTGCTGGCCCGGGTCACCGGCTTCGGGCAGTTCGGCCCGTACGCCCGGCGCCCCGGGTTCGGCACCCTCGCCGAGGCGATGAGCGGTTTCGCCGCGATCACCGGGGAGCCGGACGGGCCGCCGACCCTGCCGCCGTTCGGTCTCGCCGACGCGATCGCCGCGCTGACCACGTCGTACGCCGTAATGGCCGCGCTGCGCGCGCGGGACGCCACCGGCCGCGGCCAGGTCGTCGATCTGGCCCTGATCGAACCGATTCTGACGGTCCTCGGTCCGCAGCCGCTCTGGTACGACCAGCTCGGCCATGTCCAGCCGCGGACCGGCAACCGCTCGGCGAACGTCGCCCCGCGCAACACCTACCGCACCGCCGACGGCTCCTGGGTGGCGGTCTCCACCTCGGCCGAGTCGGTCGCCGGGCGGGTGATGCGGCTGGTCGGCCGGCCCGAGGTGATCGACGAGCCCTGGTTCGCGACCGGCGAGGGGCGGGCCCGGCACGCCGAGGAGCTGGACACCGCGGTCGGTGACTGGATCGCCCGGCACGACCGGGCCGAGGTGCTGGCCGCCTTCGAGAAGGCCGAGGCGGCCGTGGCACCCATCTACGACATCCGCGAGGTGATGGCGGACCCGCAGTACGCGGCGCTGGGATCGATCACCGAGGTCCCGGACGATGAACTCGGCACGGTCCGGATGCAGAACGTCCTCTTCCGGCTCTCCGAGACACCGGGCGCCATCCGGTGGGCGGGCCGCCCGCACGGCGCGGACACGGACGAGGTGCTGGCCGGACTCGGGCTGACCGACGCGGAGATCGCCGGGCTGCGCACGGCGGGTGCGCTGTGAGGCCGGCGCCCCAGGCCCCCCGCCAGACACCCGCCCCCACCCCGCTGACCTGGCTCTATGTGCCCGGGGACCGCCCTGACGTGGTCGCCAAGGCGCTCGGCTGCGGGGCCGATGTGGTCGTGGTCGACCTGGAGGACGCGGTCGCCCCGGACCGCAAGGACCATGCGCTGCGGGCCACCGCCGAGCTGCTGGGCGCCCCGCTGCCGGTACCGGTCCATGTCCGCGTCAACGCGCTGGACGGCCCGCTCGCCGCACACGAGATCCGCACCCTCGCGGCGCTGCCGGGCCTGGCCGGTCTCCGGCTGCCCAAGGTGCAGGGCCCGGCCGATGTCCACCGCGCCGCCGGCTGGGCGACGACGGCCCTGGAGCCGGTACCCGAACACGTCCCGTACGCCGCCGAAGGCCCCGTACCACCGGCCGGGCACACCCGCGCGGACCACCTCGCCCCGGACCACCTCGCCCCGGTCCGTACGCCCCCCGGCAGCACCGCCACCCTCGCCCCCGAGGCCCCGCCCGCCGCGAGCGCACTGCCCGCCACCCCGGCCCTGTACGCGCTGCTCGAATCCGCGCTGGGCATCGAGCACGCCTTCGCCATCGCCACCGCGCATCCGGCGCTGCGCGGGATCGCGCTCGGCGAGGCCGATCTGTGCGGGGAGCTGGGGGTGCGGGACGACGCGGGGCTGGCGTGGCCGCGCAGCCGGGCCGTGGTCGCCGCCCGCGCGGCCGGTCTGGCCCCGCCGCCGCAGTCGGTCCACCCGGACGTCCACGACCTCGACGGGCTGGCCCGGTCCTGCGCCCGGGGCCGGGCACTGGGCTTCCTGGGCCGGGCGGCGATCCACCCCCGCCAGCTCCCGGTGATCGAGGCGGCCTACCTCCCCTCGGCGGAGGAGGTCGCCGAGGCCCAGGAGATCGTGCGGGCCGCCATGGCGGAGGGCGGGGCGCTGGCGCTGCCGGACGGCCGGTTCGTGGACGCGGCGGTGGTCGCGGGCGCCCGGCGGGTGCTGGACCTGGCCGGGCGCCGGAACTGACCGCCGGGCCGCCGGGTCCGGACAGCACAGCGCCGGGCGAACCCGTTGTCGGGTCCGCCCGGCGCGTACGGCGGCCGGGGCCGCCTCAGGGCTTCTTGGTGCTGCCGCTGCCGGCCGGCTTGGCGTCCGCGGCGGGCTCATCCGCCGTGTCCTCGGACTTCTTGTCGCCGGACGCGTCCGTCGCGGACTCCTCGGCCGCGTCGGCACCGGACTCCGCCTCGTCGTCGGCCGCGGTCTTCACCGCCGGCTTCTCGACCGGGACCCCGGCCTTCTCGGCGGCTTCTTCCGTACCGCTCTCCGCGGTGTCACCGTCCGCGCCCTCGACGGACTCCGCACCCGGTTCGACGACCGCTTCCCGGCCGGGGGCCTTCTTGGCGGAGATCACGAAGTAGACGACGGCGAGGACGAGGACGATCAGCGCGACCCAGACGTTCAGCCGCAGGCCCAGGATGTGGTGCGCCTCGTCGACCCGCATGTACTCGATCCAGGCGCGGCCCGCGCAGTACGCGGCGACGTAGAGGGCGAAGGCCCGTCCGTGGCCGAGCCGGAAGCGCTTGTCGGCCCAGATGACCAGCGCCGCGACGCCGATGCACCACAGGCACTCGTAGAGGAAGGTCGGGTGGTAGGTGCCGCCGATGCGGCCGATGGCCGGGTCGGAGCTGATCTCCAGCGCCCACGGCACATCGGTCGGCTTGCCGTAGAGCTCCTGGTTGAACCAGTTGCCCCAGCGGCCGATCGCCTGCCCGAGGGCCAGGCCGGGCGCGAGCGCGTCGGCGTACGCGGGGAGCGGGATACCGCGCCGGCGGCAGCCGATCCAGGCGCCGACCGCGCCGAGCGCCACCGCGCCCCAGATGCCGAGGCCGCCCTCCCACACCTTGAAGGCGTCGAGCGGGTGGCCGTTCGGGCCGAAGTACGGCTCGTACGTCGTGATGACGTGGTAGAGACGGCCGCCGACCAGCCCGAAGGGGACGGCCCATACGGCGATGTCCGCGACGGTTCCGGAGCGGCCGCCGCGCTGCACCCAGCGCTTGTTGCCGAGCCAGACGCCGACGAAGACGCCGATGATGATGCAGAACGCGTAGCCGCGCAGCGGGATCGGGCCGAGATGTACGACGCCGACCGACGGGCTGGGAATGAATGCGAGGTCCATGGCAGGGACGACGCTACCGCGCCGGGCGGGGTCGGCGGCAACCCGGCCCGGCTACGGCTGCGTAACGACCCCGTCCCCGCGCCATGACGCTCCGTGTCCACACCGGCAGTCGGCGCCGGTGGGCCCGTCTACGGCGAGGGCGCGACGGCCCCGGCGGGCGGCTCCGCCCGGGGTGCGGCGCTCCTTCCGGTGTGCCTGCCCTGGGGCGAGGAGCCGGTGTGCGGTGCGGCGCTCTGCTTCCCCGGCTGCCTGGACTTGCCGGCGTCCAGCACCATCTTCTTGAGGTCGGCGGGGCTGAGCTGACCGCCCTTCTCCTTCGACAGGTCCTTGCCGTTGAGCAGAACGGTCGGGGTGCCGCGGTAGCCGGAGGAGGCGAAGGCGTCGCTGGACTTCTGCACGAAGCGGTTGTACCTGCCGTCATTGACGCACTTGGTGAAGGCGGGGGTCACCAACCCCTTGACCTTGCCGGCCAGTTGGAGGAGGTACTGCTTGTCGGCGAACTTGTCCTGCGGCTCGGGCGGCTGGTGGGAGTAGAGGACGTCGTGGTACGCGCGGAACTTCCCGGCGTCCTGGGCGCACAGGGCGGCGTTGGCGGCGTTCCGGGACCCCTGGCCGCCGGCGTTGCCGTCGATGATGGTCACGAGGTGGTACTCGCTCTTGAGCCGGCCGGAGTCCTCCAGCTCATGGATGACCGGGCGGAAGCCGGTCTCGAACTGCTGGCAGGCGGGACAGCGGAAGTCCTCCCACACCGTGAGTGTGGCGGGGGCACCGGACGCGCCGACCGGGACGGCGGGCCGGGCGCCGTCGCTGGCCTGCTTCGGGACGGCGACCTCGTTGTCGTTGGCGGCTGGTTTCTCGGAGGACGACGACGCCCAGACGGCGATGCCGCCGGCCACCGCCAGCACCACCACCACCGCCCCCGCGACGATCGCCTGGCGGCCGCGCCGGGCGCGGGCCTTCTCCTTGTCCCGCTGTTCCTGGAGTCGCTCGCGGGCGGATTTCTTACCCTCATGATTCTTCTGGCTCACGCCCCTGGACAACGAAGCGGAGGGGTGCCGCCGCACCCCTCCGCACCGATGTTCGCCCTATCGAGGGACAGCTGTTCGCCCTATCGAGGGACAGCGGCCGGGCCCGCGTCCCGCCCGGCCCGGCCGCCCGCCCCGCCGTCAGGAGCGCTTGCGCACGCCCTCGGCCAGCTCGCCCGCCAGGCTGCGGACCCCGGCGAGACCGGCCGTCAGATCGCCGTCCGCCGCCAGCAGCAGCTTGACGAACGCCGAGCCGACGATCACCCCGTCCGCGAACCGGGCCACCTCGGCGGCCTGTTCGGCGTTGGAGACCCCGAGGCCGACGCAGACCGGCAGCCCGGTGGTGGCCTTGGTGCGCCGCACGAGGTCCTGCGCCTGCTCGCCCACCGACGCACGGGTGCCCGTGACGCCCATCAGCGAAGCGGCGTACACAAAGCCCGAACCGGCCGCGGTGATCTCGGCGAGCCGGGCGTCCTTGCTGCTGGGGGCGACGACGAAGACGGTGGCGAGACCGTGCTTGTCGGCGTGCTCCCGCCAGACCGCGGACTCCTGGACCGGCAGGTCGGGCAGGATGCAGCCCGCGCCGCCCGCCTCGGCGAGCTCGGCGGTGAAGCGCTCGATGCCGTAGCGGTCGATCGGATTCCAGTACGTCATCACCAGGACGGGCTTGCCGGTGGCCTGATGGGCCTCGCGCACCGTCCGCATGACGTCGGCGATCTTCACCCCGCCCCGCAGGGCGATGTCGTCGGCGGTCTGGATGACCGGGCCGTCGAGCACCGGGTCGCTGTGCGGCAGCCCGACCTCCACGACGTCCGCGCCGCCGTCGAAGACGGCCTTGGCCGCCTCGATACCGCCGTCGACGGTCGGGAACCCGGCCGGCAGGTAGGCGATGAGCGCGGACCGGCCCTCGGCCTTCGCGGCGGCGAGGGTGTCACTCAACAGCTTGATGTTCCCGCTCACTTGGCGTCCCCCTCGATCTCCGCGTCCTCGGTGCCGGCGTCCGCCTCGACGGCGGCGTCCGTGTCGTAGAGGCTGAAGTAGCGGGCGGCGGTGTCCATGTCCTTGTCGCCGCGCCCGGACAGATTGACGACGATCAGGCCGTCCTTGCCGAGCTCCCGGCCGGCCTCCAGGGCGCCGGCGAGGGCATGCGCGCTCTCGATGGCGGGGATGATGCCCTCGGTCCTGGAGAGCAGACGCAGCGCCTGCATCGCGGCGTCGTCGGTGACGGCGCGGTACTCACCGCGGCCGCTGTCCTTGAGGAAGGCGTGCTCGGGCCCGATGCCCGGGTAGTCGAGACCGGCCGAGATGGAGTACGGCTCGGTGATCTGACCCTCGTCGTCCTGGAGGACGTAACTCCGCGACCCGTGCAGGATTCCCGGCTCACCGGCGCTCAGCGTGGCCGCGTGCTCGCCGGTCTCGATGCCGTGGCCCGCGGGCTCACAGCCGATCAGCCGCACCCCGGCGTCCGGGATGAAGGCGTGGAAGAGGCCGATGGCGTTGGAGCCGCCGCCGACACAGGCGACCGCGGCGTCCGGCAGCCGGCCGGCGCGCTCCAGGATCTGGCGGCGCGCCTCGACGCCGATGACGCGGTGGAAATCGCGCACCATCGCGGGGAACGGGTGCGGTCCGGCGACGGTCCCGAACAGGTAGTGGGTGCGGTCGACGTTGGCGACCCAGTCGCGGAAGGCCTCGTTGATGGCGTCCTTGAGGGTGCGGCTGCCGGACTTCACGGCGATGACCTCGGCGCCGAGCATCCGCATCCGGGCGACGTTGAGGGCCTGCCGCTGGGTGTCGATCTCGCCCATGTAGATGGTGCATTCGAGGCCGAACAGGGCACAGGCGGTGGCGGTGGCCACGCCGTGCTGGCCCGCGCCGGTCTCGGCGATGACCCGGGTCTTGCCCATCCGCTTGGTGAGCAGCGCCTGGCCCAGCACGTTGTTGATCTTGTGGGAGCCGGTGTGGTTGAGGTCCTCGCGCTTGAGGAACACCCGGGCCCCGCCGGCGTGCTCGGCGAACCGCGGCACCTCGGTGAGCGCGCTGGGGCGCCCGGTGTAGTTGACCATCAGGTCGTTGAGCTCGGCCGCGAACGCGGCGTCCCCCTTGGCCTTCTCGTACTCCGCGGCGACCTCGTCGACCGCGGCGACCAGCGCCTCGGGAATGAACTTGCCGCCGAACGCACCGAAATAGCCTTCGGGGTTCGGCACCCGACCCTCGGGATCGGGAAGGAAGAAATCGGCGGACATCAGACGCACTCCTCGCCGGGGCAACGGCCCCGGAAGTCCAGTGGTGGCGGGATGGGCATCACGGTATGCGGCGCGCGCGAAGCGGGCGGGCCGTTGCCACTGCGCAGTGGCACGGGCGCTCGCGGAGGCCGGTGGGCGTCGCGGGACCCGGACGGCGTGCTCCCCGACGGCGGGGCACTCCCCGACCCGGCCGGGGCGCTCCCCGACGGCGGGGCACTCCCCGACCCGGCCGGGGCGCTCCCCGACCCGGACTGGGGCGCTCCCCCGCCCCCTCCCCCCCTCCCCCTTCGGGGAGGGGGGGAGGGGCGGGGGGTGGGTTCGGGGGTGGGGGGGGCGCAGGCGGTCAGTTGACCGCTGCGTCCCCCGGTGTCCCGGTGCCCGGACGGGGCCGGCGCGTCAGCGCGCGGACCCCGGTCGCCATCGCATGCCGTTGATCTGTCCCGGCTCGGAACCGATGTGATACCTGACCCGGCGCCCGTGGACCCGCCGGGCGGGCGCCCGGCAGCCCCGGTGCCACGGCGGCAGCGCACAGCGCTTCGGGTCGGGGCGGCGCCGGTGCGGGGCGGTCGGGAAGCCGTGGACCGGCACCACCGGGCAGGGAACGCGGACGGCCGCCCCGGCGCGCACCCCGGCCGGGCCCGGGTGCGGTACCCGGGCCCGGCAGCGGAGGTCTGCGGCGGTGGCGGTCATGTCGCTGTGCTGTCCCGGGCGCTCAGGACCGGCCGTGCCGGATCGCCGGGTGGGAGCCCGCGGCGACCAGGTCGGAGACCGCGGTCTTGGGGTCCTTGCCGGTGACCAGCGACTCGCCGACCAGCACCGCGTCCGCGCCGTCGTTGGCGTAGGCGATCAGGTCGTGCGGTCCGCGGACACCGGACTCGGCGATCTTGACGATGTGGTCGGGGATCTCCGGGGCGACCCGGGCGAAGTTGCCGCGGTCGACCTCCAGGGTCTTCAGATTGCGGGCGTTGACGCCGATGATCCTGGCGCCGGCGTCCACCGCGCGGGCGACCTCTTCCTCGTCGTGCACCTCGACCAGCGGCGTCAGTCCGATCGACTCGGCGCGCTCGATCAGCGAGACCAGCGCCTCCTGCTCCAGCGCGGAGACGATCAGCAGCGCGAGGTCGGCGCCGTAGGCACGGGCCTCCCACAGCTGGTAGGCGGTGACGATGAAGTCCTTGCGCAGTACGGGGATGTCGACCTTGGCGCGGACGGCCTCCAGGTCGGCCAGCGAACCGCCGAACTTGCGCTGCTCGGTGAGGACGGAGATGACGGCCGCGCCGCCCGCCTCGTAGTCGGCGGCCAGACCGGCCGGGTCGGCGATCGCGGCGAGCGCGCCCTTGGAGGGGCTGGAGCGCTTGACCTCGCAGATCACCGTGACGCTCTCGCCCTTGAGCGCGGCGACGCCGTCCTTCGCGGGGCGCGCCTTCTGGGCCCGCTCCTTGAGTTCGTCGAGGCTCACCCGCGCCTGCCGCTCTGCGAGGTCGGCGCGGACGCCGTCGATGATCTCGTCGAGCACACTCACGCGAGCGGCCTCCTTCTGGAGCGGTGGTGGACGGTCCCCCGGACGAACGGTCCCATCCGGCACTCCGATGGTATCCGCCAAGCGAGGCAGGTCTCACATCCGGTGGACCGCGATCCCACGACCTGGACTTCTGCGGATGCTGCGGATGCTGCGGAGCCGGTGGCGCCGGGTCCGCACGGCTGCGGGGTCACGGTGCGAGCCCGCTGCCGAAGGGGAGGTTGCGGACGACCGTGAAGACCAGCAGCAGCCCGCCCAGCGCCCACCAGTGGACGGCTCGCGGCCGTGGTCCCGCCGTGCGGCGCCCGCGGACCGCATTGCCCAGCCAGAGCGCCCAGAAGACCGCACAGGCGGCGTACCCGGCCACCGCGAGGGCGTTGGCGCCCAGCGCCCCGATGAGGTCACCGTGCGCGACGGCATGGGCGCTGCGCAGCCCGCCGCAGGCCGGGCAGTAGACGCCGGTGAGGTGCAGCAGCGGGCACACGGGGTAGTGGCCGGGCTCGTTCGGGTCGACGGCGCCGAGGACGGCGAAGGCGGCGGTGGCGGCGGCCAGGGCGCCGAGGGGCGCCACGAGGCGGCGCGGCAGACCACCGCGCGGGGAGGCGTCGGGCCGGGCCGCGGGTTGGCTCACGTGCCGATTGTCCGGCCGGACAGGCGAAGGCGCAGCTTCTCGGCCGCCGTACGGAACGGTCACGGACGGCGGGTACGGCACCACGGTGCGTACGGGCCGGGAAGCGGCGCCTTCGGGGGTGCTGCGGGAGTGGCGCCGGACCCCGGCGCCACGGGAGCGGGGGCTCAGCCCTCCTGCGGCTGCGCCTGCGCCTGGGGGCGCGGCTTGGCGGCGCGCTTGGGCTCCGAGCCCAGACCGGCCATGCGCATCAGACCGCCCACGACGGCACCGAGGCCGATCAGCGCCATACCGGCCCAGAAGCCCGGCACGTTCGCCAGCACGATGAAGGCTCCGGCCACACAGAAGCCGATGAACGAGATGATGACGCCGGTCCAGGCGGCGGGGGTGTGTCCGTGGCCACTGCTCGACATGAATGCTCCTCGATGCTCTGTCGCGCCGGGGTCGGGGCGCGATGATCCGCTCGGCCCATTGTCACCGATGCCGGAGGGAACCCCTTTACCGGGTGGGGTCCTCACCGCGGTCCAGGGACTTCCAGATCTCCTCGGGGCGGTCCAGATCCGGCGGGGCCGGTGTCCGCCGCGGGCCCCGGCCGCCGCCGGGCGTGCGCTCGTATTTGCCCGACATCGCAGGCCAGTGGCGTCCGTACACCAGCGCCAGCAGCCCGGCGACCAGCAGCAGCAGACCGCCGGCCGCGGCCACCCATGGCCATCCGGTGTGGGTGACGTGATGCACATCGGTTCCGGTCAGCCCGACCGCGGTGGCGGCCTTCTCGCGCAGCGCCGAGGTGTCGGAGTTGCCCAGTACGGCGGCGACGGCGATGCCCACACCGCTGAGCGTGAGGAGGGCGGCGACCGCGATGCGGCCGGCCCGGCGGACCGCGAAGACGGCGACCAGCGCGGCCAGGCCGACGACGGCCAGCGCGCCGGGCACGCCGGTCACATCGGCGCCGGTCACCGTGCGCGGCAACTCGCCCTGGGCCAGCACCGCGGAGCCCTCGGCCCAGGTGCGGCCGGAGGCCAGCAGCGCCAGGGCGGCGCCCGCCGCCCCGGCCAGCAGCGCCAGGGCGAGGCTGCGGTGCGCGCGGCGCGCGGGCCTGGCCGGCGGGGGCCCGGAATCGCCCTGCGGCGCGGTGTCGGTGGGGGTCTGGGATGCGGCACTCACGCGTACCACTATCGCGCACCGGCCGCCGGGGGCCGGTGCGCGGGGGTGCTGCGGGTGACCGGCCCGTTACCTGCCCAGGTGGTTGGCGGTGTGCACGGCGCGCAGCACCGCGGCCGCCTTGTTGGGCACTCGGGGCACCCCGCGTCGGGGTGGACCGGGGCAGGAGCCGTTGGTGGTCCCGCCCGGTGGACCACCCCTCGGCGGGCTACCTCCCCAGGTGGTTGGCGGTGTGCACGGCGCGCAGCACCGCGGCCGCCTTGTTGCGGCACTCGGTGTCCTCGGCCACCGGGTCGGAGTCGGCGACGACCCCGGCGCCCGCCTGGACGTAGGCGGTGCCGTCGCGCAGCAGGGCGGTGCGGATCGCGATGGCGGTGTCGGAGTCGCCGGCGAAGTCGAGATAGCCGACACAGCCGCCGTACAGGCCGCGCCGGGACGGCTCCAGCTCCTCGATGATCTGGAGGGCGCGCGGCTTGGGGGCGCCGGAGAGGGTGCCCGCGGGGAAGCAGGCGGTGAGCACGTCGAAGGCGGTACGGCCCTGCGCGACCTGCCCGGTGACCGTCGAGACGATGTGCATCACGTGGCTGTAGCGCTCGACGGACATGAAGTCGACGACCTCGACACTGCCCGGTTCGCAGACCCGGCCCAGGTCGTTGCGGCCCAGGTCGACCAGCATCAGATGCTCGGCGCGCTCCTTGGGGTCGGCCATCAGCTCGTCCGCCAGGGCCTGGTCCTCCTGGACGGAGGCGCCGCGCGGGCGGGTTCCGGCGATGGGGTGGACCATGGCCCGGCCGTCCTCGACCTTCACCAGCGCCTCGGGGCTGGAGCCCACCACGTCGAAGGCGCCGTCCTCGCCGCCGTCGGGGCCCTCGAAGCGGAAGAGGTACATGTACGGGCTGGGGTTGGTGGCCCGCAGCACCCGGTAGACGTCCAACGCGCTCGCCGTGCACGGGGTTTCGAACCGCTGGGAGGGCACGACCTGGAAGGCCTCTCCTGCCCGGATGCGCTCCTTGATGTCCTCGACGGCGTCCTGGTAGGCCGCGCCGCCCCACTTGGCGGTGTACGGCGGGACCTCGGACGGCGGCAGCGCGGCGGCACTGGCGGGCGCGGGCCGGGCGAGGTCGTCGGCCATGGTGTCCAGGCGGGCCACCGCGTCCGCGTAGGCCTCGTCGATACCGGTGTCGAGGTCGTTGTGGTTGATCGCGTTGGCGATCAGCAGGACGGTGCCGCTCCAGTGGTCGAGGACGGCGAGGTCCGAGGTGAGCAGCATGGTGAGTTCGGGCAGCCGGAGGTCGTCGGTGGTCTGCTCGCCGATCTTCTCCAGGCGGCGCACGATGTCGTAGCCGAGGTAGCCGACCATGCCGCCGGTGAACGGCGGCAGCCCCTCGCCCTCGATGAGGTCCCGGGGGGTGTGCAGGGTCTCGACGGCGGCGCGCAGGACGGCGAGCGGGTCACCGTCGGTGGGCACGCCGACGGGCGGGGTGCCGAGCCAGTGCGCCTGCCCGTCGCGGGTGGTGAGGGTGGCGGCGCTGCGGACGCCGATGAAGGAGTAGCGCGACCACGTACGGCCGTTCTCGGCGGATTCCAGGAGGAAGGTGCCGGGGCGTTCGGCGGCGAGTTTGCGGTAGAGCCCGACCGGTGTGTCGCCGTCCGCGAGCAGCCGCCGGGTGACGGGGATGACCCGCCGGTCCTTGGCGAGGGTGCGGAAGGTGTCGAGGTCCGGAAGGGCGGTGCCGGTGGTTCCCGTGGTCATGGCGCGGAGCCTACTGGTCCCGGGCGTCCCGGGTGGTCAGAACGTCCGCGTCGAAGCAGGTGCGGTCGCCGGTGTGGCAGGCGGCGCCGACCTGGTCGACCCGGACCAGGACGGTGTCGGCGTCGCAGTCCAGCGCCACCGACTTCACATGCTGGACGTGGCCGGAAGTATCGCCCTTGACCCAGTACTCCTGGCGGCTGCGGGACCAGTACGTACAGCGGCCGGTGGTCAGGGTGCGGCGCAGCGCCTCGTCGTCCATCCAGCCGAGCATCAGCACCTCGCCGGTGTCGTACTGCTGGGCGATGGCCGGGACCAGGCCGTCGGCGCCGCGCTTGAGGCGGGCGGCGATGGCGGGGTCGAGGGCGGGGGTGGTGTCCGGGGTGGTGGCGCGGCTGCTCATGGTCTCCATTGTGCCGTGCGGCATCCTGCCTTTATGCATCCTCAGCAGCCGTCCGCGCCGCCACCGCCGCCGGACCCGGACCGCGCCGCGCGGGTCGCGGCACGGGTCCTGGGTGCGGTCTTCGCGGCGGCGGTGGTGGTGGCCGTGGTGGTCGCGGTGGTGGTGCTCCGCTCGTAGCGCGTGGCTATGGGTCCTCGTAGCGCGCGGCTACGGGGCGGGGGCCGGGTTCACACGCCCAGCTTCGCCGCCGTCACCAGGTCGACCGCCTCCTTGTCGCCGTCCAGCTGCACATCGGCGACCTCCTGGCGGCCGAAGGCGAACATGGTCAGTTCGCCCGGTTCGCCGACGACGGTGACCACCGGGGTGCCGCGATGGGCCACCGCGGTCCGCCCGTCGGGCCGCCGCAGCACCAGGCCCACCGGCGATTTCCGGCCGAGCACCCGGGCCATCCGCTCGATCCTGGACCACAGGGCGTCCGCGAACACGGGGTCCAGCTCGCGCGCCGCCCAGTCCGGCTGGGCGCGCCGGACGTCCTCGGCGTGGACGTAGAACTCGACGGTGTTGGACGCCTCGTCGATCTGCTTCAGGGCGAACGGCGACATCCGCGGCGGGCCGGTCCTGATCAGGTGGATCAGCTCCTCGTACGGCTTGCCGGCGAACTCCGCCTGGACCCGTTCCAGCCGGGCGGCCAGCGGTTTGACGAGGAGTCCGCCGGCCGCGTCGGCGCGCCGCTCGCGCACCACTACGTGCGCGGCCAGGTCCCGCGCGCGCCAGTTCTCACACAGCGTCGGCGCCTCGGGGCCGGCGCTCTCCAACAAGTCGGCGAGAAGGAGCCGTTCACGCTTCGCATGGGTCGACATGCGGCCAGCCTACGACCGGCCTCGCACCCCTGCCACGGGGCCGCGCCCGGGGCCCGCGCCGGTGGCCGCCCGCTCGTCCCGGCCGCCGGGCCCGCCCCCGGTCAGGACGCGCCCGGGTCCACATGCTCCATCAGGATGCGGGCCAGCTCCCGGGCGGCGCGCGGCGGGGAGACATCGCCCCGGTGGGCGACGGACACCACGCGGTGCATTCCGGGCGTCGAGAAGCGGGTGATCCGCAGGCCGGAGCGCTCGGCGACCATGCTGGGCACCACGGCGACGCCCAGCCCGGCGCGGACGAAGCCGAGGACCGCGTCCATCTCGCCGCCCTCGACGGTGAAGGCCGGTTCGAAGCCGGCCGCCCGGCAGGCCGCGGTGGTGAATTCCCGCAGGTCGTAGCCGCGGCGGAACATGGCCAGCGGCCGGCCGCGCAGATCCTCCACCCGGATGCGGGTGCGCCGGCCGACGGGGGCGGGGAGGTCGGGCGCGGACACCACGACGAGTTCCTCGCGCAGCAGCTCGGAGGTGGTCAGGGCGGGGGCCTGGAGCGGCAGCGGGGTGATGATCAGGGCCAGGTCCAGGGCGCCGTCGGCCAGCGCCCGGACCAGGTCCTGCGAGCCGTCCTCGGTGACGATCAGGTCCACGCCCGGGTAGCCGGCGTGGAAGGCGCGCAGGACGTCGGGGACGAGGCTGGCGCAGAGACTGGGCGGGGCGCCGAGGCGGAGCCGGCCGCGGCGCAGCCGGGCGACCTCCTGGACCTCGCGGCGGGCGGTCTCGGCGTCGGCGAGGATGCGCCGGGCGAACGGCAGCAGCGTCTCGCCGGCGTCGGTGAGGGTGATGTGGCCGCGGGCCCGGTGGAAGAGCTCCGCTCCCAGCTCCCGTTCCAGGGCGCGGATTTGCTGGGACAGGGAGGGCTGGGCGACATGTTCGCGCTCGGCGGCGCGGGTGAAGTGCCGGGTGTCGGACACGGCGGCGAAGTAGCGGAGCTGCTGCAACTGCATACGACGACGGTAAGCCATCGATAGGCAGCACCTATGGAGATGAGCCGAACCATGTCTTGGACTGATGGACCACCTGGTCCTTACCGTCGGGACCCATGGCACTGGACACACGGACGGACCGACGGACGTCCTTCGCGGCTCTGCTGTGGGGCTCGACCGTCGGCAAGAAGACGGTGATGGCCGTGAGCGGGCTGGTCATGCTGCTCTACCTGGTCGTCCACATGATCGGCAACCTGAAGATCTTCTTCGGGGCGGACGAGTTCAACGGCTACGCCCACTGGCTGCGCGTCGTCGGGGAACCGTTCATGCACGAGGAGTGGACGCTGTGGCTGGTCCGGGTGGTCCTCGTGGCCGCCGTCGTCGCCCATGCCACGTCCGCCTACCAGCTCAGCCGCCGCGACCTCAGGGCGCGGCCCAGCCGCTACGCGCACAAGAAGGCCCGCAGCAGCTACGCCACCCGCACCATGCGGTGGGGCGGGATCATCCTCGGTCTGTTCATCGTCTGGCATGTCCTCGACCTGACCACCGGCACCGTGCACGCGGGCGGCTTCCAGCCGGGCCATCCGTACCAGAACGTCCTGGACACCTTCTCGACCTGGTACGGCAACGTCATCTACCTCGTCGCGATGCTCGCCCTCGGGCTGCACATCCGGCACGGCTTCTGGAGCGCCGCGCAGACGCTCGGCGTCGGCAGCCGGACCCGCGAACGCCTGCTGAAGACCCTCGCCCAGGTCCTCGCGCTGGTGCTGACCGTGGGCTTCATCTCCGTACCCGTCGCCGTCATGACCGGAGTGGTGAGCTGACATGACCTCTTATGCCAACTACGCGACCGGGGAGCCGGTCTCCGACACCAAGGCGCCGGGCGGGCCGGTCGCCGGGCGCTGGGACAAGCGGCGCTTCGAGGCGAAGCTCGTCAACCCCGCCAACCGCCGCAAGCACACCGTGATCGTGGTCGGCACCGGTCTCGCGGGCGGCTCGGCCGGTGCCACGCTCGCCGAACAGGGCTACCACGTCGTCCAGTTCTGCTATCAGGACTCGCCGCGCCGCGCCCACTCGATCGCCGCGCAGGGCGGCATCAACGCGGCGAAGAACTACCGCAACGACGGCGACTCGGTCCACCGGCTGTTCTACGACACCGTCAAGGGCGGCGACTTCCGGGCCCGCGAGTCGAACGTGCACCGGCTCGCGCAGATCTCCGTCGAGATCATCGACCAGTGCGTCGCCCAGGGCGTCCCCTTCGCGCGGGAGTACGGCGGTCTGCTCGACACCCGCTCCTTCGGCGGCGTCCAGGTGTCCAGGACCTTCTACGCCCGCGGGCAGACGGGGCAGCAGCTGCTGCTCGGTGCCTACCAGGCGCTGTCGCGGCAGATCGCCGCCGGGAACGTGGAGCTGCACCCGCGGACCGAGATGCTCGACCTGATCGTCGTCGACGGCCGGGCCCGCGGCATCGTCGCCCGCGACCTCGTCACCGGGAGGATCGACACCTACTTCGCGGACGCCGTGGTCCTCGCGTCCGGCGGCTACGGCAACGTCTTCTACCTCTCGACGAACGCCATGAACTCCAACGCCACCGCGATCTGGCGGGCCCACCGCCGGGGCGCCTACCTCGCCAACCCCTGCTTCACCCAGATCCACCCGACCTGTATCCCGCGCACCGGCGACCATCAGTCGAAGCTGACGCTGATGAGCGAGTCGCTGCGCAACGACGGCCGGATCTGGGTGCCGAAGGCCCAGGGCGACACCCGCCCGCCCGCCGAGATCCCCGAGGACGAGCGCGACTACTACCTGGAGCGCACCTACCCGTCCTTCGGCAACCTCGTGCCGCGGGACATCGCCTCCCGCGCCGCGAAGAACGTCTGCGACGAGGGCCGCGGTGTCGGCCCCGGCGGACAGGGCGTCTACCTCGACTTCGCGGACGCCATCGCGCGCCTGGGCCGGGCAAAGGTCGAGGAGAAGTACGGCAACCTCTTCGAGATGTACGCGCGGATCACCGCGGAGGACCCGTACGAGGTGCCGATGCGGATCTACCCCGCCGTGCACTACACGATGGGCGGACTGTGGGTCGACTACGACCTCCAGACCACCGTCCCGGGCCTCTTCGCGATCGGTGAGGCCAACTTCTCCGACCACGGGGCGAACCGGCTCGGCGCGTCCGCGCTGATGCAGGGGCTGGCCGACGGCTACTTCGTCCTGCCGTCCACCATCAACGACTACCTGGCGCGCCACCCGCACCACGACGAGGTCTCCGCCGGTCACCCGGCGGTCACCGGGGCGGTACGGGAGACGGAGGACCGGCTGGCGCGGCTGCTCGCCGTCGGCGGGGACCGTACGCCCGACTCCTTCCACCGGGAACTCGGCGAGCTGATGTGGGAGTTCTGCGGCATGGCCCGCACCGACGCCGGTCTGCGCAAGGCCCTCGACCGGATCCCGCAGATCCGCGAGGAGTTCTGGCGCCGCCTCAAGGTGCCCGGCACCGGCGAAGAGTTCAACCAGTCCCTGGAGAAGGCCAACCGCATCGTGGACTACCTGGAGCTCGCCGAGCTGATGTGCCTCGACGCGCTGCACCGGGCCGAGTCCTGCGGCGGCCACTTCCGCGCCGAGTCGCAGACCCCGGACGGCGAGGCCGCGCGCCGCGACGAGGCGTTCTCCTACGCCGCGGCCTGGGAGTTCACCGCCACCGGCGCGGCCCCCGTCCTCCACAAGGAAGACCTGGTCTTCGAGTACGTCCACCCCACCCAGCGGAGCTACGCATGAGGCTCACCCTGCGCGTCTGGCGCCAGCGGAACGCCGGCGCCGACGGCGCCCTGTCCACCTACGAGATCGACGGCATCTCACCGGACATGTCGTTCCTGGAGATGCTCGACACCCTCAACGAGGAGCTGATCCTCAGCGGTGACGACCCGGTCGCCTTCGACCACGACTGCCGCGAGGGCATCTGCGGCGCCTGCTCACTCGTCATCAACGGCGCGGCGCACGGCCCGGAGCGGACAACGACCTGCCAGCTGCACATGCGGTCCTTCCGGGACGGCGACACCATCGACATCGAGCCGTGGCGCGCCGCGGCGTTCCCGGTCGTCAAGGACCTGGTCGTCGACCGCTCCGCCTTCGACCGGATCATCCAGGCCGGCGGTTACATCACCGCGCCGACCGGGGCCGCGCCCGAGGCCCATGCCACCCCCGTGCCCAAGCCGGACGCCGACTTCGCGTTCGAGCACGCCGAGTGCATCGGCTGCGGGGCCTGCGTGGCGGCCTGCCCGAACGGTGCCGCGATGCTGTTCACCTCCGCCAAGGTGAACCATCTCAATGTGCTGCCGCAGGGCGCGCCCGAGCGCGGGACCCGGGTGCTGGACATGGTGGCGCAGATGGACGAGGAGGGCTTCGGCGGCTGCACCCTCGCCGGCGAGTGCGCCACCGCCTGCCCCAAGGGCATCCCGCTGTTCAGCATCACGGCGATGAACCGTGAGTTCCTGCGGGCGGCGCGGAAGGGCCGCTGAGTCAGACCGCGGCGGTCCCGATGAGCCCCTCCCGGGTGACGAGCGCGGCCAGCTCCGCCTCGCTCCGTCCCTCGGTGCCCTCGGGCCGCCGCGGCAGGACCATATAGCGGCTCTCCGCGCTGGAGTCCCACACCGTGATCGTGGTGTCGCCGGGCAGCTCCAGCCCGAACTCGGCTAGCACCGCGCGGGGTTCGCGCACCACCCGCGAGCGGTAGGCCTCGCTCTTGTACCAGGACGGCGAGGGCCCCAGCAGCCCGATCGGATAGCAGGAGCACAGCGTGCACACGAGGACATGGTGCGTGGTGGCGGTGTTCTCGACGACCTTGAGCCGCTGCTCCTGGATACCGCCCGCCATCGAGAGCCCCACTTCGGGCAGCGCCGCGTTCGCGTCGGCCAGCAGCCGTTCCCGGAACCCCGGGTCGGTCCAGGCGCGCGCCACGATCCGCGCCCCGTTGACCGGCGAGGCCCCCTTCAGCATCGCGGCGAGTGCCGCGTCCAGCTGCTCCTCGGTGACCACTCCGGCCTCGGTCAGCCGCGCCTCCAGCCGCCTGACCCGCGCCGCCACCGGTGTACTCGTGTGCTCGCCGCTCATGCGCCGTCCTCCCGTACCCGCTCGATGTACGACTCCCAGAGGTCGACCGTGACCTCGTGACCGCCCTCGCCCCACAGATCACCCGCGGCGAAGGCCACGGTGTAGACGGGCTCGACGCGTGGTTCGGCGATGCCCGCCGCGCACTCGTCGGCGAGCGCCCAGCGCCCCTGGCACTCGACGATCCGCCCCACCTGGCCGCGCACATACCGCGGCACCCGGGTGTGCCCCTCCGGGTCGACGGCGCGCACCCGCACCCGCTCCCCCGCCCGGAAGTCAGCCATCGCCGAGCAGCCCCCGTTCGGCGAGCAGCGTCTCGATCGCGTGCAGCCAGCGCTCGTAGTACGACGCCGCCAGATACTCCTGCGGGGCCATCCGCTCGACGGCGTCCCGGAACTGGTCGAGCCGGTAGACCCCGTTCCGCACCAGCACGGCGTTCAGCGCGAAGACCCGCGCCTCCCAGTCCGCATGGAACGGCGGCTCGTCCGCCTCGATCTCCAGGGCCCCGAACCCGGCCTGGCCACCCACATCGTTGACACGGCTCATGGCCCGAGCCTAGGCCCGCACCGCCGTCAGCGCACGGGGTGACCCGCTCCCCGCAGGGCGTCCTTGACCTGGGAGATGCGCAGATCGCCGAAGTGGAAGACGGAGGCGGCCAGCACCGCGTCGGCGCCGGCGGCGACGGCCGGGGCGAAGTCGTCCAGCGTGCCGGCGCCGCCGGAGGCGATCACCGGGATGGTGACGTGCTTGCGGACCGCCTCGATCATCGCCACGTCGTAGCCGTCCTTGGTGCCGTCGGCGTCCATGGAGTTCAGCAGGATCTCGCCGGCGCCCAGCTCGGCGGCGCGGTGGGCCCATTCGACGGCGTCGATACCGGTGCCGCGTCGGCCGCCGTGGGTGGTGACCTCGTAGCCGGACGGGGTGCCCGCGTCGGTACGGCGGGCGTCGACCGAGAGGACCAGGACCTGGCTGCCGAAGCGCTCGGCGATCTCGCGGATCACGTCGGGGCGGGCGATGGCGGCGGTGTTGACCCCGACCTTGTCGGCGCCGGCCCGCAGCAGCTTGTCGACGTCCTCGGGCGTGCGGACGCCGCCGCCGACGGTCAGCGGGATGAAGACCTGCTCGGCGGTGCGGCGGACCACGTCATAGGTGGTCTCGCGGTTGCCGGAGGAGGCGGTGATGTCGAGGAAGGTCAGCTCGTCGGCGCCCTCGTCCCCGTAGATCTTCGCCATCTCGACGGGGTCGCCGGCGTCCCGCAGGTTCTGGAAGTTGACGCCCTTGACGACCCGGCCGTTGTCGACGTCCAGGCAAGGGATGACTCGGACCGCCAGGGTCATGTCGCTTCAGGCCTCTCTGACATTTCTCGGAAAGCTTCCAGTTCCACTTCGACCAGGACGCGGGAGTCGACGAAGCCGGAGACCACGACCAGGGTCGAGGCCGGCGGCGCCGCGGCGAACAGCTCCCGGTGGGCGCGGCCGGCCGCGTCCACGTCGCGCAGATGGGTGAGGTACAGACGGGTGCGGAGGACCGCTTCGGCGCCGAGGCCGAAGGGGGTGAGGGCCTCCAGGGCGTTGGCGAGGGCGACCTTGGTCTGCACATAGGGGTCGCCCTCCCCCTGGAGGACGCCGTCGATCAGCGGCATCGTGCCGGCGACCAGGACCCGGTCGCCGGCCGCCACGGCGCGTGCGAAGCCGATCTTCTCTTCCCAGGGACCGCCGGTCCGTACGCGCTCGATGGTCATCACGCCGCCTTTCGTCCGCTGTTACGACACTGCCGCCAGCGCCTCTTCGAGGGTGAACGCCTTCGCATAGAGCGCCTTGCCGACGATCGCGCCCTCGACACCTTCCGGCACCAGCGTGGCCAGCGCCCGCAGGTCGTCGAGCGAGGACACGCCGCCGGAGGCGACCACGGGCCGGTCGGTGGCCGCGCAGACGTTCCGCAGCAGTTCGAGGTTGGGGCCCTGGAGGGTGCCGTCCTTGTTGATGTCGGTGACGACATAGCGGGCGCAGCCCTCGGCGTCGAGCCGGGCCAGCGTCTCGTAGAGGTCGCCGCCGTCGCGGGTCCAGCCGCGGCCGCGCAGCGTCGTCCCGCGCACGTCCAGACCGACCGCGATCTGGTCCCCGTGCTCGGCGATGACCTTGGCGACCCATTCGGGGGTCTCCAGCGCGGCGGTGCCCAGGTTGACCCGGCGGCAGCCGGTGGCGAGGGCGGCGGCGAGCGTGTCGTCGTCGCGGATGCCGCCGGACAGCTCGACCTTGATGTCCATGGAGCGGGCGACCTCGGCGATCTGCGCCCGGTTGTCGCCGGTGCCGAAGGCCGCGTCGAGGTCGACGAGATGCAGCCATTCGGCGCCGGACCGCTGCCAGGCGAGGGCCGCCTCCAGCGGGTCGCCGTAGGAGGTCTCGGAGCCGGACTCGCCGTGGACGAGGCGGACGGCCTGGCCGTCGCGGACATCGACGGCGGGGAGGAGTTCGAGCTTCGGCATCAGGGGGCTCACAGGGTGTTGATCCAGTTGGTCAGGAGCTGGGCGCCGGCGTCGCCGGACTTCTCGGGGTGGAACTGGGTGGCCCACAGCGGGCCGTTCTCGACCGCGGCCACGAAGGGCGCGCCATGCGTGGCCCAGGTGACCTTGGGCGCGGCGATGTGCGGGTTGCCGACCTCCAGCTCCCAGTCGTGCACCGCGTAGGAGTGCACGAAGTAGTAGCGGGCGTCGGCGGGCAGACCGGCGAAGAGCTGTGAGCCCTCGGCGGCCTCGACGGTGTTCCAGCCCATGTGCGGGACGATGTCGGCCTTGAGCGGGCCGACCGTGCCGGGCCACTCGTCCAGGCCCTCGGTCTCCACACCGTGCTCGATGCCACGGCCGAAGAGGATCTGCATGCCGACGCAGATGCCCATGACGGGGCGGCCGCCGGCCAGCCGGCGGCCCACCAGCCAGTCACCGCGGGCCTCCTTCAGCCCGGCCATACAGGCGGCGAACGCGCCGACGCCGGGGACCAGCAGCCCCTCGGCGTTCATCGCCCGGTCGAAGTCCCGGGTGATCTCCACATCGGCGCCGACGTGCGCCAGGGCGCGCTCCGCGGAGCGGACGTTGCCGAAGCCGTAGTCGAGGACGACGACCTTCTTACGGGGTGCCGAGGCGGTCAATTCCATACCTCCAACCGGAGCACACCGGCGGCCAGACACAGCGCCGATCCCACGGACAACAGCACGATCAGGCCCTTGGGCAGCTGCTGCTTCCAGAAGGAGTAGACGCCGCCGAGGAGGAAGAGCCCGAGCAGGATGAAGACGGTGGAGAGACCGTTCACGGGCTACAGGGCTCCCTTGGTGGACGGGATGATGCCGGCCGCCCGCGGGTCGCGCTCGCTGGCGTAGCGCAGCGCCCGGGCCAGCGCCTTGAACTGGCACTCCACGATGTGGTGGGCGTTGCGGCCGTACGGCACGTGGATGTGCAGCGCTACCTGGGCCTGGGCGACGAAGGACTCGAAGATGTGCCGGGTCATCGTCGTGTCGTAGGAGCCGATCATCGGCGCCATGTTCTCCGGCTCGGTGTGCACCAGATACGGGCGGCCGGAGAGGTCGACGGTCACCTGGGCCAGCGACTCGTCCAGCGGGACGGTGCAGTTGCCGAAGCGGTAGATCCCGGACTTGTCACCGAGCGCCTGCTTGAAGGCGGCACCCAGGGCGAGGGCGGTGTCCTCGATGGTGTGGTGGGTGTCGATGTGCAGATCGCCGTCGGTCTTGACCTTGAGGTCGAACAGACCGTGCCGGCCGAGCTGGTCGAGCATGTGGTCGTAGAAGCCGACACCGGTCGACACGTCCACGTCGCCCCGGCCGTCGAGATCGATCTCGACGAGCACGGACGTTTCCTTCGTCGTGCGCTCCACGCGTCCTACGCGGGTCATCGCTTGCTCTCCTTCAGTACTGCGCGAACCGCGTCGAGGAACGCGTCGTTCTCGGCCGGGGTGCCGGCGGTGACCCGCAGCCAGCCCGGTACGCCGTTGTCACGGACCAGCACGCCGTGGTCGAGGATCGCCTGCCAGGTGGCGTGGGAATCCTCGAAGAGGCCGAACTGCACGAAGTTGGCGTCGGAGTCGACGACCTGGCAGCCGGCCGCCCGCAGCTCGGTGACCAGGCGGTCCCGCTCGGTCTTGAGCTGCTCGACATACTTCAGGAGCGTCTCGGTGTGCTCCAGCGCGGCCAGCGCGGTGGCCTGGGTGACGGACGAGAGGTGGTACGGGAGCCGGACCAGCTGGACGGCGTCGACCACGGCGGGGTCGGCGGCCAGATAGCCCAGCCGCAGCCCGGCGGCGCCGAAGGCCTTGGACATCGTCCGGGTGACCACCAGATTCGGCCGGCCCGCGAGCAGCGGCAGCAGCGAGGGCCGGTGGCTGAACTCGCCGTAGGCCTCGTCGACCACCACCAGGGCCCCGGCCCCGTCGGCGCGGGCCGCCTGCGCCGCCTCGTACAGCGCGAGCACGGTGGCGGCCTCGACGGCGGTGCCGGTGGGGTTGTTCGGCGAGCAGATGAAGACCACGTCGGGCCGCCGCTCGGCGATGACCGCCGTGGCCGCCTCGACGTCGATGGTGAAGTCGTCGTTGCGCGGGCCGGAGCTCCAGCCGGTGCCGGTGCCGCGGGAGATCAGCCCGTGCATCGAGTACGACGGCTCGAAGCCGAGGGCGGTACGGCCGGGGCCGGCGAAGGTCTGGAGCAGCTGCTGGATGACCTCGTTGGAGCCGTTGGCGGCCCATACGTGGTCCTTGGTGACCTCGTGGCCGGCGGTGTGGGTGAGGTAGCGGGCCAGTTCGGTGCGCAGCTCGACCGCGTCCCGGTCGGGGTAGCGGTTGAGCTGCCGGGCGGCCTCGGTCACCCGCTCGGCGATCCGCCGGACCAGCGGCTCGGGCAGCGGGTAGGGGTTCTCGTTGGTGTTCAGCCGCACCGGGACGTCCAGCTGCGGCGCGCCGTAGGGCGACTTGCCGCGCAGCTCGTCCCGGATGGGGAGATCGTCAATACGGGTCACGTGGCTGCTCACTTGCTCTGCGGGACCTTCCAGTCGAACCTGGCCTTCAGCGCGGCGCCATGGGCCGGGAGGTCCTCGGCCTCGGCGAGGGTCACCACATGGTGGGTGACCTCGGCCAGCGCGTCACGCGAGTAGTCCACGACATGGATGCCGCGCAGGAAGGACTGCACGGACAGGCCGGAGGAGTGGCAGGCGCAGCCGCCGGTGGGCAGCACGTGGTTGGAGCCGGCGCAGTAGTCGCCGAGCGAGACCGGGGCGTACGGGCCGACGAAGACCGCGCCGGCGTTGCGGACCCGGGCGGCGACGGCGGTGGCGTCGGCGGTCTGGATCTCCAGGTGTTCGGCGCCGTAGGCGTCCACGACCCGCAGGCCCTCGTCGATGCCGTCGACGAGGACGGTCGCGGACTGCCGGCCGCCCAGCGCCTCGGTGATCCGCTCGATGTGCTTGGTGGCCGCGACCTGCCGCTTGAGGGCTTCGTCGACGGCGTCGGCGAGCTCGGCGGAGTCGGTGACCAGCACGGCGGCGGCGAGGGTGTCGTGCTCGGCCTGGCTGATCAGGTCGGCGGCGACGTGCTCGGGGTCGGCGGTGGCGTCCGCGAGGACCGCGATCTCGGTGGGGCCGGCCTCGGCGTCGATACCGATCCGGCCCTTGAGCAGGCGCTTGGCGGAGGCGACGTAGATGTTGCCGGGGCCGGTGACGAGGTTGACCGGCAGGCACTCGTCGGTGCCGTAGGCGAACATCGCGATGGCCTGGGCGCCGCCGGCCGCGTAGACCTCGTCGACGCCGAGCAGGGCGCAGGCGGCGAGGATGGTCGGGTGCGGGCGGCCGCCGAACTCCTTCTGCGGCGGGGAGGTCACGGCGATGCCCTCGACACCGGCTTCCTGCGCCGGGACCACGTTCATGACCACGGAGGACGGGTAGACCGCGAGTCCGCCGGGGACATAGAGGCCCACCCGCTCGACCGGCACCCAGCGTTCGGTGACCGTGCCGCCGGGGACGACCTTGGTGGTCACGTCCGTGCGGCGCTGTTCGCGGTGGACGATCCGGGCGCGCCGGATGGACTCCTCCAGGGCGGCGCGCACGGCCGGGTCGAGCCCGTCGAGCGCGTCCCGCAGGGCCTCGGCGGGCACCCGTACCCGCTCGATCTCCACACCGTCGAACCGCCGCGCGTAATCGATCAGCGCCGCGGTGCCCCGATGGCGTACGTCCTCGCAGATGGGCCGCACCTTCTCCAGGGCGGCTTCCACGTCGAACTCGGCACGGGGCAGCAGGTCGCGCAGGGCGCCGCCCTCGGGAAGGGCGTCACCGCGCAGATCGATTCGGGAGATCACTCCCCCAGTGTCTCAGACCCGCTCCGGCGCCCGAGCGGCCGTATCACTCAGTGATACACAGCGGAGCACACCCCGGACGCACCGTGACCCGGCCGTTCGAAGTTGACCGGAGTTGGCCCTGACCGCGCGTGTTCAAGCAGTCACGGGGCGGGCAAGGGCCTCACGACGGCGTACGGGGAGACCTGCGGGACGCAACACGACCAGTGCACGAATTGCGTCCGAACAGGTTGCGACACACCACGGGAGAGCAAGGGGGACCCACAGTGACCGAACCCGCGGACGGCGACGCGCCGGCCGAGCTACAGCTGACCTCCGCGGAATGGAGCATGTGGCAGGCCTTCCGCAACGGCAGCACCTGCGATCTGCACATCGGCGATCCGGCCAGGGACGATCCGCACGGGCAGCATCTGTGGGGCCCGGAGCGCCGGGTGCGGGCCCGGGTCGTGGCACTGCTGCTGCTCGACGGGCCGCCCGCGCAACCCGGCCGGGTCTCCGCGCTCAAGCTCACCGGCGCGTACATCACGGACACTCTCGACGTTGCGGGCGGCACGATCAAGCCATTCGTGGAGCTGCGGGACTGCCGCTTCGAGGCCGAGGTGGTGCTCCCCGAGAGCCGCTTCACCACCCTGCGGCTGGTGAACTGCGCGATACCCCGGGTGGAGGCGGCCCGGCTGCACACCGAGGGCGATCTCCATCTGCCGCGCTGCGTGGTGAACTCCGGCATCCGGCTCACCGACGCCCACATAGGCACCGACCTGATGCTCAATCAGACCGTGGTGCACAAGGACCGCCAGGGCCGGTCGATCATGGCGGACGGGATGACCGTCACCCAGGACCTCCAGGCCGAGATGCTGGAGTCCTACGGGGAGCTGTCGCTGCGCGGCGCCACCATCGGGGTGTCGCTGAGCCTGCGCGGCAGCCGGCTGAGCAACCCCTTCGGCCGCCGCGCCCTGAACGCCCCGCAGCTGACCGTCGAGCGCACCCTCTATCTGACCGCCGCCGGGCTGCCCAACTCCCCGTTCTCCAGCGGCGCCACTCCCCCGTACGGCACCGCCTACACCCCCTCGCGCGGCACTCGGGTGCAGCGCTTCGAGTGCGAGGGCGGGATGCGGCTGGACGACGGGCGGTTCGGCGACGCGGTCGACTTCGAGCACGCCCGGTTCATCATGGAGTCCGACCAGGAGCTGTCGCTGCGCCGTATCCAGACGCCCGAGCTGCGGTTCCTCGGCGAGCGCCCGCAGCGCGGCCGGGTGATCCTCTCCGGCGCCCGGGTGGTCAATCTCGTCGACAAGTCGGCGAGCTGGCCGGGGCTCGGCGGCCTGTGGATGGCCGGCTTCGCCTACGAGACGCTGATCCCGCGCGGCCACTTCCCGCTCTCGCTGCGGCTCCAGTGGGTGGCCGCGGCGACCCCCGAGTACGCGCCCGAGCCGTACGAGATGCTCGCCGCCTCGCTGCGCACCACCGGTGAGGACGCCGACGCCCGCGAGGTGCTGCTGGCCAAGCAGCGGCGCCGCCGCGAGACACTGCCACTGGCCGCGAAGACCTGGGGCTTCCTCCAGGACTGGACGGTGGCCTACGGCTACCGCCCGGGGCGGGCCGCGGTGTGGATGGCCATCCTGTGGGCGATCGGCACGATCTACTTCTCGATGTCCCCGCCACCGCCCCTCAAGACCGGCGAGGCACCGCCCTGGAATCCGTACCTCTACTCCCTCGACCTCCTGCTGCCGGTGATAGACCTCAACCAGAGCGCCGCGTGGAAACCGGGCGGCGGCGCACAGTGGGCAGCCGCGGTACTCATCCTCGCGGGCTGGGTCCTGGCCACAACGGTCGCCGCCGGCGCCTCCCGCCTGCTGCGACGCCAATAGCCAGTTCCCTACGACCGACAACCCGCACCGGACCACCTACGCCCACCCCCACCGGCCTTCTCCCCCACCCACCCACGGGAGGTGACGGGCCGGAGGGGTAGGGGTGTGGGACGTAAAGCGAAGCAGTCCCACACCCCTACCCCGGAGGCCCGTCACCGCACCCCGACAGCCCCGCGCAGCGGACCCGGCCCGCCGCAGGCGCAACAGCGAAACGAACCACGGCGGGATTCCCGCCCACGTGGGAACACCGCCAAGCGCAGCGTCTAGGCTTACGGGCTGTGACCTCCCTGCGCCTACCGCTCTTCCCGCTGAACTCGGTGCTGTTCCCGGGACTCGTGCTCCCGCTGAACGTCTTCGAGGCGCGGTACCGGGCCATGATGCGCGATCTGAGCGCCGTACCCGAGGACGACCGCCGCTTCGCGGTGATCGCGATCCGGGACGGCCGGGAGGTCGCCGCCACCGCCCAGGGCATGCCCGACAACACCGTCCCCGCGTCGGACGGTCCCGCGGCGGGCTTCGGTGACGACCCGGTGCAGGCGTTCCACACCGTGGGCTGTATCGCCGACGCGGCCACCATCCGGGAGAAGTCGTCCGACGACGACACCGGCTACGAGGTCCTCGCCACCGGCACCACCCGCTTCCGGCTGCTGTCGGTGGATGCCTCGGGGCCGTATCTGACCGGTGAGCTGGAGGAACTGGAGGACGACGACGGCGAGGGCGCCGGCGCGCTGGCCTCCGGCGTCGTACGGGCGTTCCGGACCTATCAGAAGCGGCTGGCCTGGGCGAACGAGCGGACCCTGTCGAGCGGGCAGGATCTGCCGGCCGACCCGTCCGTGCTGTCGTACCTGGTCGCCGCGGCGGCCGTGCTGGACGTGCCCGCCAAGCAGCGGCTGCTGGAGGCGCCGGACACCGCGGCCCGGCTGGCGCAGGAGCTGAAACTGCTTCGCCAGGAGTCGGCGGTGCTCGGTAAGCTCCCGTCGCTGCCGGCGGTGGATCTGACCCGGCAGCCGACCAGCCCCAACTGAACGAGCGGCCCCCGCTGCCGGGCCCCTGACGCGAGGCACGAAGACGTTGGCGAAGAAGTCCAAGAAGTCCGTCGGCACCCCGGCGACCGTCGCCCTCACCGCGGCCGGCGTCCCGTTCACCACGCACTCCTACGAGCACGACCCGGCCGCCCCGTCGTACGGCGAGGAGGCCGCCGAGGCGCTCGGTGTCGCGCCGGACCAGGTGTTCAAGACCCTGCTGGCGGACGTCGACGGCACCCTGACGGTCGCCGTGGTCCCGGTGTCGGGGTCGCTGGACCTCAAGGCGCTGGCGGCCGCGGTGGGCGGCAAGCGGGCCACGATGGCCGATCCGGCGGCGGCCGAGCGCAGCACCGGCTATGTCCGCGGCGGCATCTCGCCGCTGGGGCAGCGCAAGCAGCTGCGCACGGTCGTGGACGCCTCGGCCGAGGGCCGGCCGACGGTCTGTGTCTCGGCCGGACGGCGCGGGCTGGAGGTCGAACTGGCTCCTGAGGACCTGGTGGCGCTCACGGGGGCGCACCTCGCGCCGATCGCCCGCGGCTGAACGCGGCGCGGGGCGGCCGGTGGACCGGCCGCCCCGTGCGTTCCGCGTTGCTCAGCCCTCGGCGGGCGGCTTCCGGTCGTGGTGCTCCCGCAGCCGGTCCGGGACCTCCTGCTGCGGTGTCTCCTGAGCCAGTGGTGCCTGCTGGGCCTGCGGGGTCTCCCGGTCCTGCGGTGCCTGCTGGGCGTGCTGCCCCTGGAGCCAGTACGGCGCCTCCGGCATCGGGTCGCGCGGTCCGAACAGCGCGGACAGCACCAGCTGGGTGACCATCGCCCCCATCGGCCACGCCAGCAGGGCGCCCTTGGCCTGCAACCGCAGCGGGCCGTCGAAGACCACACCGGGGCCGACCTGCTTGGCGTGGGCCACCACGTCCGGGGTGGGGCCCAGCCACATCCCCGTCATCCAGCCCAGCGTCGCGCCCAGCAGCCCGCCCACGACCAGCGCCACGACCAGCGGAATCCCGCCGCGCCGGCGGAAGAGGAAGACCACGGCGGTGGTGAGCACACCGAACGCGAAGGCCAGCAGGAGGAAGGTGCCGTCCGCGCCGATCGACTCCTCGCCCTCGGTGTTCTTGAGGTAGACGTTGCGGGTGTCCGCGACCAGCGGGACATGCGGCGCGAGCCAGTTCCACAGCAGGCCGAGCAGCACACCGGTCACCGCGACCAGGAGCGCGATCAGCGCACCCTCACGCAGCTCGCGGGCCAGCTCCGGGCCGCCGAGGCCACCGTGATCGGCGGCGGGCGCGGCCTCGGGGTGCCGGGGCTCTTCGGGCGGTTGGTTGTCGCGGGGCGTCAGCGGTGCGGTCACACCGTCATCGTGCCAGGTGGGGCTGGTGGGACCGGCAGCAGGACGCCCGTTCGGCGGGGTGGCACCGTTCATCGGGTCGCCGCCCGGCGGTAGGCCCAGGTGGCGACGGCCAGCGACAGCACCCCGACGGCCGCGCAGACGCCCAGGTCGGCGCCGACCGCGACCCAGTCCGGGTGCGGGTCAAAGCTGCGTGCCAGCGCCTCCACGCCATACGTCGACGGCAGCAGATCACGGGCCCAGCCGATCACCCCGGGCATCCGCTCGGCCGGCAGGACGCCCAGCAGCAGCGCCGCCGACATCCCCAACTGGCCGCAGAGGGTGGCGAGTTCCTGGCGCGGGGCGAGCAGGCCGAGGGCCGCGCCGAGACCGGCCAGCGCCGCCCCGGCGAGCGGGAGCACCGCGGCCAGCACCCACAGATGGGACATCGGCAGCTGGAAGAGCACACAGCCGGTGACCGCGGTGACCACCGTCCCCGGCACGGTGAACGAGGCGTACGCCGCGGCGGCACCGAGCACCACGGCGGCCGGCGGCACCGGCAGCGTGGCGTAGTGGTCGAGCCCGCCGCCGGCCCGCAGCTGGCCGAAGTACTGGGCGAGGAGGTTGAGCGCCACGAAGGCGACGACCAGCACGCTGGAGCCGGACACCACCGACCGCGCCGGTTCGCCGCCGTCGACCACCCCGCGCAGCAGAACCATGATCCCGATGGACTGGAAGGTGGCGACGAACAGCAGCGGGATCCGTGCGACCCGGGCCCGGGAGAGCTGGGCTCGGTAGACGGCGACCAGCGCGGGCACCAGACGGGCGGACGGCGCCAGCGGCGCGGCCGCCTCCTCGTCTCGTACCCCGGTGGCCGGGGCCGCCCCGGCCACCGCCTGCACGGGAACCACACTCACGCTGTCATCACGCCTTCCTCGCTGCCCCCGTGGTCGTGCATACGTCCGCCGGACCGGTCCCCGTTCATGCCTTGACCAGCCCCTCGGCACGGCCGCCGAGGGCCAGGTAGACATCTTCCAGGCTCGGCGTGGCAAGGGTGAAGTCGTCGAGGGCGGCGAAGGCGGGGCCCGCGGTGACGTCGGCGACGGCGGCGCGGGCCCGGTCGGCGGGCAGGCGGAGGGTCCAGCGGCGGCCGGAGACGTGCGCGGCGGCCTCCAGGGCGGCGACCTCGGGCACGTCCAGCGGCGGGCGGTCGCGCCACACCAGCTCCAGCCGCACCTCGTCGCTCACCATTTCCTTCAGTCCGCCGGGCGTGTCACAGGCGATGACCCGGCCGCGGTCGATCACCGCGACCCGGTCGAGCACGCTCTCGGCCTCCAGGACGTTATGCGTCACCAGCACCACCGTGACACCGCGCTCGGCCCGCCGCCGGTCCACCGCGGCCCATACGGCGCGCCGCGCGACCGGGTCCATCCCGGTGGTCGGCTCGTCCAGCACCAGCAGCGGCCGCTCGCCGATCAGCGCGGTGGCGAAGCAGGCCAGCCGGCGCTGCCCGCCGGAGAGCTTCTTCAGGGCCCGTCCGGTGAGGTCCGCGAGGCCCAGCTCGTCGATCACCGCGTCCCGCTCGGCGCGCGCCTCGCGGGCCCCGAGCCCGCGCAGCCGGCCGGTGGTCTCCACGGCCAGCGCCACGGTCATCTCGTCCAGGGCGGTGGATTCCTGCCCCAGGTAGCCGAGCAGCCGGGCGGCCCGCTCCGGGTGGCGCACCAGGTCGTGGCCCAGGACGGAGATCCCGCCGGAGTCGGGGCGCAGCAGTCCGGTGAGCTGGCGCACCAGGGTGGACTTCCCGGCGCCGTTGGGGCCGAGCAGCCCGAAGATCTCGCCGCGGTGGACATCGAGGGTGATGCCGTCGCTGGCGCGTACGGCGGGCGCCTGTGCCGCCCCGCGGCGTCCGCGCATCGCGGGGTATGTCTTGACCAGGTCCCGCACGGCGCACACCGGCACTCCGCGCTCCACCTGTTTTGCGCCCGTCCTCACGAGCTATGAGGGTACGCGTCCCCGGGCCGCCTCCGGGCCGCGGGGCTCCGGCGGGCGAGCCGGGCCCGGGGCGGCGCGGGCCGTCAGTCTCCGGCCGGTGCGTGCTCGGCGGCCGTCCGCAGATCGACCTCGCGCCAGAAACCGGCCCGGATCGCATAGCGGTCGTGCTCGTCGATCTGGTCGTCCTTGTGGGCGAGCAGTCCGAAGCGGGCGGCGTA
The DNA here is from genome assembly GCF_008704855.1 of Streptomyces platensis. Lineage (NCBI taxonomy): Bacteria > Bacillati > Actinomycetota > Actinomycetes > Kitasatosporales > Streptomycetaceae > Streptomyces > Streptomyces platensis. The sequence goes on from NZ_CP023691.1 coordinate 2,355,883, forward strand.
GCGCAGCAGTTCACCGTCGATCCGGTGCGGGATGCGGGGGTACTCCGTGGACAGCTGCTGAAGGTGCGCGGCGTCGGAGAGCCGGTCGGTCCAGCGGCGGGCGAAGACCTGCCCGACCTCGAAGGGGTCGCCGCTGACGGCGGTGATGTCCTCCTCGCGGTCGGCCCAGCGCTGCTCGGCACTGGTGAGCTGGGCGAGGGTGGGCAGGGCCGCGGCCCCGTCCGGGTCACCGGCCGGGCCGCCGCGCTCGACCCAGCCCTTGTCGGACGACCAGCGCAGGGTGGCGCCCGCCGCGGGGGCGGGCCCGCCCGCGCCGGCCGGCTGCTGGCCCGCGGCGTGTGCCCGGCCGAGGCCGGCCAGGTCCTTGGGGGTGGGCACGACCCTGGATCCGGCGCCGGGCCCGTCGGCGGCGGCCGCTGCGCTCCCGGGACCGGCCGCCGGGTGGGAGACGCCGTTGGCGCCGTTGTGCTCATGGGTGTGCTCGGCGGCTTCCGGGCCGGCCGCGGCGGCCGCCGCGGCTGCCGCGGCCGCGGACTCGGGCAGTGGCGCGGAGAGGATCGCGGCGATCTCGGGGCGGGGTACCGGCGGCGGGGCGCAGGGGCCGCCGAGTTCCTTGGCGCGGACCGCGCGGGTGATCCAGGTGCGGTCCAGCACCCGCCGCTCATCGGCCTCGGCGACCAGGTCCTCGGACTGGTTGTAGTCGCCGTCCGCGGCCTGCACGGCCCACAGATGGACGGCGACGCCGTGCTCCTTCGCCGACATCAGTCCGGGCAGCAGATCGCCGTCACCGGTGACCAGCACGATGTCGGAGCAGGCGCGGTTACGGGCGAGTTCGGTCAGCTCGGCGTGCATGGCGGCGTCCACGCCCTTCTGCGCCCAGCGGCCGTCGCTGCGGGTCAGGGCACCCAGCCGGACGGTGACCCGGGGCATCACCCGCAGCCTGCGGTGCTCGGGCTGCGGGACGCGGTCGGGGGCGCCGTCGAACCAGTAGATCCGCAGCAGCGGGCGTTCGGTCTCCGCCTCGGCGCGCTGGCGCAGCCCCTGGATGAGGGCGGCATGGTCGACGCTGATCCTGGAACGGGCGGGCTCTCCGGCGAGCAGACTCGCGGCGGCACCGAGCAAATATCCGGCGTCCACCAGGACGACGCAGCGATCCACGTTCCACCCTCTTCCCTGAGGTGCTGAAAGTCCGGTCGCCCCCCGGCTCGGCCCATGGCTCGAGTGTTCTTCGGCTTTCCTTCGAGTCTGCCCGACCGTACGGGCGTTATCTGCCCGAACTCGATCATCGGCGTGGCGGATTCAGCGGGGGCGTCGTACACGGTGCGTGATCAACCATATAACGCACGGTAATTGCCCGAAATGCAGGCGTCTGTCTGCCATGTCAGTCTGGTTCCGGCCCAGATCCCGGATTCCCCCCCTCAGGAGGCAAAGATCATGGCCAAGGACAAGAAGCAGGACCGCAGTCAGCAGAAGGCATCCGCGTCCGAGCGCGGCCAGCAGGAGGCCCAGAAGGCGAGCCTGGAGGCACAGTCCCAGGCGCGGTCGCAGGCACAGGGCAGCCCGGCGGATGTGGCACGTAAGCACCAGCGGCGCTTCGGCCACAACTGACCTTTGCCGCAGGGAAGTTGAGGGGCGCGTCCACAATGGGCGCGCCCCTCGGGGTACCGGCCGGAGCCGGCCGGTCAGCCCGCCAGACAGGACGGGCCGAGCAGCACCTTCAGATCGCCGAACAGCGACGGGTCGGGCGTGACCCGGTGCCGGTCCAGCCGGAGCACGGTGGTCTTGCGCGCCCCCAGGAGCTTGATCCGCACCTCCGTGGAGCCGCGGTGGCTGCTGAGCACCTCGCCGAGCTTCTCGACCATCGGCGGGGTGACCTTGACCGTCGGAATGGTGATCGTCACGGGGGCGTTGGTGCCGGCCTCCGAGAGGTCGGGGACCATCATCTCCATGGCCACCAGCCGCGGGATGTCCTCCCGCTTGTCGAGGCGGCCCTTGACGAAGACCACGGTGTCCTCGACGAGTTGGGTGGACACCAGCTGGTAGGTCGCCGGGAAGAACATGCAGTCGATGGAGCCGGCCAGGTCCTCGACGGTGGCGATGGCCCAGGCGTTGCCCTGTTTGGTCATCTTGCGCTGGAGGCCGGAGATGATGCCGCCGATGGTGACGATCGAGCCGTCCGAGTAGTCGCCGCCGGTCAGCTGGGCGATGGCGGCGTCCGCCTTGTCGGACAGCACATGCTCCAGGCCGAAGAGCGGATGGTCGGAGACGTAGAGACCGAGCATCTCGCGCTCCTGGGCGAGGAGATAGGTCTTGTCCCACTCGACGTCCGAGAACTCGACGTCCAGCCCGAAGCCCGGCCCCTCGTCGGCGCTGTCGTCGCCCATGCCGCCGAAGAGGTCGAACTGCCCCTCGGCCTCCTTGCGCTTGACCTGGACCACGTTGTCGATCATCGGCTCATAGTGGGCCGTCAGTCCCTTGCGGGTGTGGCCCATCTCGTCGAAGGCCCCGGCCTTGATCAGTGATTCGGTGGTGCGCTTGTTGCAGACGACCGCGTCGACCTTGTCGAGGTAGTCGGGGAAGGAGAGGTACTTTCCCTTCGCCTTGCGGCTGCGGATGATCGAGTCGACGACGTTCTGGCCGACGTTACGGACCGCGGTGAGGCCGAAGAGGATCACATCGTCGCCCTGGGCGGCGAAGTTCGCCTCGGACTCGTTGACGTTGGGCGGCAGCACCTTGATGCCCATGCGCCGGCACTCGTTCAGATAGACCGCCGACTTGTCCTTGTCGTCGCGCACGGAGGTCAGCAGCGCGGACATGTATTCGGCGGGGTAATTGGCCTTGAGGTAGGCGGTCCAGTAGGTGACCAGGCCGTACGCGGAGGAGTGCGCCTTGTTGAAGGCGTAGCCGGCGAACGGGACCAGGACGTCCCACAGCGCCTGGATGGCCTGGTCGGAGAAGCCGTTCTTGCGGGCGCCCTCCTGGAAGAGCACGAAGTTCTTCGCCAGCTCCTCGGGCTTCTTCTTGCCCATCACGCGGCGGAGGATGTCGGCCTCACCGAGGGAGTACCCGGCGATGATCTGGGCGGCCTTCTGCACCTGCTCCTGGTAGACGATCAGGCCGTAGGTGAGGCCCAGGACCTCCTTGAGCGGCTCCTCCAGCTCCGGGTGGATCGGGGTGATCTCCTGGAGGCCGTTCTTGCGCAGCGCGTAGTTGGTGTGCGAGTCCATGCCCATCGGGCCGGGGCGGTACAGCGCCGAGACGGCGGAAATGTCCTCGAAGTTGTCGGGCTTCATCAGCCGCAGCAGCGAGCGCATCGGGCCGCCGTCGAACTGGAAGACGCCGAGGGTGTCACCGCGGCAGAGCATCTCGTACGTCTTGGGGTCGTCCAGCGGGACCGAGAGCATCTCCAGGTCGACGCCCTTGTTCTTCTTCACCATCTTGACGGCGTCGTCCATGATGGTGAGGTTGCGCAGGCCCAGGAAGTCCATCTTCAGCAGGCCGAGCGACTCGCACTGGGGGTAGTCCCACTGTGTGATGGTCACACCGTCGGTGTGCCGCGTCCAGAGAGGGGCGTGGTCGACGATGGGCTCGCTGGACATGATCACGCCGGCCGCGTGCACACCCATCTGCCGGACCAGGCCCTCGACGCCCTTGGCGGTGTCGATGACCTTCTTCACGTCCGGTTCGTTCTCGTACATCCCCCGGATCTCGCCCGCCTCGCTGTAGCGCGGGTGCTGGGGGTCGGTGATGCCGCTGAGGTCGATGCCCTTGCCGAGGACGTCGGCGGGCATGGCCTTGGTGAGGCGGTCACCCATGGCGTACGGGTAACCGAGGACGCGGGCCGAGTCCTTGATGGCGTTCTTGGCCTTGATCTTGCCGTAGGTGCCGATCATGGCGACCTTGTCGGCGCCGTACTTCTCCGTCACATACCGGATCACTTCGACGCGCCTGCGCTCGTCGAAGTCGATGTCGACATCGGGCATGGAGACACGCTCGGGGTTGAGGAACCGCTCGAAGATCAGCCCGTGCGTGATCGGGTCGAGGTCGGTGATGCCCATCGCGTACGCCACGATCGAACCCGCCGCGGAACCACGGCCGGGGCCCACCGCGATGCCATTGTTCTTGGCCCACATGATGAAGTCGGCGACGACGAGGAAGTAGCCGGGGAACCCCATCTGGATGATGATGTCCATCTCGTACTCGGCCTGCTTCTGCCGGTCCTCAGGCACCCCGTCCGGGTAGCGGCGCTGCATGCCGACCCGGACCTCCTCCTGGAACCAGGTGACCTCGGTGAAGCCCTCCGGGATGTCGAACTTCGGCATCAGGTCGCGCTTCTCGAACATCCCGCTGGTGTCGATCTGCTCGGCCACCAGGAAGGTGTTGGCGCAGCCCTCCTGCCAGGCGTCCGAGGAGTCGATGGCGTACATCTCGTCCGTGGACTTGAGGTAGTAGCCGGTGCCGTCGAAGCGGAAGCGGTCCGGGTCGGAGAGGTTCTTGCCGGTCTGGATGCACAGCAGGGCGTCGTGCGCCGTGGACTCGTGGGCGTAGGTGTAGTGCGAGTCGTTGGTGACCAGCGGGGGGATGCCGAGCTTCTTGCCGATCTCCAGCAGGCCGTCACGGACCCGGCGTTCGATCTCGATGCCGTGGTCCATCAGCTCCAGGAAATACCGGTCCTTGCCGAAAATGTCCTGGTATTCGGACGCGGACTTCAGCGCCTCGTCGAACTGGCCGAGCCGCAGCCGGGTCTGGAGCTCACCGGAGGGGCAGCCGGTGGAGGCGATCAGGCCCTCGGACCACTGGGAGATGGTCTCCTTGTCCATCCGCGGCCACTTCGTCAGCCAGCCCTCGGCGTACGCGTCCGAGGACAGTCGGAAGAGGTTGTGCAGACCGGTCTTGTTGGCCGCCCAGATCGTCTTGTGGGTGTAACCACCGGAACCGGAGACGTCATCGCGCTTCTGGTGCGGCTGGCCCCACTGGATCTTGCGCTTGTTGCGCCGCGACTCCGGGGCCACATAGGCCTCGATGCCGATGATCGGCGTCACCCCGGCCTTCTGCGCCGAGTGGAAGAAGTCGTAGGCCCCGTGGAGGTTGCCGTGGTCGGACATGGCGATATGCGTCATGCCCATCTCGTTGCACGCCTTGAACATGTCCGACAGCCGCGCCGCACCGTCCAGCAGTGAGTACTGGGTGTGGACATGCAGGTGCGTGAAGGGGGGCCTGGACGGGGCTGCCACGGCGGAGGACCTCCGGGAAAACGGTCGGCGGGGGCACCTGCCCGGCAGGGCCGGGAGGGGCGGATGGTGGTCTCGAAGTCTACGGCTCCCCGGTGACAATCGACGGGCACCGACGAGTAGCCTCGCGCGTTGTCAGTGGCAGATCCTCCCCCGGCCCACCGCCGGGGGATCCGCCACGGATCCCGTACCGTTCCGCACCTCAGGAGGCACCCAGCGATGCCGTCCCAGCACGCCCCGGCGCAGGACGCCGCGCAGCGCGGCGAGGAGATCCTCGCCGTTTTCGACACCGCCTTCGGAGAGCTGCTCGCCGCCGACCCCGCGGCCTTCCGCGTGAAATTCCGGAAGATGGCCGCCTCCGCGTTCGCCTTCTACCGGGGCACGGCCTGCCTGTTCTACCGGGACATGGAGGCGTACGCCGCACAGGACGGCGGCGGCAAGGACAGCGGCCCGTATCTGGACGACCGGACCGCCCGGGTGTGGATCCACGGCGATCTGCACGCCGAGAATTTCGGCACGTACATGGACGCCACCGGCCGGCTGATCTTCAACGTCAACGACTTCGACGAGGCCTACGTCGGCCCGTTCACCTGGGACCTGAAGCGGTTCGCCGCCTCGGTCGCGCTGATCGGCTACGCCAAGGCGCTCAGCGACAAGCAGATCACCGACCTGGTGCGCACCTACGCGGCCGCCTACCGGGAGCGCATCCACGCACTGGCGTCGGGGACCAAGAGCTCCGACAAGGACGAGCTGCCGCCCTTCACGCTGGACACTGCCGAGGGTCCGCTGCTGGACGCGCTGCGCGACGCCCGCTCGCTGACCCGGTTCGGACTGCTGGACTCGATGACCGAGATCCGGGACTTCGAGCGGCGCTTCGCGGCGGGCGGCGGCAGCGTCGAGCTGGACGCGGCGACCCGCTACAAGGTCCTCGCCGCGTTCGACGGCTATCTGGAGACGCTGCCGGAGTCGAGCCTGGACCGCCCGGACTCCTACCGCGTCAAGGACGTGGTCGGCCGCCGCGGCATCGGCATCGGCTCGGCCGGTCTGCCGTCGTACAACATCCTTCTGGAGGGCAACAGCGACGCCCTGGAGAACGATGTCGTGATCTACATGAAGCAGGCGCAGACCCCGGCCGTCTCCCGGCACATCACCGACCCCCGGGTCCGCGGCTACTTCCAGCACGAGGGCCACCGCACGGTGATCTCGCAGCGCGCCCTCCAGGACCACGCCGACCCGTGGCTGGGCTGGACCGAACTCGACGGCGCGGGCCAGCTGGTCGCCGAGATCTCGCCGTACGCGGTCGACCTGGACTGGTCCGACATCGACGACCCGGAGGAGATCGCGGCCGTGGTCGCCGACCTGGGCCGGGCCACCGCGACCATGCACGCCGCCGCGGACGACGAGAGTGGCCACTCGCTGGTCCCGTTCTCGACGGAGCGCGCCATCGACGCGGCCATCGCGGCCGACGAGGAGGGCTTCGCGGCGCTGCTGGTGGACTTCGCGCACTCCTACGGGGCCCGCGCCCGGGCCGACCACCAGATCTTCGTGGACCTCTTCCGCAACGGCCGGATCCCCGGCCTGTAGGGAGCACGGGCCCGAGTCGCTCCGTACGCACCTTCTTGCCCGGTGCGTACGGATTCGGTCCCCCTTAAGCACCCCTTATCCCTGCTCATGGCACACTCGGCTGCGATGGACATTTCGGCACCTCACCTGCGGGCACTGCGCGCGGCGCTCTTCACGGCGCTGTGCGTCGCGCTGTCCTCGGCGTCCCATGTGCTGCTGTCCCGTATGCCGCTGCCGCTGACCACCGTCGCCGCGATCGGTGCGGCCGTGTTCGTCCTCGCCTACGCGCTGGCCGGCCAGGAGCGCGGCTACTGGCACATCGCGGCGCTGCTGGTCCCCCTGGAGCTCACCGCCGATCTGGTCTTCAGCCTCGGTCAGCACACCTGTTACGGGGCGGCCGGCGGCCCGGTCGCCGGGCCGCTGCGCTCGCTCGGCGTGGATCTGCTGTGCGGCGGGAGCCCGGTCGGCGGCGCACCGCTGACGCGGCTGCCCGAGGACCAGGCCGGACCGGTGAGCAGCTGGCTCGTCCTGCTGGCGGCGCATCTGCTGATCGGGCTGCTGGCCGCGGGCTGGCTGCGCCGCGGTGAGGCCGCGCTGGGCCGCCTGCTGGGCGCGGTGGCCGGCTTCGCCTTCCGCCCGCTGCTCCTCGCCGTCGCGGTCGTCGGCGCCACCGCCGCCCCGCGCCGCCCGGCGCCCGCTCCCGTACGGTCCGGGTCTCCGGCCCGCACCGCCCCCCTGCTCGTGCACTGTGTCGTGCGCCGTGGGCCGCCCTGCGCGCTCGCCGCGTAGGCCACCGCACCCACCCCATCGCACGGATTCCCACGGAGCAGGAACAGCCATGAGCAATCGCAACAACCAGGCCAACAAGCAGGCAGCCCGCGAGCGGCTGCGCGCCGAGCGTGAGCGGCAGGCGAAGAAGGACCGGCTCCGCCGGCAGCTGATCGTCGGCGGCGCGATCGTCGGTGTCCTGGCGGTAGCCGGCGGCATCGCGGTGGCCGTGGCCGGCTCGGGCGACAACGCGGCCGAGGGCCCGCTGGTCAAGCCCGCCAACACCAGCGGCACCGACGGCACCACGATCACCGTCGGCAAGAAGGACGCCAAGAACACCCTGGAGCTCTTCGAGGACCCGCGCTGCCCCGGCTGCGCGGCCTTCGAGCAGACCGCCGGTGCCACCATCGAGAAGGACATCAAGGACGGCAAGTACAAGGCCTCCTACCACCTGGGCACCTTCCTCGACAACAACCTCCAGGGCACCGGCTCCAAGAACGCGCTCAACGCGCTGGGCGCCTCCCTGAACGTCAGCCCGGACGCCTTCCTGAAGTACAAGTACGCGCTGTACTCGAAGGAGTTCCACCCGGACGAGACCGGGCCGGACAAGTTCGCCGACGACAGCTACCTGATCAAGGTCGCCGACACCGTCCCGGCGCTGAAGGGGAACGCCGCCTTCCAGAAGGCCGTCAAGTCCGGTACGTACGACCGCTGGGCGCTGGGGGTGTCGAAGGCCTTCGACTCCGTCAAGGACGTCAAGGCCACCCCGACGATCAAGCTCAACGGCACGGTGCTGGGCACCAAGACCCCGCAGGGCACGTCGGCACCCTCCAGCGTGGCCGCCTTCAACTCCGCGGTGGACAAGGCCCTGAAGAAGTGACGTAGGCGGGGGCCGGTTCCCGTGACCGGTCCCCCTGGCTCCCTCGGCCGGCACGCTCCCCGCGTGCCGGCCGATGCCAAATCTTGACCCGTGCCGGTGCGGTGCACATGGCAGACTCCCGAACGTGCAGGCGACGGGAGTGCGTCCCGGGACCCGGCCGGCGGCCGCGCCGGGGGTCCAGCTCCGGGCGGTGCGGGCGGCGTTGTTCACCGCGCTGTGCACCACTCTGTCCGCGACCTCCCATGTCCTGCTCTCCCGCGCCCCGTTGCCGCCCGCGGCGGTCGCCGCGATCTGCGCCGGTGTCTTCACCGCGGCCTACGCGCTGACCGGACAGGAGCGCGGCTACGGCCGGATCGCCGCACTGCTGGTGCCCCTGGAGCTGGCCGCCGACACCGTCTTCACCGCCGGACAGCACACCTGTTACGGCGGCGCCGGCGGCCCGGTCACCGGCCCGCTGCGCTCGGTCGGCATCGATCTGCTGTGCGCCGGCGGCGAGTTGGGCACTCCGCTCGCCCGCCTCGCCGCCCACACGGGCACACCCCTCCCACCGGTGCCGCCGGCCGCCCCGTGGCTGCTGCTCGCCGCCCATGTCGCCGTCGGCCTGCTCGCCGCGGGCTGGCTGCACCGCGGTGACGCCGCCCTGGACGCCCTGCTGCGCGCCGCCGCGGCCGGCGCCGTCCGCCCGCTGCGGATCGCGGCCGCGGTGATCACGACCGCGTTCCCGCCGCCCCCTCGGCGCCTCCGCCCGCCGCCTCCACCGCCGGCCCGTCCGCTCCCCCTCCTGGTGCACTGCGTCCTGCGCCGCGGCCCGCCCGCCGCGGCCGCCGTCTGACCAGTCCGCAGCAGCAACCCCACCCTTGAGAGACGGAACCCCCCATGAGCAACCGCAACACCCAGGCCAGCAAGGCCGCGGCCCGCGAGCGCATCCGGGCCGAGCGCGAGCGCCAGAAGAAGCAGGAGAAGCTGCGCCGTCAACTCATCGTGGCCGGGACCGTGGTCGGTGTCCTGGCCGTGGCCGGCGGCATCGGCTACATGGCGATGAAGGCCAACGAGCCCACGGGCTGGGAGGCCGCCAAGGAGGCCAAGCCCGTCGCGCCCGCCCACACCCAGGGCAAGAACGGCACCGAGATCCTGATAGGCGACAAGAACGCCAAGGAGACCCTGGAGGTCTTCGAGGACGTCCGCTGCCCGGCGTGCGCGTCCTTCGAGCAGAGCAGCGGCGAGGCGCTGCTGAAGGACATCGAGGACGGCCGCTACCGGGTCCGCTTCTCCATGTACACCTTCATCGACGACACCCCGGCCGGCGGCGAGGGCTCGAAGAACGCGCTGAACGCCCTCGGCGCGGCGCTGAACGTCAGCCCGGAGGCGTTCCTGAAGTACAAGGCGGCGCTGTACTCCGCCAAGTTCCACCCCGAAGAGCAGGTGGACACCTACAGCAAGGACGCCGAACTGCTCAAGGTCGCCGCCACGGTGCCGGAGCTGAAGAACAACAAGGCGTTCGAGACGGCGGTGAAGAACGGCACCTACGACCGCTGGGTGATGGACATGACCGCGCTGTTCGGCCGCAAGGGCGTCAAGGGCACGCCCACCTTCATGCACGGCGACAAGAAGCTGACGATCCCGCAGGTGCCGCAGCAGCAGATGACGCAGGCGCAGTACAACCGGCTCGCGCAGGCCAACTTCCGGAAGATGATCGACAAGGAGTTCGGCCCGGCGAAGGGCGCCGGGAAGCCGGACCCGGGCAAGGGCGGCAGCAAGGACGAAGGGGGCCAGAACGGCATCCGCGAGGGCGAAAAGGACCCCACGGCCTCCCGCTGAGTGCCTTTCGGACAACGGACGGGCGAATTCTCGGGGTTCCCGCGAATTCGCCCTCCCGAGTCCCCTTACCGGCCAGTAGGGTGAGCGGCCGTGACCGATCATCACCAGATCTCGCGCCGCTCCGCCGTTACGGCCGTAGCCGCCACCGCCGCACTTCTGCCGTTCGCCGGCGCCACCACGGCGCAGGCCCAAGAGGGCTCCGGCCAGGACGCGTTCTTCCAGCACGGCGTCGCCTCCGGGGACCCGCTCCCGGACGGCATCCTGCTGTGGACCCGGGTCACGCCGGCCCCGGCTGCCACCCCCGGATCCGGCCGGGGACCGGCCACCAAGGTGAGCTGGCAGGTGGCGACCGACAAGGACTTCGCCTCCGTTGTCGCCCGGGGAAGCCTGACCGCCTCGGCCGCCGCCGACCACACCGTCAAGGCGGACGTCCGCGGCCTCCGGCCCGCCACCCACTACTACTACCGCTTCACCGCCGGCGGGCAGCACTCCCCCGTCGGCCGGACCCGCACCGCCCCGGCCCATGACTCCGCCGCCGGCAACGTCCGCTTCGGTGTGGTCTCCTGCGCCAACTGGGAGTCCGGCTACTTCTCCCCGTACCGGCACCTGGCCGCCCGCACCGACCTGGACGCGGTGCTGCACCTCGGCGACTACCTCTACGAGTACAAGTCCGGCGAGTACCCGGAGTTCAAGTACGTCGTCCGCCCGCACTCCCCCGCCCACGAGCTGCTGACGCTCGCCGACTACCGCATCCGGCACGGCGTCCACAAGACCGACCCGGACGCGCTGGCCATGCACGCCACGCACCCGGTCGTCGCCATCTGGGACGACCACGAGTTCGCCGACAACGCCTGGAAGGGCGGCGCGACGAACCACACGCCGGACAGTGAGGGCTCCTGGTCCGCGCGGATGGCCGCCGCGAAGCAGGCGTACTTCGAGTGGATGCCGGTGCGCCCCTCGACCGCCGGCACCACCTACCGCAGGCTGCGCTTCGGCACCCTCGCCGATCTGCATCTGCTGGATCTGCGCTCGTTCCGCGACGAGCAGGCCAAGGTGGGCAGCGGCGACGTCGACGACCCGAGCCGTACGCTCACCGGGCGGGCCCAGCTGGACTGGCTCAAGGCCGGCCTGGAACGCTCGGACACCGCCTGGCGGCTGGTCGGCACCTCGGTGATGATCTCGCAGGTCGCCTTCGGCGCCGTCCCCGCCAAGCTGCTCGGCCCGCTCGCCGACATCCTCGGGATACCCAAGGAGGGCCTGGCGATCAACACCGACCAGTGGGACGGCTACACCGATGACCGGCGCGAGCTGCTGAGCCACCTCAGCGACCGCGGTATCGACAACACCGTGTTCCTGACCGGCGACATCCACATGGCCTGGGCCAACGAGGTACCGCTCCAGGCGGCGACCTACCCCGCCGACCAGCCGGTGGCGACGGAGTTCGTGGTCACCTCCGTCACCTCCGACAACGTCGACGACTTCCTGCATGTCGCCCCGCACACCATCTCGCTGGCCGGGGTCGCCGCCCTCAAGGCCGCCAACCGGCATGTGAAGTGGCTGGACATGGACTCCCACGGCTACGGGGTCCTGGACGTCAACGCCGAGCGCACGCAGATGGACTACTTCGGGATCTCCGACAAGACCGACCCGCAGGCCACCAGCGCCCTGCTGCGCTCGTACCGCACCCGGTCCGGCACCCAGCAGATGGAGCGGGCGGACCAGCCGGTCGGCTGACGGCGCACGTCCCGTGCGGCGCCGGCCGCCCGGTTCACAGCCCGGCGAGGAAGCCCAGCGCCACCTTCCAGGCGCGCTCCGCGGCCTCCGCGTCATAGTCGGGCAGCCCGGGATCGGTGAACAGGTGGCCGGCGCCGGCGTAGCGGAAGACCTCTACGTCCGCGCCGGCCCGGCGCATCTGGAGGTACCAGGCGTTCAGCCAGTCGTGCGGCTCGTACGGGTCCGGGTCGGCGACATGCAGCTGCACCGGCAGATCGTCGGCGGTGGTGTCCTCCGCGATGTCCGAGGTGCCGTGCAGCAGGAGCAGCCCGCGGGTCTTCTCGTCGCCCAGCGCGAGATTCTGGGCGACCGAGCCGCCGAAGGAGAAGCCGGCGTAGACCAGCCCGCGGTCGGAGTACGGCGCCGCGGCCGTGATGGCCCGCTTGAGCAGCTCCTCCTTGCCGATCTCGTCCTTGATGAGAATGCCGTCCGGTACCGATTCCGCGGTCCGGCCGTCGAACAGATCGGGGACGATCACCTCGTGTCCCGCGGCCCGCAGCCGGTCCGCCGCGGCATGCACCGCGGGACGCAGCCCGCATACCGAATGAAACAGGACAATCGTCGAAAGCCCGCTGGTCGAGGACTCGGCAGAGGCCGGCACTGACATCACTTCCCTGGAGTTGGATCGCACTGCCCCCATCGTGCCAGCTACGGTCGGAAGGATTGGCAGGAGCACACCGCACGCACCACAGCAAGGAGGAACACCGTGTCTCTGGAGGCCGTGCTGCGTCCGATCGTCGTCATCGGCGGCTCGATCGTCCTCACCCTCGTCCTGGTCTGGCTCACCGACCGCGCCCTGCGCCGGATCGACGCCGCCCACCCGGAAACGCCCTTGTGGGGGCTGCTGCGCCGCTGCCGGATACCGCTGCAAGTGGCGCTGTGCACGGCCCTGTTGCGCGGCTCGTACGACGAGTCGGGGCTGAAGGTCGCCGAGGAGCACGAGGCGGGCATCGGCCGGGCGCTGACCCTGGTCCTGATCGCGGCCACCGCCTGGCTGGTGGTCCGGGCCGCGGCGGCGATCGTCGAGTCGTCGTACTCGCGCTACGCGGCGAGCGGCCGGGACGCGGCGCGGGTGCGGCGGGTGCGCACCCAGGTGACGCTGATCCAGCGGGTGGTGACGGCCGTGGTGATCGTCGTCGCGGCCGCCTCGATGCTGCTGACGTTCCCGGAGATGCGGGCGGTCGGCACGTCCATGCTGGCGTCCGCCGGACTGCTCGGCATCGTCGCCGGTATAGCCGCCCAGTCCACCCTCGGCAACCTCTTCGCGGGGCTCCAGATCGCCTTCGGTGACATGGTGCGGATAGGGGACACCGTGGTCGTGGACGGCGAGTGGGGCACCGTCGAGGAGATCACGCTGACCTTTCTGACCGTACGGACCTGGGACGAGCGCCGGATCACCATGCCGGTGTCGTACTTCACCGGCAAGCCGTTCGAGAACTGGTCGCGCGGCGGGTCCCAGATGACCGGCACCGTCCTGTTCCATCTCGACCACAGCGCGCCGGTGGAGAAGATGCGCCAGCGACTGCTCGAAATCCTCCAGGAGTGCCCGGACTGGGACGGCCGCTCCTGGAGCCTGGTGGTCACCGAGACCACCCCGTCCACGATCGTGGTGCGGGCGCTGGTCACGGCCCGGGACGCGGACACCCTCTGGACGGTGCGCTGCGAGGTCCGCGAGCGGATGCTGGAGTGGCTGCGCACCGAGCACACCTACGCGCTGCCGCGGATCAGCACCGCACCGGCCCCGCTCGGGGTCCCGGAGGCGCGGCACGGCGAGGAGCCGGACGCCCGGCAGCTGCCGAAGGGCTGAGCGGCGCGGCCGCCCGGCCGCGCCGCCGCGTCAGGGGGTGTGCCGCAGACTGCGCATGTCCAGATGCCGCAGCACCCGGTCGACGATCTCCGGGTCGGTGCCCGGCTCGCTGCGCGCGGCCAGCACCTCGTGCCGGGCGGCGGAGAGCATCTCGCCCTGGATGCGGTGCACCTTCTTCATCCGGTGGATGCGCCGCTCGAAGAGCTCGCGCCGCTCGTCGTCGACGATGTCCGGCGCGATCCGGGCACCCATGTCGTACGCCCGGCGCGCCAGCTGGTCGCTGACCTCGTCGGGCAGCTCCTCGACCTCCAGGATCTCCTTCAGCCGCCGCTTGGACGCCTTGATCACCCGGAGCGCCAGCTCCCGCTCCAGCGCGTCGACGGCGTCGGTGTCGGCCTGCACCCGCAGCCTGCGCACCAGCCAGGGCAGGGTGAGGCCCTGGACGAGGAGCGTGCTGAGCACCACCGCGAAGGCGATGAAGAGGATGTCGTCACGGGCGGGGAAGCCGTTGCCACCGTCGATGCTGAAGGGGATCGCCAGCGCCAGCGCCACGGAGGCCACCCCGCGCATCCCCGACCACCACATGATGAGCGTCTCCCGCCAGCTCATCGGGATCTCCTCGTCGTAGTCGCGGAGCTTGTGCATCCGCTTGGCCAGCCAGGCGGCGGGCAGCAGCCACAGCAGCCGGACGCCGACGACCACCCCGACGACCGCGGCACCGGCCCCGAGCAGCTGACCCCAGCGGTGCGAGGCGGCCCCGAAGATGTTGTGCAGCTCCAGCCCGATCAGCCCGAAGGCGACGCCGGTGACGAGGGTGTCGACGACCTCCCAGAAGGTGTAGCCGGCCAGCCGGCCCATCACATCGTCCGCGTCGACCGCGTATTCGGCCAGGAACAGCGCACAGGTCAGCACCGCGAGCACACCGGACCCGTGGAACTCCTCGGCCAGGACATAGGCGACGAACGGCACCAGCAGCGTCAGGCCGATCTGGAGCGTCGGGTCACCCAGCAGCCCCATCAGCTTGTTGGTGACCCAGCCCAGCAGCAGGCCGACCGCTATGGCCACCACGGCGGACAGCACCAGCGAGCCGATCGCGGCGGACACCGAGAAGCTGCCGCTGATGGCCGCGGCGAGGGCGACGTGGTAGAGCACGATCGCGGTGACGTCGTTGAACAGCCCCTCGCCCTCCAGGATGGAGACCAGCCGGCGGGGCAGCCCGAGCTTGCCGGCCACGGCGGTCGCGGCGACCGGGTCGGGCGGTGCCACCAGCGCGCCGAGCACCACCGCGGCGGCCACCGGCATCCCCGGCACCACCGCCTGGGCGACCGCGGCGACCGCGGCGGTGGTCGCGAAGACCAGCGCCACGGCGAGCAGGAAGATCGGCCGGAGGTTGGCGGTGAACTGCCGCCAGGAGGTGCGCTGGACGGCCGCGTAGAGCAGCGGCGGCAGCACCACCGGCAGGATGAACTCGGGCGGCACCTCGACGTTGGGCACGAACGGCAGCAGCGCCAGGACGGCACCGGCGAGCGTCATCAGCACCGGTGACGGGAGCCGCAGCCGGTCGCCGACCGGAACCATGACCACGGCTCCGAGCAGCAGGACGAGCACAAGAGCCAGCTGATCCACGGTGGCGACGCTCCGGGGTCGGATCCGGTCATGTTCCGCCCCCAGCCTGCCATGAAGCCGCCGGTTGCCCGCCGTGTCGGCGCCCCGGAGGCGGCTGCGTCAGCCGCTCTCGTCCCGGACGGTGTCCAGGGCGCGCTGGAGATCGTCCGGGTAGCCGCTCTCGAACTCGACCCAGCGGCCGTCCGAGGGGTGCTCGAAGCCCAGCCGGACCGCGTGCAGCCACTGCCGCCCGACACCCAGCCGCTTGGCGAGCGTGGGGTCCGCGCCGTAGGTCAGATCGCCGACGCAGGGGTGGCGGTGCGCGGCCATGTGCACCCGGATCTGGTGGGTGCGGCCGGTCTCCAGCTTGATGTCGAGCAGGCTGGCCGCCCGGAACGCCTCGATCAGGTCGTAGTGCGTGACCGACGGCTTGCCCTCGGCGGTGACCGCCCACTTGTAGTCGTGCTGGGGGTGGCGGCCGATGGGGGCGTCGATGGTGCCGCTCATCGGGTCCGGGTGGCCCTGGACCAGGGAGTGGTAGCGCTTGTCGACCGTCCGCTCGCGGAACTGCTGCTTGAGCAGGGTGTAGGCGCGCTCGGACTTGGCGACCACCATCAGGCCGGAGGTGCCGACATCGAGGCGGTGCACGATGCCCTGGCGCTCGGCGGCGCCGGAGGTGGAGATGCGGTAGCCGGCCGCGGCCAGGCCGCCGATGACGGTGGTTCCGGTCCAGCCGGGGCTCGGGTGGGCGGCGACCCCGACGGGCTTCATGATCACCACGATGTCGTCGTCGTCATGGACGATCTCCATGCCCTCGACGGGCTCGGCGACGATCTCGACGGGCGGCGCGGCCTGCGGCATCTCGACCTCCAGCCACGCGCCGCCGTGCACCCGCTCCGACTTCATCACCTCGGATCCGTCGACCCGGACCTTTCCGGCGGCGGCGAGTTCGGCCGCCTTCGTACGGGAAAAGCCGAACATCCGGGCCAGCGCGGCGTCGACGCGCTCGCCCTCCAGGCCGTCCGGTACGGGCAGGGTGCGGATCTCGGGAATGGTGCTCACCCCACGAGTATGGCAGTCCCGCGATGGTGTCCTGCCCGGCGGGCGGGGCCGTCCCTCAGGGCGGCCCCGGGGCGGCCGGTCAGTCCTTGTGCACGGTCCCGTCGGGGTCCAGCCCCCGGAAGGAGAGGATCACGATCAGCACACCGCCGCAGACGATCGCGGAGTCGGCGAGGTTGAAGACCGCGAAGTGCGCCGGCGCGATGAAGTCGACCACCGCACCCTCGAAGACGCCCGGCGCGCGGAAGATCCGGTCGGTGAGGTTGCCGAAGGCGCCGCCGAGCAGCAGCCCGAGCGCGATCGCCCAGGGCAGGCTGTAGAGCTTGCGGGCGATCCGGGCGATCACCACGATCACGGCCGCCGCGATGATGGTGAGGAAGATCGTCAGGGCCTCGCCCATGCCGAACGCGGCACCGCGGTTGCGGATCACCGTGAACCGCAGCAGCGTCCCGATCACCTCGATGGGCGCATGGTGCTCCAGCTTCGCGACCACGAGCAGCTTGCTGCCCAGATCGAGCAGGTAGACGACGAGCGCGACCAGCAGCAGCGCGGCGATCCGCCGCCTACCGCGGTCCTTGCTCTCCTCCGTCCGCACCGGACCTCCCCCTTCGGACCCCGTTGCGGGTTCCGCTCCGGTACCCGGCTCGGGTTCCGGCGTACCGGTGATGCGTTCCGCCTCTGCCACGTGTGAGTCCCTCAGCCCGTTTGTTTCCCCGGCCGGGCCGTGCCCGGCTGAACCACGAGAGTACGGCACACCCGTGCGGGCGCGGGCGACACGGGTGCCGTCCGCGCCACCGGTCGGCCGGCTCAGCGGCGCTCTTGCTGCTGCTTGCACTCCACGCACAGCGTGGCGCGCGGGAAGGCCTGCATCCGCGCCTTGCCGATGGGGTTGCCGCAGTTCTCGCACAGCCCATAGGTGCCCGCGTCCAGCCGGCCGAGGGCCCGTTCGGTCTGGTGGAGCATCTCGCGGGCATTGGAGGCGAGCGCCAGCTCGTGTTCGCGGGTGATGTTCTTGCTGCCGGTGTCGGCCTCGTCGTCACCCGCACCGTCCCCGGAGTCACGCATCAGCCCGGCGATGGCGTCCTCGGCCGAGACGATCTCCAGCCGCAGCCGCGCCGTCTCGTCCATCAGCTCGGTCCGGGCCGCGGCGACCTCCTCGGGCGTCCAGGGGTCCTCGCCGGGCCGTACGGCGAGCTCGCCCGGCGCCGCGGCCACCCGGGCCATCGGCACCGCGGAGTCCTTGCCGTGTGCCGTGGCCGATGCGGCCGCAGTCTTCTTCGCCACCACCGTCTTGGCTCCCGTCTTCTTCGCGGGCACCGCGGCCTTTTTGGCCGGAGCCTTCTTCGCGGCCTTCTTCGCCGCCGTCTTCTTCACCACCGTCTTCTTCGCCGCCGTCTTCTTCGTGGCGGCCCGCTTGGGCGCCGCCTTCCGGGCCGTCGCCTTCTCCGGCGCGGCCGTACCGGCCGCCGGCTTCTTGGCCGCGGCCTTCTTCGGAGCTGTCCTCTTCGCTGGAGGCTGCTTCGCGTCGGCCTCGTCGGCAGGCGTCGTGCTCTTCTCCGCGGCGGTCTTTTTCGCCACCATGGCCGCGACCCCTTCACATATGTGACTTTGTTCGCGAATCGTGACGGGAACGATAAATCGCCGCACGCCACGCGGCAACGGGACGCACCGCCCTCCGCGCCCCGCCACCTGGCCCGGACGGGCGGTTCGTCTCGGTTGTGCCCGCTTCCCGGCGGGGCGAATCCGCCCGTGGGAGGGGCGGCGGGCCGCTGGCCATTCGGGTCATCGCGCAGGTCGGGAGCGCGGCGCGGCGACGGTCCGGGCCACCCCCGTACGGCGCCCCGCGCCGGGCTCCGCCCCGGCCGCCGAAATCCGGTCGGCCGCTGTCGGCCCCGCCCCGTACACTGGCCCCAGCGAGAGGCATTGACGGGACGAGTAGCGCCGTACGCAGCCAGCAGCGACCCGGGGACGGTGGAAGCCCGGGGGCGTGCACGACGTGAAGATCACCCCGGAGCCGCCGGAAGAAAGCGTTGGACAGTGGGCTCCGCCCACGGGCTTGGATAGTGGGTTCCACCCACGGACCTCGGGCCGCCCAAGGCGAGTAGAACCGGCAGCGCGACCCCAATGAGGGGGCGGTGCGACGGCACCGCCAAGGAGGGTGGTACCGCGGGAGCCCAGGCTCTCGTCCCTCCGGACGGAGAACGCAGCAGGTGTCCGCCGGAGGAAGCCCCCGATGAGTCCGCAGCCCCAGTACCGCCAGGTACCCGCCCAGGTAGACCTCCCCGCCCTTGAGCACGCCGTGCTCGAGTTCTGGCAGGAGCAGAAGGTCTTCGCCCGCACCCTCCAGCAGTCCGAGGGACGCCCCGAGTGGGTCTTCTACGAGGGCCCCCCGACCGCCAATGGCATGCCCGGCGCGCACCACATCGAGGCGCGCGTCTTCAAGGACGTCTTCCCCCGGTTCCGCACGATGCAGGGCTACCACGTCGACCGCAAGGCCGGCTGGGACTGCCACGGCCTCCCGGTCGAGCTGGCCGTGGAGAAGGAGCTGGGCTTCAGCGGCAAGAAGGACATCGAGGCGTACGGCATCGCCGAGTTCAACGCCAAGTGCCGGGAGTCGGTGACCCGCCACACCGATGCCTTCGCCGAGCTCACGACCCGTATGGGCTACTGGACCGACCTGGACGCCCCGTACCGCACGATGGACCCCGACTACATCGAGTCGGTGTGGTGGTCGCTGAAGGAGATCTTCGGCAAGGGCCTGCTGGTCCAGGACCACCGCGTCGCCCCCTGGTGCCCGCGCTGCGGCACCGGCCTGTCGGACCACGAACTGGCGCAGGGCTACGAGAACGTCGTCGACCCCTCGGTCTTCGTCCGCCTGCCGCTGACCTCCGGCCCGCTGGCCGGCCGGGCCGCGCTGCTCATCTGGACGACCACCCCCTGGACCCTGGTCTCCAACACCGCCGTCGCCGCGCACCCCGACGTCACCTATGTCGTGGCCACCGACGGCACCGAGCAGCTGGTCGTCGCCGAGCCGCTGCTGGAGAAGGCCCTCGGCGAGGGCTGGAGCGCCACCGGTGAGTCGTTCACCGGCCGCGAGATGGAGCGCTGGGCCTACGAGCGCCCCTTCGGCCTCGTCGAGCTCGACGGCGCCAACATCGTCGTCAACGCCGAGTACGTCACCACCGACGACGGCACCGGCCTCGTCCACCAGGCCCCGGCCTTCGGTGAGGACGACCTCAAGACCTGCAAGGCGTACGACCTCCCGGTGATCAACCCGGTCCGCCCGGACGGCACCTTCGAGGAGCAACTGGCCCTGATCGGCGGCCAGTTCTTCAAGAAGGCTGACGAAACGCTGGTCGCCGACCTGGACGCCCGCGGTCTGCTCTTCCGGCACCTCGCGTACGAGCACAGCTACCCGCACTGCTGGCGCTGCCACACCGCGCTGCTCTACTACGCCCAGCCGTCCTGGTACATCCGCACCACCGCGATCAAGGACGCCCTGCTCCGGGAGAACGAGAACACCAACTGGTTCCCCGAGTCTGTCAAGCACGGCCGCTTCGGCGACTGGCTCAACAACAACATCGACTGGGCGCTGTCCCGCAACCGCTACTGGGGCACCCCGCTGCCCATCTGGCGCTGCGAGGAGGACCACCTCACCTGCGTCGGCTCGCTCGCCGAGCTGACCGAGCTGACCGGCACCGACCAGTCCGAACTGGACCCGCACCGCCCGTTCATCGACGCGATCACCTTCGCCTGCCCGACCTGCCAGGGCACCGCGACCCGCGTCCCGGAGGTCATCGACGCCTGGTACGACTCGGGCTCGATGCCGTTCGCGCAGTGGGGCTACCCGTACCGCAACAAGGAGCTGTTCGAGAAGCGCTACCCGGCGCAGTTCATCTCCGAGGCCATCGACCAGACCCGCGGCTGGTTCTACACACTGATGGCGGTCGGCACCCTCGTCTTCGACAAGTCCTCGTACGAGAACGTGGTCTGCCTCGGCCACATCCTCGCCGAGGACGGCCGGAAGATGTCCAAGCACCTGGGCAACACCCTCCAGCCGATCCCGCTCATGGACCAGCACGGCGCCGACGCGGTCCGCTGGTTCATGGCCGCCGGCGGCTCGCCCTGGGCCGCCCGCCGGGTGGGCCACTCCACCATCCAGGAAGTCGTCCGCAAGACGCTGCTGACGTACTGGAACACCGTCGCCTTCCAGGCCCTGTACGCCCGGACGACCGGCTGGGCGCCCTCCGCGGCCGACCCGGCCCCCGCCGACCGCCCGCTGCTGGACCGCTGGCTGCTCGGTGAGCTGAACGGCCTGGTCGAGCAGGTCACCGAGTCGCTGGAGGCCTTCGACACCCAGCGCGCCGGCAAGCTTCTCTCGTCCTTCGTCGACGACCTCTCCAACTGGTACGTACGCCGCTCCCGCCGCCGCTTCTGGCAGGGCGACGCCGCCGCGCTGCGCACGCTCCACGAGGTCATCGAGACCGTCACCCGTCTCATGGCGCCCCTCACCCCGTTCGTCACCGAGCGGGTCTGGCAGGACCTGATCGTCCCGGTCACCCCGGACGCCCCGGACTCGGTCCACCTCTCCACCTGGCCGGTCGCCGACCGGACGCTCATCGACCCGGCGCTGTCCGGCCAGATGCAGCTGGTGCGCCGGCTGGTCGAGCTGGGCCGGGCGACCCGCGCCGAGTCGGGCGTCAAGACCCGCCAGCCGCTGTCCCGTGCACTGGTCGCGGCGCACGGCTTCGCGGGCCTGTCCGAGGACCTGCGCGCGCAGATCGCCGAGGAGCTCAACGTGAGCTCGCTGGCCTCGCTGTCGGAGGTCGGCGGATCCCTGGTCGACACCACCGCCAAGGCGAACTTCCGGGCCCTGGGCAAGCGGTTCGGCAAGGGTGTCCAGGCGGTCGCCAAGGCCGTCGCCGCGGCGGACGCCGCCGCCCTCTCGCTCGCCCTGCGCGAGGGCACCGCGAGCGTCGAGGTGGACGGCGAGACCGTCTCGCTCGCCCCCGACGAGGTGATCATCACCGAAACCCCGCGGGAGGGCTGGTCGGTGGCCTCCGACGCGGGCGCGACGGTCGCCCTCGACCTGGAGATCACCCCGGAGCTGCGCCGGGCGGGCCTGGCCCGCGACGCGATCCGGCTGATCCAGGACGCCCGTAAGAACAGCGGCCTCGACGTCGCCGACCGGATCGCGCTGCGCTGGCAGTCCACCGACGAGGAGGTGCGCACGGCGCTGACCGACCACACCGGCCTGATCTCCGACGAGGTGCTCGCCACGGACTTCGCCCCCGGCGAGGCCGACGCCTCCTACGGCTCCGCGTTCACCGACGAGAGCCTGGCTCTCACGTTCCGGCTGCGCAAGGCGTAACCGCGCACGCGGCCGCACCGCGACGTCAACAGAGCCCCCCGGCGCCACCGCGCCGGGGGGCTCTGCCGTCCCCGCTGACCGCACCGCACCGCACGCACAAGTCCACACAAAAGGGCCGGGCCCCGAAGGAATGTTCCTTCGGGGCCCGGCCCTGATTGCCGACTGTGCGCGCTACGCGGACGTCAGTTGTCGTCCTCGTCGATCAGGAAGCCGCGCATCGGCGACGGCGTCTGCTGCATCGGCTGCGGGCTCTGCGGACGCACCGGAGCCATCGGCTGAGTCATCGCCGGCGACATCTGCTGCTGACCGCCGTAGGACGGACCGCCACCGGACGGACCGGCCATGGAGTGGTTGCCGCCACCCATCGACTGGTTGCCGCCCATGGTGTGGTTGCCACCCATGGCGCCCGCACCGGCCGACGCCATCGACGGCGACGGCGGCAGCGAGGGAGCGGCGGCCGGGGTCCGCGGCGGGGCCAGCGAGTCGTCCGCCTGGTTCTCCAGCTGACGCAGCTGGCTCTCCAGGTAGGACTTCAGCCGCGTGCGGTACTCGCGCTCGAAGCCGCGCAGGTCCTCGACCTTGCGCTCCAGCGTCGCGCGGGCCGACTCCAGCGAGCCCATCGCCACGCGGTGCTTCTCCTGCGCGTCCCGCTCCAGCGCGTCGGCCTTGGCGCGGGCGTCCCGCTCCAGGCCCTCGGCACGGCTGCGCGCCTCGCCGACGATCTTGTTGGCCTCGGAACGGGCCTCCGCGATCGCCTGGTCGGCGGTCTGCTGTGCCAGCGACAGCACGCGCGCGGCGCTGTCACCACCGGGACCACCCTGCTGGCCGCCCTGGGGCAGCTGCTGCGGTCCGCCGGGGCCGCCCATCGGGCCACCCATCGGGCCGCCGGGGCCCATCGGACCGGGGCCGTGCGGGCCCTGCGGGCCGGGGCCGTGGCCACCGGGACCAGGAGGCAGCTGAGGTGCACCACCGGGCAGTTGGGGAGGCCCACCCATCCCCTGCTGCTGCGGCGGCACCGGCTGCGGACCGGATATGGCGGCGGGCACAGGGGCCCCGGGCCTCTGCTGCTGCTCCTGCTGCTGCTGGTCAGGTCCCTTGCGCAGGCCCTGCTGCTGCTGATTCTGCGCGGCGGCGCGGGTGGCAGCGGCCAGCTTGGCGCGAAGGTCCTCGTTCTCCCGCAGGAGCCGGGTCAGTTCGGCCTCGACCTCATCGAGGAAGGCATCGACCTCGTCCTCGTCATAGCCTTCTCGGAGGCGGACGGTCGTGAACTGCTTGTTCCGCACGTCCTCGGGGGTCAACGGCATCTCTACTTCACCTCAACGTAGTCGTCGGCAATCGGCAAGACCGTATCGTTCACACCAACAACACCGTCCTCACGACGGTGATCAGGATGTACACGATGATCATCAATACGAAGAAGGACAGGTCGAGCGCCACGCCCCCGAGACGCAGCGGCGGAATGACCCGCCGCAGAAGCTTGAGTGGCGGATCAGTGACAGTGTAGGCGGCCTCAAGAATGACCACCATCGCCTTGCCGGGTTGCCATGAACGGGCGAACTGGAAGACATAGTCCATCACCAGCCGGAAGATCAACACGATCAGGAAGCAGTACAGCGCGATGTAGATCACCTGACCAAAGACACTCATCTCGCGCTGTCCCTCTCCCCTTGCCTTGCTCCTGTGTTGGCCTCACGGCCTCGGTGTGCCCGGTGTTGCGTCTCAGCTCTGGTTGAAGAACCCGCCCTCTGCGATACGGGCCTTGTCCTCCGCCGTGACATCGACGTTAGCAGGCGACAACAGGAACACCTTCTGCGTCACCCGTTCGATGCTGCCGTGAAGACCAAACACCAAACCGGCCGCAAAGTCGACAAGTCGCTTCGCGTCGGTGTCGTCCATCTCGGTCAGATTCATGATCACCGGAGTGCCCTCACGGAAGTGTTCCCCGATGGTACGGGCTTCGTTGTAGGTCCGGGGGTGAAGTGTGGTGATGCGGTAGGGCTCCCGCTCGGACACAACCTTGGGCATGATCACCGGTGCGTTCTTCTCCAGATTCGGACGGTCGGGTGTGATGGATGCCACGGGGGCGATTCGCGCGGGTCGTCCGTTTTCCGCGGCAAGCGGGGCCGGTTCACGTTGCGCCGGAGGCGTCACGGCACGGACGGGTTCCTCCCGTTCCGGGGGAATTTCGGCCTGCACCGGGTGCTGTTGACGCCGCCCGCGGTCGGGCTCAGGGTCAAGCTCGGGCTCGAACTCGTCATCGGGGTCGAACCCCCGGCCGTCGTACCCATCGTCCTCCACGAGGCCGAGGTAGACCGCCATCTTGCGCATCGCGCCGGCCATTCTCTACGTCCTCCGCTCTGTGGTGGATCGGCTCCGTCACCAGGGGCCTTGGATCCACTCGGCCTGCCCCGCTTTTTACGGGAATGACCATATTTTGTGCTGTGGTCCGACTTGCTTGGCGACGTTACCGGAGCCGTGGTCGGACTCCGAGTACCGCAGTGCCGACGCGCACATGTGTCGCCCCGGCCGCCACGGCCTCTTCGAGGTCCGCGCTCATGCCTGCTGACACCATGTTGGCAGCAGGATGGTTCCCGCGCAGGTCGGATGAGATTTCCATGAGCCGTTCGAAAGCCGCGAGTTCACGCCCCGCATAGGGCCCGGCCAGCGGCGCGACGGTCATCACACCGTCCAGCCGCAGACCTTGGGCGCCGGCGATCTGCTCGGCGAGCACCGCGACACCGTCCGCTGCCACACCGCCCCGCTCACCCCGCACACCCGACTCCGCGTCAAGTGCCACCTGGATCAGGCAACCCAGTTCGCGCCCGGTGCGCACCGCCTCCTTGTCGAGTGCGGTGACGAGCCGGGCCCGGTCGACCGATTGAACAATTCCGGCATAACCGGCTACGGATCGCACCTTGTTGGTCTGCAGCTGACCGACAAAGTTCCAAGTAAGGGGCAAATCAGCGCATTCAGCGGCCTTGGGGGCCGCCTCCTGATCGCGGTTCTCCGCGACCTGCCGCACCCCCAGCTCCGCGAGCAGCCGGACATCGCTCGCGGGGTAGGTCTTGGTGACCACGATCAGGTTCACCTCGTCACGCGGCCGGCCGGCCTTGGCGCAGGCGGCAGAGATACGTTCCTCCACCTGCGCCAGGTTCTCTGCCAGTTGCGCCTTGCGGTCCTCCGTCACAGCGTGGCCTCCCCCAGCCCCGGGCCGGGGGTGTCCCCGAGCCATACATAGCTCGCGAGCCGCCCCGTCGTACGGTCGCGTCGATACGAGAAATGGTCCGCGGATTCGCGGGTGCAGATGTGGGAATCTTCACGCACCAGCACGCCCTGCGCGGCGAGTTGGGCCCGTACCCCCGCGGTGACATCGACCGCGGGAGTGCCCCAGCTGGTCATCGCGCGGGCCTCGGGGACCACCGCGGCCACATCGGACCGCATCTGATCGGGCACCTCGTAACAGCGCCCGCAGATCGCCGGTCCGGTGTACGCGATCATCCGCGCCGGCTCCGCGCCCCGCTTCACCATCGCCTCGACCACCGCCGGGACGACCCCGGCGACCAGGCCGGGCCGGCCGGCGTGTGCGGCCCCCGCGATCCCGGCGACCGGGTCGGCGAGCAGGACCGGGGTGCAGTCGGCGGTCAGGACCGCGAGCGCGAGGCCCCGGCGCTCCGTCACCACCGCGTCCACACCGGGGATGTCGTCGCCGTGCCGCCAGGGCCCGTCGACCACCGCGACGTCCCGGCCGTGCACCTGGTTCATCCAGACCACGGCGGCCGGGTCGAGACCGAGTTCCACCGCGGTGCGGGCCCGGTTGGCGTGCACGGCCTGCGGGTCGTCGCCGACCGCGCCGCCCAGGTTGAGCTGATCGTACGGAGCGGCGCTCACCCCGCCCCACCTGTCGGTGAAGGCGAAGTGCGCGCCGCTCTCGTGGTGCTGTTGCCCTATCACTTCAGTGCTTCGGTCACTTCAGGAAGTCGGGGACGTCCAGTTCCTCGGCCGCCGAGTCCGAGTACGGACGGGCCGGGGGAACCTGCGGAGCGCTCGCCGGGGACGACGGGACCTCGCCCAGTGAGGAGGAGGACTCGGCGGGCGCCGGCTCCTCGTCCCGTACGGGCACCGAGCCCAGTCCGCCGAAGGACGACGAACGCGGCTCCGGCGGAGTCGCCGGACGGCTCGGGGCCGGGGCGGGCTCCTCGCGCTTCGGGGCCGACAGTGCGGAGGACTGGCTGTCCCGGCGGGCCGGCGGCTGACCGCCGTCGAAGCCCGCGGCGATGACCGTCACCCGGACCTCGTCGCCCAGTGCGTCGTCGATGACCGCACCGAAGATGATGTTGGCTTCCGGGTGTGCCGCCTCGCTGACCAGCTGCGCGGCCTCGTTGATCTCGAAGAGACCGAGGTCGGAGCCGCCGGAGATGGACAGCAGCACACCGCGGGCGCCGTCGATGGACGCCTCCAGGAGCGGCGAGGAGATCGCCATCTCCGCTGCGGCCACCGCGCGGTCGTCGCCGCGCGCCGAGCCGATCCCCATGAGGGCCGAGCCGGCCTCCGACATCACGGACTTGACGTCGGCGAAGTCGAGGTTGATCAGGCCCGGGGTGGTGATCAGATCGGTGATGCCCTGGACACCCGACAGCAGTACCTGGTCCGCGGACTTGAACGCGTCGAGCACGCTCACCTGGCGGTCCGAGATGGACAGCAGTCGGTCGTTGGGGATCACGATGAGGGTGTCGACCTCTTCGCGCAGCTGCGCGATGCCGTCCTCGGCCTGGTTGGCGCGACGGCGGCCCTCAAAGGTGAACGGGCGGGTGACCACACCGATCGTCAGGGCGCCCAGCGAGCGCGCGATGTTGGCGACGACGGGGGCGCCGCCGGTGCCGGTGCCGCCGCCCTCACCCGCGGTCACGAAGACCATGTCGGCCCCCTTGAGGACCTCCTCGATCTCCTCGCGGTGGTCCTCGGCCGCCTTCCGACCCACATCCGGGTTGGCGCCGGCGCCGAGCCCGCGGGTCATTTCGCGGCCGACGTCGAGCTTGACGTCGGCGTCGCTCATCAGCAGCGCCTGCGCATCGGTGTTGATCGCGATGAACTCGACGCCCTTGAGCCCGACCTCGATCATCCGGTTGATGGCGTTCACGCCACCGCCGCCGATGCCGACGACCTTGATGACTGCGAGGTAGTTCTGCGGTGCTGCCACGTCGAAGGCCTCTCGCCTCGAGTTACGTGTCGTCGCCGCACTGCGTGTGGACGCCGACTGATGCCGATGGGACGGTTCGTATCGCCGACCCGAACCCTAACGTTGAAGTTTAGGGTTACCTGTGCCTGTGTTCCTTGCTTCCATAGTCCCTTTGGAACGAGACACTAAGTCGACAAGGCGCGCCCGTTCAACGAACACGCCGAACCTCCCGTTTTTCTTTTCACCCTATGTGATCACCCATAGTCGTAGCCATCCAGGGTGCTGGCCTGCCACTACAGACGTCAACTCCGGGACACCGCAGGGGCGCTGGGCACCGAGATGTCGAAGTGGCGGGCGTCACGGGCCGCTTTCAGCAGCGCGGTCAGCACCTTTGCCTTTTCGGCGCCCTGTTCGCGGCTGCCCCACGCGACCGTGCGGTCGCCGGTCAGTTCGAGGGTGATGGCGTCGTAGGACCGTACGCGGACCTTCCGTACGTCTTTGCGTACGACTGCCGGCAGATCCTGGGCGACCTCGACCGCGGCGCGCCGCAACCGGTCGATTCCGAACCGATACAGACTCGGGGAGTCGGACGCGGCCATTTCCAGAAGCGGAACGCCCTTGGGGGCCGTGCCGACGGTGGCGAACCGGACGCCCCCGGCGTCCACTTCGACAAACTTTCCGCCCGATCGCAGCAGCAGTTCCGGCACCCTTTCGGTCACCTTCAGGCTGATTGTGTTCGGCCAGGACCGCTCGACGTCCACGGTCTTGATGCGCGGCAGCCGTGCGCGCAGCCGGTGGGCCAGCACGTCCGTATCGACCGAGGCCAGCGGCGCGTTCATCGGGGCGTCCGCCGCGGCGACGACCTCGTGCGGTGTCAGCACTTTGGTGCCGACGGGGCTGACGCGCTCCACCCGGAGCCAGTTCGAGGCATAGAGGGCCCAGACGCCGAACGCGCCGAGCAGCACCGCGACGATCAAGATGATGATCAGACTGCGACGGCTCGGCGCGCGAAGGGGAAGGCGCTCCCACCGGAATCTTCGCCCGGGGGGTGCCGCGGCGGAGGGCGGGCCGGACAGTGACTTCTTCTCGCCTCGCCGGGCGGTTGTCGGTCCGGCCACGCTCCCTGCCTTCTCTCGTGGGCTACTTGTTGCGCTGTGCGATCGCCTCGTACACCATGCCGACCAGCAGCTCGTCGGCGTCCCGGCGGCCGAACTCGGAGGCCGCGCGCGACATCTCGTACAGCCGGTGCGGATCGGCCAGGACCGGGAGCACGCTGTTCTGCACCCAGTCCGGGGTCAGCTGGGCGTCATCGACCAGCAGGCCCCCGCCGGCGTTGACCAGCGGCTGGGCGTTGAGCCGCTGCTCGCCGTTGCCGATCGGCAGCGGGACGAAAGCGGCCGGGAGCCCGACGGCGGACAACTCGGCGACGGTCATTGCGCCCGCGCGGCAGAGCATCATGTCGGCCGCGGCGTACGCGAGATCCATCCGGTCCACGTACGGTACCGGGACATAGGGGGGCATCCCGGGCATGTTGTCCGCGTGCGGCAGTTCGTTCTTCGGGCCGACCGCGTGCAGGACCTGGATGCCGGCGCGCTGGAGGGCCGGAACGGCGGCCTGGATGACCTCGTTCAGCCGACGGGCCCCCTGGGAACCACCGGACACCAGCAGGGTCGGAAGGTTGGGGTCGAGACCGAAGGCCGCCCGCGCCTCGGGGCGGACCGCGGCGCGGTCCAGCGTGGCGATGGTGCGGCGCAGCGGGATGCCGACATACCGGGCACCGCGCAGCTTGCTGTCCGGGGTGCTGACGGCGACGAACTTGGCGTACCGCGAGCCGATCTTGTTGGCCAGGCCGGGGCGGGCATTGGCCTCGTGGACGATGATCGGCACCCCGAGCCGCTTGGCGGCCAGATAGCCGGGCAGCGCCACATAGCCGCCGAAGCCGACGACACAGTCCGCCTTCGTGCGCTCCAGGATCTGCTCGGCGGCCTTGATCGTGCCGCGCAGGCGCCCGGGGACGGTGATCAGTTCGGGGGTGGGCTTGCGCGGCAGCGGCACGGCCGGGATGAGGCCCAGCTCATAGCCGCGTTCCGGGACGAGCCGGGTCTCCAGGCCCTTTTCCGTACCGAGTGCCGTGATCCCCACGGTGGGGTCCTGCCTCCGCAGTGCGTCCGCGAGGGCGAGCGCGGGCTCGATGTGGCCGGCGGTCCCCCCACCGGCGAGTACGACATGCACCGAAATTCACCGCTCTCCGGACGGCCGCTTCTTGACGCGCCGTCTCATCGTCTTCCATCTCACCCCAGCCTGCCTCCTGCCGAAGACCGGCTGCCGCATGGCCAACGCCGCTCGTGCAGCGGGCTCATTACGCGCGAAGGCGATCAAGAGCCCGATGGCGAACATCGTCGGCAGCAGGGCGGAGCCTCCGTAGGAGAACAGCGGGAGGGGGACCCCGGCGATCGGCAACAGGCCGAGCACCGCACCGATATTGATCACGGCCTGGGCCGTGATCCAGGTGGTCACGCCTCCCGCGGCGTACCGTACGAAGGGGTCCTCCGTGCGTCCGGCCACGCGGATACCCGCATAGCCTAGAGCCGCGAAGAGGGCGAGGACCGACAGCGTCCCCGCCAGACCCAGTTCCTCCCCGGTGATGGCGAAGATGAAGTCGGTGTGCGGTTCCGGGAGTTCACCCCATTTTTCCATACTTGCACCGAGGCCGGAACCGAAGAATCCGCCGGACGCGAGCGCATAGATGCCGTGCACGGCCTGCCAGCACTGATCACCGGGCCCCGGATCGGTCGCGCCGATGCAGGCCAGGCGGGACATCCGGTTGGCGCTGGTCTTGATCAGCAGCGCCCCGATCAGCGTGGCGGCGCCCAGTACCCCCACGAAGAGCCGGGTGGGCGCCCCAGCCAGCCACAGCAGCCCGAAGAGGATCGCCGTGAGAATGATCGCGGTCCCCATGTCGCCGCCGAGCATGATCAGCCCGAGCAGCAGGAACGCGACCGGGATCAGCGGCACCAGCAGATGCTTCCACTGGACCAGCAGCCTTTTGTCCTGTTTGCGGGCCAGCAGATCGGCGCCCCACAGCACCAGCGCGAGCTTGGCGAACTCGCTCGGTTGCATCTGGAAAGGTCCGCCGAGGCTGATCCAGTTCTGGTTGCCGTTGACCGCGACCCCTATGCCGGGAATCTGCACCAGGCACATCAGGAACACCGAAACGGCGAGCAGCGGATAGGCCAGCCCGCGGTGCAGCCGTACCGGCATACGGGAGGCCGCCAGCAGCAGCCCGCCGCCCAGGACGGCGGCCAGCAGCTGCTTGCGGAAGAAGTACGTCGGGGCGAGACCGGACTGAAGCGCCTTGATCTGGGACGCCGAGTAGACCATCACCAGGCCCAGGACGGTGATCAGCAGGCTGCCGCCGAGGATCAGGTAGTACGCGGTCAGCGGGCGGTCCCAGGCCCGTCTCAGCCGGGCGTGGAGCCCCCGCGGGCCGCCCGGGGTGCGGCCGCCGCGCGGCTTGCGCACCGTGGAGGGCCGGCGCGCCGGACGCGGTCCGGCCGCCTTCGCCGATCGGGCCGTCATCCTCGTCCCCTCCACAGGTCCGCGCGGCGCCGGCGCTCGGCGACAGCGGGGAGAAACGGTCTAGTGATCCCGGGCGGTCAGCTCACCGACCGCCTCGGCGAAGGCTTCGCCCCGCTTGTTGTAGTTGACGAACATGTCCATCGAGGCACAGGCCGGAGCCAGCAGGACGGTGTCGCCGGGCCGGGCCAGACGGGTCGCTTCCCGGACCGCCTCGGGCATCGCCCCAGTGTCGGTCCGGTCGAGGTCGACCACCGGGACATCGGGGGCGTGTCGCGCCAGGGCTTCCCCGATCAGCGCCCGATCGGCGCCGATCAGCACCACCCCGCGCAGCCGCGACGCCGACTTCTGCACCAGCTCGTCGAAGGTCGCGCCCTTGGCGAGGCCGCCGGCGATCCACACGATGTGCTCGTACGCCGCCAACGACGCCTCGGCGGCGTGGGTGTTGGTGGCCTTGGAGTCGTCGATGTAGGTGACGCCGTCGAGCTCCGCGACGTGCTGGATGCGGTGCGCGTCCGGATGGAAGGCGCGCAGACCGTCGCGTACGGCGGTGGGGCGGACGCCGAAGGCACGGGCCAGCGCCGCCGCCGCGAGGGCGTTGGCGATGTTGTGCGGGGCCGGCGGCGTGACGTCCGAGACCTCGGCGAGCTCCTGGGCCTGCTGCTGCCGGTTCTCCACGAAGGCACGGTCGACGAGGATGCCGTCGACGACACCGAGCTGGGAGGGGCCGGGGGTGCCGAGGGTGAAGCCGATGGCCCGGCAGCCCTCCTCGACGTCGGCCTCGCGCACCAGGTCCTCGGTCGCCTTGTCGGCCGCGTTGTAGACGCAGGCGACGGTGTTGCCCTCGTAGATCCGGCCCTTGTCGGCGGCGTACGCCTGCATGGAGCCGTGCCAGTCGAGGTGGTCGGGGGCGAGGTTGAGGACGGCCCCCGAGTGCGCCCGTAGGGAGGGCGCCCAGTGCAGCTGGTAGCTGGAGAGCTCGACGGCGAGGACGTCGTACGGGGGCTCGCCGTCCTTGCCCTGCCCCAGGACGACATCGATGATCGGCGTACCGATGTTGCCGACGGCCAGGGTGCGCAGTCCCTCGGCGGCCAGGATCGAGGCCAGCATCCGCACGGTGGTGGTCTTGCCGTTGGTGCCGGTGACCCCGAGCCAGGCCGCGGCGCCGGGGCCCCGCAGCCGCCAGGCGATCTCCACATCGCCGACGACGTCGACGCCCGCCGCAGCGGCCGCCGCGAACAGCGGGCTGTCCGGCTTCCAGCCGGGCGAGGTGACGACGAGTTCGGTGCCCTCGGGGAGCGTGTCACCGTCGCCGAGGCGGACCGTTAGGCCGTCCGCCGTCAGTTCCCGCGCGGCGGCGCGCTGCTTGTCGCCGTCGCCGCCGTCCACGACGGTGACGTGTGCGCCGAGGCCGGCCAGCGCGCGGGCGGCACTGATGCCGCTCACGCCCAGGCCGGCGACGGTGATGTGCTGACCGGCGAAGTCCGCCGGGCCGTGCGTGGTCACTTTGCTGCCTGCCAGCCGCCGTAGAAGATGCCGAGTCCCACGATGACGCACATGCCCTGGATGATCCAGAACCGGACCACCACAAGGACTTCGGACCACCCCTTGAGTTCGAAGTGGTGCTGGAGTGGCGCCATCCGGAAGACCCGCTTGCCGGTCAGCTTGAAGGAGCCGACCTGGATGACCACGGACATGGTGATCAGGACGAAGAGACCGCCGAGGAGGGCGAGCAGCAGCTCCGTACGGGAGCAGATCGCCAGGCCGGCGAGCGCGCCGCCCAGGGCCAGCGAGCCGGTGTCGCCCATGAAGATCTTGGCGGGCGAGGTGTTCCACCACAGGAAGCCGAAGCAGGCGCCCATCAGCGCGGAGGCGACCACCGCGAGGTCGAGTGGATCGCGTACCTCGTAACAGCCCGGTCCGGCGGTGATCTGGTTGGCGCAGGACTCCTGGTGCTGCCAGATACCGATGAAGGTGTACGCGCCGAAGACCATCACCGAGGCGCCGGTGGCGAGGCCGTCGAGGCCGTCGGTGAGGTTCACGCCGTTGGACATCGCCAGGATCATGAACAGCGCCCAGATCACAAAGATCACCGGGCCGATCTGCCAGCCGAAGTCCTGGGTGAAGGAGAGCCGGTCCGACGCCGGGGTCTGCCCGCGCAGATCGGCGAACTGGAGCGAGAGCACCGCGAAGGCGATGCCGACGATCAGCTGGCCGGCCATCTTCGCCTTGGCCCGCAGGCCCAGCGAACGCTGCTTGACGATCTTGATGTAGTCGTCGAGGAAGCCGACCAGGCCCATGCCCGCGAAGAGGAAGAGCACCAGCACGCCCGAGAAGGTCGGATCGCTGGAGGTGATCACCTTCGTCACGGCGTAGGCGATGATCGTGGCCAGGATGAAGGAGATACCGCCCATGGTGGGCGTGCCCTTCTTGCTGCCGTGGGTCCGCGGGCCGTCATCGCGGATGAACTGCCCGTATCCCTTCTTGGCCAGCAGCTTGATCAGCAACGGGGTGCCGATCAGGGTCAGGAAGAGCCCGATCATTCCGGAGAAGAGGATCTGCTTCATCGAGTTCATCGGGATGCGGCTCCACCCTCAGCGCCCGTGGCGCCCAGCATGCCCTCGTCCAGCAAAGCTGCGGCGACCCGCTCCAGCCCCACCGACCTGGACGCCTTCACCAGCACGACATCTCCCGGCCGCAGCTCGCTGCGCAACAGGTCGACCGCCGCCCGCGCGTCGGACACGTGCACCGACTCCTCACCCCACGAACCCTCGTTCTTGGCGCCCATGTCGAGCCAGGCCGCTTCCCTGCCGCCGACTGCCACGAGCTTGCTGACGTTGAGCCGGACGGCCAGCCGCCCGACCGCGTCGTGTTCGGCGAGTGACTCCTCGCCGAGCTCAGCCATCTCACCGAGCACCGCCCACGTACGAGCGCCCGTCGCCTTGCCGGCTGCGCCCATCGCGACCAGCGCACGCAGCGCCGCTCGCATGGACTCGGGATTCGCGTTGTAGGCGTCGTTGACGATCCGCACGCCGTCCGCGCGCTCGGTGACCTCCATACGCCAGCGGGAGAGCGTGCCGGCTTCGGAGAGCGCGGTAGCGATCTCGTCTGCGGGCATGCCCAACTCATGGGCTACGGCGGCCGCGGCGAGCGCGTTCGACACGTGGTGCTCACCGTACAGCCGCATGGTCACATCACTGCACCCGGAGGGTGTGCGAAGCGTGAAAGCGGGCTGACCAAGATCCGTGAGCCGGACATTCTCGGCACGTACGTCGGCTTCCTCGGCCTCGCCGAACAGGATCGTGCGGGCCCGGGTGCGCGGCACCATGGCGCGGACGTACGGGTCGTCGGCGTTGAGCACCGCGACGCCGCCGTCCTCGGCCGGCGGCAGCGACTCGACGAGTTCGCCCTTGGCCAGGGCGATCTGCTCACGGCCGCCGAACTCGCCGATGTGCGCGCTGCCGACGTTCAGCACCACGCCGATCCTCGGCGGGGTCAGCCCGGCGAGGTAGCGGATGTGGCCGACGCCGCGGGCGCCCATCTCCAGGACGAGATGCCGGGTGGTCTCATCGGCGCGCAGCGCGGTCAGCGGCAGCCCGATCTCGTTGTTGAGGTTTCCCTCGGGCCAGACCGTCGGGCCGTGGCGCTGAAGCAGCTGGGCGATCAGGTCCTTGGTGCTGGTCTTGCCGGCCGAGCCGGTCAGACCCACGACGGTGGTGCCCAGCCGTGCGACGACGGCGCGGGCGAGCGCACCGAGCGCGGCGACCACGTCGTCGACGACGATCGCGGGGACGCCGAGGGGGCGGGCGGCCAGTACGGCCACCGCGCCGGCCTCGACGGCGCGGTGCGCGAAGTCATGGCCGTCGACGCGTTCACCGGCGAAGGCCACGAACAGCGCGCCGGGGCACACCGCACGGGAGTCGGCCACGACCGGTCCGGTCACCCGGTGGCCGTCGTCCGGTATGTCGTGCTGCTGCCCTCCGACGATGCTCGCGATCTCGGCGAGCGACAGGGAGATCACAGGTCACCCCCGGTACCGGGCGGGCGGTGACGGTAAAAGGGTTGTGCGCGCATGGCGGTGTGTCATCCCTGGTGGTTCGGCTGCGGTGACTTCAAGGAAGCCTCGATGGCCTCGCGCAGTACCTGGCGGTCGTCGAAGGGGCGTACCACTCCGGCGATGTCCTGGCCCTGCTCGTGGCCCTTGCCCGCGACGATCACGGTGTCCCCGGGCTCGG
Organism: Streptomyces platensis; assembly: GCF_008704855.1. NCBI lineage: Bacteria > Bacillati > Actinomycetota > Actinomycetes > Kitasatosporales > Streptomycetaceae > Streptomyces > Streptomyces platensis. Next base: position 2,390,745 of record NZ_CP023691.1, read on the forward strand.
CGCGGGCGACGGCGGCGGCGATGGCGACGGCGCGCTCTTCTTCGACGAGCACCGTGCCGCGTTCATGAATGGGGACCTCCGCGGCGCCCGCGAGCATCGTGGCGAGGATCGCGAGGGGGTCCTCGCCGCGCGGGTTGTCGGAGGTCAGTACGGCCGTGTCGGCGAGCCGGGCCACCGCGGCACCCATGGGGGCGCGCTTGTGCGGGTCACGGTCGCCGCCGCAGCCGAGGACGGCGTGCAGCTTGCCGTCGGTGACCTTGCGCAGCGCGCGCAGAACCGATTCGACGGCGTCGGTCTTGTGGGCGTAGTCGACCACCGCGAGGTACGGCTGTCCGGCGTCGATGCGCTCCAGGCGGCCGGGCACGCCGGGCACCGCGGCGACACCGTCGGCCGCGGTCTGCGCGTCGATCCCGGCGACGACCAGCGAGACGATCGCGGCGAGCGCGTTGGCGACGTTGAACGGGCCGGCGATCGGGGACGCGGCGCGCAGGGTGACGCCGTCCGGGCCGTGCACGGTGAAGGTCGAGCCGAGGGTGCCGACCTCGACGTCGGCGGCCCGCCAGTCGGCGTCGGGGTGACCCTCGGCGGAGAAGGTGGTGACCGGGACCTCGGACTCGCCCTCGGCCAGCCGCTTGCCGTACTCGTCGTCGAGGTTGACGACCCCGGCCCGGCTGCGGGCCTTGGTGAACAGCTGGGCCTTGGCCTGGAAGTAGTCCTCCATGCCGGAGTGGAACTCCATGTGCTCCGGGCTGAGGTTGTTGAAGATCGCGACGTCGAAGACGCAGCCGTCGACCCGGCCGAGGACCAGTGCGTGACTGGAGACCTCCATGGCCAGCGCGCGCACGCCGCGCTCCCGCATCACCGCGAACAGCGCCTGGAGGTCGGTGGCCTCGGGCGTCGTGCGCTCGGACTTGATGCGCTCGTCGCCGATCCGGGTCTCGACGGTGCCGATCAGCCCGGTCAGCCCGCCGTCGGGGAGCTTGGCCGCGGCGGCCCGCAGCCCGCCCTCGATGAGGTAGGCGGTGGTGGTCTTGCCCGAGGTGCCGGTGATGCCGATCTGGAGGAGGTCCTCGCCCGGCGCTCCGTAGATGGAGACGGCCAGGGCGCCCATCCGCGCGCGCGGGTTGTCGACGACGAGGACCGGCAGGCCGGTCGCGGCGGCGCGCTCGGCACCCGACGGATCGGTCAGGACCGCCGCGGCGCCGAGGTCGGCGGCCTGCGCGACGAAGTCGGCACCGTGCAGACGGGCACCGGGCAGCGCGGCGTAGACGTCACCGGGGCGGACCGCACGGGAGTCATGGGTGATGCCGGTGACCATCACGGGCCGCGCGGCATCGGCGGCGCCGGGGCGGCCGGCGTCCGGGGCCGGGCATCCCAGCTGCTCGGCGAGGTCTGCCAGGGGGGTGGGGCGGACCCGTTCAGGGCGCGGGGCTCCCGGATACGTACCGGACCCGCCCTTCTCGGCGTGCTGGGGTTTCGGGGACTGATCAGCGTGTGACACGGCGGTGAGCGTACCGGGCACCACCGGCCCGGGGCGAAGTGAGGGCCGTGGAGGGGAGCAGTTTCCGGGAGCGGGGGTGCCGTCGGGGGTGCCGTCGGGGGTGATGGTCGTCACGGCGGAATTGCCTCGATTTCATTGGCCTGGCGTGAAGGTGACCGGCAGCCGCGGGGGCTTGGCGCCGGTCGGCGGGACCTGGAGGGTTTTCAGCGCGAAGGCCATGACCTGCTGGTAGATCGGGCCGCAGACCTGGCCGCCGAAATAGCTGCCCGTCGTGGGGTTCTGGACGGCGCAGTAGACCGTGATGCGCGGTTTGTCCGCGGGGGCGAAGCCGGCGAAGGAGGCGGTGTAGCCGTGGTAGCGGCCGGTCCTGGGGTCCACCCGGTTGGACGTGCCGGTCTTGCCGCCGACGCGGTAGCCGTCGATCTTCGCCTTCGCTCCGGTGCCTTCCTCGTCGTCCACCACCGATTCGAGCATGGTGGCCAGTGTGGCCGCGGTCTTCCGGCTGATCACCCGGTTCTTCGCGGGCTTGGGCGCCGGTGCGTAGTGCCCGTCGGGCCCGGTGCTGCCGCGGACCAGGGAGGGGGCGATGCGCTCGCCGCCGTTGGCGATCGTGGAGTAGACGGAGGCGGCCTGTACGGCGTTGAGGGACAGCCCCTGGCCGAACGGGATGGTGAACTGCTGCGAGGTGTTCCAGTCCTGCGGCTTGGCCAGGATGCCGTCGGTCTCCCCGGGGAAGCCGAGCCCGGTCGGCCGGCCGATCCCGAACTTGCGCAGATACGAGTAGAGGACCTGGTTGGCCTGGGGCTGGGTCCTGCCGAGCTGGCCGGTCGCGAGGATCGTGCCGATGTTGCTGGACTTGGCGAGCACACCGTTGAGCGTCAGATGCCAGGTGGCGTGATCGACGTCGTCCGCGAACAGCCGGTCGCCCCGGTGCAGCCGGTTGGGCACGGTGACCCGGGTGGCCGGCGTGGCGACGCCCTCCTCCAGGACGGCGGCCATCGACATCACCTTGCTGGTGGAGCCCGGCTCGAACGCGTCGGACAGCGCGGCGTTGCCCAGCGCCTCCGGATCGGCCCGCGACACCTCGTTGGGGTCGAATCCGGGCGCGTTGGCGAGCGCCAGGATCTCCCCGGTGCGGGTGTCCTGGACGACGACATAGCCGCGGTCGGCGTTCGACTTGGCGACCTGCTCGGTGATGGCCTGCTGGGCCGCCCACTGGATGTCGCGGTCGAGGGTCAGCTCGACATTGCTGCCGGGGACCGCGGGGTGCTCCTGGGTGTCCGCGGTGGGCACCCGGCGGCCGCCGGACTGGGCGTAGACGAGCTTGCCGTCCTTGCCCGCCAGCTGCTTGTCCAGGCGCGCCTCCAGGCCGCCGCCGCCCTTGCCGGCGCCGTTGACGAAGCCGAGCACACCGGCGGCGAGGTTCTTGTTGGGGTAGAGGCGCTTGCTGTGTTTGTCGGCGAAGATCCCGACCAGGACATTGGGGCGGGGCGCGCCCTTGGGGGCGGCGGCCGCCTTGGCGTCGAGGGTCTTGCGCAGGTCCTTGATCTTCTTCCAGACCTGCGGGGTCTGCTGCCGGGCGAGCAGGGCGTAGCGCGCCGCGGGCCGGTCGAGCTTCTTGGCCAGGACGGCCTTGTCCTCACCGAGGATCGGGGCGAGCAGCGCGGCGGCCCGCCGGGGGGCATCGTCGATCTTGGTCTTCCCCGGGGCCAGCAGGCTCGGGTCGGCGGTGATGTCGTACGCGTCGACGGTGGTGGCCAGCTCCACGCCGTTGCGGTCGGTGATCGCACCGCGCTCGGCGGCCAGCTTGACCGGTACATAGCGGTTCTCGTTGGCCTTGGCGGCGAACGCCCCGGCGTCCACGGCCTGCACCTGGAAGAGCCGTACGACGAAGACCAGCATGATCAGCGTCAGTCCCAGGGAGACCAGCCGCAGCCGCGGACGCGGGCTGCCGAGGCGGAGCGCCGGGGGCCCGGAGCGGGGGCGGCCGGGGCGGGCGGCCTGCCGGGGCGGGCCGGGCCGGGAGCCGGGCCGGGGTGCGGGGCGCTTGGCGGCGGGCGGGCGGCCGGACCCGCTGCCCGCCCGGCCGCCGCGCTGGGCGGGGCGCGGCACCCGGCGGGGGTCCCTGGGCTCGGTCATGCCGCGTTCACCTGCCGGAGGTCGTCGGGGTGGGGGCGGCCGCGGCGGCGGGCGCGGGTGCGGTGGGGGCGCCGTCGCCGGACGAGGCGGGCGGGGCGTACGAGGTCAGGGAGGCCGGTGCGGCCGAGGGGGCCGGATCGGCCGGTGCCGCGCCCGTACCCGGGGCGCTGTCCGGGCCCAGCACACCGGCCAGGGCCGGGACCGGCGGCACCGCCGGGCGGGGCAGGGAGGTACGGGCGGCCGGGCCGAGGGGCGACGGCTCGGCGGAGCTGCTCAGCGGCGCCCCCTCCGGCCCGGCAACGCTCGGCCGGCCGCGGACCGTGCCGTCCGGGAGCAGGAACACCGGGGTGCCGCCCGGCACCATCCCCAGCTTCCGGGCGCGCTGCTCCAGCGCGCTCGGGGCGGAGTAGGCGTCCACCTCCTGCTGGAGCGCCTGCTGCTCGTCCGTCAGCTCCTCGGTCTGTCTCTCCAGCTTGCTGAGCTCGAACGACCCTTGGTTGAGGGCGGAGTTGAGCAGCAGCAGAGTGATCAGGCCGGAGCCGAGGAGGACGACGATGAGCAGCACGAAGGGTGTGCGCGCCGCGGTGCCGCGGGCACCGGCGCCGGAGGGGAACAGCGCGGCAAGGCGTTTCTGTCTGCCGCGCGGCCCCTGCCCTTTCATGCGGTGTCCTCGACGTTCTCGCGGATGCGCTCCGCGCCGCGCAGCCGGGCGGGGGCGGCCCGGCGGTTCTCGGCGATCTCCTCCTCCGTGGGGAGTTCGGCGCCGCGGGTCAGCAGCTTGAGCCGGGGCTGGTAGCGCTCGGGGACCACCGGCAGGCCGGGCGGCGCCGTATTGGCCGCGCCGGCCGCGAAGACCTGCTTGACCAGCCGGTCCTCCAGCGAGTGGTAGGCGAGCACAGCGATCCGGCCGCCCACCGCGAGCGCCTTCACGGCCGCCGGGATGGCGCGCTCCACGCTCGTCAGCTCCCCGTTGACCTCGATGCGCAGGGCCTGGAACGTGCGCTTGGCGGGGTTGCCGCCGGTGCGCTTGGCGGCCTGCGGCAGCGCGTCACGGATCAGTTCGACCAGCCGCGCGCTGTTGGTGAACGGTTCCTTGGCCCGCTCGCGGACGACGGCCTCGACGATTCGCTTGGCCTGCTTCTCCTCTCCGTAGGAGCGCAGGATCCGGACCAGCTCACCGGGCGCGTAGGTGTTGAGGACATCCGCGGCGCTGATGCCGGCCGTCTGGTCCATCCGCATGTCCAGCGGGGCGTCCTGCGCGTACGCGAAGCCGCGGTCGGCCTCGTCGAGCTGCATGGACGAGACGCCGAGGTCGAACAGCACACCCTGGACCCGCGGGGTGCCGAGCCGGTCGAGGACCTCGGGGAGCTCGTCGTAGACGGCGTGTACCAGGGTGGCGCGGTCGCCATAGGGGGCGAGCCGCTCGCCCGCCAGCTTCAGGGCGGAGGGGTCACGGTCGAGGGCGATGAGCCGGGCCGCCGGGAAGGTGGACAGCAGTGCCTCGCTGTGCCCTCCGAGGCCGAGCGTGCAGTCGACGACGACCGCACCGGGCTCGGCGAGCGCGGGCGCGAGCAGGTCCAGACACCTCTGGAGCATGACGGGGACGTGGCGAGTGTTGTTGTTCATGCGGCGGCCCCGCCGCGCTCGGCCCGCCTGCCTCGGCAGAGCGCGCACCTCTTCCTGACTCGCTCGCTACGCTCGCTCATGTGCCTTCCGATGGGCTGGGCGGCAGGTGGGGCCCCGGCCGCTGGCTGGGGGATGCCGCACGTACCGCTTGGTCCCCGCCCGCTCTGAAGGGGAAGTGGCCCTCCGGCGACGGGGAAGTGACGTCGGAAGACCATGGGAGCGGGAGGAGGCCGAGCCGTACGTACGGCGCGCGCACGCGAGGAATCCGGTATCCAAGGAGAGCGTCACGCCTCCCACTTCGCGCCACTTTAGTCCACCGGCTGCCCCGGTCAATCAACCGGTTGCGCGCGTCCCGCGACGGCTTTCCCGCCGCCCGTGCCGCGGGCTTCTCACCCGGACGGCGGCGGGACGGACGGACCTGTGGGTTACCTCACAAGGAGTGATGATGACCCCTATGCCCGACCTCTCATGCGGCTGAAACGACCGGCGCCGATTACGGTGAAACCATGTCCATACCTGCGTCGCAGCCGCTGCCCCCCTCCGCCGACGGTGCCGTTCGTACCGGTGAGACGGTCACCGACAGTCTCGTCGAGGCGAACAAGCGCTATGCCGCCGCCTTCACCGACCCCGGGATGGATGCCCGGCCCGTCCGCAAGGTCGCCATCGTGGCCTGTATGGACGCCCGGCTGGATCTGCATGCCGCGCTCGGTCTCGAACTCGGCGACTGCCACACCATCCGCAACGCCGGCGGGGTGGTCACCGACGACATCATCCGGTCCCTGACGATCAGCCAGCGCGCGCTGGGCACCCGGTCCGTCGTCCTCATCCACCACACCGGGTGCGGTCTGCTCAGCCTGACCGAGGACTTCCGCCACGACCTGGCCGCCGAGGTCGGACAGCGCCCCACCTGGGCGGTCGAGGCGTTCAAGGACCTCGACGAGGACGTACGGCAGTCCATGCAGCGGGTGCGCACCTCCCCCTTCCTCCCGCACACCGACGACGTCCGCGGCTTCGTCTTCGACGTCACGACCGGCCTGCTGCGGGAGATCGACCCCCAGCACTGACCCCGGCCCGGCCTTCCCGGCGACGGAACCTGCCCGGAAAGCCGGGTTCGCCGGGAAGGCCGGGAGATAACCTTGTGAGTTATCCACAGGTCATGACGCAAAGCCGCGCGGGCAGCAAGAATGCGTAGGTGCCGTCGTCCTGGCCCCCGGCCGGGGGCGATGCGCACGTTCGGGGTGGGCCGGGTCCGTAAAGGGGGCATCGGCCCTTGGTACGGGCCGAGGAGGGCCGAGTGACGACGTATGACGAACGAGCGAGCCTCAGCGATCTGACCACCACCGCGGAGCGGGTTCACCGGTCGGTGGAGCAAGTGATCGAGGGCAAGCCGGAGGTCGTACGGCTCGCGCTGACCGTGCTGCTGGCCGAGGGACATCTGCTCATCGAGGATGTGCCCGGCGTCGGCAAGACCATGCTCGCCAAGGCACTGGCCCGCTCCATCGACTGCTCGGTGCGGCGCATCCAGTTCACGCCCGACCTGCTGCCCTCGGACATCACCGGCGTCAGCATCTTCGACCAGCAGCAGCGGGACTTCGAGTTCAAGCCCGGCGCGATCTTCTCCCAGATCGTGATCGGCGACGAGATCAACCGCGCCTCGCCCAAGACCCAGTCGGCGCTGCTGGAGTCCATGGAGGAGCGCCAGGTCACGATGGACGGGCAGACCTACCAGCTGCCCGACCCCTTCATGGTGGTCGCCACCCAGAACCCGGTGGAGATGGAGGGCACGTACCCGCTCCCCGAGGCACAGCGGGACCGCTTCATGGCCCGGGTGTCGATCGGATACCCGAGCCCGGCGGCCGAGTTGCAGATGCTGGATGTGCACGGCGGCGCCTCCCCCCTCGACGACCTCCAGCCGGTCGCGCACGCCCACGAGATCGTGAAGCTGATCGACGCGGTGCGCACGGTCCATGTCGCCGATACGGTCCGCAGATACACCGTCGATCTGGTGGGAGCCACCCGCAGCCACGCCGAGCTGCGGCTCGGCGCCTCACCGCGGGCGACCCTGCATCTGCTGCGCGCCGCCAAGGCGTCGGCCGCGCTCCAGGGGCGGGAGTACACCCTCCCCGACGATGTCCAGTCGCTGGCGGTACCGGTGCTCGCGCACCGGCTGCTGCCCACCGCCCAGGCCCAGTTGAACCGCCGTACGGCCGAGCAGATCGTGCTGGAGCTCCTCCAGCGCGTCCCGGTCCCCGAGCCGTCCGCCCAGCCGTGGCGGACACCAGGCCAGCGGCCGCCCGGCGTACGGGGGTTGTGATGTCCGACGGGGGGAGCGAGGGCGCTCCGGAACGGGACGGGCTGCGGGCGGCCCTCGCGGGGCTGACGACCCGCGGCCGGTCGTTCCTGGCGGCCGGGGTGGCCGCCGCGGTGTGCTCCTACCTCCTCGGGCAGGCGGATCTGCTGCGGGTCGGGCTGCTGCTCGCCGCCCTCCCGCTGGTGTGTGTCCTGGTGCTGCACCGCACCCGCTACCGCGTCGCGGGCAGCCGGACGCTCGCCCCCGCGCGGGTGCCCGCCGCCACCGAATCCCGCGTGCGGCTGCGGATGGAGAACGTGTCCCGGCTGCCGACCGGCGTGCTGATGCTCCAGGACCGGGTGCCGTATGTCCTCGGCCCCCGGCCGCGCTTCATCCTGGACCGGGTCGAGGCCGGCGGCCGCCGCGAGGTCTCCTACCGGGTCCGCTCCGATCTGCGCGGACGCTATCCGCTGGGGCCGCTTCAGCTGCGGCTCTCGGACCCGTTCGGAATGTGCGAGCTGACCCGCTCGTTCAGCGCCTCCGACACCCTGACGGTCGTGCCGCGGGTCGAACCGCTGCCGGCCGTGCGGCAGGTGGGCGAGGCCGCCGGGTACGGCGAGGGGCGGCAGCACTCGCCGGCGCTGGCCGGGGAGGACGACGTCATCCCGCGCGGCTACCGCCACGGCGACGATCTGCGCCGCGTCCACTGGCGCTCCACCGCGCGCTACGGGGAGCTGATGGTCCGCAGGGAGGAGCAGCCGCAGAAGGCGCGCTGCACGGTCCTGCTCGACACCCGCGAGGACGCCCACCCGGGCTCGGGCCCCGACTCGGCCTTCGAGTGGGCGGTGGCGGGCGCCGCCTCCACCGCGGTGCATCTGCTGGAACGCGGCTTCTCGGTGCGGCTGCTGACCGACACCGGCAGCTCGGTGCCAGGGCCCGACGGCGCCGGCAGCTTCGCGGGCGGCACCGGCTCCGCCGACGCCGCGGGCCTGCTGCTGGACACTCTCGCCGTCGTGGAGCGCTCCGAGGAGCACGGCCTGTCGGCGGCGTACGACGTCCTGCGCGGCGGCAACGAAGGACTGCTGGTCGCCTTCTTCGGCGATCTGGACGAGGAGCAGGCGGTGGTCGCCGGGCGGATGCGGCAGCGCAGCGGCGCGGCCGTCGCCTTCGTCCTGGACGGCGACGCCTGGACGCGGGGCCCCGGCGGCATCAGATTCTCCGACGGCCAGGTCCCGGTGGCCGAACGCCTTCAGCTGCTGCGGAAGGCCGGCTGGACGGCGCTGCCGGTGACGCCCGGGGACACCCTCCCCACCCTGTGGCGCGCGGCCGCGGAGCGTACGGGCACCCCGGAGACGGTGGCGGGAGGCCGGTCATGAGCGGGAGCGGGCGCGATGGACGGCTTACGGGCCAGGGGCCGGTGAGGGACGAGGTGCTGCCCGCGGACGGACAACCGGGCGCGCGGCGTTCCCGCGGCCGGATCAGCGGTCGGATCAACGGCCGGCGCGGGCCTTGCCCCGGCGGCCCCGAGCGAAGCGAGGCACGGGCATGAGCGGCCGGGCGCGGCTGGCGCTGTGTGCGGCGGTGGCGACGCTGTGTGCCGCCGGCGCACTGCTGCCGCTGGTGGAACCGATCAGCTGGCTGATCCAGGCGGCGGTCCTGCTGGCCCTCCTGACGGGCGTGGGCGCGGCCGCGCGCCGGGTCCCCCTGGCCGGGCCGCTGGTCATCGGCGTCCAGCTGCTGGCCGGCGTGCTGCTGATGACCCTGCTCTTCACCCCGAGCGAGGCGATCCTCGGCCTGCTGCCGGGCCCGGACGCCCTCGCGGAATTCGGCCGGCTGCTGCAGACCGGCGTGCGGGACGTCGGCCGGTACGCCATCCCCGCCCCCGTCACCCCCGGCATCCGGCTGCTGCTGATCGCCGGAGTGCTGGTGATCGGCCTGATAGTCGATGCGCTGGCGGTCACGTACCGCAGCGCCGCGCCCGCCGGTCTGCCGCTGCTCGCGCTCTACTCGGTGGCGGCCGGGCTGTCCCAGGGCGGCGCGGGCTGGCTGCGGTTCCTGATCGCGGCGGCCGGCTATCTGCTGCTCCTCCTGGCCGAGGGCCGGGACCGGCTCTCCCAGTGGGGCCGGGTCTTCGGCGGGGGCGCCGACGCGAGCCGGCCGGACCGCGGCCAGGCGTTCGCCGCCCTCGGCGGTCCGGTCCTGGCCCCGGTCCGTACGGGCCGCAGGATCGGCGCCCTGGTCCTCGGGATCGCCCTGGTGGTGCCCGCCTTACTGCCCTCCCTTGGCGGCGGGCTGTTCGGCACCGGCGGCAGCGGTGCGGGCCCCGGCGGCGGAGGCGGCACGATCTCCGCGGTGAACCCCCTGGTGTCCCTCCAGGACAGCCTCAACCAGCCCGAGGACAAGGAAGTCCTCAACTACCGCACGACCGCCGCCGACACCCGCGGCCTGTATCTGCGGATCGTCGCCCTCGACCAGTTCGACGGCACGACCTGGAAGCCGTCCGAGCGCACGGTCACGGACGTCCCGGAGCGGCTGCCGCAACCGACCGGCCTCAGCACCGCGGTCGACCTCGACCGGGTCAACACCTCGATCTCGACCGCCGAGTGGTACGCCCAGAACTGGCTGCCGCTCCCCTACCCGGCCTCCAAGGTGGACATCTCCGGGCGCTGGCGCTTCGAGCCGCAGGGCCGCACCCTCGTCGGGGACCGCGGACAGAACACCCACGGCCTCCAGTACCAGGTCGAGAGCCTCCAGGTGCGGCCCACGTCCCGGCAGCTGGCCGCCGCCCCGGCGCCCCCCGCCGACCTGCTGCGCGAGTACACCAAGGTGCCCCGCTCGCTGCCCCCGGTCGTCCGCAGCACCGCACGTCAGGTCACGCGCGGCGCCCCGACCGCCTACGCCAGGGCCGTCAAGCTCCAGGACTGGTTCGCCCTCAACGGCGGCTTCAGCTACAACACGCAGGTCCGGGCCGGCAGCGGTTCCGAGGCCATCGCGCGCTTCCTGCGGCAGAAGGAGGGCTTCTGCGTCCACTTCTCGTTCTCGATGGCGGCGATGGCCCGGACGCTGGGGATCCCGGCCCGGGTAGCGGTCGGTTTCACCCCCGGCACCAAGCAGCCCGACGGCACGACCTCGGTCGGCCTCAAGGACGCACACGCCTGGCCGGAGCTGTACTTCCAGGGCATCGGCTGGACCCGTTTCGAACCGACCCCGAGCCGCGGCAGTGTCCCGGACTACGCGTACCCCGACACCCCGGACACCCCCGACCCCGGCAGCCCGGACCCCGCGCCCTCCCGGTCCGCGGCCCCCTCGGCGGGCCCGTCGGCGGACCCGTCCTGTGGCCCCGGTGAGCGGCGGTCCGGCTCCGGTTCGGCCTGCGTCCCGCTGCCCGCGGAGGCCGGTACCCGCCCGCCGGACGGCGGCTCGTCCCCCTGGCCGGCCGTCGTCGCGGCACTGGCCGCGCTGCTGGTCCTGCTGCTGCCGGCGGGCCCGCTGCTGTGGCGCCTGCGCATACGCTCCGGACGGCTGGCGGGCCCGCACGACGACCCGACGGCGGCCACCCTCGCCGCCTGGCGGGAGCTGCTGGACACCGCCTGGGACTTCGGCATCCTGCCGGACGAGTCACTGACCCCGCGCAAGGCCGCCGAGCGCATCATCCACATCGGAGAGCTGCCACCGGAGCCCGCCGGGGCCGCCCGGAGAGTCGCGGCGGCGGTCGAGCAGGTGCTGTACGCCCCCCATCCGCAGCCGGTGTCCGGACTCGCCCCGGACGTACAGCAGGTGCGGGCCGGGCTGCGGACGGGTGCGAGCCGTGGTCTGCGGCTGCGGGCCCAGCTCGCCCCGCGCTCCGCGGTCCGGCTCCGCTGGGCCTGGTCGGCCCGCTGGTCGGCACTGCTGCTCCGCTGCCGTACCAGCCGCCCGGTGGCCACGGCACGGCGCGCGCTGGCCGCCCTCCGGCCGGGCCCGCGGCGGGCCTGACCACACGGCAAAAAATGTGCTGGGGCCGCCCGACAGGATCGGGCGGCCCCAGCACATTTCCGCTTCCGGCGCCACCGGAGAACGTGTTGCGTGCCGAAGGGCGGAAAGGAACGGAGAACTAACGGGCCCGCGGAGGGCGAACTGCGGGCCGGAGACGGCAAACTGCAACGGCGAAAACGCGGCGGGAAAGAGTGACGGAAAGCGCCGTGAGACGCAACAGGAAGAATGACGGAAAGAAACATCTCCCGGGGCACGAGGAGTCGCTCAGGGAGACGCTCCCGACGGATTCGGGGAAATCCCGCGAATCCGCCGCTCCGTCGTGGCTCAGTGGCCCTGTTGTTCGTCCCTGCGTCGCTGCCAGCGGTCCTCGATACGGTTCATCATCGAGCGCCGCTGCCTGGCCTGACTGCGCGCCGGGGCACCCGCGGCGCCTCCGGAACCCGCAGACTGCTGCTCACCCGGCTTGGGAGCTTTGCGCCAGCCGGTAACCGCCAGCACGGCGCAGCCGAGCATGACGAGGAAGCCCACCACACTGATCCAGATCTGCTGCGCGACCATTCCGGCCATGAGCAGGGCGATACCCACCAGGAAGCCCGCGACCGCTTGGTAAACCCGTCGCCGGGTGTACGTACGCAGCCCGCTTCCCTCAAGCGCTGTCGCGAACTTGGGATCTTCGGCGTACAGCGCTCGCTCCATTTGCTCGAGCATGCGCTGCTCGTGCTCCGAGAGCGGCACGGAGTCCTCCTACTCGTCGGTCGCGGGGGGCGACCGGGTGCGACCCTTTCAGGATAGGCAGGGAATCGCCCCCGTGAAACCCGCCCCTCGACGCCAGTTCACTGTCCGGGCCGCCACGGCGACCGGTGGTGATGCTGCCTGCATTCCCCACCCGCCTGTCCGTCATGCCGGAACGTCGTACCCCGATCATACGGGGCGAAGGGGCTGATCGGGTGGTCTGTGGCCGACTGCACGCGGTAGTCGCGTGAGCCGCCTGGGTCAGTCGCGTTCCGCGAGGACGTGCAGCTGGGTGGCCACGGAGTGGAAGGCGGGCTGTTCGGCGGCGGCCGCCTCGAGCTTCAGCAGCGCTTCCATGGCGCCCGGCTCGGTGTCCACCAGCACGCCGGGGACCAGGTCGGCGAAGACCCGTACGCCGTGGACCGCGCCGACCTCCAGGCCGGTGGCGGACACCAGCTCGGTGAGCTGATCGGCGGTGAAGCGGCGCGGGACCGGGTCGCCCTCGCCCCAGCGTCCGGCCGGGTCGGTGAGGGCCTGGCGGGCCTCGGTGAAGTGGCCCGCGAGGGCGCGCGCGAGGACGGCACCGCCCAGACCGGCGGCGAGCAGGCTGAGGGTGCCGGCCGGGCGCAGGGCGTCGACGGCGTTGCGGAGACCCTCGGCCGGGTCGTCGACGTACTCCAGCACGCCATGGCAGAGCACGGCGTCGTAGCCGCCGCGCTCGACGACGTCGAACAGGCCGTGGGCGTCGCCCTGGACCGCGCGTACCCGGTCGGCGACGCCCGCCTCGGCGACGCGGCGCTCCAGGGCGAAGAGGGCGTTGGGGCTGGGGTCGACGACCGTGACGCGGTGGCCGAGGCGGGCGACCGGCACGGCGAAGTTGCCGGTGCCGCCGCCGGTGTCGAGGACGTCCAGCGCGTCGCGGCCGGTGGCCTTGACCCGGCGCTCCAGGGCGTCCTTGAGGACCTCCCAGACCACGGCGGTACGAAGGGATGCGCGCGGGCGCAGCGGGTCAGACACGGCGGGTGGCTCCTCGGCGGGGGCATGAACGTCTAGGCGTTCACCACCCTATTCCGTCCCGCGCCGTCCACCGCCTGCGGAGCCACCGGGAGCCGCCGTGGCGCTCGGCGGGGCGGGAGAGGGACGGGTGGTGAAGCGGGTGGTCAAGGTGGCGGAGCGGAGGGGCAGCGGCCCGGGGGCGCGGAGAGGCGGGGCGGTGGGCGGAGAGGCGGGCGTGGGGCAGGTGGGTGGGCAGTGGGCGGTGGGAGCCGAGTACCGCTGCTTCCCCTTCCCCCGGCGCCCCGGCCCCACCCCACCCCCACTCCCCTCCTCCCGCTCCGCTCCTCCCGCTCTCCTCCGCCGCCTCCCCGCCCCGGGCTCAGCCGTTGCTCACCCCGCCCGCTGGGGTGGCACGGAGGGCTGGAGGAGCAGCATCCGCTCCACCAGGCGCAGGAACATGGCGGTGTCGCGCAGGAGATCGTCGGCGTCACGGCGGCTGGCCGCACCGGCTATGCCGGCCTCGGCCTTCGCGCGGCGGGCGGCGCCGGCGGCGAACAGGGCGCTCCACTCGGCGAGTTCGGGCGCGACCTCGGGCAGCACTTCCCAGGCGCTGCGGATACGCTGCCTGCGGCGCACGGTGGTCTCCGGCCGGCCACGGACGGCGAGGACGGCGGCGGCGGTGCGCAGCGCGGCCAGATGGGCCGTGGCGAACTGCTCGTTGGGAGTTTCGAGGGTCTGTGCTTCGTCGAGGCCCTGCTGGGCCTGGGTGAGCAGGGCGAGTGCGGCGGGTGGTGCGGTCGCCCGCCGCAGGACGGGGTGGACATCGCTCGGGGGACCGTACGCAGCGGAGCTGCCCCTGTCGGGACGAGCTGCCATGACGAACCTCCTGTCGTCGCATGCCGGTTCGGGACCGAATGCCGATTCGGACCGGATGAGCCCATCGTGACGTACGCCACTGACAATCGGCACTGGCCTGCACTTTCGTCGAAAAGGGGACGGCCTGATCCGCGAATTCGCGGGAACGGATTCCGAACATCCCCTTGCGGAACGGGGGGTGGGATGCGGCATACTTTTTGAACTGACCAGTCAGTTCAAAGGAGGGGATCGTGGACAGCACCCCGCACGGGGCGGCGGTCACGGCCACGGGATTCGGGGTCAAGGGCCCCCGCGGATGGGCGTTCCGGAACATCGACTTCACGGCCGCGCCCGGTTCGCTGATCGCCGTACAGGGCCCCTCGGGCTCGGGCCGTACGTGTCTGCTGCTCGCGCTCACCGGCCGGATGAAGTCCGCCGCGGGCACCGCCGAGGTCGGCGGCCTGCCACTGCCCAAGAAGAAGTCCGCGGTCCGGTCCGTCACCGCGCTCGCCCATGTGCCGGGGGTCGCCGAGCTCGATCCGGCGCTCACCGTGGGCGAGCATCTGCGGGAACGCGCCCTGTTGCAGGGCCGGTTCGGCGCTTCACTGCGGGCGCTGCTGAAGCCCCGGCGCGAGCGCAGGGCCGCGGCCCGCGCCTTGGTGGACACCGCACTGACCGCGGCCGGCCTCGACCTGGAGTCGCTGCCCAAGGGGATCCGTACGTCCGTGCGCGACCTGGAGCGGCTGGAGGCGCTGCGGCTGTCCGTGGCGCTCGCGCTGATCGGCGGCCCCCGGCTGCTGGCCATTGACGACACCGATCTGAAGCTGTCCGACGACGAGCGCGGCGCGGCCTGGAAGATGCTGCACGGCCTCGCGGCGGCCGGCACCACGGTGCTCGCGGTGTGCAGCGAGCCGCCGGTGGGCGACGAGGACGTGGTGCTGGTGCGTACGGGCGGCCGCCCGGAGCCCACCGCCCCCGAGGACGCGTCCGGCACCTCCACCTCCACCACGGACAGCGAGGAGAGCAAGACCCCCGAGGGCCGCGAGGAGAGCGAGGCCGGAAAGGCCGGGAAGGACAGCCAGGGCGAGCCCTCCGGACCGGCCGGCACCGCGAGCGCGGACAGCGCACCGGCCGAGCCCCCCTCCAAGGCCCCCGCCGACGACGGGCACGACGAGGAGGGGGCGGCCGATGCGCTCGCCGAAACTGGCCGCGCTTGAGCTGAAGCGGTTCGGGAGGGGCAAACTGCCGCGCGCCGCGCTGGCCGCCCTCCTGCTGCTGCCGCTCCTGTACGGCGCGCTCTACCTGTGGTCCTTCTGGGACCCGTACGGGCGGCTGGACAAGATCCCCGTCGCGCTGGTCAACGAGGACACCGGCGCGGCCGTCGGCGGGAAGCGGATCTCGGCGGGCGACAGCATCGTCTCGGGGCTGCGGGACAGCCATACCTTCGACTGGCGGCCGGTGGACGCCAAGGAGGCCGCCAGGGGCGTGGAGGACGGCTCGTACTACCTCTCGCTGTCCATCCCCAAGGACTTCAGCCGGCGGATCGCCTCCAGCTCCGGGGACCATCCGGAGACCGGCGCACTGAAGGTGCGGACGAACGACGCGAACAACTACATCGTCGGGCAGATCTCCCGGACGGTGTTCTCCGAGGTGCGCTCCGCGGCCTCCACGAAGTCGTCGCGGACCTTCCTGGACAAGATCTTCGTCTCCTTCTCGACGCTGCACGGCAAGACCGAACAGGCCGCGAGCGGCGCTGACCGGCTCAAGGACGGCATCGGGCAGGCCAAGCACGGCACGGGCAAGCTGGCCGACGGCCTGGGCACCGCGAAGAACGGCAGCGGCAAGCTCGTCACCGGCCTGGGCGACCTCGACGCGGGCGCGGGGCGGCTCTCCCGGGGCAGCTCCGATCTCGCCCGGGGAGCCGGGACCGCCGCTGACGGCTCGCGCCAACTGGCCGACGGCTCGGGGCAGGTGGCGCAGGGCACCCAGCAGCTGGCCGACAAGGTCAACGGAGTCGTCGGCAAGGTGGGGCCCTTCATCCGGGCGCACGGCAAGGAGATCGGCGAGGCGGCGCAGCTCGTCGCCGACGGTTCGCAGGCGATCCGTGACCACTTGGACAAGCTTCCCGCCGCGGCCTCCACGGGAGCGAAGCTCTCCCGGGGGATCTCCGACCACATGGCCTCCTACTACCGGCTGCGCTGTGAGAGCGGGGTGCGGCTCGACACCTCCTGTGCGGAGCTGAAGCAGCTCAAGGAGGAGGCGGCCACCGCGGCGGACAAGGCCGAGGAGGTCAGCGGCTATGTGCACGACCAGAAGAACCTCGACCAACTGGGCCGGGACCTGGACACCCTGCACTCCCTGGCGAACGAGCTGGCGCAGCGCGGGCCCACCCTGGGCGCCGACATGGATGCCGCGGTCAAGAAGATCAACGATCTGAACGACGGGGCGCACAAGGTGTCCGCGGGGGCGCGCAAACTGTCCGCCGGCAACGCCCGGCTGGCGGCCGGCGCGAACCGGCTCAACGACGGTGCGCACCGGCTGCACGACGGTACGGGCCGCGCGGCGGCCGGGATCGGCGACCTCGACTCCGGTGTGGGCCGGCTCAAGGACGGCGCGCAGACACTGAACGGCGGCATGTTCAAGCTCTCGGACGGTTCGCAGAAGCTGGCCGGCGGGCTGCACGACGGAGCGAAGCGGATCCCCGACTACGGCAAGAAGGACCGCGACGCGCACACCCTGGTCATGTCCGACCCGGTGCAGCTGTCTTCGGACGCGGCCCACAAGGCGCCCAACTACGGCACCGGGTTCGCCCCGTACTTCATCCCGCTGTCCCTGTGGGTGGGCGCGATGGTGGCGTACATGCTGATCCAGCCGCTCAACCGGCGGGCACTGGCGATGGGCGCCGCCTCCTGGCGGGTGGCGCTGTCGGGCTGGCTGCCGGTGTTCGGCGTGGGGGTGCTTCAGACCGCGGCGCTGATGTCCGTACTGCACTTCGCGATCGGTCTGGAGATGGTGCGGGCAGCCGGCACCATCGGGTTCCTTGTCCTGGTCACGGCGTGTTTCTCGGCACTGGTGCAGTGGCTGAACGCGCAGTTCGGACCGGCCGGGCGGATCCTGGTGCTGGCGCTGCTGATGCTCCAGCTGACGTCGGCGGGCGGCACCTATCCGGTGCAGACCAGTCCGGGCTTCTTCGCCGCCATCCACCCCTATCTGCCGATGAGTTACATCGTGGAGGGGCTGCGCCGGCTCATCACGGGCGGTGACCTCGCGCCCGTGTGGCAGGGCAGTGTGGTGCTGCTGGCGTTCACCGCGGGGGCCCTCGCGCTGACGTCCCTGACGGCGCGCGGCCGCCAGGTGGTGCGGATGAAGGACCTGCATCCGGAACTGAGCCTGTGAGCGCCCGCCCGTCGCCCACCACCGCCCTGCCGGAGGCGCTCCGCGCCGCGCATCAATCGTCCGGGGGCGGCACAATCGCCCCCATGGACAGCTCCAATTCACGCCGCGACGCCACCCGGCGCAAGCTCTTCGAAGCCGCGGTCACGCTCATCGCCGAACAGGGCTTCTCCTCGACCACGGTGGATGAGATCGCCGAGCGGGCGGGTGTCGCGAAGGGCACCGTCTACTACAACTTCGCGAGCAAGAACGTGCTCTTCGAAGAGCTGCTGCGGCACGGCATCGAGATGCTGGCGACGTCCCTCCAGGCGGCCGCCGAGGAGGTGACCGACGGGGGCGGCACCCGGATCGACGCGCTGGACGCGATGATCCGGGCCGGGCTGGACTTCATCTCCCGTTACCCGGCGCTCACCCAGCTCTACGTCGCCGAGCTGTGGCGCACCAACCGGGCCTGGCAGTCGACGCTGATGGTGGTGCGGGAGCGGGCCATCACGGTGGTGGAGGACGTGCTGCGGGAGGCGGTCGCCCGTGAGGAGCTGAGCGAGGAGATCGATATCCCGCTGACCGCCTCGGCGCTGTTCGGGATGGTGCTGGTGGCCGCCCTGGACTGGCAGTCGTACCAGCCGGACCGGTCGCTCGACGATGTGCACGCGGCGCTGTCGCGGCTGCTCCAGGGGAGGATCAGCGGCCGGCCCTCGCAGTGACGGAAGGACGTCCCCCGGAAGCGGAAAGAGGGTGCGCGCCGTAGTGGTCAGCTACGGCGCGCACCCCTTTTCCCTTCCCCCGGAACCCGCACAAAAGGGTGCGCTGCCCTGGCACGGATCGTTCCCCCTTCGATCCGACCAGGACAGCGCTTCCCCCGTTTTCCCCCGTACTCCCCCGTGCGTCCCCCGTGTTCCCCCGTCACGTCCGGGAGCCGCGCCGCTCCGCCGCCCCGTGTCGGCGGTGCGGCGCCGCTTCCCTTCCGTGATCCCTACTCTTCCGTCCGGGCGGGCTCCGGCCCATCCGCGTACCTACTCATCTCGGCGTCTGAGTACGGATACTCAAAACTGAGCACCGACCCCCAGTCGGGGCCTACGATCTGCGGCGTGTCCGTACTTCCCTTGGTGTTCACCAGTGGCTGGGCGAGCGGGATCAACGCCTACGCCGTCGTCCTGCTCCTCGGCCTGCTCGGCGCGACCGGCGTCTCCGATGAGGTGCCCGCGGCGCTGGAGCGCCCGGATGTTCTGATCGTGGCCGGGCTGCTCTTCGTGGTCGAGGCCGTCGCCGACAAGATCCCGTACGTGGACTCGGTCTGGGACACCGTGCACACGGTGATCCGGCCGGTCGCCGGCGGTGTGGTGGCGGCGCTGCTGGCCGGCCACAACGGTTCGCTGCCCGAGCTGGCGGCGGGCGCGGTGGGCGGCTCGACGGCGCTGCTGAGCCATCTGGTCAAGGCGGGCACCCGGATCGCGGTCAACGCCTCGCCGGAGCCGGCCAGCAACATCGTGCTGAGCCTGGCCGAGGATCTGGGGGTCGCGGGGCTCATCGCCTTCGCCCTGTTCCATCCGGTGGCCGCGGCGGTCATCGCGGGGACGCTGCTGGCCGCGGGGATCGCGGTGGTGATCTTCCTGTGGTCGCGGATCCGCCGATTCCTCCAGCGGCGGCGGGAGCGGCGCGCGCAGAAGCGGTCGGCCGTGGCGGCCGGCACGGCACCTCCGGTGACCTGACCTCGGGCTTCCGGCGGCGGGCGGCCGCTGCCGGGAGGGTTTTCCACAGCCGTGCGGGCGTTGTCAGCGGCTCCGGATAAAGTCGCAGGCATGGCACGGATTGCGGTGATCGGCGCCGGGATGGGCGCGATGGCAGCCGCTGCCCGGCTGGCCGTCGCGGGCCACCGGGTGGCGGTGTTCGAGCGCGGCGCGACGCACGGCGGCGCGCTGCGACAACTGGCACGGGACGGCTTCGCCTTCGACACAGGACCCGGACTGCTGCATCTGCCGGCCGTCTACCGCGATCTGTTCCTCAAGACCGGCCGGGAGCCGCTGGAGAGCTGCGTCGAGCTGACCCAGGTCGACCCCGCCGCCCGCCATGTCTTCGCCGACGGCACGGCCGTCTCACTGCCGAACGCCTCACGGGCCGGTGTGCTGGCGGCCCTCGACCAGGCGCTGGGCGCGGGCGCCGGGGAGCGCTGGAGCGACCTGGTGGGCCGCGCCCGCGAGGCCTGGGACGCCACCCGCCGGCCGCTCCTGGAGGAGCCGCTGTGGCCGGACTGGCGGGTGCTGGGGCGCGATCCCTATCCGGCGGTGCGCAAGCGCGGCCTGTTCGGCCGCGGCAAGGGCCCCACGACCGCCACCCTCGCTGAGGTGGCCCGCCGTGAGCTGGCCGATCCCCGGCTGATCGCGCTGCTGGAGAGCCATGCGCTGGCGTACGGCTTCGACCCGCGCAGCGCCCCGGCCAGCGCCGTCGTGCTGCCGTACATGGAGCAGACCTTCGGGAGTTGGTATCCGCGCGGCGGGATGCGGGCACTGGCCGACGCGCTGTACGAGCGCTGTGTGGCGCGCAAGGTGGAGTTCAGTTTCGGCACGGCGGTGACCGGGATCGTGGAGAAGGACGGCCGGGCGGCGGGCGTGGAGCTGGCCGACGGCCGGGTGTCCGAGGCGGAGTTCGTGGTCGCCGGCGTCGATCCGGTGCGGCTCATGGAGCTCTGCCAGGGGCGGGAGCCGTGGGGTGCGGACGACGTCCGCCCCGACCTGGGGCCGGGCGACCGCGCCACCGGACGGCTCACGGTCTGCCTCGCACTGCGTGGGACACGCCCCAAGGAGGCCGCTCATCGGACAGTGGTCCATGCCGCGAACCGCGAGGCCGAGCTGGCGGGTGTGTTCGGCGACGGGTCCGGCCTGCGGACCCCCTGCGACCGGCCCACGGTGACGGTGCTGCGCCCCGACGACCCGGCCACCCGGCCGGACGACGCCCACGAGGCCGTGACCCTGACCGCGACGGTGGCTCCGCACGGCCCGGTCGACTGGACCGACGGTGAGGCCGTGGCGGCCGACGCCGAGCGGATGACAGAGATCGCCGAGGCCGCGGTACCCGGGCTGCGGGAGCGGGTGCTGCGGCGCGAGGTGCTGCCCCCGACGGACGACGCCCTGGTCCCGGGCCCGGCACTGGCCGGCCAGGAGGGCCGCTTCCTGCGACCCGCCAACCGCACCCGGATACCGGGTCTCTACGCGGTCGGCGGCTGGTCACACCCGGGCGGCGGCCCGGCCCACGCCGGCATGTCCGGCGCGATCGTCGCGGGCCTCATCGTCAACGGCGACACCTGGCACGGCTCTACGTAGGCTTCCCACGTTTTCGGCTTTCCCGCCGTGTGGGACCTCGCCGTTTGTGGCCCGCTTGCGCGGGGCCCCCGCCGTGGCGCCTGCGGCGGGCGGGGTCCGCTGCGCGGGGCTGTGGGTGCGGTGACGGGCCTCCGGGGCCTGGTGTGTGGACTGCTTCGCTTTACGTCCACACACCAGGCCCCTCCGGCCCGTCCCCTCCCGTTGGGGAGTGAGTGACGGTGAGTGGGGGCGGGGCCACCCATGCCCATGCCTACGCCGATCCCCACGCCTGTGCCTGTGCTCGTGCCCCTTGCCTGTGTTCAACGAGCCGCACCGGACCACCCGCTGGTCCCCCACCAACGCTTTCCCCATCCCCCAACGGGAGGGGACGGGTCGGAGCGGGTGGGGGTTTCCGGACGTAAAGCGAAGCAGTCCGGAAACCCCCACCCGCGCAGACCCGTCACCGCACCCCAACAGCCCCGCGCAGCGGACCCCGCCCGCCGCAGGCGCAACGGCGAGCAACCACCACGGCGGGAAAGACAAAAGCGTGGGGCTAATAACGATATGGCTGCCCGTCGTACCCCGGCTGCTGGTAGGGCGGATAGGGCTGCTCGGGCGGGAGTTCGGTGTCGCGCTGTTGGGGGACCCAGACGCCGCCGGGCGGGGTCTCGCCGTAGCCCTGGCCGGGGTACGGGCCGAGCGGCTGTCCCTGGCTGTCGTACTGCTGCGCACCGTAGGGCGGTTGGGCGTACGGGTCCGGCTGCTCGTACGGGTCGTAGGGCGCGGCGTACTGCTGGGTGCCGAGGTACGGGTCGGCGTAGGGTGCCTGCCCGGCCTGGCCCGGATTGTCGCCGTAGGCCGCGTAGGGGTCGCCATACGGGTCCTGGGCGGCGGGGCCCTGGCCGTAACTCCCGTCGTACGCATAGCCGTTGCCGTTGGCGTTGGCGGCGGCGCCGTTGTACGCGTCGTAGCCGTAGTCGTTCTGCGGGCCGCGGGCGTCGGGGCTGTAGATGCCGTACTGGCCGGTCTCGTCGGGCATCGGCTGCGGGGCGTAGACGGCGCCGCCGTCGGCCCGGGTGTAGTCGTCCTGGGCGGCGAACGGCTGGGTGGCGTAGGCGTCCTGGTCCTGCTGCGGCTGGTAGGGGTCCTGGCTCCGATAGCCGTCGTCGGCGGGGTAGTTGTAGGAGCCCGGCCCGCCGTAGGAGCCCTGCCCGGCGAACGTGTCCTGCGCGGGAAAAGGGCCCTGGCCGACGATGGTTTCCTGCGCGGCGAAGGCGTCCTGGCTCTGGAAACCGCCCGTGCTGTCGAAGGCGTCGCGGCTCTGGAAGCCGCCGGTGCTCTCGAAGGTGTCCGGGCCGCTATCGGGAGCCGGGGCGGTGCCGCCGGTGGGCGGGACCGCCTCCAAGCCGGAGACCTCCAGGGTCGGTTCGGCGGGCGGCGGCCCGCCCGGGCGGGCCCGCCGGCGACGGCTCTCGCCGGGCTTGCCGCCCAGCGCCCAGCCGGTGGTGAAGCCGCGGCGGAAGGAGAGCGTGACCTGCGTCTGCCCGATGGCGAAGGCGATCAGGCCCAGCCCGATCACGATCACCGAGGGGACGATCACGCCGATGACCACGGCGAGGAAGCCGGTGAAGGCGAGCAACCGCCAGCGCAGCCGCGCCTTGTACTGGAGCAGCACCTCACCGAGCAGCCACAGGGCGACCAGACCGAACGCGATGTAGAGGATCGCCCAGCCCATATACGCCCCTCTTCCGCCGCTCGCCGGCCACCGTGATCAGGACTGCTGGTGCAGGCCCAGATTCTCGTAGATTTCCAGGGTCGCCGTGGAGTGGTTCAGGGTAATGAAGTGCAACCCGGGAACATCCTCGGCCATCAAGCGTGCGCACAGTTCCGTTGCGTACTCGATCCCAATGGAGCGTACCGCCGCGGGGTCGTCCTTGACGGCCAGGATGCGCTCGGCCAGCTCGGGCGGGAACGCCGCATTGCTGAGCTGAGCGAACCGTTCGATCTGGCGCACGTTCGTCACCGGCATGATCTCCGGAATGATCGGCGTGGAGCAACCCGCGGCCGTGACCCGGTCCCTGAGCCGGAAGTAGTCCTCCGGGTAGAAGAACATCTGGGTGATGGCGAAGTCCGCACCGGCCCGGCACTTGGTGACGAAGTGTGCCACATCGGTGTCCCAGTCCGTCGAGCGCGGATGCATCTCGGGGAAGGCGGCGACACCGACGCAGAAGTCGCCGGACTCCTTGATCAGCCGGACCAGGTCGGCCGCGTAGCCGACGCCGTCGGGGTGCCTGACCCACTCGCCCATCGGGTCGCCGGGCGGGTCGCCGCGCAGCGCGAGCATATTGCGGATCCCGGCGTCGGCGTACTGGCCGATGATGTTGCGCAGATCCGCCGTGGAGTGGTTGACCGCGGTCAGATGGGCGACGGGGGTCAGAGTGGTGTCGGTGGCGATGCGCTCGGTGGCGCGCACCGTGCCGTCACGGGAGGTGCCGCCGGCGCCGTACGTCACGGAGACAAAGGTCGGGGAGACGGCCTCGATCCGACGAATGGCGTTCCACAGGGTCCGCTCACCCTTCTCGGTCTTCGGGGCGGCGAACTCGAACGAATAGGACTGCTTGCCGGAAGCGAGCAGCTCGCGCACCGTGTGCGCACGATCAGTCCTGGTGGAAGCTGTACCTAGGGCCATACCGGCAGGTTAACCAGCGGCGGGGCACACACCAACCGTCTTCGGCGTAATGCCTGGTTGGTCGGGTTCATGTCCACTGGTTGGACATTTTCCGGTCTCCGGGACGACAGAAAACCGCCGCTCGACCGTCGACCGCCGCCGCGAAGTGATCCCGGTCGGCCGAGCAGCTAGGCGTCCCAGGTGCGGATGCGCTTGGCCAGGGCGGCGGCCGCCGCTCCCGGGTCGTCCGCCTCGGTGATCGCGCGGACCACGACGACCCGGCGGGCGCCGGCGGTCAGCACCTCGTCCAGATTCCCGGCGTCGATCCCGCCGATCGCGAACCAGGGGCGCTCGGGGCTCCGGGCGGCGGTGTAGCGGACCAGGTCGAGGCCGGGGGCGTGGCGGCCCGGCTTGGTGGGCGTGGGCCAGCACGGGCCCGTGCAGAAGTAGTCCACGCCGGGCTCGGTGAGCGCGGCGTCCACCTCGGCCTCGGCATGGGTGGAGCGGCCTATGAGGACGTCCGGGCCGAGGACGGCGCGGGCGGCCGGGACCGGCAGATCGCCCTGACCGAGGTGCAGCACCTCGCTGCCGGCCGCATGGGCGACATCCGCCCGGTCGTTGACCGCCAGCAGCTTGCCGTGCCGCCGGCAGGCGTCCGCGAAGACCTCCAGGTGCCGGAGCTCCTCACCGGCCTCCATGCCCTTGTCCCGCAGCTGGACGATGTCCACACCGGAGGCGAGCACGGCGTCCAGGAACTGCGGCAGATCGCCCTGCCGCTTGCGGGCGTCGGTGCAGAGATAGAGCCGGGCATCGGCCAGGGCCTGTCGTGCGGTGCTCATCGGGCGGCTTCCCCCCAGGTCGGGGGCGTACGGCCGGGCCTTCCGGCACGTACGCCCCTCGGGTGCGGTTACGGATGCGGGTGCGGCGGCTGGACGGGAGCGCGCCGGGCGGGTCAGACGGCGAGCGCCTGGGCCCGGCGCTTCACCTCCGTGCCGCGATTCTCGCGCAGCGCCTGGGCAGGCGTGCCGGGCAGGGTGTCATCCGGGGTGAACAGCCACTCCAGCATCTCCTCATCGGTGAAGCCGTCGTCCTTGAGGAGGGTGAGGGTGCCGACGAGGCCCTTGACCACCTTGTCGTCCTTGATGAAATCGGCGGGCACATGCAGCGCCCGGTTCTCGCCGCGGCGCACCGCGATCAGCTGGCCCTCCTTGACCAGCTGCCGCACGCGCGTCACCTCGACTCCGAATTGTTCGGCGATGTCGGGGAGGGTGAGCCAGGCGGGGACGAGTCCATCGATGTTTGCGTCAATCTCGGTCACAGGACAAGCCTGCCACCTCGCACTGACAGCCGGTAGCCGGGCATCGCCATCAGGGGCTTCGTGCACACCGGAGGGTGACGGCGGCCGCCCGGCAACCGGCGGCCACCGCGCGCTACACGGCGGCGGCCTTCAGCGGTACGGACGCGTTCGCGGCCCGCTCGCGGTCCAGTACGACGCTCCGCTCGATCAGCTTGCGCCCCTGGGCGAGGTCCCGCGGCCGCCCCACGGCCAGCAGCGCGACGAGCCGTCCCTCCCTCAGCCAGATCACCGACCAGGCGGCCCCCGCCGGGTCGCCGCGCCAGACCAGCTCGTCGGCGTTGCCGTGGTGGCCCGCGTACTGCACGAAGCGGCCGAACTGCTCCGACCAGAAGTACGGCACGGGGTCGTAGACCAGCCCTTCGGCGTCGCCGCGGGCGATGTTCTCGGCGACCGTACGGGGGCCCTGGAGGGCGTTGTCCCAGTGGTGGATCAGCAGGCGGGTGCCGTAACGGGCCGACGGGAAGGAGGCGCAGTCGCCGACCGCGTAGACATCGGGCACGGAGGTGCGCAGCCGGTCGTCGGCGAGGACGGAGCCGTCCTGCGGGGAGACCTCGACGCCCGAGCCGGCCAGCCAGCCAGTCGCGGGCCGGGCGCCGATCCCGATGACCACCGCGTCGGCGGGCAGGGTCACGCCGTCCGCGAGGGTGACCGCGCCCGCGGTGACGGACGCGACCCGGGCGCCGGTGCGCAGCTCGGCGCCGGCGTCCGTGTACCAGCCGGTCATGTGGGCGGCCACCTCGGCGGGCAGCGCACCGGCCAGCGGGCGCTCGGCGGCCTCGACGACGGTGACCGCGCAGCCCGCCTCCCGGGCCGCGGTCGCGAACTCGGCGCCGATCCAGCCGGCCCCGACGACCACGATCTCGTGCTGGGCGGCGAGCACCGGACGCAGCCGCTCGGCGTCGTCGAGGGTACGCAGCAGGTGGACGCCGGGCATGCCTTCACTGCCGGGCAGCACGATCGGTTCGGCGCCGGTGGCGAGGACCGCGTAGTCGTAGGGGATGGGGCCGTCGGCGGTCTCGACGAGGCGGGCGTCCGGTAGCAGGGCGGTGACCGGGTGGCCCAGACGGAGCTCGATGTCGAGGCCGGCGAAGTCGATGTCGAAGGTGGAGCCCTCGGCCTTGCCCAGCAGGACCGCCTTGGACAGCGGCGGGCGGTCATAGGGCTGGTGGGGCTCGTCGCCGAGGAGCGTGATCGCACCGCGCCAGCCCTGTTCGCGCAGGGCGACCGCGGTCTGCACACCCGCGATTCCCGCGCCGATGATCACGACGCGCGGCGTGCGGTCAGGGGCCTGGGAGGACTTGCTCTGCTCGCTCACCCGATCACTCTAGGACGGTCCGTGACGCCGCTCGCAGCAGCACGCAAGGAGATCTCTGACACACCGTCACCGTCGGCCGTCCCGGAAATCGGGCCCCTGGGTGCCGGGGGCCGTGCCTTACGGCGTCTCGCGGCCCCGTATTAGGCTGACGGATACACGCACTCGCGGGAGCCCGGACGTACCGGGCTGAGAGGGAGGCTGGCCGGCCTCCGACCGTACGAACCTGATCCGGGTCATGCCGGCGAAGGGAGGGGCTGAAAGATCATGCATCCACCTGCCACACCGACGGGACCGGCCGCGCCGCGTCCCGATGTGCTCGTTCTCGGCGGCGGCGTCATCGGCCTGGTCACCGCCTGGCGGGCGGCCGGCCGCGGGCTGACCGTCGCGCTGGCCGATCCCGCGCCCGGCGGCGGTGCGGCCCGGGTCGCGGCCGGGATGCTGGCCGCGGTCACCGAGCTCCACTACGGCGAGCAGACCCTGCTGGGCCTCAATCTCGCCTCGGCGCAGCGCTATCCGCGGTTCACCGAAGAGCTGGAGGAGGCCGCCGGGCAGCGGATCGGCTACCGGCGGTGCGGCACCCTGGCCGTCGCGCTGGACGCCGATGACCGCGCCCATCTGCGCGAGCTGCACGCGCTCCAGACCCGCTCCGGACTGGACTCGCAGTGGCTCACGGGGCGCGAGTGCCGCCGCCTGGAGCCGATGCTGGCCCCCGGGGTGCGCGGCGGGCTGCGGGTGGACGGCGATCATCAGGTCGATCCGCGGCGGCTGGTGAGCGCCCTGCTGGCCGCGTGTGAGCGCGCCGGCGTGGCGTTCCACCGGAGCGCGGCGGTCCGGCTGACGGTCGGCGGCGGGCGCGCCACGGGCGCCGAACTCGCCGACGGCACCCGGCTGTCGGCGGGTCAGGTCGTGCTGGCGGCGGGCAGCCACAGCGGCGGTCTCGCCGGTGTCCCCGACGAGGTGCTGCCGCCGGTGCGGCCGGTCAAGGGCCAGGTGCTGCGGCTGCGGCTGCCGGAGGTGCCCGCGGGCAGTCCCGCCTTCCTGTCGCGCACCGTACGGGCCGTCGTCCGCGGCGGTCCCCTCTACCTGGTGCCGCGGGAGAACGGCGAACTGGTCGTCGGCGCCACCAGCGAGGAGCTGGGCTGGGACACCACCGTGACCGCCGGCGGGGTCTACGAGCTGCTGCGGGATGCCCATGAGCTGGTCCCCGGCATCACCGAGCTGCCGCTGGTCGAGACCTGCGCCGGGCTGCGTCCCACCTCCCCCGACAACGCGCCGCTCCTGGGGCCGACCGCACTGCCCGGCCTCCACCTGGCCACCGGCCACTACCGCAACGGGGTGCTGCTGACGCCGGTCACCGGTGACGCGATGGCCGAGGTCCTGACCACCGGGAGCCTCCCCGAGGAGGCCCGCCCCTTCTCCCCCGCGCGCTTCTCCCCCGCCACCCCGGGGCCGGCACCCACCCGTGCCCCCGAGGAGCAGCCCGTATGAGCGAGCGCATCGAGCGAACCGTGAACAGGCGCGCGGGCGGCGAGGGCCGGCCCGCCGAACGAAGCGAGGCCGGCGCATGAGCGCGTCCACCGTGTCCGTGTCCGTCAACGGCGAGGCCCGTGAGATCCCCGGCGGACTCACCCTCGACCGGCTCGTCGCGACGCTGTCCCAGGCACCGGCCGGGGTGGCCGCGGCGGTCAACGAAGTCGTGGTGCCGCGCACCCAGTGGCCCACCACCCCGCTCGGCGACGGCGACCGCGTCGAGGTACTCACCGCGGTCCAGGGAGGCTGATCCGCAGACATGGCCGACGATCCGTTCACCCTTGCCGGCACCACCTTCGCGTCCCGTCTGATCATGGGGACCGGTGGCGCGCCCAGTCTCGACGTCATGGAGCGGGCGCTGCTCGCCTCCGGTACGGAGCTGACGACGGTCGCCATGCGGCGGCTGGATCCGACCGTGCAGGGCTCGGTGCTGTCCGTACTGGAGCGCCACAAGATCCGGGTGCTGCCGAACACCGCGGGCTGCTTCACCGCCGGCGAGGCGGTGCTCACCGCCCGGCTCGCCCGCGAGGCGCTCGGCACGGACTGGGTCAAGCTGGAGGTCGTCGCCGACGAGCGGACCCTGCTGCCCGACCCGATCGAGCTCCTCGACGCCGCCGAGACCCTGGTGGACGACGGTTTCACGGTGCTGCCCTATACGAACGACGACCCGGTGCTGGCCCGCAAGCTGGAGGACGTGGGCTGCGCCGCGATCATGCCGCTGGGCTCACCGATCGGCTCCGGCCTGGGCATCCGCAACCCGCACAACTTCCAGCTGATCACCGAGCGGGCCGCCGTCCCCGTCATCCTCGACGCGGGCGCCGGCACCGCCTCGGACGTCTCACTGGCCATGGAACTGGGCTGCGCGGCCGTCATGCTGGCATCCGCGGTCACCCGCGCCCAGGAACCGGAACTGATGGCCACAGCGATGCGACACGCGGTGACGGCGGGCCGCATGGCCCTTCGGGCCGGCCGCATCCCCCGTCGCCACTTCGCCGTGGCGTCCTCCCCGACGGATGGGGTGGCCGCCTTCGACCCTGAGCGTCCCGCTTTTTAGCCCCACGTTTTCGGCTTTCCCGCCGTAGGTGTTGCTCGCCGTTGCGCCTGCGGCGGGCGGGGTCCGCTGCGCGGGGCTGTGGGTGCGGTGACGGACCTCCGGGGCCGGTGTGTGGGACTGCTTCGCTTTACGTCCCACACACCGGCCCCTCCGGCCCGTCCCCTCCCGTGGGGGAGTGAGTACAGGTGGGTGGGGGCGGGCGCTGTGGCTGATTTCCCCCGATGACGAGGCGCGCCGGACCACTACGGTCAGCCCCACCGGCCTTCTTCCCCACCCCCAACGGGAGGGGACGGGCCGGAGCGGGTGGGGGTTTCCGGACGTAAAGCGAAGCAGTCCGGAAACCCCCACCCGCGCAGGCCCGTCACCGCACCCCGACAGCCCCGCGCAGCGGCAACGCCCGCCGCAGGCGCAACGGCGGGGAACCCGCAAACGTCGGCCGAGGCAAAGCGCAGCGGAACGGCGGGAAAGCAACAACGTAGGAATAGGCCATACACTCGTTTGCCGTGGATACGACCCTTCAGGACCCCCTAGTGGGTCAGCTGCTCGACGGCCGCTACCGCGTCCAGGCGCGCATCGCCGCAGGCGGTATGGCTACGGTCTACCAAGCCATGGACACCCGGCTGGACCGTCTGCTCGCGCTGAAGGTGATGCACCCGACGCTTGCGACGGACGGGGCGTTCGTCGACCGCTTCATCCGTGAGGCGAAGTCCGTGGCGCGGCTGTCGCATCCGAATGTGGTGGGCGTCTTCGATCAGGGCACGGACGGGACGTACGTCTATCTGGCGATGGAGTACGTCGCCGGTTGCACGCTGCGCGATGTGCTGCGCGAGCGGGGCGCCCTCCAGCCGCGGGCCGCGCTGGACGTCCTGGAGCCGATTCTGGCCGCTCTGGGGGCCGCGCACCGCGCCGGGCTGGTGCACCGGGACATGAAGCCGGAGAACGTCCTGATCGGCGATGACGGCCGGGTGAAGGTCGCCGACTTCGGTCTGGTGCGGGCGGTGGACACGCACACCACCGCCTCGACGGGCTCGGTCCTGGGGACCGTCTCGTATCTCGCCCCGGAGCAGATGGAGCACGGCACCGCGGACGCCCGGGTCGATGTCTACGCCTGCGGTGTGGTGCTCTACGAGATGCTGACCGGCGGCAAGCCGCACAACGGCGGCTCGGTGGCGCAGGTCCTCTACCAGCATCTGCACGAGGACGTGCTGCCGCCGTCGGGGCTGGTGCCCGGTCTCGCGCCGCAGCTGGACGAGCTGGTCGCGCTGGCCTGCGCCCGTGATCCGCAGCAGCGCCCGCAGGACGCGGTGGCGCTGCTGTACCGGGCACAGGAGGCCCGTGCGCAGCTGACGGACGCCCAGCTGGATGTCGTACCGCCGCAGGCCAAGGAGGTGCCCGCGGGCGGCCTCGGCGGCGGGGCGGGCGACGGCTCGGAGCGTACGGATGTGATACCCCGCCCCGAGGGCGTACAGCCGCCGCTGCCGGGGACGGACGAGGCGGAGCTGAACCGCACCAGCCGGCTGGAGGTGCCGCCGTCGGAGCAGACGACCCGGCTGCGTCCGGTCCGGGCATCCGAGGCGCCCGAGGCGCCCCGTGGCGGGCTCCTCCAGCGGCACAAGCTCGCCACGATCACCGCGGCGGTGCTGCTGCTCCTCGGAGCGGGCACCGGCGTCTGGTACATCAACTTCGGCCAGTTCACCACCGTCCCGGCGGTGCTGGACATGCCGCAGGCCAAGGCCGAGCGGACGCTGCGGGACGAGGGGCTGGGCGTGAAGGTGGTGCGCGGCTTCAGCTCGACTGTGGACCGCGGCCGGGTGATGAAGCTGGACCCGGCCAACGGCAAGCAGATCCGGGGGACGGGCACGGTCACGATCACCGTCTCCCGGGGCCCGAACATCGTCGCCGTCCCGGATCTGTCCGGCACCCCGGTCGCGGACGCCAAGCGCAAGCTGCGCGACCTCGGGCTGAAGCCGGGCACCGAGCGGAACGAGTTCAGCGACGAGGTGGCCAGGGGCTCGGTGATCCGTACGGACCCGGTCGCGGGCAGCAAGCGGCATCCCGATACGGCGGTGGGGCTGACCATCAGCCGGGGCGCCGAGATCGAGGTGCCCGGTGTGCTCGGCAGCAAGCGGGCGGACGCCGCCGAGACCCTGCGGGCGGCGGGCCTGCGGGTGCGCTTCGCCGACGAGCCGGTCTTCTCCACCCAGGACAAGGGCACCGTCGCCCGGCAGACACCGGCCGAGGGCCGCACGGTGGGCAAGGGCGAAACGGTCACCCTGACGCTGTCCAGGGGCCCGGAGATGGTCCCCGTCCCGGATGTCACCGGCAAGAGCGAAGAGGACGCCAAGACGCAGCTGTCGGATCTCGGCTTCCAGGTCGAGGTGGACAAGCCGTTCCTGTTCCCGCAGGACGAGGTCGAGTCGCAGTCCGTGGAGGCGGGCAAGAAGGCGCCGAAGGGCGGCACGATCACGATCAAGCTCAAGGGCGCGCTGTAACCTCCTGCCGCGCCGTGGCGGCCGTCCGGCGGACAGCGGCCACGGCGCACCTGGCACCCTGGGAGGGTGAGTACCTCCCCCTCCCAGAAGAGCGCCGAGCAGCGCGCCCGTGCCCGTAATCCGGTCGGCGGTCATGTGCCGGTGGCCGGCGGTCTGGCGAAGACCGGCATTCCGTACGCCCAGGAGATGGGCGACGAGGTCGTGCAGGTCTTCGTGGCCAATCCGCGCGGCTGGGCGACGGTCCCCGGCAACCCCGGCCAGGACGAGGCGTTCCGGGCGGCCTGTGCGCAGCAGGGGATTCCGGCGTACGTCCATGCGCCGTACCTGATCAACTTCGGTTCGCACACCGAGGCGACCGTCGAGAAGTCCGTGGCGTCGCTGCGGCACTCCCTGCGCCGCGGCCGGGAGATCGGGGCGCTCGGGGTGGTCGTGCACACCGGCTCGGCGACCGGCGGACGGGCCCGTGCGGTGGCGCTGGCGCAGGTCAGGGAGCAGATGCGGCCGCTGCTCGACGAGCTGACGCATCCGGACGACCCCTGGCTGCTGCTGGAGCCGACGGCGGGGCAGGGCGCGTCGCTGTGCGCGCGGGCCGAGGACCTCGGTCCGTATTTCGACGCGCTGGACCGGCACCCCAAGCTGGGGATCTGCCTCGACACCTGCCATGCGTTCGCCGCCGGGCACGACATGGCGGCGCCCGGCGGGATGAAGGCGCTGCTGGACGAGCTGGTGGACGTCACCGGCGAGGGCCGGCTGAAGCTGATCCACGCCAATGACTCCAAGGATGTGGCCGGCGCCCACAAGGACAGGCACGAGAACATCGGCGCAGGTCACATCGGTGCGGAGCCGTTCGGCGAACTGTTCGTCCATCCGGCGACGGCCGGCGTGCCGCTGGTCGTCGAGACGCCGGGCGGCAAGGAGGGCCATGCGGCGGACGTGGCCCGGCTCAAGGAGCTGCGCGCGCCCTGAGACCGCCGGCCGGGACCGCTACCTCGCGTTGGGGGTTTCCATGGAGCAGGCACCGCACGAGCACGGAACCGCAGCACCGGACACCGGCGCTGCGGCCGTCCCGCACGCCGCCGCCGGCCCGGCCGGCTGGGCGCCGGCCGCCCGGGCGACCCTGCACTGTCTGACCGGCTGTGCCATCGGCGAGATCCTCGGCATGGTGATCGGCACGGCGCTGGCCTGGCACAACGTCCCTACGATGATTCTGGCGATCGTGCTGGCCTTCGTCTTCGGCTATGCGCTCACCGTGCGCGGCGTCCTGGCGGCGGGCGTCGGCCTCCGGGCGGCGCTCCGGGTCGCGCTGGCCGCCGACACACTGTCCATCGCCGTCATGGAGCTGATCGACAACGGTTTGATCGTGCTCTGGCCGAGCGCCATGGATGCCCAGCTCTCGGACGCGCTGTTCTGGGGCACTCTGGCCGCGTCCCTGGTGCTCGCCTTCGTGGTGACCACGCCGGTCAACAAGTGGATGATCGGCCGGGGGAAGGGGCATGCGGTGGTGCACCGGTATCACTGATCACGGAGCCCGCCGGGTCACGGAAATCCGCCCCGGGGCCACGGCTCAGAGCTCGGGGCCGTCGCCGGGCTCTTCCTGGTACGAGTAGCGCTGCTCGCGCCACGGGTCGCCCAGGTTGTGATAGCCGCGTTCCTCCCAGAAGCCGCGGCGGTCGGCCCGCATGTATTCAATGCCGCGGACCCATTTCGGCCCTTTCCATGCGTACAGATGCGGCACGATCAGACGGACCGGGAATCCGTGCTCCGCGGTGAGGAGTTCACCGGAGCGATGGGTGGCGAAGAGGCAGTTCTCCGCCGCGAAATCCTCGATCCGCAAATTCGAACTGAAGCCGTACTCGGCCCACACCATGACATGGGTGGCATCGGGTGCCGGCGGCGCCAGCTCCAGGATCGTCCGGGTGCGTACCCCACCCCATTCGGCTCCCAGCATGCTGAATTTCGTCACGCAGTGCATATCCGCGACGACCGTGCTGTACGGCAGCGCCGTGAATTCCTCGTGCGACCAGCAGTGTTTCGCCCCGTCGGCGGTGGCGCCGAATGCCCGGAACTCCCAGCGTTCGGCGCGGAACTTCGGCACCGGCCCGTAATGCGTCACCGGCCAGCCCCGCTGGAGCCGCTGCCCCGGAGGCAGCTCGACAGGCTCCTCTTCGCGGCTTTCCGGCTGACCCATGCCTCCATGTTGTCAGACCGGAAGGGGTGCCGATGACCAGGGATGGGAGGGATTCGGGCAACTCGTACTAAGCATGCACTTACTGGACGCCTCACTCCGGGCGGTGCGAGGATGCGCGGCACCTGCCCAGTTCTCGC
This sequence comes from Streptomyces platensis, assembly GCF_008704855.1. Classification (NCBI taxonomy): domain Bacteria; kingdom Bacillati; phylum Actinomycetota; class Actinomycetes; order Kitasatosporales; family Streptomycetaceae; genus Streptomyces; species Streptomyces platensis. The sequence goes on from NZ_CP023691.1 coordinate 2,424,289, forward strand.
GTGGAAGGAGCCCGCTGCCATGCAGGGCGACCCCGAGGTCATCGAATTCCTCAACGAGCAGCTGACCGCCGAGCTGACCGCGATCAACCAGTACTTCCTGCACGCCAAGATGCAGGAGAACTTCGGCTGGACGAAGCTCGCGAAGTACACCCGCTCCGAGTCCTTCGACGAGATGAAGCACGCGGAGATCCTCACGGACCGGATTCTCTTCCTCGACGGTCTGCCGAATTACCAGCGGCTGTTCCATGTCCGGGTCGGCCAGACCGTCACCGAGATGTTCCAGGCCGACCGGCAGGTGGAGGTCGAGGCCATCGACCGGCTCAAGCGCGGTATCGAGCTCATGCGCAACAAGGGCGACATCACGTCGGCGAATATCTTCGAGGACATCCTCGCGGACGAAGAGCACCACATCGACTATCTCGACACCCAGCTGGAACTGATCGAGAAGCTAGGGGAAGCGCTCTACATCGCCCAGGTCATCGAGCAGCCGAGCTGAGCGAGCTGCCGGATGCCCGCGCTCCGCGGCGGCCCGGCCGGCAGGGGGAGATCGCCGGTGCCCCTGAGGGCTACGCGGCCCCCGAGAGCGCCGCGGGCGCCACTGCGCCCGCCTCCGCGGCCAGCGGCTCGGGCGCGCCGCTGTCGATGAGCTCCCGGCGGGGGCAGTCCCCACGGCCGAGCAGCGACTGGATACGGCGCACACAGCCGCCGCAGTCGGTGCCCGCCTTGCAGGCGGAGGCGATCTGGCGGGGCGTGCAGGCGCCCGTATCCGCGTGGTCGCGGACCTGCTGCTCGGTGATCCCGAAGCAAGAGCAGACGTACACGCGGTTCACCTCCGGTGGGATGCCCCACCGATCCGGCTGATCTTCAGTGAGGTAACCCTTACCTTACCTGGCCCGGCAGGGGCTACACAACGCAGTGGGGCGCGGATCACAGGATCCGCGCCCCACCTCTGCTATGTCCCTGACCGTCGGTGCAGGTCAGCGGCCGATCGCCTCACTGATCGCGGTACATCTCCGCCACCAGGAACGCCAGGTCGAGCGACTGGCTGCGGTTGAGCCGCGGGTCGCAGGCGGTCTCGTAGCGCTGGTGGAGGTCGTCGACGAAGATCTCGTCGCCGCCGCCCACGCACTCGGTGACATCGTCACCGGTGAGCTCGACGTGGATACCGCCCGGGTGCGTGCCGAGGCTCTTGTGGACCTCGAAGAAGCCCTTGACCTCGTCCAGCACATCGTCGAAGCGCCGGGTCTTGTGACCGGAGGCGGCCTCGAAGGTGTTGCCGTGCATCGGGTCGCAGATCCAGGCGACCTGCGCGCCGGAGGCAGTGACCTTCTCGACCAGCTCGGGGAGCTTGTCGCGGACCTTGTCCGCTCCCATGCGGGTGATGAAGGTCAGCCGGCCCGGCTCCCGCTCCGGGTCGAGGCGCTCGATGAGCGTCAGCGCGTCCTGCGCGGTGGTCGTCGGGCCGAGCTTGACGCCGATGGGGTTGCGGATGCGCGAGGCGAACTCGATGTGCGCACCGTCCAGCTGACGGGTGCGCTCGCCGATCCAGACCATGTGGCCCGAGACGTCGTAGAGGTTGCCGGTGCGCGAGTCGACGCGGGTCAGCGAGGACTCGTAGTCGAGGACCAGCGCCTCGTGGGAGGCGTAGAACTCGACGGTGCGGAACTCCTCCGGGTTGACCCCGCAGGCGTTCATGAAGTTCATCGCGCGGTCGATCTCGCGGGCCAGCGCCTCGTAGCGCTGTCCGGAGGGCGAGGACTTCACGAAGTCCTGGTTCCAGGCGTGCACCTGCCGCAGGTCGGCGTAGCCGCCGGTGGTGAAGGCGCGCACGAGGTTCAGGGTCGCCGCGGAGGCGTGGTACATCCGCTTCAGCCGCTGCGGGTCCGGGATCCGGGCCGCCTCGGTGAACTCGAAGCCGTTGACGGAGTCGCCGCGGTAGGTCGGCAGCGTCACCCCGTCGCGCGTCTCGGTGGGCTTGGAGCGCGGCTTGCTGTACTGGCCGGCGATCCGGCCGACCTTGACCACCGGGACGGACCCGGCGTAGGTCAGGACGGCGCCCATCTGGAGGAGCGTCTTGAGCTTGTTACGGATGTGCTCGGCGGATACGGCGTCGAAGGCCTCCGCGCAGTCGCCGCCCTGAAGCAGGAACGCCTCACCACGGGCGACCGCTCCCAGACGCTCGCGCAGCTGGTCGCACTCGCCCGCGAAGACGAGCGGCGGATAGGACTCGAGCTCCGCGATCACATCGCGCAGAGCCTCTTGGTCCGGCCAGTCAGGCTGCTGCGCCGCGGGCAGGTCTTGCCAGGTGTTGCCACCGGCGTGGGTTTCAGCGTTCACGGTCACAAGCCCCACATTACGGGGTCCCGGCGGACTGTCCGTCCCGGCATCCGGACTTTGAGACGCAGGGCACTCGGAGGGTCCGGTAAGGTGCCCTCCATGTGCACGCGACCTGCGATGAACAGCAACTGGTGGTGGACCGCTCATCCGGCGGCCCACTGATTCGCGCGCACATCCCACACTTCGCGAAGGCCGCCCGAGGGGCGGCCTTCAGCCTTTTCCGGCGGCCGTTCCTCCTCTCCTGGAAGGAACCCCCGCCATGCACCGCGAGCCCCCCGCCCCCGCCGCCGCGCTCGTCCAGCGGCTGCTCGACCCCGCGTGCCCGCCGTTCGCCCTGCTGTACCGCCGTACCCCGGGGCGGGAGGCCGCCTCCCCCGTCGTCGAGGTGCTGACCGGCGAGGTGACGGAGGTCGAGCGGCTGGCCGACATCCCGCTGGGCGAGGGCGTGCCGGACGCGCCGGTCACCGACGCGCTCGCGCTGATCCCGTTCCGGCAGATCCGCGAGCGCGGCTTCCGGGCCCATGACGATGGCGCCCCGCTGGCCGTGCTGCGCCCACGGGAGACCGCCGAGCTGCCCCTGGACGACATATTCGCGGCGCTGCCCGCCCATGACGTGCGGGTGACGGACGGGGCGTTCGACGTGGACGACGACGCCTACGCCGGGATCGTCGGGCGGGTGGTCCGGGACGAGATCGGCACCGGCGAGGGCGCGAACTTCGTCATCCGCCGGACGTTCGAGGGCGAGATCGCGGACTTCTCGGCGGCCGACGCGCTGGCGCTGTTCCGGCGGCTGCTGGCCGGTGAGCGCGGCGCGTACTGGACGTATGTGGTGCACCGCCCGGGGGTGCACACGCTGGTCGGCGCCAGCCCCGAGGTGCACGTCCGGGCCTCCGGCGGGACGGTCGTGATGAATCCGATCAGCGGCACCTACCGCTACCCGGAGGGCGGCCCCACCGCCGAGAGCCTGCTGGCGTTCCTCGGCGACCGCAAGGAGGTCGAGGAGCTGTCCATGGTGGTGGACGAGGAGCTGAAGATGATGTGCACCGTCGGCGACAAGGGCGGTGTGGTGGTCGGGCCACGGCTCAAGGAGATGGCGCATCTCGCGCACACCGAGTACGAGCTGCGCGGCCGGTCCACCCTCGATGTCCGCGAGGTGCTCCGGGAGACGATGTTCGCCGCGACGGTCACCGGGTCGCCGGTGCAGAACGCCTGCCGGGTGATCGAGCGGCACGAGCCGGTGGACGCCGACGGCCGGGGGCGCGGCTACTACGCGGGGGCGCTGGCGCTGATCGGGCGGGACACCGGCGGGGCGCAGACACTGGACTCGCCGATCCTGATCCGGACCGCCGACATCTCCGCCGGGGGGCGGCTGCGGGTGCCGGTCGGTGCCACGCTCGTGCGCGGCTCCGACCCGTACGGCGAGGTCGCCGAGACGCACGCCAAGGCCGCGGGGGTGCTGAGCGCGCTGGGTGTGCGGCCGGCGCCCGCGCGACCGGCGGACGGGGGGCGGCCGCCGCGGCTGGCCGACGACCCGCGGGTGCGGGCCGCGCTGGACGCCCGCCGGGCCGATCTGGCGCCGTTCTGGCTGCGGATGCAGACCACCGCGCCCACCGCCGAGCTGAGCGGACACGCCCTGGTCATCGACGCGGAGGACACCTTCACCGCGATGCTGGCGCATCTGCTGCGCACCTCGGGGCTGACCGTCACCGTGCGCCGCTTCGACGAACCGGGGCTGCGCGCGGCCGCCCGTGCGCACCAGGGGCCGGTGGTGCTGGGCCCGGGGCCGGGCGATCCGTCCGACGCCGCCGACCCCAAGATGCGCTTTCTGCGGTCGCTGACCGCCGAGCTGGTCGCGGGGCACCGGCACGGTCTTCTCGGGGTCTGCCTCGGGCATGAACTCCTCGCCGCGGAGCTGGGGTTGGAGATCGTCCGCAAGGAGGTGCCCTTCCAGGGCGCGCAGGAGCGGATCGAGTTCTTCGGGCGCGAGGAGACGGTGGGCTTCTACAACACCTTCACGGCCCGCTGCGATGACACCACCGCGGCCGAACTGGCGATGCACCGCGTGGAGTTGAGCCGGGATGCGGCCACCGGTGAGGTGCATGCGCTGCGCGGTCCGGGCTTCGCCGGGGTGCAGTTCCACCCGGAGTCGGTGCTGACCCTGGACGGTGCCTCGGTCACGGCGCAGCTTTTGGCAGCTGTCCTCGTGTGACCAGCATGTTCTCGTTGGTGCGGTGG